>CAVTYW010000026.1:0-210610 GCA_963738955.1 Pirellulales bacterium | reverse complement strand
CACATAACCTCAAATCCACTTTCCCGGTTTGACTTCGGGCCGCTGTGGGGATTCCATTGTACCCCTCACAACAGGCAATCTAATGAATGCCGAACGAGGCCGAACCATTACGTCTCAAAGCGTTTCATCACAAACACGGCCGGCGATAAGTTGATCTTCAACAAGGGCGGCGTCGGCCCTCAGGAATCACGGCGGCGCAGGCGGAGGGCAGACATGTGGTCGGACAACGAAACAGAAATTGACTTGCTTGGATTCGAGCATTTGGTGACGGCCGTCGCGTCTATCGTCAACAATGAGGCGTTGCTGCCGGCAACAATCGGGGTCTACGGAGACTGGGGAAGCGGCGAATCCGACCTCTTGAAGATGATCGCGCAACGATTTGAGGGAGAGGAAGGCGTACTGCTGCTCTCTTAACGGCTGGTTGTTCGAAGGATTTGACGACGCAAAGACCGCGTTAATGGGTACGATCCTCGACGAAATCGTCTCTCGCAAACTCGTCAGTACCGAGGTCAAAGAGGGTGCCAAGCGACTTGGCTGGAAGCTTCTCAAACAAATCGAAGTCATGCACGTCATGGGGTTTGTGGGCCGGACAGCGATTGCGGGTATCTCACCGGCGGGATTCCCGCGGCAATGTTGAGCGTTGGCAAGGATGCAGTCTCAGGGATGAAGGATTTGAGCGAGAAGCAGGCAACGCCAAGCTGACCGTTGAGGAGATTGCCACTCAATTCAAGGAAAAGTCCGAAGACGGGATGCGTCGCGGTATCCGCGAGTTCCGACAAGACTTTGCGGAACTGTTGAAGGAGTCCGGCATCACGAAACTAATCGTTGTCATCGACAATCTCGATCGCTGCTTACCCCGAGACCATCTTGGAGACGCTCGAAGCGATCAAGCTGTTCCTCTTCGTTCCACGGACGGCGTTCGTGCTTGGCGCCGACGAGCGGCTCGTGAAGTACGCAGTGCGCCGCCGCTTGCCTGAACTGCCCGGCCAACTCGTCGAGGTCGGCAGCGACTATCTCGAAAAGCTGATCCAGTACCCAGTCTATGTTCCGCCTCTTCGGCAGGCGGAGAAATGGAAACGTATATCAATCTGCTCTTCGCCAAGTTGGCTGGGATCGATGAAGCCGATTCGAGCGGCAAAACAGGCGGTGCAGTGCGACCCGAACGCCCTTCTGGACGTTCGCTTCAATTGTGCGATCGCCCAGGCGCTCCTGAAGGAGCGGACGCCCGCGGGCTTGGACGACAGCTTGGCAACGGCACAGCGCATCGCCGCCGTGTTCGCTCGCGAATCAGGGAACCCGCGACAATGCAAACGGTTCCTGAACACATTGATGCTCCGGCTGGTAATGGCCAAATCGCGGAACGTGGAACTCAAGCAGCGCGTTTCTGCCAAACTCATGTTGTTAGAACGCTTCCGACCGGAATCGTTCCGCAGCCTAGCCGAAGCGCAGGCGAAACAGGATGGGAAACCCAAGGAGTTGGCACTTGCAGAGAAATTGCTGACTCAAACGGTTGCTTCGGCTACGGCGGTCCCTGATACGGCGGAAGAGTCCGCAGAGAACGGACAGAATAAGGCTGGGGGTAAATCACCTCGAAAAACGAAGACCCACCGAGCCGTCGGAGCAATCCGAGGAACTAGACAAACCGGCATCGCTTCCGTTGTGGCTGAGCGAGGAATGGATTCAAGAATGGGTACGTAGCGAACCGCCGCTTGCCGACGAGAACCTGCAACAGTATTTCTTCTTCTCGCGCGACAAAGTCGGAGCGATGGCTGGCGCGACGCAACGACTAACTGCCCGCGCACAGGAGGTACTGGCAAAGCTAATTGGCGACAGTGAGGCATATCGCAGGGCGGGACTTCAGGAACTCAAACAACTTTCGGGAGCGGATGCGGCCGGACTGCTCGATGCCCTCAGCGAGCGTGCACGCACGGAGGAGGGTGTGGAGGACGAAAAATCCGCAATCTTCGTGTTATTGCGGTTCCCGGAAGCTCGCCCCGAAATGTTCGGCCAAGTCCTGACGCTGCTAAGCAATCTTCCCGATGCACAAGTGCCGTTCAATGTTCCCCTTAAGGTTGTTGCACTTGCTTCCCACAACGCGACCCGACGGGCGCCGGTTGAATCTCTTCTCAAGCGATGGGAAAGCGGTGCCATCGACCTGCAACTGCGAAACGCAGCAGCGGCGGCAATCAAACGTCTACGGTAGGTACAGGAGGGCAGAATATGGGCACTTCAACTTCACATGGCGGAATGAAAGATCGGCCGCCACTGCTCCCGGATTGGGCACTCCCGGCACCGGCTCCTTCCGTTCCGCAGCCGGAACCAATATCGGCACCACCGGCTGATGGCTCCGTTCCCCAAGGCCCACCCGACGCCGGACAACCGATCCATCCAGCGGCTCCAGCACTTCAGCCAACACAGACCGGCACATACGGTCCGCTGATAGGCAAACCTCGCTGGACGAAGGCGGCCGGAAGCCTTGGGCGGGTCGCCGCATCTAGCGGTTCTAGGGGAATGGGTCGTGCCGCGCAACGTTATGTGAAAGCACTGGGCGGATCGAAACGCGCATCCACCAGTTCGCCCGCTGGCCGGCATACGGCGGCACGCTTCGCTGGGTTTCTTTCGGACGTTAGTCGTAATGGCTTTGCGGAGGCGTTCAAGAACCTTGGTCTCGGGTCGGTCGTTGGCCTTGATTTGGACAGCGTCATCGCTGCCGTGACGGACGCAGTTTGTCCCGCTCGCGCAGGATCGCGAGGAGGTCGCCGCACGCGAGGCAAGCACCGAGGCGCTCGAAGAAGTGTTCGCCGACACAATTCGGGCTGGTGCGGACGCAAGCCATCTCGATGCAATGACAGCCGCCGACGTTGGAAAGGCGGTTGAGGCGATGGTTGCGAGCTACATCTATAATCGATGGCTCGGAGATCTGGGCGTCAAAATCGAGGAGAAGGCAATTTCGCCACAGGAGGCAGTTCGCGTCGAACGGCGGATGAAGGACTTCATCCGCGATGCCGTAAAACTGGACCTTCAGCGGAAAGACCCGCTGAAGATCGATTGGCGCGGCACCGAAGGCAAGGACCTGATAAACCGAATCTACAACGACGCCTATGCCGTGGTCGGGGGTGAACGATGATTTGGCACCTGATCGTGAACGTCGGGCCGACCGATGTGTATGCCCCAGAGCTCAGCTCGTCTGACGCAAGACTACTCATTCCGCTCGACCACCCCACAAGCCCTTGGTACGTCGGGAACGACACAGAGCGGGTGCTTGCCGAATCGCTTCACGCGAATCCACACCCGGTTATCCGAGATTTGGTCCGGCTTGCAGTCTCCGTGTACGCGGCCGACTTGCGTGTGCCGCGAAAGCGCACTGATGATCGATGGAAACGAGATCTGATGCTTTACCTTCCAGTGAGCAACGTGAGTCTGTGGTCAAAGGCACGTCCCGTTCTGTTGCAGTTGCTCAGTTTTCTGACCGGCGATCACTGGGAAGTCAAGTTCCGAGCGGCCGAAGACGCCAAGGTGCCCGCGTCAACAGCCAGCCCATCCCACAGACGCTGTGTGCCTTTTTTCAGGCGGTCTGGATTCACTTATCGGGGCTATTGACCTTCTGACAAAGGGCGGACGCGTCGCGCTGGTTTCGCATCACGGCTTGGGCGATAGCACGAAGTCCATCCAGACGCGCATTATCGATGCTCTGCGCCAGGACTTTGACGATCAGATCGTCCATGTGCCGTTCTTTGTCCATCCCGACCGAGGCAATACAAACGAGGGTGAGAATACGATGCGGGCACGCTCGCTCCTGTTTCTCGCAATGGGGGTTGCCGTCGCGAGCCTTATGGAGACCAAACCATCTCTCACCATACCCGAGAATGGGCTTATTTCACTGAACGTGCCTCTCACAAGCGCGAGAACTGGAAGCCTCAGCACACGGACAACACACCCGTACTATATCGAGCTGTTCCGCAAACTGCTCGTCTGCTTGAAGATCAACGTTGCTTTATCCCTCCCATACCGCCACCTTACTAAAGGCGAAATGCTCGCGCAGGTCAAGCACAAAGCCGCGCTTGGCAAGACGGTATCGCTAACGATGTCCTGTTCGCATCCCACTGTTGGCCGATTTGCAAAGACCACACCCGGCAACCACTGCGGATATTGTGTGCCGTGCATCATTCGTCTGGCATCGCTTAAGGCAGCCGGCATTGCCGATCGGGCCCCTGACTGGGATGTCGTCGCGAATCCCCCGTCAAATTCAAGTGATCGCGTCCATGATGTCCGAGCCTTCAAGATCGGCATTGAACGATTGAAAGCAAGCAAGCCGCTACACGATGTGTTCCGCATTCTGCGCAGCGGTCGCATTCCGTCAGACGAAGCGAAAGCGTTTGCCGCCGTCTACCGTCGAGGCATGGCCGAGGTGGCGACGTTCCTCGGTATCCCATTTCCCATATGATCGAGAACACTTTGAAGTTGGTTGATGCACATTTTCACCTCGACCTGTATAAGGAGCCGGCAACGGTTCTTTCGGAGTGCGAGGCGCGTGGTGTTTACACGATTGCGGTAACCAATGCGCCCTCGGTCTTCGCGCATACACAACGCCTGGCGACACCAACAAAGCATGTTCGTGCCGCCTTGGGACTACACCCCGAACTTGTAGCGTCGAATTCTCATGAGCTTCCTGATCTCCTTCGACTAATGGAGGAGACCAGATATATCGGCGAAATCGGATTGGACTATGTGACCTCTGATACGACGCTTAGGAAGCAGCAGCGAGATATTTTTGAGGCCATTCTCCGACGCGCCGCTGACTTCGGTGACAGAATTCTTACCGTCCATTCCCGGCGTGCGGCTGCGGACGTGATCGGCTGTATTGGGAATTCATTTCCGGGTACTGCAATTCTCCATTGGTTTAGCGGTAGCAGGTGTGAACTTCGCCGGGCCTAGAAGCTGCTTGTTATTTTTCCGTGAATTCCGCCATGATAAGGTCTAAGAAAGGCAGCGACTTGATTCGGGAGATTCCCCGCGATCGCCTGCTCACTGAAACCGACGGCCCATTTATTGACGTTGATGGCCGACATGCGTTGCCGATCGATGTGCAGCAGACCGTTGAAGGGATCGCAAAACTCTGGAATGTCGATCCTACGGAGGCTGCAAGCATAGTTCTATCCAACTTCCGGACAATCGTCGAGTCACACGCCGCGCAAAGCAAAGCCGCAGAGTGATGGAATGAGAAACGCTGATTACGCGCAACACACGAAATGTGTAATGTATTGCCTAAATGTACAACCTATTGACACAGGAAACTGGCTGTCAGAGCCATTTTCGTGGGGACACAACGGCCATTTTCTGATACAATGATTAAAATGAGGGTGCGTTATCGACCGGCATGGGGACGATCAGATTGTTAGGACTATACGCACAAGTGACCTTGGAACAGAGGGGCTATAACATGCAAGGTATTCCAGAAACAGGTTTTTTGCGGTTGCCACAGGTGTTGAGCGTTATTCCACTCGGCAAGACGTCCTGGTGGGAAGGAGTGAAAGCGGGGCGCTTTCCGAAGCCTATAAAGTTGTCGGCGCGATGCACGGCCTGGCGAGCTGAGGACATTCACGAGTTGATCAAAGCCCTTTCTGATCGGACACCAACCAACTCGCATCCATGATTGCCAGTTGCCCTGATGTCTGCTATGACGTGAACAGAAACGCATTTGCGACGATTCTGTAAGGGGTACAAAATCGGGGTATCAGTGTTCAGTCCAAATGTAAATCTGTACTTATCTCAATTGCTTATTCGACCACTGTGGATACCGTAGGGGTTGCCAGTTGTTTCTTGTTGTTTGTCAGCTATTTACCTCATCTGGACGCAGCCACATACCCCACTGCGCCTTACTAGTACATTCCAAGCTCATTTCCAAAAAAACCTCGTGATAGCAGCATGTTGGTCCGGCACATCTGACGTTTCTGTGTCAAGTGATGTCAGCGGAATAATACGGGTTCGATTTCCGCGTTAGTCGCCACATTGCGAGCGCGCTGTTGCCACGCAAACGCAGATCGGCGCCGTTCGACTTTCAGGTCGAAGATATTGAGAAAGTCACAAGTGAGGCAGGGCACAGCCTGTCCGCGCTGGTTCGCCGGAAAGCCTTGTATAGGCGATTAGCTGGATTGGCATTTCACCGCGGACCCATAACCGCCTGATTTCTATTGAGTCTGAGGATCGGCACGCTTCGATCCTCGCATAAAAGCGCGCAATTCGCGCCCGCCCTCTATTCGCTTAGCATCTCGATCTCAGAGGAGTCGAACCAACCTCGTTGAATGGCATACTGCTGTACTTTGCTAGGATTCGTCGTATATGCAATGATCGCCAAGCTTTCCTTGCTGCGACTACACGTCACGTAGAATAATCGGCGGGTTCGATCATTTCCGGTTTCCTCTCCCTCGCGTTCGTGCTTTGCGTCAGCAGCGGTTTGCTCTTTGGCTCCGAAGAGCTTGTCATAGCTGAACATAAACCCTCGAGCGTCCTCGTCGTCAGCTATGACCAGCACGCGGGGAAACTCCAGACCTTTTACTCCTTGATGAGTGCCGAAGTGTGCTTTGCCATCCACGTATGCCGCGTATGGCTGAATCTGAAGGAATGAGGTGTTGAGAAAATCGCCGATTGCACTGAGGTCGTCGTCCTCGTTTTCCTGAAGTTCATCTTTGTCACCGGATGGATTCTCCGCATCCGCCGCGGCATCGGTCTGCGGTTCATCTTCATCGTCGGAACGAGCGAATGCTCGCAAAGCGTCGGGGATTTCAAAGAGACGACCGCGAGAGACGCAGTTTAGCACCTCGATGAAGCGCGGCTCAGAGCCGTTCTTCCAAAGCGACATCAATTCTTCGACGGCAACCTTCGCACATTGCACCTGGGACAACTGATTGTCTTTCTTCGCCGTCACGGCTTCCTTGCTTAGTAGCGGCGAATGCTTACGCACGATGGCCGCGACGGCAAATTCATTCTTTTCCTGCTTTGCGAGCACCAAGGGCAGTATCACACTGGAAAACAACTTCACGATAGGAAGCGAGCCGTCGAGAAGTCCGGTCCGAAATCGGTCCACCTTATACAGTGGCTCGAACATCTCGAAAAACCGCATCCGCTTGGCCGCCATATGATGTTCGAGCGTAAGGGTCTTTACCTCCTGTGGTTGCTCCCATTGCAAGTCCCCGGTGGCTTTTGCCATCCTCTTTCTAACGACATCTTCAGTATGTGCCTTATCCGTCAACCCCGTTGGCGCAATGAACAGCCGTGCGTAGCCTTCCGTAGCATCAGATTTCGACTCTTGGCTCTGACCATCCGCCTCGGAACGAATCTTGTTGATCAGCCGAATTATGCGGCGTGGACAGCGATAATTGGTCGTGATTGCTGGTCGTGACCAATCGGCGGGCAGATGCTGTCCTAAATCCGCCTTGCCGTCGGCGTAGATTCGTTGCATCGTATCACCGAACAAGCCCAATCCAAAATCTTTTCGGTGATGTTCCTGGATGGTCATCAGAGCGTCAATCAAGAGTTTGTTCGTATCCTGACTCTCGTCGATCAAAAGAAGTGGAAATGCGCCTATCAGCAAGCGCTGCATCAGAGGCTTGGTGAGTATAAAGTCTGTCGCCATCTTTATCACCTCTGCGTGATTGAGCGAATCACGAGTCCGGTTATCGCTGGTTGGGCTGTAGATGAAGCGCTTAATTGTATCTAGGCCATCGAGTCGCTCGCTCTTGGCGATAATGCTGCGTTCACGTTGGCCAGCGACTTTCGTGCCTGATCTTCCCTTTCGTAACAGCTCTTTTAGCTCGTCGATCTCAGCTCTGAGATTGCGTTTTAGCCAGGACCGAATATCAAGATCAAATCCTTTGATCAGTTCCCAGACAAAGCTATGAATCGTCGAGACGGCGACAAGCGGATCGAAATCGAGACGGCGCTTGATTTCATCGCAAGCCGCATTCGTATAGGTGATAACTCCGATTTGTTGGCCATGCAAACGTAAGTCGTTGGACCGGATATCGCGAAGGCGACTCAGCGTTTTGACCAAAGCTCGTGTCTTACCTGAACCGGCGCCAGCGAAGAGAAAAAAACTGCGCGGCGGTTCCGCGGTCAGGCATCCGGCCAACTCGTCATCGACGGAATCTGATTTCCGATCATCACGAAGCGGTACGTCAACCATCGTCTCCTCCCGATGCGGGCAGCTCTTCGGCAGTCGCCAGGACCTCGTTTTGCTTTCGCTCTAGCTGTGACTGTAGCCACTTGAGCCCTTCATGGATGTAAGCAGGCACGCGCAATTCCTTCGGATCTTTCAGCGCCAGTAAATCGAGTGCAAACTCTGCTTTGCTGCCGTCTTTCAATATTTGGTCCATTGCATGACCAAAATCATTTGCATCGGGATGCTCGGCAATAGCGTTCTTGATCTTCGGTATCATGCCGACACCATCCAAATCCTTGAAAAGAGGTAGATTATCAAGAACCAACGCATCTTCAAACGTCGCCGCAAGTGCTTCTGAGGGCGCACCACCTGCATTGAATGCGACGGTTGCGGGGATCTGGAATGCAACGCGAACACAGAATAGCGGAATGTCCGACGGCTTGTGTTTGTCTTGGGCACTCATGTCAAGCAGTTCGTCGATCTTTGTTTTCATCGGGTGCCACGTTTTCAACGTCTCATTGCCGGTCAGTTGATTCTTGCCACGTTGCGGACGTGTTTTGCGATGCGGTGCGGCCGACTCAACGGGATCCAGGTCGGTGATAACGAGGGTTGTCATTCCAAGATGCTCAATCAGGGGGCGCAGTCGATGAGCGTGGCGCCCGCCGATCTCTAGGACGGTGACAAAGCAGCAATGTAGCTCCTGGAAATGCTGCCTAATAAAATGAGGGACGAGCATTCGCTCAGCGGTTCCTTCGACCAAAATAACGGCGTCGGCAAAAAATAAATCGCAGTGCGCGGTTCGCAGGTAACGGGTGACGAATTGCTGAGTGTCGTCATGATCGCCAAATACGGTTGACAGGTTAATGACCGCTGTCGTTGGCACTTGACTGCTGTCGCTCGCTGGCAAGCGACGAAAATACCTAATGCAAGAAAACCGGGTCTCGTGCGCAATATGGCTCGAATGGGTGCTCACGACTAGCTGCGTATTGAGTGTCTTGCCGGGCTTCAGAGCCGGGTGATTGCGAAGCACATCATAAGCCTTTCGCACAAATACTTGTTGCACCTGTACGTGCAAATGAGCCTCTGGTTCTTCGAGCAGGACGAGATGCAATGGCGGCGGAAAATACTCCTTCGCGGTCTCGGTCGCCGCAGCCTTCCCGGCTTTGCCGACCCGCATCCAGGCGTCGCGGAAGCTCATGAGCTTGAAAACCATAGAAATCAAATTGCGGTAGCCTAACCCGTTGTATTCCTCCGGGAGAGATGGAGACACCGATTTGCCGTCTCCACTCGGCGGCAGAACATCGTACTGGACGGCTGCACTATGATTCATCCCGTCCGTCGGTCGCATCTTCGTGGCGATTTTGAGCTTTGGGTCGGTAACCCCCGGATAGTTCAAGGCGGACAACTCAGTCAAGGCGGCCGCAAAACCGACTGCGAGTCGTTGATCAAAGGTCGCTTGCGCACCCTCTATCGCCTCCAATGCATCGAGATCTTCTGGATCAGGATAGTCAAAGGGATCCAAATGTTTCGCGAAATACGAGCTTAATTGAGAGGAAAGCGAACGCTTGCGTGGCAATTCTGACGAATCGCCTGCTTCGCCTCCTGAGCCGTCACCGAAACCGCGCTGAGCAACGATTTCGTCAACGCGAATAAGGCCATCAAGTGGATTGCCTTCCACCGGTTCCGTCCCCTCGGGGAGCGACTGGGGCTTGGCTTCCCCGTCAACGGGCGCCTCGATCTTCTTCGGATCGAGCAGATAGGCATGGACTGTGAACACGCCTTGCATTTTGCGATCAAGAAAATCGCGCATGTTCCGGGGCCAAAGGGTTAACTTGTAGGCCGCATCTTTTGATCGCTTATCGTTAGCCCTCTTATGCGTGTCTGCAGCGGCATTGATGGCACTCGTGAATTCTTTATAGAGATCGTCAACTGACTTCGGTTCGAAACGCAGCCGTACTCCGAGCAGTCCACCTTTCCAATCGAGCGTTGGCAGAAGATGGCGCGTATATTGAACCTCTTTCATACCTACATCGAACCAAAGATCGAGCGATGGTAGGATCGGTGCCCATGTCTCAAGAGTGAGATCCGGAGGGTTTGCCTCAGACGTAGGCCGCCGCCATTGGTCAGCAATCGTTTCGATAGTTGTCCAGTGCGAAAGCGTGAAGTCATTGGGCGCGAACCTCGAACGCTCGACCAAAAAGTATCGCAATGCTTCCATCGCCGAAGTCTTGCCACTGTTGTTGGCGCCAACAAACAGCGTCGTTTCTTCGGCAAAGTCGATGCGTACCGCTTTCAGCTTGCGGAAATTGTGAATTTCGACAAATGCAATTCGCATTAGCCCCCCAAGATGCACGGTACAGATGCGTGCGGCCCCATCAAGCCCGCCGCTTGAAGCGACCGTCACGCCGGGATTATAGAGCAGACCCAGAGGAGTTGCCAGTGTCGGTTTACCAGAGTCAACGGATAGGGGTGGCTTGACCCAGCGAGCCAATCTGCCGCAACCAGCTTCACGTCACGCCAGGTAAGCGCCTGATTTGTCTTGAGTCTGAAAATCGGAAGACTTCGTCCTTCCGCTTGTCGATGTTATTTGCTAGCGTTCGCCTTGCAGAACGTCGAAAACCACTTGCATACTGTAGTATGCAGTGATAACATGGAATGAATCGTGGCGAGCAGGGAAGCGAAGGAAAAGCAAATCATTGTCTACGCCGACCGCGATGGGATCGAGCCGTTTTCGGAATGGATCGAAGGATTAAAAGATGTGGTCGGCAGAAAACGGATATTTGCGCACATTGATCGCTTGGCACATGGCAACTATGGTGATTGCGAATCGGTGGGCGATGGAGTGAGTGAACTGCGAATGTTTTTCGGTCCCGGTTATCGAGTCTATTTTGGCGAACGGGAAAAAAGGCTTGTGGTCTTGCTCTGTGGCGGCGACAAGGGCAGCCAGGCCCAAGACATCAGGAATGCGAAACGTTATTGGTCGGAGTATTTGGAAGATGCGAAGGCATAGGACATTCGGTGAAGTGAAAGAGGACTATTTTCGTCGGCACCCCGAGGAAATTGACGAGTTCATCACAATCATCTTTGACGAGTACGCCAAGGACGGCGATACCGCCGCGTTGCTCGCATCGCTGCGCACGGTAAGCCGCGTGAAGGGCATTAGCGCGATTGCCGAAGAAACGGGCATTAGCCGGAATGGCATTCAGAAGGCTCTCTCCGAAAATGGCAACCCGGAATTCGCGAGCGTAAATGCCATTCTGCACGCGATAGGCTACAGCCTCATGCCGCATAGGCTGGACGGTCAAGGCTAATGGGCTCGTTCGATAATGTAGCGTTTCCGAGCAATCTGCAAGGGGTATAAAAGCGGGGTATCTGTTGTGAGTCCAAATGACAATGTGTACCTAACTCAATCACTTAGTCGACCACTGTGGATACCGTAGGGGTCACCATTCTCCTGGACGCCTTCATTCGCCGGGATCCACGACACTGAGGCTGACAGCCGTTCTCGTCGCGAATGAGCGCTGCCGCCGTCCGGAGAAAATCGTTGACATTCATCCTAAAAGTGGGGTACTATTATTCGTAGATACCCCGATTGACGAAAGAATGTACCCCGATGTCGCTCTCGGATGCGAAAGTTCGCAATGCCAAGCCAAGAACAAAGCCCTACAAGATCGCGGACGGTGAAGGACTGTTCCTCTTAATCACGCCGGCCAGCGGCAAATACTGGCGACTGAAATACTTCTTTGCTGGCAAGGAGAAACTATTGGCGTTGGGCGTGTATCCTGGAGTCACTCTGCATGATGCCCGCGATAGGCGGGCGCAAGCACGTAAGGTGCTCGCCGCCGGAAGCGATCCTGGGGAGGCCAAAAAAGAGGCCAAGCGGTTGGTGACCTTCAAGAGCGCCAACGCATTTGAGGTCGTCGCCCGCGAATGGTTTGAAAAGCGAAAGCACGAATGGGCGGCAAGTTCCGCCGATTCCACGCTCGACCGTCTCGAAAAGCACATCCTTCCGAAGCTGGGCCCAAGACCGATTGCGGACATTACCGCGCCGGAAGTCCTGGCGATGCTTCGCGTGGTTGAAAACAGAGGTGCTCTTGAAACTGCACGGCGCGTGATGCAAATGTGCGGACAAATCTTCATGTACGCGATCGCCACCGGGCGGGCCGAACGGAATCCGGTGCCTGATTTACGCGGTGCGCTAAAGACCCCGGTCGTCAAGCATCATTCCTTCCTAAAAGCGAGTGACTTGCCGCAATTCCTAAAACACCTGGAAGCCTATGACGGCAGCTTGCAAACCAAGCTGGCGCTCCGCCTCCTGCTACTTACCTTCGTCCGCACGATCGAACTCCGCGGGGCACAGTGGACGGAGATTGATTGGGACAAAGCCGAATGGCGAATTCCTGCGGAGCGCATGAAGATGCGGGAACTGCATATTGTACCTTTGTCGAGGCAAGCAATCGCCGTTCTTCGGGAATTGGAGCAGCACTCCGGCAATCGGCGGTACGTGTTTCCGAACCAGCACAATCCGGAAGAGTTCATGAGCGAGAACACTATGCTCTACGCCCTGTATCGAATGGGCTACCATTCACGCGCCACCGGGCACGGCTTTCGCAGCACCGCAAGCACCATTCTTAATGAGCATGGGTTTCGAGCAGACGTGATCGAGCGCCAACTCGCCCACAGCGAACGGGACACCGTTCGGGCCGCTTACAATCACGCTCAATACCTGCCGGAACGCCGCAAAATGATGCAGTGGTGGTCCAATTATGTAAGCAAGGTTGTGGTAAAGACATAGTCGCCGAAGTTGTGTTCTCATTTTCTGCGCGTTATTTACGGCAAGCAATTTCGCCGCGGCGCCTGAGAGTGTGTCTGTAAATTAGCGAATTGCTAGCAAATTGGTGCCCGGCGGCGGGCCTTGATGGTTTGTCACGAGAAAATCGCGGGCGGGGATGACTGAAAACTCCGGGAAAACGCCGTTTTCTGTGATTTACAAACACGCTCTCACCGGAATTGGCGGGATCAGTTTTGTCTCGGCGAGGACGTCGAGAGTGCGATATAGAGCGCTTTTTCGCGATTTCCGACTCGCGAAAAGCCATAGACTTTTCTGGGCGTCAGTTTGGCATTCTTGTTCAAATCCTCGACCGTGCCCGCCGAAATCGTGCCGCATGCACAGAACCAATTGAGGATCAAGACGCGGGTGGTCGAACGCTTGCGTTCGATGCATCTCGAGTGCCTTTCTGGAACCAGGCTTGGCCGAGGCGCTCGTTGAATACGATCCGCCAGTTTGGCACTGATCGCGAGGGAGATGGGGGGTTCCAAGCGGAAGTTCAGACGAACTGGCCTCGCCGCACCGAGCCATTGCGAGAGCCGGGTTAGTTTTAGATCCTGTTTCTCGCTTATCAGGATGTCCGACCACGGAACGAACAACGCTGGTTGAAATATGCCCACCGGTGGCCAAAACGAGAGGCCAATGCCCTGCTTGTTCACAGTTACGATCCAGCACGGCGAGACAAATACGCCATTCTGGTTCCACATTTCTGGCGTCGCGAACCACCAAGTTACGCCGGAAATCCTTCCGGTGCGACGATAGCGGCGGGCGAGTTGCCGCCAACCACTTTTCACCGCGATGGAATACTTTATATACACAAACATTCCGATGGTCCCAACAGCGATCAGGATCCCCGATAGGTCGGACGTGTTTCTTGGATTCATCCGCGTCAATCCGATCAACGCAAAACTAATTTACCGAATGCCCTAGTAGTGCGGGTTTCAACGCAATCGGCCGAGCTTCGTATGGCTTCCACTCGCCACTTGTGCAGGCACTGAAATCCAGCCGCTTGCGGGCGGAATGAATCCCGCCACAGTTATGGGTGGTGCGTCGCATTCTTTTCGCCACAAGTTCCACAGTAGCAGGGTGCTGGAACTTGTGGCAAAATGAATGCACAGTAATGGGTGGCTGGGTTTTGGTGTCCGGTCATGGCTTCATTCCGCCCGATGACAGGCATCCATCGCCTCACGATGTCATAGGCACAAATTCACACGGATTTATTATCGTAGCGGGCTTCTGGCTGTCCGACCACGCGGAATTGACAGGTACTGCGGATGGATTGCCTGCCCGCACTGCACCAGTGTTGGGCAAGCCAGCAGTAGCACGCGAACATGCAAAATCGCCCTAGTTGACCACTAGAATGCATGGCAAAGTTGAATCGTTCCAGCGGCGCCAATTCCCGTTTCGGGTAGGTTCCCAACACCTAGACCTCCGCCGCCACCGAACCCAGCCTGACCGGCAATTCCAATCCCACCGAATCCGACACCGATTGCTCTAGCGGAATACTGTCCAACCCCTTGTACTATCGTTTGCCCTTTGCATAGGCACCCAGGCGTAACGGTGGCCCCCGCTCCGATCGACGCTCCTTCGCCACCACCACCCCCTCCACATAGAACTAACCCCGATTGGCCACATGTGTCGTGACACCACACTAGCCTTCCCGCCACTGCGAAGTCAGCTGCCGCAAATCCATTGAAACCGCTGCATTGTATCAATTTGCCGCTTGGATCGACCAAAATCACCGGGGAATTCTGAACGTACGTGAACCGATTCGTGCCGCCGGCAAACTCTAGCGGATCTAATGATAGCCATCTTGCGATCGTCGGATTATAATGCCGCGCCAGGACGTAGTATTGTGCTGGATCGCTATCAAAATAGTATCCCGGCTGCCCGACCCATCGGAACGGATTCGTCGTCGAGCCGCTACTTGTCAATAGTTCTCCAAATGCCTTGTAGAGGTAAGTGTCGGTCAACGTTTGCGACAAGTTGGTTAATCCGACGGCCGAACCCAGCGCATCGAAGTGGTAAAAGCTGGAAGCCGCACTTCGCGATTGGCTGATCTGGTTGCCGTAGACGTTGGGGCTGAGCGTATACAGTGCCTGGGTCACATTGCTGGCGTTGGTTTCCAGCAGCACGTTCTGGAAGTCCCAGATAAGGTTGCTCGTGCCGCTGGAATCCTGCTTCTGCACCCGCTGTCCGTCTGCATTATACAGCATCGTATTGACCACGGCACTGGGCAGAACAATTTGCGTCAGGCGGTTTTCGGCGTCCCAGGCGTTGGTCGTGATTCCCGATGGGGCGTTTTGGATCAAGAGATTTCCCGATGCATCGTACGTATAGGTCGTCGTGCCTGCTGAAGCCAGACTCGTCGCGAGCTGATTGGCCGCGTCGTAACTGTAAGTCGTGACCGTGCTTCCCTCGGCCTTTACCAGGCGATTGCCGACCGGATCGTAGGTGTGGGTGGCGTCGTAGTTGGTGCTGCCGGTCCGGTTCTCTTGGGTCAGTTGGTAGGTCGGGTCGTATGCCCAAGTTACGACCGAGCCATTGGCTTCGGTGACTTGGGTTCGATTGCCCACGTTGTCGTAGACATAGGTGAAGCTGGAGAGAATCGTCGGGCCAGCGGCAACATTGGCCAGCCGCGCAAGGCGGCCTGCGGCATCGTAAGTGTTCGTCGCCTGGGTGTCGTTGGCCAAGGTTTGGGAGACGATCTGCGAGGCCACGTCGTACATCCAGGTCGTAATCTCCCCGAGCGGATTGATCTGCTGGGCGATCAGGTTGGTGGGGGTGTAGGAGTAGGTCGTCATGCCGCCGTCCGGGTTGACCATCCCGGAGCGACGGCTCAACGGATCGTAGGAGTAGGTGATGCTCTTGTCGGCCGGATTAACGCATACCGATGTCCGGTTCAGGACGTCGTAGGTCCAAGTGGTCACGCCGGTCGGGTCGGCCATGGTCAGGCGGTTGCCGACCGAATCGTAGGTGAAGGTGTCGATAACGCCGGAAGAACTGGCGTTGAGGGTCATCGCCGCCCATTGGGCCAGCGTCATGCTCGACCACTGTGCCAACGTCAGATCCACCCAGTCCAGATTGGCCGCGCCGGTGGAGTAGATACGGTTCGTCAGGCGGCCGTCATTGTCATATTGATAGGTGGTAATGTTGCCGCGGGCATCGGTCCGCAAATTCCGCCGGTTGTCCGCGTCGTAGCCGTAAGTGGTAATGCGGCCGAGGGGGTCAAGCAATGTCGTGTTCCTGCCCACTGGATCGTAGCCAAAAGTCGTGCGATTGCCATTGGCGTCGATCAGTCCAATCCGCTGGCTGGCGGCATCAAAAACGTTGGTCGTGGCATAATTGTTGGCGTTCACCGATGCCTGGTTGCGGCCTGCAGCGTCGTAAATCGTTGTCGAGCGATTGCCGTTGGCGTCCAATACGCCGATGCGGCGATCGAGCGGATCGTAGACGAAAGTGGTCCGATTCCCCAAGGGATCGACCATCGCCTGAGCGTCGCTATCCGGATCAAAGATCGTCAACCAGACATTCCCCAGCGGATTCGTACGAGCGATGTTACGGCCTACCGGATCGTAGGCCATGGTCGTGCGCTGCCCTAATTGATCGATGGCGGCGATCGGGCGCCCTGCCGCGTCATACACCGCAGTTGCGACGTATCCCAGCGCGTTTTGAACGGTTTGCCTGCGCCCCGCCGCGTCGTAGCCGTAAGTCGTGACGTTGCCCAACGGATCCGTCATCGTTCGCACCTGGCTCGCCACGTCGTAGCCGGTCGTGGTGACATAGCCCCGAGCGTTCTGGGTGGTCGTTTGCCGTCCCGCCGCGTCGTAAGCCAACGTGGTCCGATTGCTCAACGGATCGACCGTGGCGGTGATTTGCCCAAGGTTGTTGTATTGCGTGGTGGCGATGTTACCGAGCGCATCGGTAATGGAGGTCTGCCGACCCGCCAGATCGTAAGCCAGGCTGGTGACGAATCCCAGCGGATTGGTTGTGGCGATTGGCCGGTTTACCGGGTCGAACGAAATCGACGAGATGTACCCAAGCGGATTGATGCGCACCGTTTGGTTGCCGGCCGGATCGTAGGCCAGCGTGGCGCAGTTGCCCAAAGGATCGATTGCGGCAGTCTGCCGGTTAGCCGCGTCGTAGGCGAAGGTTGACACGTTCCCCAAAGCATCGGTCACATTTAGCACATTGCTGTTGGGATCGTACGAATACGTTGTCAAGTAGCCGCGGGGATTCTGGCCGGCGATGAGCCGATTCTGCGAGTCGTAAGAATTCGTACTGATGTTTCCCAGGGCGTCGGTGCTGGAAAGCCGGTTGCCGTTCAGGTCGTAAACCAATGTGACCACGTTTCCCAGCGGGTCGATCCGGTTGACGATCCGGTTCATCATGTCCCGCACCAATGTCGTCACTGCACCAGTGGCGTCCTGGATCATACCGATATCGCCAAATTGGTAGCCATACGTCGTGATCTGCCCCAGGGGATTCGTGATCGCCTCGACGTTGCCCGATGAGTCGTAGGCTTGTGTCGTGACGTTGCCCAAGGGGTCGGTCTTGGACGTCATTTGCCCGAGGCCGTTGTAGCCGTACGTCCAAACATTCCCCGCCGGATTGATGAAAGCGGTCTGATTCCCCGACCCGTCCCATTGAAGCGTCGAGATGTTTCCCAACTGGTCGATCAAGTTTTGGGTACGGCCGTTGGAGTCGTAGGTGTAAGTATAAACACTACCGTCGGCGAATTGCACCGCTTGTAGCCGAGGTGTTCCGTCCCCGCTATACGTGAGGTAAGTATAAGACGTCACGTTTCCGCGAGGATCCTGCACCGAAGCGAGCCGACCGGCGGCGTTCCACGTGTTCGTCGTACGGTTGCCCAGCGGGTCGATCGAGTGCAGCAGGTTGGTGGACGAGGAGTCGTAGATAAGTGTCGTGACGTTCCCCCGGCCGTCGACGACCGCATTTACGCCATTAGAGCCGCCCAGGTCATACTGGTACGTCGCTATGTTCCCGTCGGGCGTCTGTAGGCCATAGGCGGTGGAGGTGGTGGTCAATGTCATGACATTGCCCACGGGGTCAGTCCAACCGCTGACGGTGCCGCCGCTGTAGCGGAACGAGGTCTGGCACAATTGCGGAGTTGTGAAGGTTGTCAACTCACCGGCCGGCGTAAAGCCGAACAGACTGCTCCGCCCGGTCGAATCGGTGACCTGCGACAGATTGCTGTTGGTGTCGTAGGTCAACGTCAGCAGTGAATTGAATGGTCCCGTGACTTTGGTCACTTGGCCCGACGTCCCCCCGCCACTGTAGGTCAGGGTCCAGGTCGAACCGTCCTTGGTTTGGAGCCTAGTCAGCAAAGCGGGAGACGAATTGTCATACTGGATTTTGAAGCCGTCCGCTTGCGTCTCGGTCCAAGTATTGTCCCCATTCTGCACTAGAGCGTTGATCGCGGAAGCGGAAGCGGGAAGCCACAGGCCGCCACTCAAAGTGTACCCGTGCTGAATCCCGGCGCCATCGGTAACCGTCGCAAGACTGCCGCTCTGCGCAATACTGCGCTCGAACGAGTTTCGCCAACCTGATGCGGAATTAAACGTGACAATCAAGAATGGATCCCAGCTTTGCCCGTCCGGAATCTTGACACGAAACGTGAGATTGCTGTTTCCAAGATCGATTTGTGCAAAACCGCCGGTGCCTCCGCCAGGTGCTTGGATGATTGGCTGAGATTGGACCCGCGGCATCTGCGCAATCTGCACAGCCTGCTGCAGTTGCCCGCCGGCACCAAAGTCGGGATCTCCGGCAGGGGATTTGCGTGGACAATAGGCATTTACCAATATGTCGCAAGTGCCGCTCTTGAGGCTGTAGAATTTGCGAATGGGAACAGCGTACTTACCGCAGCCACAATCACTCTTACACGGATTGGTATTTGGGTCGATTCCCAAATCACCGAGCGGCACCGGACACATCCCATGTCCGCCGTTGATATCGTCGGGACAATTCGTCTGGCCCATCATTGGCACACAGCACGTCTCCGGCAACTTCCCGGGCAAGGGAGGTACGATTTCGTTCGGATGACATCGGGGGATTAGCGTTCCATTGGGCATGTTAATTCCTTTCAAGATCGACGAGGACTTCCGCACCGTCTTCCCAAGCCGGCCCCACCGCCGTCCTCGTATCGCATTTGCCTACACCAGTCACGACCGCACTCAACGCCCGCCGGAATGCCTCGATCACAGCGGTCGCTTCGGCCGATTCCTCGACTCCGGCGCCCAATCGCCGCAATAGGTCAGCCGGCTCCAAATTCGAAACCGTTTCTACGGTCCGGCCATTCACAATTGTCAGCAATAGACCCGCGAGGACAGCCACCGAACCATTCTCAGGGTACCGGTAGGCCGCATCTTCGACGTATGGCCCACCCCACATTCGGTCGCTGACTCGCAAGGAAATCGTTAGCGTCGTTCCATCGCGTAGCTTCGCGGATCCAACCGCATTCCCGTCCAAATCTCGCCCGCTATTTCGCCATTCCTCATGCAATCGTTTCCGCAGACGTTGACGATGTTCTGCCGCCCTGGATACCGCGGCTTCGAAATAAGGCGGCCACGCCATCCCGAATTCATCGGCATACCAAAACTCATCGTGGATGCGACGGCGAAACAGCCCATTGCGCTCCGCCTCGACTGAATCTCGATCCTTCATAAAGTGTGACCAGGCATCGTCCCATAGTCCGGTTGCCAACCGCTGTCGATAATCAGTCAGCCACGCTTGCCAAACCGCGTCTGAGAAATGCTTCCAGGCCATTCGCAACTTATTGGCTATGATTTGTGACTCGGTCACGGTATTTGGCGGCAATAAGGATCGAAACTGATGACCGATGACGGCATGGACGTCGTTCACCAAATAAAAGCCCAGTAGCCATGCTTTCAACCCAAAGTTCAACTTGTTCGCTGCCCCAACCGCGCATCCGCGAATCGAAGCCTCCCAACTCCTCGAACAACCGGCGACTGACTGCCAAGCAACAGCCAGCCAAGTTGGGAGACGCATAAAACGAACGATAACGACGCAGGGTCTTCAGCCGTACCCAACGCTCCTCGAATGTCTCCAAGTCGAGCAAATAGCCATTGCCGCAATGATTGAGGTGGTTTTCCCACGTGCTTTCATCAAGTGCCGCGATTCGCGGCGCAACCACCGCTTGCCCATTGAGCATTGCCACGTCGTCGGCGAGCCTCTCGATCGCGCCTCGTTCTGGTTTGCAATGCGCGTCGAGAAAGACCAAAATCGTGCCCCGCGCACTCCGGCCACCAAGATCCTTCGTCGCCGAAACCCCTTGGCTGATCGCATTCCGTACTACCCGCACCTGCGGCATTCCGCGCACCAGTTCCGCCGAGCCATCCGTCGAGCCATCATCCACAACTACGATCTCGAACGGGACGTCCGACCGAATCGATCCCAAACACGATCGAACGGTCTTGGACAACCGATCCGCTTCATTGCGCGAGGCTATAATGATGCTGATCTGCATGACCGGGTGGCGGCTTCGCCGAAATATTAGGTTTGGATCGAGTCCGCAACTCTAGAAAATCACGTCCGGTCGCTGAAACTCACTGCTACAATTCAGCGTTGGCCGCCAAATGAATTAAATAGCGATCGACTGTAGCTGTGCTGGCACTTGCGATCGATACACCCGAGTCACCTGCATTCGTCGCAGCGCTCGTACCAGTCGTCGAGGTTGAATTCGCCTGGTTTCTCCATTCTCCGCTAGTTCCAGAACCAGGGTTATAGAACGTAATCGACGGCGTTGCTCTCATGGTTACCGGATAACGGTAGTTTGTATACAAGAACGTGCTGGTGTTTAAATTAAGATACGAAATTGCTCCCGCGAAGCCTGCGTTGTCCGCAGGTGCAGTCGTAACCGGAAACGTCTTGTGATAGTAGCGCTGACATAGCGCCAGTTCTTCTTGAAACGAACGAGACTGGAAATTGGGTGCCGCAGTGCCAACGGTAAGTTGCACCTGAGCCAAATAAAACGTATTGGAAGTGCTGTTGCACGCGTTAACTTGATTGGAGCTTCCCAGATAATTGCCCGACTGCCACGACCCAGCGGTTGCTTGATACGTCGAGCCCACGGCCAACGCCCAGCCAATCACCAATCCGCTTCCCGTGAAATAATCCCATGTCCCAGCGGAAGGGGAAGCTGGTATCGTGATAGTAACCTGTTGCCAAGTATTGGCCGTGCTAATCGAATACTCGGCAACGTAACTGCGGTCGCTGCCGCTGTTGCCAAAGGAAACGCAATAGGTGCCCGTCAAGGACGCCATTACCCAAAACGAAAGCGTCATTTCCTGCTGAGCCACGGTACGGAACACGTTGCCCTCAACGACATGGGTGATCGTCGCATAGTTACCGGCGCTGATCGTCGATTGAGCCGTCGTGCAGGAAAGTTCCAGTGAATAACTCGAGATCGCATTGCTTTGGGCAAATGTAGGCACGGATGTGCTCTGACTGACGGTGTGAACCATCGTGCCGTTTTTCAGGTATTTCCAGCGATCGGCGGTATACGTGCCATTGGCGATGGACGAGAAACTGGTGCCGCGTTGCCAAAAGTCGAAATTCGGATTGATGACAACGTTGAAAGGACTCGCGCGATCGGCAAGCGTTTCCAGATCGGCCGTCAGATTGATTCCGGCATCTCCTGTGGAACTGCTTGGAACTTGAATTCCCTTGTACGTATTCCAACTGGGCATGCTTTAGGTCTCCTACGACGTGCTGATTGCGGTGTGAGCGTCTCCACGACGACGTTGGCAAGCGAAGTTGATCGCCTTGGAATTCGCTCGCTCAGAAATACTAGAACCGAGCAGGAAATATTAGAACGACACCAGTGATTTCCGGGGACGCACGGGGTTTCCAAGAGATGAAATGGACGTGCTCTTCATTGGCCTGTCCTCTTAACGATCCGAGGGAAGCCGTTATTTGACTCAGCACGATACCTGCCAAAGGACGCAAAGGCCTGGCCCCCCTCCGCAACGAGTCAAACTACCGCAGACCTCATTTATTGTCAAATCAATATGATCGGTGTCCGGCGACAGCCTTGCCCACGCAAAAATTATGCCGTCGTTCCGTCGCAAAACCTCGCGTTGCCGCCTGCCAAGGACGCGATCTCCCTCGTTATCGTGCCGCGATGGCCTCCAGCACGGCTTTAAGTTGCGACCGCGTCTGTGGAGCATCAGGCCGGATTCGTAGCGATTGACGGAAGAACTCGGCGGCCTTTGGTCAATTGCTCCATGCGGACATAAACTGTGCCAAAATTATCGTAAGCCACACCATCCCCCCGGCGAGACCTCGCACAATTTCAAAAGTGCCTGCTCCGCCTCCGTCAGATCACCGAACTCGAATGCCGCTCTTGGGAGGCTTGGCCGTTGTTGAGCCATGAGCCCCTTCGCCAATCTGTAGGACAATCTGCTGGGTGAACGCAGAATTACTTCCTTGTCCACCGACCGGCAAAGGCGTACTTTACACTTCCGACCACGGCAGACGGGTTTGTCGCGAGGATTCCGATGACGCTGTCAACTCGAAGCCATTCGTTCGCGACACGAATGAAGGCTTGTTCTTGTCTTGACGGCGTCAGCTTTACATCCCACTCGCCATTGCAATTCAAATCATACAGAACGTAGCCCTTTCCATCATCGTCTAGGGCCGAATACTCCAATACATACAATTCCTTTTCTGTTTGCTTCCGCACGACTGCAACGGAACGGTTATGATTACCTCGTTCTAGCGGATTTGAATCGACATTGACCATTGCAATGCTGATTTTTCCATGCGCCCCTTCAGCGTGAAAACGACTATTCTTTTCGGAACCAAAAGTAATATCACACGCAAGGTCTTTCGGAAAGTTTCTCGTCGCAGTAATCTTCAGTCCCTCTCGGTCAATTAGAATGTTAGCCAAGTCGGGTGGTACGGATGCTGTTACGGAGAAACAAAGTAAAGCGAACATTACGAAAAGCACGAGCACTCGATGACTGCGAACATAGAATGCAACTCCTATTTCTGGAAATGTTTTGCCACTGCTTGGTAGTCATCAAGATACCCCGGCGCGTTCTTAGACCCAGCTCGCTCAGCCTCGAGCCACCTGTTCTTGAATTTGCCACAAATAGCAATTTTCACGCCGTCAGGTGCGCCCTCAAGAGCGGACGGGAACTCGGAACCAGTGACCGTGTATCCAAGAGCCGTCCAAAACGCTTTGGCGGCGTTGGTCCAGCCAATCCAAACAAGCCCGCTCGGATCAATTGCATTGGTGGGGTTATTTCGGCAGAATGCGTGACGACTAAGACCGGAAACTAGAAGGACTGAGTCTTGACTCATCAATTGCTGGACCGCTGGATTATTCCACTGAGGGGGATTGCGGGCGGACGACTCGTTGGGTAATTGTTGGCTAATGAACAGATCGGTGTGGTTGTCGGAGCCAAATAGCGGATCTTCCGACAGCCACCTAGCAACTGTCGGGTTATAATTCCGTGCCCGAACGTAGTATTGCGCTGGATCGCTATCAAAATAGTATCCCGGCTGCCCGACCCATCGGAACGGATTCGTCGTCGAGCCGCTACTTGTCAATAGTTCTCCAAATGCCTTGTAGAGGTAAGTGTCGGTCAACGTTTGCGACAAGTTGGTTAATCCGACGGCCGAACCCAGCGCATCGAAGTGGTAAAAGCTGGAAGCCGCACTTCGCGATTGGCTGATCTGGTTGCCGTAGACGTTGGGGCTGAGCGTATACAGTGCCTGGGTCACATTGCTGGCGTTGGTTTCCAGCAGCACGTTCTGGAAGTCCCAGATAAGGTTGCTCGTGCCGCTGGAATCCTGCTTCTGCACCCGCTGTCCGTCTGCATTATACAGCATCGTATTGACCACGGCACTGGGCAGAACAATTTGCGTCAGGCGGTTTTCGGCGTCCCAGGCGTTGGTCGTGATTCCCGATGGGGCGTTTTGGATCAAGAGATTTCCCGATGCATCGTACGTATAGGTCGTCGTGCCTGCTGAAGCCAGACTCGTCGCGAGCTGATTGGCCGCGTCGTAACTGTAAGTCGTGACCGTGCTTCCCTCGGCCTTTACCAGGCGATTGCCGACCGGATCGTAGGTGTGGGTGGCGTCGTAGTTGGTGCTGCCGGTCCGGTTCTCTTGGGTCAGTTGGTAGGTCGGGTCGTATGCCCAAGTTACGACCGAGCCATTGGCTTCGGTGACTTGGGTTCGATTGCCCACGTTGTCGTAGACATAGGTGAAGCTGGAGAGAATCGTCGGGCCAGCGGCAACATTGGCCAGCCGCGCAAGGCGGCCTGCGGCATCGTAAGTGTTCGTCGCCTGGGTGTCGTTGGCCAAGGTTTGGGAGACGATCTGCGAGGCCACGTCGTACATCCAGGTCGTAATCTCCCCGAGCGGATTGATCTGCTGGGCGATCAGGTTGGTGGGGGTGTAGGAGTAGGTCGTCATGCCGCCGTCCGGATTGACCATCCCGGAGCGACGGCTCAACGGATCGTAGGAGTAGGTGATGCTCTTGTCGGCCGGATTAACGCATACCGATGTCCGGTTCAGGACGTCGTAGGTCCAAGTGGTCACGCCGGTCGGGTCGGCCATGGTCAGGCGGTTGCCGACCGAATCGTAGGTGAAGGTGTCGATAACGCCGGAAGAACTGGCGTTGAGGGTCATCGCCGCCCATTGGGCCAGCGTCATGCTCGACCACTGTGCCAACGTCAGATCCACCCAGTCCAGATTGGCCGCGCCGGTGGAGTAGATACGGTTCGTCAGGCGGCCGTCATTGTCATATTGATAGGTGGTAATGTTGCCGCGGGCATCGGTCCGCAAATTCCGCCGGTTGTCCGCGTCGTAGCCGTAAGTGGTAATGCGGCCGAGGGGGTCAAGCAATGTCGTGTTCCTGCCCACTGGATCGTAGCCAAAAGTCGTGCGATTGCCATTGGCGTCGATCAGTCCAATCCGCTGGCTGGCGGCATCAAAAACGTTGGTCGTGGCATAATTGTTGGCGTTCACCGATGCCTGGTTGCGGCCTGCAGCGTCGTAAATCGTTGTCGAGCGATTGCCGTTGGCGTCCAATACGCCGATGCGGCGATCGAGCGGATCGTAGACGAAAGTGGTCCGATTCCCCAAGGGATCGACCATCGCCTGAGCGTCGCTATCCGGATCAAAGATCGTTGACCAGACATTCCCCAGCGGATTCGTACGAGCGATGTTACGGCCTACCGGATCGTAGGCCATGGTCGTGCGCTGCCCTAATTGATCGATGGCGGCGATCGGGCGCCCTGCCGCGTCATACACCGCAGTTGCGACGTATCCCAGCGCGTTTTGAACGGTTTGCCTGCGCCCCGCCGCGTCGTAGCCGTAAGTCGTGACGTTGCCCAACGGATCCGTCATCGTTCGCACCTGGCTCGCCACGTCGTAGCCGGTCGTGGTGACATAGCCCCGAGCGTTCTGGGTGGTCGTTTGCCGTCCCGCCGCGTCGTAAGCCAACGTGGTCCGATTGCTCAACGGATCGACCGTGGCGGTGATTTGCCCAAGGTTGTTGTATTGCGTGGTGGCGATGTTACCGAGCGCATCGGTAATGGAGGTCTGCCGACCCGCCAGATCGTAAGCCAGGCTGGTGACGAATCCCAGCGGATTGGTTGTGGCGATTGGCCGGTTTACCGGGTCGAACGAAATCGACGAGATGTACCCAAGCGGATTGATGCGCGCCGTTTGGTTGCCGGCCGGATCGTAGGCCAGCGTGGCGCAGTTGCCCAAAGGATCGATTGCGGCAGTCTGCCGGTTAGCCGCGTCGTAGGCGAAGGTTGACACGTTCCCCAAAGCATCGGTCACATTTAGCACATTGCTGTTGGGATCGTACGAATACGTTGTCAAGTAGCCGCGGGGATTCTGGCCGGCGATGAGCCGATTCTGCGAGTCGTAAGAATTCGTACTGATGTTTCCCAGGGCGTCGGTGCTGGAAAGCCGGTTGCCGTTCAGGTCGTAAACCAATGTGACCACGTTTCCCAGCGGGTCGATCCGGTTGACGATCCGGTTCATCATGTCCCGCACCAATGTCGTCACTGCACCAGTGGCGTCCTGGATCATACCGATATCGCCAAATTGGTAGCCATACGTCGTGATCTGCCCCAGGGGATTCGTGATCGCCTCGACGTTGCCCGATGAGTCGTAGGCTTGTGTCGTGACGTTGCCCAAGGGGTCGGTCTTGGACGTCATTTGCCCGAGGCCGTTGTAGCCGTACGTCCAAACATTCCCCGCCGGATTGATGAAAGCGGTCTGATTCCCCGACCCGTCCCATTGAAGCGTCGAGATGTTTCCCAACTGGTCGATCAAGTTTTGGGTACGGCCGTTGGAGTCGTAGGTGTAAGTATAAACACTACCGTCGGCGAATTGCACCGCTTGTAGCCGAGGTGTTCCGTCCCCGCTATACGTGAGGTAAGTATAAGACGTCACGTTTCCGCGAGGATCCTGCACCGAAGCGAGCCGACCGGCGGCGTTCCACGTGTTCGTCGTACGGTTGCCCAGCGGGTCGATCGAGTGCAGCAGGTTGGTGGACGAGGAGTCGTAGATAAGTGTCGTGACGTTCCCCCGGCCGTCGACGACCGCATTTACGCCATTAGAGCCGCCCAGGTCATACTGGTACGTCGCTATGTTCCCGTCGGGCGTCTGTAGGCCATAGGCGGTGGAGGTGGTGGTCAATGTCATGACATTGCCCACGGGGTCAGTCCAACCGCTGACGGTGCCGCCGCTGTAGCGGAACGAGGTCTGGCACAATTGCGGAGTTGTGAAGGTTGTCAACTCACCGGCCGGCGTAAAGCCGAACAGACTGCTCCGCCCGGTCGAATCGGTGACCTGCGACAGATTGCTGTTGGTGTCGTAGGTCAACGTCAGCAGTGAATTGAATGGTCCCGTGACTTTGGTCACTTGGCCCGACGTCCCCCCGCCACTGTAGGTCAGGGTCCAGGTCGAACCGTCCTTGGTTTGGAGCCTAGTCAGCAAAGCGGGAGACGAATTGTCATACTGGATTTTGAAGCCGTCCGCTTGCGTCTCGGTCCAAGTATTGTCCCCATTCTGCACTAGAGCGTTGATCGCGGAAGCGGAAGCGGGAAGCCACAGGCCGCCACTCAAAGTGTACCCGTGCTGAATCCCGGCGCCATCGGTAACCGTCGCAAGACTGCCGCTCTGCGCAATACTGCGCTCGAACGAGTTTCGCCAACCTGATGCGGAATTAAACGTGACAATCAAGAATGGATCCCAGCTTTGCCCGTCCGGAATCTTGACACGAAACGTGAGATTGCTGTTTCCAAGATCGATTTGTGCAAAACCGCCTGTTTCGCCGCCGGGAGCCTGGATGATTGGCTGCGCCTGAACTCGCGGCATTTGGGCAATGAACGTGGCTTGCTCCAGTTGACCACCGGCTCCGAAACTGGGAAATCCAGCAGGCGACTTCGGAGGACAAAACCGATTGACCAACGCGTCGCAGCGTTCGGCGCTCATAGTAAAGAAAGTCTGAATCGGAACGGAATAGCTATCGCAGCCACAATTGCTGCCGCACGGATTGGCATCTGGATTGATGCCGAGATCACCGAGCGGCAACGGACAAATTCCCTGGCCCGTTGGACAATCGGTTTTCGCATTCTTGGGCACGCAACATGTTTGCGGGAGTTGACGTGGCAGCGACGGCACCTCGTCCGCGTGACACTGGGGGATTGGCGTTGGACCTGGCATGATCAACTCCATTCATGATCCACTGAAACCGACACACTCCGACGTTCGCAACTCGATCGCCGCCATGTGCATGTGAGAACAGGCAATTTCGTTTGCTCCTCCGGCACTCAACGCTCGTCGGAACGTCTCGATCACTGTTCTCACTTCCGCCGACTCTATGTCTCCGGCGCCCAATCGCCGCAATAGGTCAGCCGGCTCCAAATTCGAAACTGTAATAAGGATCGAAACTGATGACCGATGACGGCATGGACGTCGTTCACCAAATAAAAGCCCAGTAGCCATGCTTTCAACCCAAAGTCGACTTGTTCGCTGCCCCAACCGCGCATCCGCGAATCGAAGCCTCCCAACTCCTCGAACAACCGGCGACTGACTGCCAAGCAACAGCCAGCCAAGTTGGGAGACGCATAAAACGAACGATAACGACGCAGGGTCTTCAGCCGTACCCAACGCTCCTCGAATGTCTCCAAGTCGAGCAAATAGCCATTACCGCAATGATTGAGGTGGTTTTCCCACGTGCTTTCATCAAGCGCCGCGATTCGCGGCGCAACCACCGCTTGCCCATTGAGCATTGCCACGTCGTCGGCGAGCCTCTCGATCGCACCTCGTTCTGGTTTGCAATGCGCGTCGAGAAAGACCAAAATCGTGCCCCGCGCACTCCGGCCACCAAGATCCTTCGTCGCCGAAACCCCTTGGCTGATCGCATTCCGTACTACCCGGACAGACAGCAGGCTGCACACTGTCGCGGTCGAACCGTCGATCGACACGTCGTCCACCTCCACGATCTCGAACTCTAACCGACGCTAAGCATGATTCCACTGTTCGCACCAGTCGTTGACTCACAACATGCGACGCAATCACGATGCTGACTCGCATAGAACATTCTCGCCGAATTAGGCATTAGAATTACAATTCGGCATTGGAACTCCAATGCACCTGCAGAAGTTGTCCCGCACCGACCGACGTGCCATTTACATATGCTGCGTGCCCCCGTTCGCAAAGCAAGTTCACGGCTCCGGGATAGTTGGTGGCGTTCGTAGCGTCGTAAATCTTGTTGGCGTTCGATGCGCCAGGATTGTATAGAGTCACGGTTGGAGTGGCGGTCCGCTTCCATACGGCATAACGACCGAATGGAAAATTCTGATAGCTGTTGGTCGTCCCGGTTAGCACCACAAAAGCTCCATTGGCAGTTACATTGTCGGCTGGTGCGGTCGTGAGCGGAAAGCTCTTTTCATAGTAGCGCTGACATAGCGCCAGTTCTTCTTGAAACGAACGAGACTGGAAATTGGGTGCCGCAGTGCCAACGGTAAGTTGCACCTGAGCCAAATAAAACGTATTGGAAGTGCTGTTGCACGCGTTAACTTGATTGGAGCTTCCCAGATAATTGCCCGACTGCCACGACCCAGCGGTTGCTTGATACGTCGAGCCCACGGCCAACGCCCAGCCAATCACCAATCCGCTTCCCGTGAAATAATCCCATGTCCCAGCGGAAGGGGAAGCTGGTATCGTGATAGTAACCTGTTGCCAAGTATTGGCCGTGCTAATCGAATACTCGGCAACGTAACTGCGGTCGCTGCCGCTGTTGCCAAAGGAAACGCAATAGGTGCCCGTCAAGGACGCCATTACCCAAAACGAAAGCGTCATTTCCTGCTGAGCCACGGTACGGAACACGTTGCCCTCAACGACATGGGTGATCGTCGCATAGTTACCGGCGCTGATCGTCGATTGAGCCGTCGTGCAGGAAAGTTCCAGTGAATAACTCGAGATCGCATTGCTTTGGGCAAATGTAGGCACGGATGTGCTCTGACTGACGGTGTGAACCATCGTGCCGTTTTTCAGGTATTTCCAGCGATCGGCGGTATACGTGCCATTGGCGATGGACGAGAAACTGGTGCCGCGTTGCCAAAAGTCGAAATTCGGATTGATGACAACGTTGAAAGGACTCGCGCGATCGGCAAGCGTTTCCAGATCGGCCGTCAGATTGATTCCGGCATCTCCTGTGGAACTGCTTGGAACTTGAATTCCCTTGTACGTATTCCAACTCATTACCCCATACTCCTTTCAGACCAAAGGCGGATGGTCTCGCTCGATCAATATATCATTCAATTGTCGAACTATGTTTGCGAGCCGAATGATCACTACAGTTCGGCACTTGATGTCCAATGCACCAACAGAGCTTGACCTCCGGCGACGGAGGTGTTATTGACATACGCAGCATGGCCTCGTTCGCAGATCAAATTCACCGCACCCGGATAGTTGGCGCCGTTCGTAGCGTCGTAAACCTTGTTGGCGTTTGATGCACCAGGATTGTACAGGGTCACGGTTGGAGTGGCGGTCCGCTTCCACACTGCGTACGGACCGAAAGTGAAATTCTGGTTGCTGTTTGTCGTACCCGTCAAAACATACATGGCACCGTCCAATGTCACATTGTCGGCTGGTGCGGTCGTGAGCGGAAAGCTCTTTTCATAGTAGCGCTGACATAGCGCCAGTTCTTCTTGAAACGAACGAGACTGGAAATTGGGTGCCGCAGTGCCAACGGTAAGTTGCACCTGAGCCAAATAAAACGTATTGGAAGTGCTGTTGCACGCGTTAACTTGATTGGAGCTTCCCAGATAATTGCCCGACTGCCACGACCCAGCGGTTGCTTGATACGTCGAGCCCACGGCCAACGCCCAGCCAATCACCAATCCGCTTCCCGTGAAATAATCCCATGTCCCAGCGGAAGGGGAAGCTGGTATCGTGATAGTAACCTGTTGCCAAGTATTGGCCGTGCTAATCGAATACTCGGCAACGTAACTGCGGTCGCTGCCGCTGTTGCCAAAGGAAACGCAATAGGTGCCCGTCAAGGACGCCATTACCCAAAACGAAAGCGTCATTTCCTGCTGAGCCACGGTACGGAACACGTTGCCCTCAACGACATGGGTGATCGTCGCATAGTTACCGGCGCTGATCGTCGATTGAGCCGTCGTGCAGGAAAGTTCCAGTGAATAACTCGAGATCGCATTGCTTTGGGCAAATGTAGGCACGGATGTGCTCTGACTGACGGTGTGAACCATCGTGCCGTTTTTCAGGTATTTCCAGCGATCGGCGGTATACGTGCCATTGGCGATGGACGAGAAACTGGTGCCGCGTTGCCAAAAGTCGAAATTCGGATTGATGACAACGTTGAACGGACTCGCACGATCGGCAAGCGTCTGCAGGTCGGCTGTCAGATTGATTCCGGCGTCTCCGGTGGAGCTACTGGGAACTTGAATTCCCTTGTACGTATTCCAACTGGGCATGGTTTCAGTCTCCTAGGACGTGCTGATTGCTGCGTGAACGTCTTAGCGACGACGCTGGCAATTCAAGTTGATCAGCTTTGGATTCGCTCGCCGAGGAATTCTAGAACTGCCAAGCGGCGCATCAGGGGCCAGATCCTCCGCAGTGGATCAACCTACTGCAGACCTCGTTTATTGTCAAATAAATACCATCAATGTCTGGCAGCGGCCTAGGCAAGAACCATGCCGTCATTCCATTGCAAAACCATCGCATCGCCGCCTGCCAAAAGACTCGACTCCTTCACTATTGTGCCGCAATCGCCTCCAGCACGGCTTTAAGTTGCGACCGCGTCTGCGGAGCATCGGGCCTGATTTGTAGCGATTGACGGAAGAACTCGGCGGCCTTCGTCAATTGCTCCATGCGGACATAAACTGTGCCAAGATTATGGTAAGCCGCACCATCGCCCGGCGAGGCCTCGCACAATTTCAAAAGCGCCTGCTCGGCCTCCATCAGATCGCCGTGCTCAAACAGGAATTCGCAGCGGGCCTGGAGCGCATCGAGATCCCCCGGTGTCTCGAGCAACGCGGAATCGAGTTCATGACGAACCGTATCCCACTGGCCTTGATGACGCGCCACGGCGGCCAACATGAGCCTCGCTTGACAACGCAAAATCGGTTGCGAAAGGAGGCGCTCGGCCTCCGCTTCGGCAGTAAAGAATTTGCGTTGACTTAGCAACACCTCACAGAGGCCACGCCAACCGGCACGGCTTGTGGGCATCTCGGCGATTACGTTACGCCATTGCAATTCCGCAAGATTGAGTTGACCCAACTCCGCGTAAACCAGTGCGAGATTGTGACGAGCCTTGTAGCCGGTAATGGCCGGGTCGACGCTGGAAAAATGTCGCTCGTTCGACTTGCGCAGAACGGCTTGGTATGCCTTGACCGCGTCGGGCAAACGGCGTAAGTGATGGGCCAAAACCCCTTCGCGGAATAGCAGTTCCGAGTCCTTCGCAAACAACGCACGTCCTTTCTGACAGGTCTGCCAAGCCGCCTGATAGTCGCCAAGTTGCGTTTGGCTGCTGACCAGCAATGCATACGCCTTGCGAACCTGTGATTCATCGGGTGAGGCAACTTCGAGCGAGCGCACCAAGTATTGAATGGCCCGTGCGTGCTCCCCCATGTCCCCGTAGGTCATGCCCAGGTTGAACAGGACGAATGGATGATTCGGATGGTCGGCCAATTCCATTTCCAAAAGTCGCAAGTCACGCTCGTGTTTCCGCTTGCGGCCTTCGAGGCTTTGGTCTGATCCAGAATGCACTAAAAACAGGTCTGTCCATACTACCTCTCCCCCAATGCGTCGGATTGCGGCCAGAATCTGCTCATGGATCCGACCTTCGAATTTCAATTCGGGACGATTGCGAAACATCTTGACGTGATCGACTGACGTCAAACTCCTGCAACCATCGATTTCGGGCCCCGGACAATGAACTTGCATCACGTAGGCCGTCGGGGTGCGCTCAAGAGTCTGATTCGCGAGTTCCCGCAGCTTCCGTCCATTCGTTTCGTCGATCGTGTCGTCGGAATCCATCCAAAAGAGCCACTCTCCCGTGGCGTAACGCAATGACTCGTTCCGGGCAGCCGCGAAGTCGTCGCACCAGCGAAAGTGAAATACCTTAGCGCCATATCGGGCCGCGATCTGCGGCGTATCGTCGATTGATCCCGTATCGACGACGATCATTTCGTCGACCCAGGGACGGATGCTATTCAGGCAAGAATCCAGAGTGCGAACGGAGTCCCGGACAATCATGCAGAGCGACAAGCAATGCCGTCCTGGAGAGCGCGGCATTGGTGTGGTCGAAAGCGTAGTCTTGCTCATTGCGGTTGCGTCCCGGTGCGCGACCTTGCCGCCCATTGAGCCATTGCATCACGGACTGCCTGGACGACAATTCCGTGCAAAAGCCCTTTTCTGAAGGAATGCCGTCCAATGCTTCAATGACGCGGGATTCAGTAATGTCGGCACAGTCGGTGCGTTTTCGACCGGCAAGCATCTCGGTCACAACGGAGGCGCAAGCAATGGAGACGCCGCACCCAAACGTCGTAAACGAGGCGCGCTGCACGGCCGACTGGCTGATTTTGAGATAAATCTCTGTGCAGGGGGGGCGGCCGTTAAGGCTACCGCGGCCAATTACGTCCGCGTCGTCCATGCGGCCGGCGTTTCGCGGCGCACGAAAATGGTCCATCAACTTGGCAGAGTACGGATCCACAGAACGGAGTCCTCCGCGGAAAGCCTTCGTCAGACTGGCCGCTGATTTTATAGCACATGCAACGGCCGGATGGAATCGCCTGCGGGCGTAATCTGCCCTCAGGCGTTTGGTCTGGAGGTTTGTGCAGGCCTGCGACTAGCATCCGCCTTGATCATTTCTGCTTTGGCCGACGAGATCGATCGCCCAATCTTCCAAACTGCTCCAATCTGCTAATCTACCCCAACATCCCGATCCGCCTGAATGTACTCCGCTTACTTGACGAGCAACACGGCGGCTCGCTAAACAAATGGTGTTGGCCCTGGCGCGGGCTTCTCGCCAGGATCATTTCGGCGATTGGCGTAAGCGGAGGACTTTCGGCCATGATCAGCGGCGTCATTCTCACTCATAATGAGGAGCAAAATATTCTCGCCTGCATCGAGGCGCTTCGGCCCCATGTCGGGGAGATCATCCTCATCGACACCGAAAGCACTGATCGGACCGTTGAGTTGGCGCGTCCGCATGTGGACTTGCAACTGACGCATCCTCACGTACCCAACTTCGACTCGGCACGGAATCTTGCGATACCGCGAGCACGTTTCGACTGGATGTGGTTTGTTGACGCGGACGAGCGGATCCCAGCAAAGACAGGACAGCTAGTCAACGAATTAATCCGCGCCCACGGTCACCAATTCGAAGCCCTAAACATTCCGTTTAAATCCTACTTCTGCGGGCAATGGATGCGGCACTGCGGCTGGTGGCCGGGCTATACCGTCTGTCGCGTTCTCAAGCGGGGGCATTTTGAATTCAGTCCAGTTCTTCACGGCGGCGTTAAGCTGCAGGGGCGAGAGTACCGCTTCCCGCCAGACCCGGAGACGGCCGTGCCTCATTATAGCTTCGCCGATCTTGAACACTATGTGACCAAATTCAATCGATATACGACTACCGAATCGTTGCAACTGGCCCAGCGTGGCGTGCCTTATAGTTGGCGAACGGCGATTCACATGATGATGCACGACCTGTGGGAACACTATGAACTTCATAACGCCAGCGCGGACGGTGATCGCGGTTGGGTTTTGACGTGGATGGCTGGTCAATATCGTTGGCTGTCGCATACCAAATTGATCGATGGCCCGGCAAGTGGCTCCGGACCGGGTGCCTCGACCAGCCTGCCGACCAGCCTGGATGAAGTCCTTTTGACGATGGAACGTGAGTTGGCTTGGTTCCGCAAGAGCCATCCGATCGGTCCCCTCGGCGTTGTCTGGCGGCTGCCATCACCTCATTCCGCCCCGTCCGTCGAAGCCAAATGCTTCGTCAAAGCGTTGTCTCAGAGTGAATGGCCTTTGGTATTGGAGGCGGAAACCGCTGATCCGCCTGAGAGCTCGTCAGCCACAGATAGGGCTCTCTTCAATGCGCTCGCACGGGGTCGTCGCGCGAATTGCGTGATCGCAGTGACCCATGGCGAGGCATCACAGGCGGTCCCCGATCCACTCGCGGTGTTTAACGTGCTGTGCGCGAACGGAGGTTTGTCGGAAGACCAAATCTCGGCAGAATGGGTGCAAAGAGCCTCACAGTTTGACGAGATCTGGCTGCCGACTCTCGAAGACGAATGTGCTTTTCGCCGTAGCGGAGTTCCGCGCGAAAAGATTCGTATTATCCAGCCATGTTATGCGGAGTTGACGGTCGATGCGAAAGCGGGGCGCGAGGAACTTCCACTGGTCGAGGAAGGGCGGTTCGTTTTCGCGACGATTGCGGATCCGCTATGCGACAGCGGCTGGGATTGCGCAGTGGAGGCGTTTTGTCAGGAATTCGCGCCCACGGATGCGGTTGGCTTGGTGCTCTGTTTCGATGGAGGGGCTCAAGGATCGGCAAATCGTATCGAACGGCTACTCGAAGCCATTTTGGTGAAGTGCGGTGAGCCGCTTACGGGCCGGCGGAATCTCGTTCGCCATGGAGTTGCCGGCGAACGATTGACCGGAATCGTTGCGTTGGCCGACTGCTGCGTTTTGCCAGCGAGGACCGCCGCTTGGACCGGAGCTTGTATCTTGGCGATGGCCAGCGGTGTTCCGATCATCATCACGGAACCATTCAAATCGGATTTCATGAACTCTGGCAATTGCGCGTGCGTTAGCGCTCCTACCGAAGTTGTCCGACATCTAGTGCGTGTGGCAAGCATCGATCAATTCTCTCCGCCGAGCGAGGCACAAGCTCATCAGCCTGATGTGCTGCAAATTCGGAGTGCGATGCGTAGGATTTGGTCGGACAAGCAGTGCCGCAATTCGCTCGCGGCGTGCGCCGCGGAAGCCGTGCAGGCCAATTTCGGCATTGAACAAGCAAATCGTAGGCTCAAAGCCGCCTTGGCAGAAATCGAACACCGTATTTTTCCTGTCGAACCGCCCAAGCCAGAAGCCGGGCAGTTGCGGGTCGAACTGGAAGGCGAGTTTTTCGCCGGCCATAGCTTTTCGAACATCAACGAGCAAGTCGCATTGGGATTGAGCGCGGAATTATCGCTTGCCCTATCGCTACGGCCGGTGCATTCGTTCCCAACTCGAATCACGCGAAGCGCTCAGCACTCGCGGCTGCAACCCTTTATTCGGCGGGAGTTGGGCGGGGAACCGCAGATTACGATCCGACACTCCTTCCCACCGAACTTTTCGCCACGTCCCGTCGGGAAGTGGGTTCATATTCAACCGTGGGAGTTCGGCCATCTGCCAATCGATTGGCTGACGCCCTTGCGCAACCAGGTCGATGAAATCTGGGCTCCAACAGAATACGTGAAGCGGGTCTATGTGAAGAGCGGAATCTCGGAAGCGAAAATACACGTCATTCCTTGGGGTGTGGATCCTCACGAGTTTAATCTTGAAGCGCCGTCATTGAGTCTGGCGTCGCACAAGTCATTTCGATTTCTGTTTGTCGGCGGAACAATTCCACGGAAGGGATTCGATCGGCTTCTGGATGCCTACCTGGCAGAGTTCAGGGCGGATGACGACGTGTGCCTAGTCGTCAAAGACGTCGGCACACGCACGTTCTACGCAGATCAAAGTCATCGGGCAAAGATCATAGAGGCTGGTAAGAATCAGCGTAATCCTGAAATCATGTATATCGAAGAAGAGTTCACCCCGAGCCAATTGGCAAGCCTATATCGAGCTTGCAACTGTCTGGTAGCTCCCTATCGCGGCGAGGGCTTTGGACTTCCGATTCTGGAGGCTATGGCGTGCGGCGTGCCACCAATCATTCCGCTCGGTGGCGCCTCCGACGATTTCACGACTGACAAATCTGCGTTCCGTATTCCGAGCACGGAAGTACCAAATCCGGCAATCGGGGGATTATGCGGCGTCGGAACCGAACTGGACGTGCGAATCGACGATCTTCGGCGAGTTATGCGAGCCGCCTATCAGTATCCCGACCAAACGCGCGAGCGCGGATTAGCCGCTAGACAACATGTTGCCGAGACTTTTACGTGGTCTAAGACAGTAGGCCGGATTGTCGGGCGGCTGCGTGCCCTTGGGATCATCGGATCGGAAGGGAATACGGACCGACTGACTGAAACTCCGTTGGATTTTTCCGACAATCCTAACGTTTACCCGGGCTCGGCAGTCAGATTAATCGCTGTGCTTAGGGGCAATCAAGGGGTGTATTTGCCCGACGCGTTGGCGCGACTACAACCCTTTGTCGATCGCCTAGTTGTTGCAACCCAGGCCAATGAATTGACGCGTCGAATCGCACATGAATACGGCAGTATCATATGCGAAGATCAAGAAATCCGTGATGAGTTGGATCGAATCGGATGTCAGCCTGGGAATGACTGGGTTTTGTTGATGGAGGGGAACGAAGCACTTGCCGAGGTAGATTTGGAAAAGATCAAACCGTACCTTGAAGGGCTGCCAGGTTCGGTCTGGGGCGTCCGGGTGCAAATCAAGCCGTCAGGCCTACAAGTAATAGTTGACGCCCAAAGCGAACTGCGTCTCGTTCGCATTGATAAGCGGTTTGACGATGTGTTTTTTGACCGCATGTCTCTGGAAGCGAGGATCGGACAGTGCGGCGGTCAAGTTGTTAGCGCCGACATCTCGGTCATGCACTGTGGCACAAACGCCCGGAATGAACCGCACCATGAGATTTCGCTGCTCGCAAATCTGAATAAGCCGGATCCAACTCTCGGTCGAGCTGTGCCGTCATGCAACGGCCACACTGCATCGGTACTGCTCCAACTCGCCGATGGGCATCATGTTGCGCTGTTGGAATTCACGCGTGAGCATCATCGCCAATATGCCGAGCAGCACGGGATGAAGTATTGGGCCGTCGTCGGCAATCCCGCTGCTCCTAAACCCCCTGGATGGGGCAAGATATCCTTGATTCTGAGCGCTATGCGAGCTGGATTTGATCGGATTGTGTGGCTGGATGCTGATGCCGTCATCATGCGGGCGGATATCGACTTGAGCCGATTGATTGACTCCGGAATCGGCATGGTCCAGCATCCTAACCCAACACATTGGAATTCGGGTGTTATTGTGGCCGTCCGATCCACGGCAACAGAACGATTCTTCCAGTCCGTGGAGGCGATGCCGGACAACGGCAGCGCTTGGATGGAACAGCTTGCAGTTAACCAATTGGCCGAACTTCCCGAATTTCGTCCTCTGTTAGTGCCGCTTGATCCTATCTATAACAGCACACCCGGTGCCGTGATGGCTGATGATCCCGTGGTGCTGGCCGCGCACGGCCTAGCGATGGCTGCTCGCCAAGATTTGATCCGCAGTTGGCTCAAGCTGACTGATTTGCAACGCCAAACAAACGGTCGCGCGGCACCGTCCTTGGCGAGACGGGGAAGTGACCAGCTAGTTTCCGCTAGGGTACGGAGTCGGCTCGATTTCGGCCCATTCCTAAATGAGCAGGGCCTAATGGGTCATGGAGTCGAGGTTGGGGTCTTACGTGGTGAGTTTGCCGCAGCATTGCTAGATCAGTGGCGCGGGCAGGTACTGCACCTTGTCGATCCCTGGAAACATCTGCCGGGTTACCAAGACATTCACAACCTGTCCGACTTGGATCATGAGCAATGCCTTCGAGAAGTGCATGAGCGGCTAAAATCGCACGCTGGCCGGTATGCAATCCACCGCATGCTATCCCGCGAGGCGGTATGGCAATTCGTTGACGAGAGCCTGGACTTCGTTTATATCGATGCAAATCACAAGTTTGAAGCAGTTCTGGAAGACATGCGGCTTTGGTTTCGAAAAGTGCGCCCGGGCGGCATTCTCGCTGGCCATGATTTTCTTGATGGCAATTTGCCCGAGGGAGAGTTCGGGGTGATGAGCGCCGTTCGGGAGTTTGAGCGAGAGACGCATTTGCGGCCTTCAGCAACTCAAGAACCGCATTGGCCCTCTTGGTATTTCGTCCGGCCGCCGAAATGAATACGGTTTGGACTCGACAGACAGTTGCAGATACATCCTTGCTGTGTTGGACAGGTTGCGCTTGCGTTTATTATCACCTATGCGAGAACGTGCATCGCGTGCGGCGGGTAGTGTTGGGATAACGATCGCCTTGAAGGGGCGGGCAAGCGGGCTCATGCACCAATTCAGTAGGCGTTCCACCGCCCGCACCACTTGGCTGCTGTTAACGAGACCAAGGACGATGGGCTTCGGAGTGAGCTTCGAGCCAATCGTCGGGCAGGAACGGGGTGAGGAGATTAGCTGACAATACGCCGCCTTGGGTTACCGCACGAACGCCGGGGCGTTCTTGCTGAGCCATTCCTTGAGGGCGGCATGCGACTCGAACTCCGCCACCTCGATGCTGTCGATGGTCGGCCCGGTCTCGCCGACTTGCCGGATTTCCTCTTTCGCTCATCTCGCGAATCCAAAGCACCCGATGCCGTTGCAGGCCGGCGTGCGTCAGATTGATGGCACCTTCATTCAGCGGCTGGTCGAGGTTGCTGCCCCGGATCAGAACGAGGTACACGAGGTCGCCGGAGAATTTCAGCAGCAACCCCTCGGAGGGGTTGTACTGCCAGGTTCCCAGCCAGGCGTAAGGGAACCAGATGCTGTTGCCGTCCCGGAAGCGGAACTCCACCGCGGCGGACTGGTCGCGGATTCCCCGCAGATAGCCGAACGCCCCGCACGAAGCTTCCGCTGCCTCGGCCTCCGCCTCCTTGGTCGGCGAAGGCCGTGGCGTGCCCGGTCGGACGGGACTTTTGTTGCAATCGCTCCTGATGTGGTTCGATGTCATCGGTCATGGTCCATTCCTCTTTCTGCATGCCGTCTCTTTCGCCGCCCGGCTGCACGGAGTCATGCCGCTGCCGCAATACGGCAGCATCACCGGCGAACGCCAGGTGCTTCGTCAGCCGACCGCGCAAGCGCGGTTTCTGCTGCGTGGCCTTGGAAAGCTCCGTCGCCGACAGCGGATCGTCCGGCCGGCTGATCGCCTTCAGCAGCTCGTTCCGGTCGTCGGTGAAAATCTGCGCCTGTTCCTTCCCGCGCGTCACGGCGACATAGGCCGTCCGCTGGTAGGTCGCCGGGAACGACTCGCTCGACATGCCGACGAAGACCTTGTCCACCGTCACGCCCTGGCTGGCATGGCTGGTCACGACGTAGCCGTGGCGTCAGGTGGCCGAAATCCCGGTCGATGACCCAGCCGTGATCGACGATGATGTCGCCCCGCTTGGTGAATCCCTGGACGGTCAGCAGCGAGCCGTTGCTCAGGCGATGCTTGCCGTCCTTGGTCTTGCCGCCGGCCGTGACGCGGACGCGGTCGCCGACGGCCAGGGCGAGCTGCGCCGGCCGGTACACCTCGAACCGCTTGGCCAGTTCGGTCGGCGGCTTGACGCCCTCGCCCACGATCAGCCGCGATCCTTTCTTGTAGCCCGGTGCGTTCTGGTGGAACTGGAGCAGGTCGCCCGGCTCATATTCGGTCGCGTCCGCTTTCTGGGCATCCGTCAGGTGAGCGGGAACCCAGGCGTTGACGATGCGTTCCTCGCCGAGCTTGCCTTGCGCCTTCAGCCCAGCGCGAATCGCCTGCGTGATCCGGTCCGCTTCGGCGTGCGTCGGCGACACGACGAGCGCCGACTTGTGTTCGCCCATTCCGTTTCTTTTCAGCGGCGGCCGCGAGATAGGCGGCGGCCAGCTGCTTGTAGCGGTCGCCATCGGCCACCTCCTTGATCCAGCCGAGCTTGTCCAGCTCCTCGAATCCCTCCTCGGTCCGGCCTTCGCTCAGCGCCTGCGCCGCTTTCTTGTAGTCGCCCTGCTGCCGCAGGATTTCCGTGACCTCGGCCACCCGCAGCCCGGCCTTCTCCTCCAGGAGCTTGAGCGGCTCGCCGGCCGTGACGCTGCGGTGCTGCCGGCGATCGCCGACGAGGATCACGCGGGCGCTAAGCCGATCGGCCACGTCGAACACTTGCAGCATGTCCCGCGTGCCGAGCTGGCTGGCCTCATCGACCAGGATGACGCCGCCTCTGGCCGATTCCTGCATCTCCTCGTCCTTCAGGAACCTGGCCACCGTGTCGGCCGTGGCGAAGCCCGCTTCCTCGCGCAGCACTTCGCGGCTGGCCTTGACCGACTGGGCCAGGGCGACCACCGGCCTGCCGGCCTCGGCCAGCGCCTCGCCGATCTCCTGTTCGAGCGTCGTTTTGCCCGTTCCGGCGACGCCGCGGATAATCATCACCCGGTCGCGCGAGCCGAGCACATGGCGGACGGCCGCCTTCTGCCCGTCGTTGAACCAGTCGCGCGAGCATGGCCGCTCCGGATCGCCCAGCGGCCGGCAGCGCCCGCGCCCCTGGCGGGCGAAGTCGATCAGCCGCGATTCCAGGGCCAGCATCTCCTTCGTCGTCGCCATCGTGCGGCCGGCGACCTCGCTGCGGATCAGCGGGCGCTCTTGCACCTCGCGTGTCACGCCCTCGACCGTGACCGCGCCGATGCCGCGTTTCAGGGCTTCGGTGACGAGCTTGCGTTCCGGCACCACCGCCTCGCGCACGAAGCTGTGCTCGATGGCGTGATCGACCGCCCGCCGCCTCGCCGCGTTCCGGCCTGGCGCACGATCCGCTCGCGAGCGGTGAACCGCCGCCAGCGCTTGCGCTCCTGGTCGCGTCAGGCGAGCGTTCCATTCCTTGCGTAAGCGTTCCCAGCTCGAGCGCGGAGCCCTTCTTTTCGCGGGTCTCGGCCCCGAGTTCCGCCTTGCGGTCGGGATCGGTGATGCCCCTTCTCCTCGGCCACCTTCTCGATCAGCGCCGTGCGCCGCGAGAAGCGTTTCAGCACATCCGCCGGTATCCCGGCAATCTCGAAATCGTCGCGTTTGCGCTCGACGCCGAAGCCCAGGTCCTGGAGCCTGTTCGCCAGCCGCACGCGGAATGCCGCCTGGAAGTACGGGGCATCCCGCTTCAGCTCGCGGAACTGGCCGGCTTTCCAGCGGCTCTCCTCCTCGTCCCAGGTCGTGTTGAAGACGAAGACATGGGCGTGCAATTGCGGATCGGGGAGGCCGTCCACGGGCCGCGACGTGGTGTGGATGAACTCCGCCCAGACCATGTTGCCCGTGGTGCGGTCGGTGTCCTGGCGGCCCTTGCGGACGCGGGTTTTCATCTCCGCTTCCATCTCGCGCATCGTCTCATCGACCGCTGCCCGGAAGGCATCCAGGATGTCCTGGTCGCCGCTCATGGCGTAGAGCAGCGACACCGACTTCGGCACCGAGAAGGTGAAATCGTAGCCCACCGTCCGCTCGGTGCGCGTTCGCACCGTCAGCGGCTTTCCGGTCCTTGGGTCGAGATTGTCGCACAGCCGCTCGAAGGAGAACTTGTCCACCGTCCCTTCCAGCCCGAGCCGGGCGGCGCCCTTGCCGCCCCAGGAGCCGACCAGTTCCTGGCCTTCGCTGTAATAGTCCGCCGTCGCGTAGTAGCGCTTGGCGGCCTTGGCACTATCCTGTTGCGTGATGCGGATCATGCCTCATTTTAGGCTATCACAAATTCGTTAACGAAATCTTAACTATACTGTGCTCCACCGCAGCCAGCCTCGGTTTGCGAGGTTCGGTTTCTCTCATTGTCGGTTTGTGCCACATCGAGTCACAAAGACGACTCGCCTATAGGTTGTAATTGTAGTGCTGGCTATTTGCTTCGGCGACTCGACCGAACGCCAGCCGGCGGTTACTCAGGTATCACCCAACGAACCACATCACGATGAAGGTTCAGCCTTCGCAGAATCTCAGGCCATCGGTCGCCTTCACGCGATAGGCGTTTGCGAGGCCAACGCCGCCGCAACGCATTCCGAAGGAACCATAAGGCTGTTATGAGCAAACTAAGCATGTTCCAAGCATACAAAGAATAATAGTGACAGGCATCTTCCCTATGCTCTGCATAGGCCGGTGAGAGCCGGTTCCCGCCGGCTCCATCAGTCGGCACACATCCGGTGTGCCGGCACGATACACGACGCACAAGATTGCGGCACCGCCGTTGCGTTCTGTGCCTACATGTCACTGCCATTTGCCCTCCTTACGGCTGCGGTTTTTGCCGAAACGTGATTCGCCAAAAAGTCAGAGTTTCTGCGGATGTCCGAGGTGTCATGCTCTCGTGAGGCGCGCAAATCCTAGGTTTGTCCCACATTGGCACAATGAAACCCGCACTCAGCCTATTGCGCAGCCGCCCCGACCTGTGATATTATCCTTAATGAGGGTTAATGATTAGCCCTTATAACCACCAAGGAGGATTAACCATATGTCACCGCGTAAACGCACACCCGATCAAGAATCAACAGAAACGACCACCGCAGCCGTCGAACCATCGGCATCGGAATCCGCTACCGCAGTCGCGGAAGCACCGCGCCAGATTCCAACGATAACGGCCAGAGCTTCGCCGAGAAGGTTGGACAGAAGAAATGGGTAGCCGGCCCTGATCCGTTCGGATTAGCGGTCGATAACGTGGCCGGAGTCCGGCTCTTCGAGAGCAGGCAGGATCGTCAGATGGCGATCAAGTTTGGCGAAGGCCGCTATGAGGACAAGCCGAGCCAGGCCGTCATCGACAGGCTGAAGCAGTCAGGCTACCGCTGGAACCCATCGGACCGGATATGGGCACATCCGGTCGAGTCTAAATCGGCGATGAGCACGCGCATCGAAGCCAAGCGGCTTTACGACGATGTGTGCCAAATGATCCGGGACGAGAAAGGCATCGAGAGCAATCCGGACTTGCCGTTCTGATGGTTCCTGTGCGATGGCCAGGAAACCACCAGATAAGCGACAACGGTCGCTGTTTTCAACCGGCTCAGGCGACTCGCCTGAGCCGGAAGACAATCTTATCGTTCAACCCGAGGGAGGCCACCATGCAGTACAAAACAATCATACACGAGATGTTACAACATCGGCCGGAAATGCAGGAGCAACTCCGGAAACAGCGGAAGCTTCTACCGACGTTGGAACGCTACGCCAGGGAGTTGAAAACCAGCCACGAAGCGTGGACCGACCTGCTCCTGCAAATAAGGCCGGGCAGCCACCGGAGCCAGATCGCCAGCGAGGCCCTGGAAATGGCCCTGAAGGAAATGGAGGATCGTTTGCCCTCAGCGCTTTCCCAGGACGGCAACGAAGCGCAAGTCCTGGACGCGGCGATGCTGTTCCTCCGCCGTCCTACGTTGCGCGGCTGAAGGCGTCACGAAAACAGCCGACGCTGTTTGATTCCCTCTCCGACGCCCCGCCTCCCGCCAAGCCGGTCTCGCCTGCTGCCGTAGTCGGCGGCACTCCACTCAGCCCGCCAGGCCGGAACCCAAAGCCGATTCCCACAGAATCTCTCCCCCAAGCTTCCGCCGGCCTGATCGCCAGCGGCGAAAAGTCGAAGGCCCGCGACATCATCGCCGCCATCCGCACCCTGAAGGCCATCGAGCGAGAGCACCGGCACGCCACATCCGCTGGAACGGCAGGTGCTCGCCCGCTTCGCCGGCTTCGGTCCGGTCGCCCTCTCGATCTTTCCCGATCCGGTCACCGGCAAGTACAAGGATGCCGGTTGGCAGGCCCTGGGCGAAGAACTGAAGACACTGCTTGACGCCCGAGGAATACGACAGCGCCAAGCGCACCACGTTCAACGCCTTCTACACGTCGCCCACCGTCATCACGGCCATCCACGAGGCCATCGCCCGGCTTGGGCGTGCCCGAGGGTGCCACGATCCTGGAACCCGGATGCGGCACCGGCAATTTCATGAGCCAGGGCAAGCCGGGCATGCGCTTCATCGGCGTCGAACTCGATTCCATCTCCGGCCGCATCGCCAAGGCACTCCATCCCGGCCAGGACATCCGCATCGAGAATTTCCGCGACACCAAGCTGCCGGAGGATCGCATCGACGCCGTGATCGGCAACGTGCCGTTCGCCGACCTCAAGCTCGACTACCACGGGCAGAAGTTCTCGCTGCACGACTATCTTCTTCGCCAAGTCCATCGACGCCCTGAAGCCCGGCGGCGTGCTGGCACTGGTCACGACGCATTTCACGCTCGACAAGCAGAATGCCGCCATCCGCGAGTACCTCGGCCTCGAAGGCCGATTTCGTCGGAGCGATCCGCCTGCCGTCCGATGCCTTCAAGCGCGAAGGAACCGCCGTGGTGACCGACATCGTCTTCTTGCGAAAGCGAGCCCCGGGCGAGCCGGCCCACCATGTCGATCCCGACTGGCTGGGCGTTGCCCCGCTTGCGATCGATGGCGCGGAGGTTCCGATCAATCGCTACTTCCTGAACCATCCCGAAATGGTGCTCGGCAACTGGTCCCGCAAGGACACGCTCTACGGCGAAGGCTACAGCGTCACCGGCAAGCGGCGATCTGCCCGAGCAGCTCGCGCGAGGCGATCCACCGCCTGCCGCATTTCGCTCCGCTCAAAGCATCCGCGGCCGAGGAATCGGCCGCCCCAGACATTCGCGCCGCCGCCGCCGGAACGCCACATCGACCGAAGGCAGCTTCTTCGTCGGCGACGACCGCAAGCATTTGCCAATCGGTCGGCGGACAAGGCGTGCCCGTCGTCTATGGCGGCACGACGCTGCGAGCCGACGGCACGCTGACCGGCAAACGCCTTGCCGCCCTGGTCGGCCTGCGCGACCGCGCCCGCCGCGTCCTGCAATCGCAGAACGAAGGCTGGCCCGACGCGAACCGCGACGAGGCACGCCGCGAACTCAACTGGGCCTATGACCGGTTCGTCAACGCTTACGGCCCGATCAACAAGACGACGTTCGGCGAAACCTCCGACGGCAGCGTCATCCGCCGCATGCCCAATCTCGTGAAATTCCAGGAAGACCCGGACGCCATGCTGGTCATGTCGCTGGAGGATTACGACGAGGTGACGGGCAAGGCGACCAAGGCCGCGATCATGACCAAGGACGTGGTCGGCAAGACGCCGCCCGTCACGCACGTCCGCAGCGCCGAGGAAGGATTGCTCGTGTCGCTCAACCAACGCGGCACGGTGGACCTGCCGTATCATCGCCACGCTCTACGGCAAGCCCGAACAGCAGATCATCGCCGAACTGGGCGACCTGATCTTCCACGACCCGGAATCCAAAACCTGGCAGACCGCCGACGCCTATCTCTCCGGCAACGTCCGGGCCAAGCTCGCCGCCGCCGAGCGTGCCGGTCCCGCCTATGCCCGCAATGTCGAGGCCTTGCGGGCCGTGCAGCCCGAGGACGTGCTGCCCGGCGACATCGACGCCAATCTCGGCGCACCGTGGATACCGGACGGCGACATCCAGGCATTCGCCGCCGAGCTGTTCCACGTCGAGCCGTCCTCGGTCCCGGTCGCGCCATCTGAAGAAAGATGCCGTCTGGAGCCTCGACGCCGACTACGCCGCGAAAGCATCGGTGGCCGCCACGTCCGAGTTCGGCACGGCGCGCGCCAACGGCACCTGGCTGCTCGAACTGGCCCTCAACATGAAGTCGCCGACGATCTACGACACGATCGACAGCGGCGACCGCGAGGAGCGCGTGGTCAACCAGGAAGCGACGCTGGCCGCCCGCGAAAAGCAAAAGCTCATCAAGGAACGCTTCCGCTCCTGGGTGTTCGCCGATCCCGACCGCACCGAGCGGCTCGTGCGGATCTACAACGACACCTACAACAATCTGCGTCCCCGCCTGTTCGACGGCTCGCACCTCGACTTTCCCGGCATGAACCAGACATATCAAGCTGCGGCCGCACCAGAACGACGCCGTCTGGCGCGGCATGAGTTCCGGCAACACGCTGCTCGGCCCACGTCGTCGGCGCCGGCAAGACGTTCACGATGGCCGCCACCGGCATGAAGATGAAGCAGGCCGGCCTCATCAAGAAGCCGATGTACGTCGTCCCCAATCACCTGCTGGAGCAGTTCTCCCGCGAGTTCATGCAGCTTTACCCCAACGCCAAGCTGCTCGTCGCCGCCAAGGAAGACTTGACCCGCGACCGCCGCAAGTTCCTGACCGCCAAGATCGCCAGCGGCGAATGGGACGGCATCATCGTCACCCATAGCAGCTTCGAGCGGATCGGCATGTCGCGCGACTACCAGGAGAAGTTCCTGCGTGGAGCAGATCGCCGAATACGACGAGCTGCTCCGCGAACATGCGGGCGCAAAGGGAGCCAACCGCAATCTCATCAAGACCATCGAGAAGCAGAAGGCCGCGCGAGCCGAACGCCTGAAGGACCTGCTCGCCGAGGACAAGAAGGATGACGGGCTGGTGTTCGACGAACTCGGCGTCGATCACGTCTTCATCGACGAGGCGCATTATTTCAAGAACCTGGAGACGCCGACCAAGATGGAGCGCGTCGCCGGCATCCAGACCGGCGGCAGCGAGCGGGCCTTCGACGTGTACATGAAAGCCCGCTACCTCGACGAGCAGCATCGCCGGCCACGGCGTGACGTTCGCCACCGGCACGCCGATTTCCAACACGATGGTCGAGATGTACACGATGCAGCGATTCCTCGACCCCGAGGGACTGAAGAGCCGGGGGCTGGAGCATTTCGACGCCTGGGCGGCCACCTTCGGCGAAGTCGTCGACACGATGGAAATCTCCCCGGACGGCGCGGGCCTGCGGCCGCGCAGCCGGTTCGCCCGCTTCACCAACCTGCCGGAACTCCAGCAGATGTTCCGGGCCTTCTCCGACGTGCAGACGGCCGAGATGCTGAACCTGCCGCGGCCGCGCCTGGAAGGCGGCAAGCCGATCGTCGTTGCCTGCCCGATGTCCGAGGAGCAGCACGACCTCCAGCAGGAACTGGTCGAACGCTACGAGCGGCTGCGGTCGCAGAAGGTGGACCCGCGGGTCGATAACGCCCTGGCCATCACCACCGACGGCCGCAAGCTCGCCACCGACGCACGGATGCTCTCGGCCACGGCACCGGATTTCCCGGAATCGAAGGTCAACCGGCTGGTCGAGAACGTCGCGGCCATCTGGAAGCGGACCGCCGCGACGCGCGGCACGCAGATGATCTTCTGCCGACATGGGCGTCAATCCGACCGCCGTGGGGCTACTCGCCCTACGACGAGATCATCAGCAAGCTGGTCGCCCGCGGCATTCCCCGCGAGCAGATCGCCGCCATCGGCGACGCCGAATCCGACGCCAAGAAACAGGCCCTCTTCGAGAAGGTCAGGCAAGGCTCGGTGCGCGTGCTGATCGGCAGCACGCAGAAGATGGGCACCGGCACCAACGTCCAGAAACGCCTGGTCGCCCTGCATCACCTCGACGCCCCCTGGAAGCCGGCCGAGGTCGAGCAACGCGACGGCCGCATCCTCCGCCAGGGCAACGAGAACGAAGAAGTGGCGATCTACCGCTACGTCACCGAAGGATCGTTCGACGCCTATATGTGGCAGGCCCTGGAAACCAAGGCCCGGTTCATCGGCCAGGTCATCACCGGCGACAACGCCGCCCGCCGTGCCGAGGACATCGGCGGCCAGGAACTCTCCTACGCCGAGGTCAAGGCGATTGCGTCGGGCAACCCGGCGGTGCTGACGCTCGCCGAGGCCGACGCCGAACTGCAACGGCTCACCCTGCTCAAGAAGAACCATCTCGACGAGCAATACGTCGCCCGCCGCAGCGTGCGTGATTTGCCGGCGACCATCGCCAGCCTGTCCGAGCGGTTGTCCAAGCTCACGGCGGACGAGGCCACCGCGACCGCCCATGCCGGCGACCCGATCACCATCGGCAGGCGCGGACGTATCCACGCGAGGACGTGCCCGACATTCTTGGCCGGCAAGCTCGACGCCTTGCCGACGCAACGTCCGCGAAACGACCCGCATTCCGCTCGGCATCTATCGCGGCCTGCGTTTCGGCATGGTGCTTCATCCGCAATTCCCGCCCGACGTGTATCTCGAAGGCGCCGATCACGCGGCAGTCCACGCTCTCGCGCGAACATCAGGGGCCGCGTGCCGTCCTGAACGCCCTGGAACGCCTGGCCGACGGCTACGGCTCCGAATGCGACCGCGTCCGGCAAGACCTCGCCATCGCCGAATCCCAGCTTCGCGACTACCAGGCCCGGCTCGGCAAGCCCTTCCTGCACGACGCCTACCTGTCCGAACTGACCGGCCTTGCGTGACCAGCTCAAGGCCGGCCTTTCCGGCACGGCCCAGGAGCCAGGGCGACAGAAGCCAAGGGCCGAGCGTTTCCGAACTGGCCGAGCAGATCAAGGCGCTCAAGGCCGCGAACAGCATCGAGGCCACGCCGCAGCGCGTCCGGCAGAAGCATTCCTCCGCCGAGGAACCGGTCACCGCCCGCATCCGCCGCCGGACGGAGGTGGCTCACGCCGACGACCCAGCGACTCAGCCCGAAGTGGCCGCACGGGGAAAAGAAGAGATTGCGTCGCCGGAATCCAAACAGAATTCATCCAATGAGCCGCAGATGACGTTCCAGGAACGCATTGCAATGGAGCGGCAACGCAAGGACCAAAATCCAAACCTATTCGGCACCCCGTGAAGCGTGCGGCGGACTGTATCTCTGGATCGTTTACCAAATGGAGCTAGTCGTTGCTCGCGCCCGCGAAATAAAATACTGAGTGTAGACGTAGGGGTGGCGAACAATTGGCGTTCGCTGAATGCCCGTCGTCATTGCTACGACGAACAACAACGCTCTCTTACAATGAATCACTCACCCGAATCGCAACACTCCAATGGCTGATATCTATTCGTTGAAGAAACGCTCAGCGATCATGAAGAGCGTGACAGCCAAGAATTCCAAGGCCGAACTCTTCGTACGACGGCTGCTCCATCGTTTGGGATATCGGTTTCGATTGCACGACGCGAATCTGCCGGGGCGTCCTGATGTCGTGCTCAAACGATTTAATGCCGTCGTTTTCGTTCACGGCTGCTTTTGGCATGGGCACGATTGTCCGAAAGGGAAGTTACCCGCTGACAACCGGGACTTTTGGAAGGCGAAGTTTCGGGCGAATGCCGAACGCGATCGCCGATCCGTCAAGAGCCTGCGTTCGTTTGGATGGAAGGTAGTTATCGTTTGGGAGTGCGAGCTTCGCGACATTGAACGCGTTCAGCGGCGACTTCAAACCGCGATGCCTCGTCGTAAGTCTCGGTCTTGACACGACTTCCATTGACACGGCAGCTTTTTGGCTAGGCAGTTACAGATAGAGCGCGACGCGAGCGGTCGTACGGGTTTTGTCAGTAATACCGGTGCAGGGGGCCTTTGCTCTCCGTGTGATGGATGCATTTCTCGTAAACCGACCGTAACTCAATAGTCCTTTGCAAACACGCCAAAAATGACCATCTGAGAATTGAAGGCTGCCGTGAAATACAGAGTCGCCGATTTTTTTTGCGGGTGCGGCGGAACGAGTGCGGGCTTTAGGAAAGCCGGCATGTCGATTGCACTCGGCGTTGACAATGACCACGACGCTGGCCGGACCTTTCAATTGAATTTTCCGGAAGCCCACTTGTTTGAAAAGCGGATTCAGGATTTGAGGCCTCGCGATCTGCTGCCGCACATTGCCCCAGTTCGTGACTATATTCTCGTATTTTCGGCATGTGCGCCTTGTCAACCGTTTTCAAAGCAGAATCGCAATCGAGTTCGTCGCATCACGAAGCGCCACCAAGCGTCACTGCTCGACCAGCTACATCGTTTCATACGGTTTTTTGCACCAGAATATCTATTCCTGGAAAATGTTCCCGGAATGCAACAGATTTCCGAGCGCACCGGACCTTTCGCTCGCTTTCTGGGCTTCTTGGATAAATTGGGGTATTGGGTTGATAAAGCGGTAGTGCATTCCCAAGACTACGGCGTCCCGCAACGGCGGCAGCGATTGGTGCTCCTCGCCAGCAAATTGGACAGAATTGTAATTCCAAAAGCGACTCACGCTGGCGATGGAAAGAAAACCCGATTCTCCACAGTTTGGGAATGGATTTCATATCTGCCTCCCATCGCGGCCGGAGAGGAGCATCCGAAGATTCCAAATCACCGTGCGAGAAGTCTCTCATCGTTGAATCTGAAGCGCATCCGAAATACTCCCGAGGGCGGCGATCGCCGCGATTGGCCGCGTCGCCTGTTGCTGGACTGTCACAAAGAACACGACGGGCACTCCGATGTTTACGGGCGTCTATCGAAACACAAACCAGCGAGTGCGCTCACCACTCGTTGCATAACTCTATCAAACGGCCGGTTCGGGCATCCGACGCAAGATAGGGCGTTAAGCGTTAGGGAGGCGGCCTGCATCCAGACGTTCCCGCGGAATTTCATTTTCCTCGGTAACTTCACTTCGATGGGTATGCAGGTCGGCAATGCCGTGCCCATACTATTGGCGGAAAAATTCGGACGATCGATTATCCGGCATTACCGTGGTCATCTGAAAACTCTGAAAGATTGAGATGGCCAGAATTCGGGTTCGCGCGCACGGTCGATATGTTGGGCCGCCAACAAATCGCCGGGCTACCCACTGCAATCAGCGAGCTGTTTAAGAACGCGCATGACGCTTATGCGAATCGCGTCGAAGTCGATTTCTATCGCTACGACGACCTCTTTGTCCTTCGAGACGACGGCGTCGGGATGAGCCGCGAAGATTTCGAACTGCGGTGGCTGACACTCGGAACCGAGAGCAAGCTTGGTGCCGGCGCAGGTCTTGCGTTACCGCCGACAGATTCGACTCAAGAGAGCCGCTCGATTCTCGGCGAAAAGGGAATAGGACGTTTGGCGATCGCGGCGCTTGGCAACCAAGTGCTGGTGATGACTCGCCCGAGGGAAAGTAAGAAAGAAAGACGATTGACCGCAGCATTTCTGAACTGGAAGGTGTTTGAGATTCCGGGGTTGGATTTGGATGTGATTGACATTCCGCTGCTCGATTTCGGAGAAATAGCGTTTCCGATGGCAAGCGACGTGCAAAAGTTGATCGACGAGTTCCAGAAGAATCTTCGTAAGATTGCACCTCCGAATCAATCGAGCACGATCGATGAGATCCTGAAGGAAGTTTCCGAATTCAAGGTGGACCCGACGGAGATTGCAGGATTTCTACCTGCGGGGCCGTCGCTTCTCAACGGTGGCGCAGGAACTCATTTTTACATAAAGCCAGCGGAGGAATCGCTCAAATACGACATTGGCGAGCCCGACGATGATCAGCGAGCGTCTCCGTTAATCAAAGCACTTATTGGTTTCACCAACACCATGACTCCGGGTGCAAAGGAACCGGCCATCATTGCGTCATTTCGCGATCACGAAGTCAACGGAGTGTGCGTCGAGCGGATCGGCGAGAGTGCGTTTTTCACGCCGGAGGAATTTAAGGCCGCGGACCATCACTTCCGCGGTAGATTCGACTCGCATGGACAATTTCGCGGCAAAGTGACCGTTTACGATCACGAGCCGGTTGACTATGTGTGCTCCTGGAGCAACCCAACGGGTGAAAATACGAGATGCGGTCCGTTCTCCTTAAACCTCGCATATATGCAAGGTGTGGCCCGTGAGTCCCGGTTGCCGGCGGAAGAGCATTCGCGAATGGCAGCAAAGCTCAATCGAATGGGCGGCCTTTACCTGTATCGGGATGGAGTTAGAATTCTCCCTTATGGCGATTCGGACTACGATTTTCTCGATATCGAACGGCGTCGCACAAAGGGCGCAGGCCACTACTTTTTCTCCTATCGTCGTATGTTCGGGGTCATTGAAATCACCCGAGAAAAGAACGGCAACTTGGTGGAAAAGGCGGGCCGCGAAGGTTTTCGCCAAAACAAGGCATATCGGGAATTTCGCGAAATCCTCGAGAATTTTTTCGTGCAGCTTGCCGCGGATTTTTTTCGCGAGGGTGGCACTCACACGGACATGTTTTCGGAAAGGAAAGAGGAACTTGACCGAAACAAACGTCTTCGCCGGCAGCGTGAGACTGAATCAAGAACCAGACGCGCTGAATTCGCAAAGCGTTTGGACGACGCGTTCCGTCAGATTGAAGATGGAGTGCCGGAGTCGCAAACGAAGGAGGTTCTCGCATGGGTCAATCAACAATTGCGCCAACTCGCAACAAATCGAGAGGTATTGACAAGTCAAACTTTTCAGGTCGGCGAAGAGGCTCGGCGCAGATTGGCAGAGGTCAAGGAGTCGTTGCGCGTCGTGAAACCCAGAGGGTGGGGACTTAACAAGACACTACGCCGTGATTGGGACGCATACCAACGCGAATACTTGCGTCTCGATGCCAATGTCTTTGAAATCGCTGTCGAACGGATCGATGCTTCAATCAATGAAGTGGCCGCTCAGGCCGGCGTTGACGTGGACCACAAAACGCTGATACGCATGTCCCTTAATTCCACCAAGGACAAATCGGACCATCGCATTAAGACTTTGGAGACCGAAATCAGAAGTGTCAATTCGCAACTTGACACGCGTATTCATGACAAAGCAAGACAATCCGTCGCTGCGGTGCGAAGCGTCGTCGAGGAAGTGCTTGCCGACTTCGAAGCAGTGGAAGTCGGAAGGCTGAAGCAAGAAGAATTGGACCGCCTTCGCGGGCAGTGGGATCGGCGCATCAGCGAAGTCGTCGAGCGCGAATCCGCCGAGCTGGAATCGCTACGAGACCAACTTCGGGAAGTCGGAACCGGAAGCGGCCTTCTGGCCAAAGACGTGAACGAAGCACTAGAAGAGGAATTGCAAGAATTGCGAGAGCGAGATTTGGCTCAATTGGAGCTTGTCCAAATTGGTATGGCCCTTGGCGTGATTCACCATGAATTTCGAGGGTGCGTGAAATCACTTCGTCGATCGTTGCAAAGCCTACAGCGATGGGCGAGCACCAATAAATCACTGAAAACTCTCTACACGGACATTCGGGCGAACTTTGATCATCTCGATGGCTACCTGACTCTGTTCACACCGTTAACCAGAAGACTGCATAGAACTGCGGTTCAGATCACCGGCAGCGCGATCTATCATTTTCTGATGGACTTGTTCCAGGATCGTCTTGAAAGACATAGAACTCAATTGATCGCGACGGATGCGTTTAAGCATCACACCATTTCGGGCTACCCGTCCTCCTTTTATCCATGTTTCGTCAATTTAGTTGATAACTCCATCTATTGGCTGTCGGACTGGAAGGGGAAACGCGTAATCACATTGGACTCAATCGACGATGCTTTGATTGTCGAAGACACCGGTCCGGGTATAAAACCTCGCGATGTGGCCGCGGTGTTTGATTTGGGATTCACGCGCAAACCGGGCGGACACGGCCTGGGCTTACACATTAGCCGGGAGACTTTAGCCAAAGTCGGCTATGATCTCGTTCTCGATCCACACGAAAAAGGCGAAGGCGCGCGATTCAGAATCACGCCGAAGACCGCCTAACGCAAACCCATGATCGCGGTTCTGACCCATGTCGATTGCAGCAAATATCTCCTTTGACACGATAACGAAGAGTATTGCCGAATCGTTTTTGCAAACGGTTGTAGTCGTGGACGATGAGGCTTACTTGCGACCTAGCGACATCTCGCAGCCTCCTGTCGCCGCAAGCGGCGAACAGACGGAGCCGCTAGTCGAACCCGGGCCGCGCGGCCAACCGGAGGTCGTCCCTGCGAATCCTCCTGATGATGCTCGTCCCGCGTTGACGAGCCATCAACTTGACGCGAAAGTTCTGATTGATTCGTTCGCTCTGAAGGGTTTGGTGTGCGCGGTCTTAACGCCCGGAAAGGGTGAGGACTTGTCGCCAAATACTCTAAAGGCCGCACAGCGCTCCGATGTCGTCGTTCTCGATTGGCAACTGAGTAACGACGATGGTGTCAAGGCTACCTCGATAATCCAGGAGCTTATTGAACAAGACACTAAGCGAGGCGGCCGTTTGCGATTGGTCATTCTTTACACCGGCGAGGCCAACCTTGAAAGTAAATGCGTCACGCCCGTAGCAAACGCGATGCAATCTCTCAAACGCTCAACGAAGCGAGCGGATATTTTGGAGAATGAGCTGACGCGGGTCGTATTCATCAAGAAAGGAAGCGGAGCCGAACAACCCGTCGTCGGCGAAATCGACGAGAAACAACTTCCGGATCGAGTGGTTGAAGAATTCGCGGAGATGACTCGCGGAATACTTGCGAACACTGTGATGGAATCCATTTCATCCGTTCGAAATGAGACGCATCGGGTATTGGCTCGTTTCAGCAATCGGCTAGACGGCGCCTACCTCACTCACAGAATACTTTTGGTTACGCCCGACGATGCAGAACCCTTTCTTGTGGACTTGATCGGCGACGAGTTCCGCGCTCTGCTCGAAACGCACGAAGTCGGACATGATGGATGCGGAATTCAATCTCTTGAGTGTTTTATTCGTTCACTTGAGCAAAATGGAATAGCATTCCAAATCAAAGCCGTGGCAGACACCGCAAGCGGCGAGCTGAAGATCGTTCCCGCATCGGAAGTGATTGAAAGTCTTCAGAAGGGAATAGAGGCCGCAGCGAATCGTTGGCCGAAGAAAAACGCGTTATATAAGAGAATTCATCCGTTGCTCTCTCCAACCGACGCCTCACTCGGTCTTAAAAGCCACTACGACTTTTGCCGTTTGTCTGCGTTACGGCGTGAAGCCTATGGATTCCCTCACGAAGCCACTTCATGGCGGCCTCGGCTTGAACTGGGGACAGTGGTCGCCACGGATGGCGACGAATACTATGTATGTCTGCAACCGGTTTGCGATTCGGTGAGGCTCGTTCCTGAAACGGCACATCCCTTCATATTCTCGGCCTGCGAAAAGAACGATGGTGAATTCGATCTCGTAGTCCTGAATAAAAACGGTAGCAATGTCTGCTTGCGTTTTAATGAGCAACCCTTCAAGACACGCCTATTCAACCTCAAACCCACCGATGGCGGTGAAATCCGCGCGAAAACAGTAGCGGTAAATCAGCACATATTCGAAGCGACCGCGGACGCGAACGCACTGAATCTGACTTGGATTGGGGATTTGAGAACTCCGTTTGCGATGCGTTTGGCACATCGTGTTGCGACGGAGCTATCTCGTGTCGGGTTGGACGAATTCGAATGGCTGAGAAAACACGCGAAAAGTTAGATTGCTTCCGACGTTTTCACGAAGATTCGGTCGAGGGGCAGCGTTCTTTTCAAACACAACGTCACCAGATTTTCTATTCGTTGCCGCGTTTAGCCGCTTGTCTGGAGAGGTTTGCGGAATCCTCAATCGCCTTCAGTGATCGGTTGCAAGCGATCTCGCACGACCGATGCCGAAACGTTAATCCATCCAGGGGTGATATGCAATGGATCGACAAGAAATCGAGCGCATCGGGTCGTTTGATGCCAAAGCGCCGGACGGCTCCGTACACGCGATCGACGTTTATCAGGCTTTTGCCATCATCAAAACTCGCGACGGCAGTCGTCGAACCCCCGGCATGAAAAGCATGAAGTTGGGCGACCAGACCGTCAACCGCAAAAGCGCCGGGCAAGTACGAGATAGCGATAACTGGCACGATCTTGACGTCCGATGATCCGGCGGCTCCGTAGGTCAGGGCGCCGGCCGTGTATGGCGTGCAAGCCATAAGGATGCTCAACCTCACACCCGCGGCGCCGAACGGCTGCATCCGGTTTCCCACGAATCGGTCCGAGGGGCACGCAGCGCACGGAAAAGTCGGCGGCCCGATATGCAACACCGATCCGCCGGCCGAAAGCTTGTCAGGACCGCACTGACCGAGAACGTCGCTTCGTGCGACGGTTCGCTATCCCAGTTTCTTTAACGCGGCCAACGCTTCCTGTACTCCATGTCTCCGTAGTAAAAAGTGATTCGGTGTCCCAAAATCCTAGCTTCAACTCGTCGCCTTGACCAGTGAACCACTAAGAATTGGATTTCTCGCTGGATCTTCTTCGAGTCTCGAAATGAGCATCTGTGCAAACTGTTCTGCGAATAAGGCCATCATATCTTCACTTGAAGTGCTTGAGTTTCTCGTCGGGTTTAGCGCCTTGCCTATCGGCGACCGCGTGCTCCCAGGCTCCGCTTCGCTGCGGTTGCTGACGCGAACGAGCTACCGCTCCCTTCCCGCCCGCTGGCGCGTCGGCCTTTCGGCCTCTGATGGGCGCCTTCGGCGCTGAAGGCATTTCTGTTTTGGGGGAAGCATCCCCCCATTGCCGTCAAGGCTCCCCTTCGGCGACGGCGCGGGCTCCTCCCCCAATCTTCCGCGGCAATGGCATTGTGCAGACCGGGTGCCCCTCCACGCCGCCGGCCTTGACTGCAACTCCCCCTGGCTTTTCGGACTTTCGTCCCCCCTGCGGTGAAAAGCGTGTGCCGACGCTTTTTACGCAAGGGGACGTTTTCCATTCCTTTTTTACGGAGGGCCTTTCAATGGCTGCTACCAATTCCAACTCCAGTCGTCCGAAACTACCCACTCACATCGTCTACCAAATTCAAGAGCGGGAAGGCAAACCGAGCTTCTGGACTTGCATCGGCGGAGCTTGGCCGCACACCGATGGCCAAGGCTTCAATCTGCAATTGGCGGTCGTGCCGCTCGACGGACGCATCACGCTCGGCATCGCATCAGACAAGAAGAAGAAGCAGTAACCGCACGGTGGGGCGGGCACGACGCTGCCCGCCCCGTTTTTCCGATCCCTCACTACAGGAATTTGAATCATGGACCCCAACGATTTTCCATTCACGTTGGTCTGCATCAACTGCGACGCGGGCGACCGAATCCACAGCGAAGCCGAAGCCTTGGCTGAAGGCTGGACCGATGTGGAATTTGCCCCCGACCTGCCAATGGCCAACTGGTTAGGAGTTTGTCCCGATTGCCGCCCGGCATGGGCGGGCGAACACTTCGCAGGTTAGTGCCAAGAAACGCGACCCCCGCCGACAATTGTCGGCGGGCGGTCAGTTACTTTTGAGCAAGGCTTACGACTCCCGCGTTGCCAGGCGAACCCGCAGCCGCGCGGGAGAATTCAGATCGAGGACGCGGATCGTCGTCCGGCCGATGGCGCTCAGGCCCGCGATGTGCAAGCCAGCCCAGGCGAAATGCTCAGCCCAGCGATCCCGGCGCGGGCGAAAGAGCGGGACCAGTTGTCCCGACTCCGGATCGATGCCCGACAGGTTGCTGCCCTTGTGCAAATTGCACTCGGCGCACGCCAGGGCCAGATTGTCGAGGCCGTCGTGACCGCCATGCTTGCGGGCGATAACGTGTTCGATATGCAGTGGAATCAGTGGTGAATCGGTCTGTCGGCGCTGGCAATACTCGCAGCATTGACTCGCCCGCTGGCGCACGGCGGCGCGAATCCCGGCATCCATCCGCTAGGACTCGCGATGCGCCAAATGAAAACGTGCTTCTGCCTGAAGCACAACAAGCAGATTATTGGCTTCGATGTAGGCCTCGTATTCCTCCCGTTCAGCGGCGGACAACTCGCCGTCGTTCGACTTTTCGGCCAATTCGGACAGACGCTCCTCCGTCGAAGGATCGCTCCGCAATTGTGCCAGCTTTTGCGTTTGCTCCGGTGTCAACAGCGCGAAGATCGGCGCGGTGCCCCGATGGAAGGCTTGATGGGAATCGTGAAGTCCACTCATGGCGCAAGCTTAGCAGTGATCGGCAGCAACGTCAAAAGATTTTGTTCGTAAGCGCCCGTCCTGCCGATTCGCGGCGATTGCAGGCTTTTTCCTGGCCGGCGGAGCGAGGAAGCAGAGCGGACGCCGTCGCGTGGCCCGGCGTAGCCATTGCGTCCACCCACCGGCATGTCGCCAGCGGGTGGTCAGAGGTGTTGACCAAAGAAAAACGCCTCGCTGGAGCACGTCGGTAAGACGGGGCAGTGACCTGCCAACGGCCCAGCAGCGAGACGCTATAGAAGTTAGCGTAATCGAGCCAAATAGCGATGTCAAACCGCCGATCTAACGGTGGAGTCGGTTGCGCTGTTCGGAACATCTCGCGTGGATTGATGTTGCGCACGGCTTGAAAAGGGGCTTCCCCGCAAGTCGATCAAAATCTTGCGGGAATCGCGCGGCGAGGAATTTTTTCGTGCTTTTTTCGACCCGGCCACTGGCCATTCGGGGATATGTTGCGTAGTATCGTGCATCTCCAACGAGGCCTTCATGGAGGAGCACGCCATGCGTATCACCGCGCCCCAGCCGCTCTTTGCTTGGGAAAGTCTGGACGACTGTCCCAATCTACAAACCGTCCGTGAATTACTCGCCAGCATTCCCGATCACAAGCTGCTCGATTCGCTTCGCTCGGCTCGCGGACATGGACGCGACGATTACCCCGTTACCGTGCTGTGGGGCGTGTTGGTTTTGACCGCTGCGCTGCGGCACCCGACGATCGAGTTGTGTCTCGCCGAACTGCGACGCAACGAGGGTCTGCGACGGTTGATCGGCATCGAGTCGGAGAAGAGGGTGCCGAAGAAATGGAACATCTCGCGCTTTCAAGACGTGCTCGGACAAGAGCCACACCGCACACTGGCGAAGGAAGCGTTCCAAGAGATGGTTCGGCGCCTCGGGACGATTGTGCCGGACTTGGGGCGCGACACGGCCGGCGACGCCACTGCCCTCAACGCCCGCCGCAAAAATGCCGAGGGCGCGGCTGCGGAAGTCGAGGAAGGATTGCCGCAAGCCACCGGAGGCCGCAAGGAGTACACCGACGACAAGGGAAACGTCACGGAAGCCTTTGAATGGTTCGGATACAAGCTCCATCTGTTGGTCGACGTGAAACACGAAGTGACGTTGTCTTACGAGATCACCGACACGAAGGCGGGCGACGGCGAAACGCTGCCGACGCTGCTGGCCCAGGGGCAGGCCAATTTGCCGAAGGGCCGCATCCAAACGCTAGCTTACGACAAGGCGGCCGACACCAACGACGTGCATCAACTGCTGTCCGAGGCCAAGATCAAGCCGCTGATTCAGAATCGAGCACTTTGGAAGAGCGAGCCCGAACGGATGTTGCCCGGCCACGACGGCAACTCGAACATCGTCTATGACGAGGCCGGAACGGTGTACTGCTACGATCGGGTGAGCGAGCCGATCGTGCGTCATCCGATGTCTTATATTGGCCACGAGCCGGCTCGCGAGACGCTGAAGTACCGTTGCCCGGCGAAGCACGAAGGCTGGGAGTGCCCGATGTCGAAGATTTGCAACGCGGGCAAGTCGTATGGATTGACCGTCCGCGTGCCGCGTGCGATCGATCTGCGGCGATTTCCGGCGTTGCCGCGGGCGACGAAGAAATTCGAGCGGATGTACAAGGGTCGCACGGCGGTGGAGCGGATCAACGCTCGGCTCAAGGTGTTTTGGGGCGCCGACGACGGAAACATCCGAGGAGTGCGCCGGTTTTTTGCCCAGGTGTCGGTGGTCATGCTCGTGCATGCGGCCTTCGCCACGGTGCTGGCCTCCGCTCCGCGCCGGGAAGGAACTCTTGGCAAGATGCGGCTGAGCCCGATCGCCCGGGCGTTGCGGACCGAAACCGCGGTCTAAGCCAAGCCACCATACAAGAATCGAGACAAGCGGGCTGATCGGACTGCGCTGCGGAGCCCAATTCTTCCTCCGAAGGGCCATTCCGAACAACTAAACGGCCCTCGTATCCTATACGTCGATGAAAATCACCGCGTCTCGCCGCCAGCACCCGCCCCCAACGCTAAAATCGCGGCAGACAACGCAACCAGCTCCTAACGGTGACGAGATATTTGCGAATCGCGGCGGCCACACCGAAATGGCCGAATGCGACCCCGCAGTCTATTTCTTCGGCGACGCAGCCTTCGGAGAATTCCCAAATAGCTGCTGCCAGTCCGTGCCTGCCGCGCTGCGCAATGAGATTTAGCTTACTGCTGGCGACGCGACACGTTGGTGATGCTGATAGAGTGCAATCGCTCTAAATTATGATCCAGGGTATTGGAGGCCTCCGACGGCTTGTTTGGCGGGATATGGTGTACGTCGGCCGGGTGACGTATTCCAAATTGCCGCATTCGTCTGCCCGTCGTTGGTGGGAGGAAAGCTCAGGCTCGATTTGCTCGGAGGGCCGACCGGCCGAACAGAGCCTTCTGGCAATATGGCCGGTGGCTCTGGATTTGGTGGTATTGCTGGCCCCGCATCGGGCGACGGGTTCGTGGGTAGAACCGGTCGAAGCCCGCCCGAGCGCATCCCGTCGGGGCCCGTTTTTGCGGTCGGGGTGAGCACGGTTTCGGCAGATGGCGCCTGCGGGCAGAACCGAGTTACATGGATCACGATCGAATTTGTCGTCTGCTGAGGCGGCCAATTATAGACAATCACTTGGCCAGTAAGCGTAATGTCAAACGGTTGATTATCGTACGGTTGACTAGCGCTTTGAACCAGGGTATTCATCGCCATGTTGAAGTCCGACTGCTTAATTGTAATTGTCTTGCCGTCTGTGCTCGTGGCCGGAGCAATTGAAAACGCATCTGACGATTTGAAACTGATCGCCGTGCCATCCGCCTTAGCGGCGGTCGCTTGACCAAAAACCTCCGGATTGACTCCACCCGCTGGTGCCGGCGATTTACTTTTGTCGCTGAGGGTGATGTCGCCCAGCGGTCCACCGAATTGCAGGACTAATTTGCCATCGGTTTGAACGAGTGTGGCTGGGAGAAACGTCGGGGCGAACGCGAATCCGCTGGCTGCGGCTGGCGGCGTTGCCGGGCCGATGAAGAGCGGGTTCGATAATCCTGCCGGCGTGCCGACGCGCACCTCGAAACCGCTCTGCGTGAGTTTGCTGTTCAGCTTGCTGATCGATACCTCGATCAATTGGCGATTGATCACCGTCACCTGCCCCGTCGGGGCGATGCCGGGCGAAACAGGACCGCCGTTTTCACTGCTCAGGCTTCCGCCGACAATGACGTACGTCAGCGTCGGATGGAAATTCTTGCCGGTGATGAATACGTGCGCCGACATGTCGCTGCTTCCCGAACCAGAGCTTCCAGCGGACGAGGTCGAACTGGCGGTCGTGCCGGTGCTGACGTTCACCGTAACCGCGCCGGCCGTTGCGCCGACGCTGGGGCCAGCCGCAGGCGTGGTCGTGCTTGTATTGCTGCTGCTGGCCGACGACGCGTCCAGCACTTGTAGGCCGTAGAAGCTATTCAACGTGGGCCGCAGGTGAATGTCTCCATTGTCAAACAAATCGGTGCCGCTTTGCTGGTAGCTGTAGGGGACGTTGACGATATCCGTCTGCATCCCGAGCATTGCCTCAAGCTGCTCGACGCGGCTCTCCAGCCGAGCAAAATCGCCGGGCCGATAGCAGTGCTCGTCGGCTGCATTCTGAAGCATCGACTTTAGGCATTGGATGTGCCGGCTCTGAAGTAGCATCGACTCGTAGCTTTCTTTCGACGCGCCCGGACAAGTGAGCCGTTCCCAATTGGTCGTCACGTCGAAGGAGACCTTAGTGATGAAGCTCGGCATCGCGATGAGCACCTCGCATTCGCGGATTCCCGCCTCGAGTTCGCGGTGCTTGAGATCGTAGTGCTTCGTCGGACCGGTTGACCACAGCACTCGAGCGAAAGCGGCGATATTCGAAGCTTCAGGAGGGGGCGACTGAACGCGCGGATAGAAATACCAGCCGAACGTGTCTTCGCCATGCGTGAACCCTACCACCGTGCGATTCAGGTTGATGCTGGTTTCATCGAGTTGCAGTTGCCGGCTCATCGCTAGCTTTTGTTGTTGGTTGAATCTGCCGGTCGCCACGTTGTAAGCCAAAGCGAGTTGCAATTGGCGTTGCCGCGAGAACGCGTCGTAGACATTTTGCTCTTCGACTTCGGAATCGAGCGTGAACACATGGAGCGGAAATTCCTCTCGGACGATCGTTTGCCAAAGCGCCACCGCTTGCTGGCAATAAGGGGAACCGCTGGCTTCGAAAAAATGGAAGTCGGGCTGGCGATATATTTCAGCCTGCTCCGCGCATAACTTGCCTTCGACAAATAGTTCATCGAGAATTTTTCGAAGATTGACTTCGAGCATTCCGGTCTGCAGCGCTACCAACCACATCGGATGCAATAGCTCGCAGTCAATCTTGCTGGGAAATACTTGCTGCTCGAACCGCGATTCTTCCGACCGCAGCGAAGGGTAATCGCCTTGGGCAACCAGGCGACCGTCGAGGGTGATATCGGCGGCCCGATCCGCGAAAACGCGATTCGCTTCCATGACGCCTTCGACTTGCGCAAAGTAACTGAAGAGATAGTCTCTGACTTCTTGGTCCTTCGGGAGTGTTGTCTCCCCGTAGGAAATTGCCAACCCTTTCGCGGCGATGTCGCGGAGCGCGTACAAGGCATCGTCGCCGTAGATCTTACTAACATCACCGGACGGAGCTTGTACCGGAGATTGCTCCACGCCGTGAGCCGCCGGCCCACCGATCGCATCTTGAAGGGCAGTCAGCTTCTGATACAGGGATAGGATTATCTTCTTATCCGGATCCGATGTAGTCGCGGGCGGCACAAGAAGCTGGTGCACCGAGCTAATCTGTCCGTTTACGAGGTCCCGCAGTTCGTCTTTCACGCTCGAAATACTGCAGCTCTCCTTTTGACATTGAATCGCATAAAGAACGGATAGCTCTTGTGAAAGAATATTCGCAATATTTGCGAACAGTGCTTTTCCTGGATCGGAGTTGGTCGGTTGGGTTGCCGCGGCTCCCTCCACGGCGCGGATAGCCGCGATTATGCTGCTCAGCCCGCTGGTGTCGACGGTGGTAGGCGTTGGGTTCCTCCAAATTTTTAGTAGCACCGGCGTGAGCGAATCGACCAAATCGGCGACGACCAGTTTGGGATACGTGTAGCGCAAGCTGGCATGATCGACGATCACTTGTGCTCGCAATGTGGCGACGGCCGAGTAGCCTTGATGCGTTTCCCGGCCGGGCAACACGGACACGGGAATCCGGAATTTGTAAAGGCCATACCCGGCCGCTCGGCTGTTGTCGTCCCCCATGTGCCTTCGGCGAAGCGCTTGGCATACGTCGATATACGTGGCTTGCTAACGCGCTACTTCTGTCGGCTCGACGGCGACGCCGGATGTCATAGTGCTTCCGACGGGCACAGCGCCGGTCGCATTTTTGAGAACATCGAACGGTCCGAGCGGGTTTGTCGAGGCCTGCGAGGATGGAAGCGTGAGAACAGTTGCGGTCGCCGCCGGCGGCGATTGGCTCGAACTCGAATTGTTCAAGGCCGCCGACAGACCCGAGGTTGCCTGTATATCCATTTGATCGCTCTCGGCGATATAGGCTTGCAGGGTTTCCTTGAATGCGGTGGTGGTCGTCGCCAATTGGCTATCAAATTCCTGCAGGAAGTACATCAAATTGCCGTCGCCCCAAACGTCCGGCGCCTTGACCGTGATCGTGCCGTCCCGGCGGAGGTCGTCTTCGACCTCCGTCAACGCTGCGCGACCTTCATCATTGGGTCGTGATAGCTTGCGTCGGGATCGGGATGCCGATCGTGGAAGAACACGTCCGTGTGGCGTTGTCGGTCGGTGTCGGGGACATGATAGACGCAGCCAGCGGCTTGTAGTGCGGCACAGATCATGACCGCTAGCAGTAGTTTTGTTCGCATGGTAATTTGCCCCAATGAGATGAACCAAGTTTTCAACGGGCCGCACGGTGGGAGCCCGAGCCCTGCAAGCTCAGCGAGAACTCCCTTAGATGGACTAGGGGAAAACCTCTCCCCCAAATGGTGTATCGGTCGCAACGAAAACTCCGATTAAGCAAACTTTGCCGAATTGGCGGAATTTAATGTCCGCCAAATCCTCTGCTCAATCGTACGCGTTTCTGCACTGGCACTGGCCTCAAAGCCGCGATTGCCGGCTGCGCGGAGTGATGAGGTTGCAAAATGCCCGGCGAATGGGCAAAAAAGATGGAGTACGTGGGAGCTGGCTCCAAATTCGCTTAGCTCGAAGACGAAAATCAGCCAAGTTCTTCACACCTGCTGATCAATAACTGCCCGTTCTGGACTTCGCCTTCGCAGGCGATATCGCGGCCAACCAGCTTCTCAAGTTCGGGGTCGCGGAACGGGTTGCCGCCCGGGCGACGCAGTTTCAGCGGGCCCTGAGGAGAGAGCAGCACGACCGCCTCGTGCTCGCTCTTGCTGCCGACAGCAAACGGTTGCCGCACGACTTTCCCTTGATACAACATGATGGCCCGTTGCGGTTAGCGACTTTCGAATTCGGCGACGTCGAGCCCGTCGTCATATTCTATTGCCTCGATACCATGAATCAACGTCAGTCGTGGCGCGTTCGCCGGCGGCTGCGAGCGCTTGAGTATTACGTGGACCGCTTTTGGGCCCACGCGATTAAGCATCGCGCCCGAAGTAACGTTCGCCATTGCTTGCAGGCGAAAAACATTCGCGGGCCGTTCAAAAGCGTATGAAAAGACTGCGTCGGGGTTGTCGATTCCCCGTGACCTTGCCTCGGCAAGCAGTCTTTGCATTACGTCGGAATTTGGCGCGGTCGGAGCGACCATCGATTTCAGGCGGAATGCGGCAGTCGAAGCCGCCTGCGCAATTAATTCGATCCGTCTGCCAATCCGATCGTGCCGTGCAACGGCCTGCGATGCAACAACGGAATTTCGCGCCCACTTGGCAGTTGGAATCACCTTCGAAGAGGGTTGGATCCCTATGGGCGTGGTCGCCGGATCGGCCATCAGGTTATATTGTGCGAGTGTCTTTAAATCGTTCGCGCTGAGGATGCCGCCTTTATTCTTAACGTAGTCCAAGCGAGCCTGAAGGCAGGCTCTTCCGGCGGACGCTCCGCCGAGTATTTGTAGTAAGAATACTTGGCAGATTAAATCTGCCCAATCGTTGTTGGTTGAGGGTCCATAGGCGATGGTTGAACTTCCGAAGTAAGCGTACGCCTTTCCCTGAAGATAGGTGTTGCACATGCCCGCTTGCCCGCCCGCGAGCGCCGGGTCGTAAAGTTGCGATCCATAGCAACATTCGGCCGCCAACACCGTAGACTCGCGGATCTTTCCGGCCATGTAGGCGGCCGAGTGCGCAATCGGATAATTCGCGCCCGATTGGCCGTAGAAATTTGGATCGGCGGGCGATCCGTGGCAGTTGATGAAGTGGCAAACGGAGCCGGCTTGTGCAGCGTTCCATTGGTAACCATCGGGGGGCGAATCTTGGAGCCCGGCATGCGTCCCAAAGATGGCGTCGAGCGACAGCTGCGATGATTGAAGCCACACATCCGCAGTGATGCCGAGAAAGGCGTTGAAATCGGACGCTTGACGAGAAACATAGTTAATCGCCGTGTCGATCAGTCCTGCCAAATAGCTTGGGTCATGGCCGTTGGTGATGTCGGGCAGCCGACCGACTACGCGCGACGGAGCCACGAAGTCATTTACATCCGTGCTATAGGGCGCGTCGCACGCGTAAGGAAGGTCGCTCGGCACATCCGCGTCGCCGTCGGAAGGGACCGGATTTTCGAGCGGCACGTGAGGGATGATATCGACCGAACCGAGCAACATTAAGTATGACGGGGGCATGCCGAACGAAGCGAACACCTTGTCGATTGCACTCTTATTCGCATGAGCATCTGCGGCGGTCGCAACTGTCACGGGGATTGCCCCATAGCCTGCCATCGTCGTGGCGTTGCTCAAATCGACCATGATGGTGACAAGACCCCTAGCAGCATCGGCAGTGATCAGATTTGTTGCAGCGGCAACGATTGAATCTTTCCCGGCCAGGCCGTACTTATTCTGCAAACATTCAAAATTGGAAACGATCAATTTATCGGGGTTGGGAGCGGTCATGCCATTTTGCCCTTTGTTTGAAGCATTGTTGCGGGGAATGTGAGTCGGTCGCGCCGAGAGCCGAACAAACGTCCCACGGCTCGCCCGTTGGTGGTGATCCGAATGTAGCTTGCATGCCCGAACTTCAAGGATCGGTTCTTGTCGCCCCTGGATCTTGAATTATGGCGCCGGTGGCGGCGTTCGTGTCAACAACTCCGCGGCATGCGCAATCAGGTCGTCGTTTGCGCCCAGAATATCGCGCAGCGTCATGTTATGAACCTCGTCGGGAATTACTCCCAAGTTCTCCAGCGGCACGCCGGCATGCTGCCCTTGCCGCGTTGATCGTAAGGCGGCGACTCGCATATCGGCACCTTGTGGTAGGGCGACGAACGGGTCCGGTTGCAGATTCAGCGCCTGCAGCATTTGTCGGTGATCCCAAACGGTCGCCCCGCCGGCGCCCGTGTTTTGGTTGACGCCGAGAATCTTGCCGATTTGATGATCCTGAAATCCGGCCGCAAAAATGTCTGTGGTGCTATAGCACAGCGCGTCGGTAATCAGCACAACGGGCCCCGAGTATTTTCGCCCAAGGTTGTTGCAATCAGCTTCTGGCGTCAAGGGAAACCCGAGGGAGTAGGCCGATCCGGTTTGAATCCCCTCCTGAATTGACTGCGTCCAGCCGTTCAACCACCACTCCCCCTGCGAGATTTTCAAGGCCAATTGCGTGATTAACAAATAGAAGGGCTCGGGCTTGATCGAACGACTCGTCATCAATTGCAAAAGTCGCTCACCGAAGGAGATGATGCCGCCGCCGTTGCTCCGCACGTCCAGGATGAGGCCTTCTCGCGGCATCAAAGCCAGGATGCGGATAAATTCATTGATCGCTGCGTCAACGTCGTAGTTGCCGTTGATCAATGGCGGTTCGAAGGTCTTGAGGCGAATATAGCCGTACCTGCCGATCGTGCCGAATGTCGGAAAGATTTCGGGAAACTGGCTTTGATTTTGCGGTATCGCCTGCGGCATCGCGCCATTCGCGGCACCCCAAGTTTGGCGAGCATCGGCTTGCTTCTTACTTCTCACAGGATCGAAAATCAGAGTGCGAAGATGCTGCAGCATGGCCGTTTTCAAATCCATTCCCCAGTGGAATCGTCCGATGGCCGCGGGCGCACTCCCCTGAGCCAAGCCGCCGAGGGCCGGACCAAGCGTCGAGATGTCGCCAACCTGCCAATCGAACCGCAATTCGACTGCTTGCCCAGCATCCAAACAATCGATTACGACCCAATCTTCATCCGGCGGAAGCGACATTCCGAGCCAACGCAGCGTAAGCGTGTTTATCCCCTGAGCCCGATGCGCCTCTTCGTTGCTGCCAGCTTCGCGGTTGGCATTTCGCTCGATTGCCATGTTAATGGGGCTGCCATTCCAATGCGTGACCTCCAGACCGACTTTGAGAGCCGGGTTGGTGTTCAGCGGAGAGACCCAAGTAATAGCGTATTTCCGTTGCTGCGGATTGTTTGGCTCGTAGAATTCCTCGATTCGGAACGGCAAGAATGCGTATTTGCCACTGTACGCGTTGGGAAGAATGTAGTTTGTATGTAAATCGCGCTCGGCGATGAAAATCTCGATCATCGCCGTCTGGAAGTCACGTTCGTTCAGCAACTGATGATTGAGGCGGAGCAATCGCAGTCGCTGCACCGGATCGATCCCATAGATAGCACGTTTAAGCTGCAAGTGCGCGTAGATGTGGTCGAACATCGCACTCGCCTGATCGATCAATAATTCGCGATCTTCATTGCTCAAACCGGGAATCGTGATGCGATATTGACCCAAGGGCACCAACTGACCCAGTTGCTGTTGCACAGCCGCATGTGCGACATCCTCGGGCTGTGCTGGGCTCCCTACCTGCGTGGGGCCACCATTCGCTCCGCCGGCCGCCGAAACTGGCGAAACCGACGCTACGCCGACACCTGCGCCGTCCCCTCCTCCGCCCGCGGGCGGTGCCGACGCTGTTGCAACGACTGTGCTTAGAAATGTCGGTGGTGTCGGAGGCAAATTGGAATTGGTCGAGGCATCGATATACAGCGTGAAAATGTCCCGATTCACCGCAGCGTTGCCGCGAATGAAATACGAGCCATGTGCACAAACCGGACTGACAATTCCGAGAAACGCACCGCAATCAAACGGCGGCACGTTCAGATACTCGAAATCGACCTCAAACGGGACACCTTTCAATGCCCCTCCCACGACATCTCCCTGTGCGTCGAGGTTTACCCAGCGGCGGACGCTCGGCGGACGCTTGCCATTGCGATTTTGCGGCAGCAGCCTACTCTTCACGGCGGAAATCGAGAGCGCCGAGCCAACAGTGAATAGGTTTCGTACCCTCGGCTGTATCAATCCTTGGCCTGCTAGTTGGCACAGTCCTTCGTAGGCCACGACCGTGCCCCAACTATGACTAATGATGTCAACGTCTGCCGCTCCAGCAAGCAACGGCCCAACAACGTCCGTGAATCGGCCGATCACTTTCGCTCGGATAGCGCCATTGGTTAGATAAAAAGCGAAATCGTCAACGCAACCGATTGCCGGGATCGCGAGCAGTCCGCCAGCTGCTGATGGACCTGCGAGCCCACTGGCGCTGCCTTGCGAAGCGACGGTTCCGGCGGCGTGTCGTGCCGCACGAGCATTCAACTCCTGGCGGATATCTCTGGCCGCCTGCGTTCGCTCGTCGAAATTTGAGGCAAGAGCAGGTGCTAAGGCCATCGCCGCCATCGGCGAATCGGGCGTAATCACGTCGCTCCAAAGGACTTCAATCCGCGTATCCCCCAACACTCCATCGCCGAACGCCTGGGTCTCGTAATCGTGCAATGCCTCCCACCACGGGTCGGAGAAATGCGCCGCGTGCTGACAAATGCCATGAACGTACACAAGACGTCGGACGCCGCTTTGAACGGACGAAGCGCTCGCAAGTGATGCCACGCTAGCTTCGATACGCGACAGTGTGGCCAGCAAATCGTGGCGATCTGCGTCACCGACATAGTTGACAGTTGGAACGGCTAATTTGGCTCGAAGTAATTCCAACAGCAGGTCTTCAGAATCTTGCATAACGCCTCCAAATTCAGGAAACAACGCGCTACCGCACTCGAAGAGGGATTGGTGCCATGCTTAAGAGCTAATTTAAGCTACCGATTGGTGGAGGCAACGCAATCCTGAACACTTGTATGGGTAAACGTATCGCCGTAGCCAAATAGATCAGGCTAAGCACGGTGTCGGCTTCGCAGTTTGAGCAATCCGACCTACGTACCAGCTCGTGACCGGGCGATTTTTGCCACGCCAATAGGATATTATGCAAATCCGAGTCGAGCGACGACAGATCGAGACATTCCGTGCACCTTTCTGCAGCGCGCCATTCTTGGCAATTCACGCAACCGTAACCAACCGCTCATGCTTTGTGAAAAAAGCGTTCGAGCGTTCCCAGCGGGATTAGACGCTCCAAGGTGACGCGCACAAGCGGGACGGTTCCAGGCGGAATCTGTGGCGGAGCAGAACCCGCGGACGGACGCGGTGATGGAATAGATTGCGCAGCCCCCGGGGCAAGGGAAACTCCCGATGTGGGAGTTGACAAGGGCGCTAGATCGTCCGGATGAGAAATCCCGGAGATCGCAGCAGGCGTGGGCGGGATCACGCTAGTCTTATAACCTGCGGCGCGGGCCGACCGCGCCGCAGGTTGCTGGTCGAACGGCACGCAATCAACGGGCTGGCCGGCGGAATTCAGAAAGCTGCAAACGGGGGTGATACCTTCGTAATAACTCAAAACAAAGGCTTTCATTCGTTCAAACTCCTCTGTCGATTTCTCGGCAGAGAGTCCGTAGCGAGCCGCGGCCCCACGCAACGCGGTCAAATACTGTTCGGGGCGGGCGCTCGACGTCCGGGCGAGAAAGTCCTGAAAGGGTTCGAGAAGTTCCATCCAGTCCTCGCGCATTCGATGCAAACAAACGCTTTGGCAATCTAAACGAGAAAGCACTCAGCCTTCCTATTCATTCTATACTTAACCAAAGTGCTCTGCGCAAACTGCGCCGCCGAAATATCGCGGCCGTTGACGGCAAGAGCTAAGTTCGACGCGCGTCGGACCGATCGTTCAATTCGAATGCGGCCCGCCGAAAAACATGTAGCTGCCCCACTCAACGGATCCGGAGTTCGTGACTTGTGTCGCGGAATAACTGGCGTCCCGTGGATCGCTCAGGACTTGCAGTTTGGCTGGTTGCATCGGGGCGCCGACGGTGCTGAGCACGGCGATTTGTTTCTGAAAGGCGACTTCGCCGAAGCTGTCGGCCGGATTTGGGAAGGGCGGCAGGCCGCTGCCCATCTTTCCGGTTTGCGGATAGGTAGAATCCCCGGGACTTTGACTGCACACCTCGCCGCCGAACTGCAAAGTCTGGCCTGATCGGGCCAGCGTTCCGTTTTGATACAGGCCCGCTGGAAAAAAACCGACTGCCGTCGGAGGTTGTTCGCCGGCGCCAAAAAGAGCCACCAGTTGCCTTGACCATCGATCTGCCATTGCATTTGGTTTCCATGTTGCTCGCCGTTCACGACGCTCGACGGCGGCGGCACGGCGTCGCCGATAATCCAACCGCTGCCCGTCGCCTGCACAAAGCCCAAGTGATTGGCATTGGACAGCGCCGGCCTATTGGCGACGTGATTTTCGCGAATGGCGGGCCGCCGCGAGAAGGCTGACTAGTAGATGTATCTTGCCGTTTCGGATTGGGCGCCTGAGCGACGAACCGTACCGAATGGCATCGCGTGGACGGTCGAAAACGCCGCGGCCCCCCACTGGCGAGCCAAATTGATCTCGCCGCCGACATCCGAAGAAAATCTCAGCAGCCTGTTGCAATTGGCTGTCCGCGCCGGTAAACTGCCGCCCTTTGGGATAGTGCAATAATGCAACAAAACAGGGCCGCTTAGAGCGAACCCGCAACCAGACGTTGCTCGAAGTCCGAAAACGCCCCCCATCTTCCAAATTTTGCTGCCAAGTCGGCTAACCAGAAGTTGTCCCTTTTGGGGACGAGGCGGACTACTCATGCATTCTCTCGCCCACCGGCAAACTCATGACCCTCGGGCATTCACTTTGGCGCGACACTGTCTCGTGTTCTTCGCGATAACCTTTTGCGCGAGCTATGCCTTTAGTCAGGACGTTGATTGGATTCAGCACTACTACTCACCAACTGGTTCTTCGCCTCCCGACTTGCATACTATTCGAGAGGCTAAGCGTCTGTTTGTTTTGATCGTTGGCGATACCGACGCAAAGGATGCTAACGACATCGGGATCGCAACAGATGTGTCTGACATGCACAAAATGTTCGTCAACGCATTTCGAGTATCTAAGAATGACGAACGCTTGCAACTGGTTGAACTGGTCGGTTCCAAGGCGCACAAGAGTCAGATCGAGCAATACTTCAAAACGCTGGCGGCCATTTCAGAGCCGACCGATGCGATTTGTTTTTACTATTCCGGCCACGGCGCAATAGATGATGACAGATGGAAATTGTGGATCGGCGAGACACAATTGACTAACGGTACAATTCAAACGGCCACACCTCATACCGTGGGGTTGTTCAACTCACTTGCACTCGATCAAGACGTCTGCAACAAGCTCACGCTCACTAGCGGGTCAATGTATCTGTCCGATGTAAAACAGTCGATGGCACGCTGCAAAGCCCAGTCGCGAATACTCCTGATTGACTGCTGTCTAATTCATCCGAAATGGAAGAGCCCTCGCGTGCGATCGCTTCTCGGCGGTGGCCCTTTACCGGCGCCGCCCCCTGCCGACACTCCTGTCGCAGCCGACTTCGCCGAGCGAAAGTCAATTTACGGCGAAAACACACGTTGGCCAATTGTCCGATCGGCATTTCTTCGGCACGCAGGCTGGGTATCTGTCGCGTCGAGTGTTCGGGGACAGCCATCGGCTGGCACTCCCCACGGGGCGATCTTTACGACCGCTTTGTTAAGAACGTTTTACGGTTTGGCGAGGTACGAGAATGAACGCACTATCGCACCCTACACATGGCTCAATATCTGGAATCCGTCTGTCATTACACGAATCGACGAGAGCGGTGACGGCGTAATTCAAGTAATTAATTCGCAATCTACCGACATATATTCAAGCGGCACTTGTCTTGTGCCCAGTAATGGATTTAATGTTTCATTACAGGAAGATAATCGAACACACGCTATTAGTGTTGTCGCCTTGGCAACAGACTATGGACTTCCGTGTTCTGCTCGCGACGCAGGGCTTTTGGTAGGTGACGTCATCATATCCATCGATTCAAAACATATATATTCAATGAACGACTTTCAAGATGCAATTTCGATGCGGAAATCGGTCCGCGTTCGCCTGCGACGCGGTGACGATGTGATAGGGAGGATGGTCAACATGCCGTTTGAGGAAGACTATCATGCGTTCACCCCGAAGAAGTCAAATCGTCGATAGGGTTGGCGGCCTAATTACCAGATTTGGTTTCAGCAATTCATTGGGATCCTCCGAGGGAGATGCCGCTTAAGTGACGCTCCCAGGAGGCGTATCACAAGGCAAAAGAGATTCGACGTCCAAATCATGATTGGAGAAATCAGCATGCGGGCGCTCTACTTGATTGCGGGTATGTGCTTGATTCTTGCGCCGCGCACGGCGTGCGGTCAGCTTAGTGTATCAGAGTTGGACAGATTCGCGAGCGACGCTGTCAGTCGTGGTTCTATCCAGCTCATTCCGATGACAATAGGCGTGGAACATAACGTAGTTGTAAAAAGGGGTGGCTCACGGTTCGACGCCGCCGAGGAATCCTCGCCACTCACGATCTTGCTGAACGCCGAAGCCGAGCGGAAAACCGGGCTAGATTTACTGAAGTCAACATCCGATGTAAAGCTCGCGGATTCATTAAGAACGGCGAGCGCTGCAAGTAAAACATTGATTGAAAAGATGGTGGAAGCCATCGGGGATGCGCACCTCGACAAAGACAAGCGACTTGAAGTCCTTCGAGGTCTTAGTGCCCAGGTTTCGGCCACTTACAATGATGCAGTGACAACCTACGCAACCGCGATCGGAAAGCAACCTGGCTTCGCCGCCGAAAAGTCGCTATTTTCCATTGCAGTGTCAACTGACCCTGATGGAGGGATTGTTAGATACATGTTGGCCGGTGATTATGACTTGTACTTACTCGCCAAGCAGATGAATATTAACACAGAAGCACCAAGATGGATCACGCCAGTTTCACCGAACGAAATACACGTGGCCGGCTTCGTTTGGTTTTCGGCTGAATGGACTAACTTGCAGAAACAGCACAGCGAGCTGTTACATGTTACAAAAGACGCCGCATTTGGAATTACGCCAGAGGGGTTTAGCCCGGGGAAGTAAGTTCGATGCCTGACTCCCTGAAGCCTTTCTGGCGATTCATCAGTGACTTCAAGAGCCTCCTCGCGATCTCTGCCAAGCTCGCGGCTGTAGCACCGTTTGCAGATCTTTTGATCCAGATAGGGCCAACATGGCCCGCGAGAGGCGTCACTGCGACGCTCAGTACAATGCTACAGCTTTGTTGCCTAGCTATCGTATTTATATTCGGTAACCCTGCTGCACGCAGAGGGTTGAGAAGATGGCTCGCTTGTACGCTAGGTGGGCTTTTACTTACCTCGGCGGTGTATCTTTTCGTATATAACCATTTCGTTATTACATGTCCCGCTGGTACTCAAGGCATGGTAACGAGAGGATTTGTAATGAACAACAATGTCAAAGCGCTATTGGGGACGCCAAATTATCCGAACGAACAATCGTTGCTCGAAGGATTCGGGTGTGATCCGCGACGCGTATGGACTAGCAATAGCGTGTCGACAATGGAATTTGTTATTCTATGTTTGTGGCTAGCTGCGTGGTCTGCGGTTGCATGTTTCTTTGGAATCTTCGCGTTATTGCAAGAACGCGGTCGCCGCTCACCGGCGCATGGCGGCCTATAAATCGTTCTGTCCGCTGCCTTCGGAATATTCTGAGGCGTTGTCAGTGAAATCGCTTCAGATGGAAGCCTGCGGCAACCGCCGATCAGATTGTCGCCCGACGACAATCAGAGTATTCCGCTTGCAGCGCCACCGCGCAGCGGTTGCGTTCAACATCCCTTCTTTATCGCTGTTGAGTGATTCGCGAAATCGCGCTAGTCAGAAACCGTTCAGTTTCGGCGATTCACGTTCTGTTTCACTAGAAATCATCCCCGTTTCACAAGGTCGCTGTTTTTACTGCAAGAACCTTGCCTCCTCTATCCAGTGGACCGCCGGTCGAAACCGGTAACGAAAGAACCACTCGCTAGATGCGAGAAAGAAGACGATGTGCCCTTTACCAAATCCTTTTTCTTGTTGCAGAACGAAGCGTTCTTAGCGGAAACATGCACGTCACTTGGACTCACGATGCTCCGACAAGCCGGACTACACCAAAAGGGCGGCTTCTAGGCAGCGCTTGATGAAAATCACGCTCATCATCGATCACATGCGCAAGAATCAACTCGCAAGCCCGCCGCACGGCACTGTTAAGGCCTTCGGGCACTCGCTGACGGTTCAAACGAAACACGTGGACTGCAGGGCAATCGCATCACAATTTGCGGGCTGGCGCTAGTGCCAGCAAGCTGGTCGCTTGAAGATTATTGGGCCGTACACTTGTCACGGGATTTTTTCCGCAAAGAATGGCTGCTCGGTTTTTCAACGAATCGTCCGATGGCGGTATTTCTTGGGCAGCCATTTTTCGCCGCGATGCGGGTCCGACAAGTGGACAGACGCTTAAACTTTCGGCTGTGAGCATGCAAGCACTATCCGTTACCGTCAAAGTTTGATGCGATTGCCCTGACGTGGACTGCGTATCCAATTGTCGCCTTGTTCGCGATTACTTTGCTGGCGACTTTGATAAGTCAAGTTTGGGATTTGCTGGTAAAGCTCGGCATCTTGCCAAAGCCCTGAGCCGCTGTTCATTCACCGATAAGGCACCTCGCCCTCGGCGACCGCGTGCTTTCGGGCGGCGCTTCGCTCTGGTCCCGCTAAGGCGGTGACTTCCCCTTTCGCCCGCATGGTGCTTCGGCCCTAACGGCCGAAAATGGACGCCTGCGGTGCCGAAGGCATTGCTGCTTTGGGGGAAACATCCCCCGTTGCCGTCAAGGCTGAACCCTGCGGGCGACGGCGCGGCCTCTTCCCCAATCTTCCGCACTTCGTTTGTGCAGACCGGGTGCCCCTCCGCGCCGCCGGCCTTGACTGCAACTCCCCCTGCTTTTCCGACTTTCGTCCCCCCTGCGGTGAAAAGCGTGTGCGACCGCTTTTTACGCAAGGGGACGTTTTTCATTTCCTTTTTTACGGAGGGCCTTTCAATGGCTGCCAGTAGTTCCAATTCGTCGCGTCCGAAGTTGCCCAATTTCATCGCCTATCTGGTTCAGGACCGGGGGGACAAGCCGAGTTTCTGGACCCGCATCGGTGCAGCATTGGAGCACGCCGACGGCCAGGGTTTCACCCTGCAATTGTCGGTCGTGCCGCTCGACGGCCGCATTACGCTTCGCGTTCCGTCGGAAAAGAAGGAGAGCTAATCGAGCGACTCAGGGGCGGGCACGCCTTGTGTCCGCCCCGTTTTTTCACCCACGCACAACAGGAATTCAAAGATGGACCCGACCACATGCTATCTCGACATGATCGCCGCGATGAGCAGCGGCGATTTTGACCACGCCCGAGAACTCGCCGTTGCCCTGCGGGATTGGCTCGACGAGTGCGAATTCTATCCGCCCGGCCACGCGGAGCATGAAGTCGCTGATTAGAGCCAGAATGGCCCTCCGAATGGCGTCCGGCAGCTGATCCCAGACGGCAAACACCTTTTCAGATCAGCGTCATTCGCTGCCAGTTTGAGCCTCTTCGGGCACTCCGAATGCAGCGCCCGTGCAGCACGGCAGTCTTGGCATATCACGCAACCGCACGATGGACTGCGGGTTGCGTCAAAATCGCAACTGGGTTCAAATCCTGTCGCCACGACTGTTTGCAGGAAGGAGACCTTCGGCCAGAATGTCGGTAAACGTCTGGTGCAACCCATATTGCCGCGGCTGATAGCCTGAATGAATTCATCGAATTCACTTCAGGAGATCTGGCAATGAGCGAATGGCGCAGCCCGTTGACGCGGCAAGGACCAGGCCGGAGTCAGGCCAAAGAACGAATCTGGCGGCAACGTATCGAGCGACACCGGCGAAGCAAACAGACGGTGCGCGATTTCTGTGCCCAAGCTGGAATCTCGGAGCCGTCGTTTTACGCCTGGCGAAGCGAACTGGCTCGGCGCGATTCTGAAACCGGCCAACCTGCTCGTAGCAAACCCAAAGCTCCTCGGCGGACGGCGAGCCCCACGCCGCGCTTTCTGCCGGTCACGATCGCGGGGAGCCCAGGTGCGGGCATTGCGCTTCACGTGGAGGTGGTACTGCCCAGCGGGTTGCTGATCCGCGTGCCGGCCCACGACACGGCCGCCTTGCGCATGGTGATCGAGCTCACGGAGCCGCGATCATGCTGACGCTCAGCGGGAAGGTGAAGGTGTTTCTCGCCGCCCAGCCGACCGACATGCGGAAGAGTTTTGACACCTTGGCAGCGCTGGTCCAAGAGGTGCTCCGGCTTGATCCGTTGTCGGGGCATCTGTTCGTGTTTCGCGGCAAGCGGGCCGATCGGGTGAAGATCCTGTGGTGGGACACGCATGGCTACGCGATCTTTTACAGGCGGTTGGAGCGTGGAACCTATCGCTTCCCTCGCCCGCAGGAAGACGCAGCGAGCGTGATGATCTCGGCGACCGAGTTGGCAATGCTTCTGGACGGCGTTGACTTGTCGAGCGTGAAGCGTCGGCCGCGCTATCAATTGCCGGCGTGAGCGGCGCCGCATGGCTGCCGCCGATCGGCGACCGCGATCGTTGGCCTGAAGCAAAAATATTTTGTGGAATTCTTGTCGGCGAGCGAAACCTTTTTCGCGGTGGCGCGTATAACATGGCATGAGCACGGATGCCTTGCCTCTGCCCGATCCGACCACGCTGCCCGACGATTTGGCCACGTTGCGGCAACTGGTGCTGCAACTCCTGGAATCGCTGCAAGGCGAACGTGCGCAGCGCGAGAAGCTGGAGCACCACATGGATCAGTTGCTGCGCCGTCTGTACGGCCGGTCCAGCGAGAAGATTGATCCGCTGCAACTGCTGTTGTTCGATGCAACGGCCGTAGCGAAGGAACCGTCCGTGGCGGAGCCACCCGCCTCGCAACAACCGGCCGCAACGGACGGCCAGCGACGCGGCCACGGTCGCCGGCCCAAGCCCGACCATCTGAAGCGAGTCGATGTCGTTCACGACCTGAGCGAGCTCGAGAAACAGGCCCTGGCCGGCGACGGACAGTTGGTGCCGATCGGCGAGGAGATCACCGAGCAATACGAATGGCAGCCGTCGAGCTTATACATCGTGCGGCACATTCAGAAGAAATATGCCCGCCAACCGCAGTTGCTGGAAAGCGGCGACGCGCCGGTGGAGAAGAACATCATCACGGCGCCGAAGCCCCCCGCGCCGATGCCGGGCGGAATCGCCGGGCCGGGGCTGATCGCGGAGGTCGTAACGAATCGCTTCGTCGATCACCTGCCGTTCCATCGCCAAGAGCGCCGCTTCGCGCGGCACGGATTTCCTTTTTCGCGGCAGACGACCGACGGCTGGGCGTTGGACGTGGCCGAGCGCAGGTTCGCCCCGCTGGTGGACGTGATGCTCGAAGAAGTATTAGCGTCGGAATCTCTGAACACCGACGACACGCCGGTCAACGTCCGCGATGCGCATGGCAAGAAACGCTACCAAGGCCGATTCTGGACCTACGTCGGCGATGATCTGCATCCGCACACGGTGCTGCGATACACGCCCAACCACACTCGCGACGGTCCCGGCGGACCCGCGGAAGTGTTGAAAAGCTACTCCGGCTTCGTGCAGGCCGACGCCTTCAGCGGCTACGATGCGATTTATCTCGGGTCGCAGGGCCGGATCGTGGAAGTGGCCTGCTGGGCGCATGCGCGGTGCAAGTTCTTCGACGCGCGCTCGGCGGACCAAGCCCGCGCCGGGATCGCGCTGGCCTACATCGCGCAGTTGTACGCCGTCGAGAAGGAGCTGCGCGAACAGGGCGCCGGAGATTGGCGGGAACTGGATCGCGCCGAGCGTTTCGCGCGAATCCTCGCCGAGCGGCAGGCGCGGTCCATGCCCGTGTTAAACCAATTCGGCGACTGGTTGGAAGCCGAATCGCCGCGGGTGTTGCCGAAGAGTCCGCTGCGCGAGGCGCTGGATTACAGCCGCAACAACTGGGCTGCGTTGAATCAATACGCTCAGCACGGCAAGTTGGCGATCGACAACAACGCGGCGGAGCGTGCGCTGCGTGGCATCGCCATCGGACGGCGCAACTGGCTGTTCCTGGGCAACGACCGCGGCGGCCGCGCCGCGGCGGCTCACTTCAGCCTGATCGCCTCGTGCCTGCGCAACAATGTCGAGCCGTTCGCGTATCTCCGCGATTTGCTTATGCGTCTGCCGGCCCTGCTGCCCGGTGCCTCACGCGACACCTTGCGGTCAATGCTGCCCGACCGCTGGCTGCCAGCGAAGTAGCCCGCTGACCCACCGCGCCGTCCCGGCTGGCTCGATGTCGCCAACGGGTTCTACCGGACGCTTACGAATGTCGAAGGGAGTTGCAGTTCTAAGCTCGTGTTCAAATAAATTGGGTCGTCCGCGTGGTTTTCCAGACCACCGACCGCAACTCCTTTCGCAACCACGCGACCGGCGGTTCAAACCTTGTCGTCAGTTCCAGTGCCCCACACCGATATGGCTGATGGATGAGAAATTCGGTCTTTGACGGGCCGTTGCGGCTTCGCGGCTTACTATTGTCCGTGAGGCGTTGTAAGATAATTAAGAATTCGGTCAGAAAACTCCTGGAGGATGTAGCGTTGAAGATTACCCAAGTGGTCGTGGCCATCCGCATTCTGGAGGGCAAGACCAAAAACGACCTCGCTACCATGATCAACAATCGGGAGATTCTGGCCTGGATCCCCCGCGACTTCCCGCGGCTTCAGAACCCCATCGCCGAGGCGGGTAATGCCCCCGATGGGAAAATTGTGCATGTGACCTTCCAAGACCCAACGTGAGGCTGGCACCGATGTCGAGCGTACTGCCTTGTTGCGGACCAGCGGTGCAGAATTACTGGCGCGGAGCCAACTGCCGCTGCTGCGGCGTGAGCATCACCGTCGGAGGTATGGTGGTTGGGTGCGGGCGAACGACTCCGTGCCCACATTGCGGCAAGTTCACCTGCGGTGCCCACTCGCACGATGGCAGCGGTGGTTGGCCGGTTCGCCGTTACTGCGAGTTGTGTGGGCAACCATGCACCGCAGGGTCATGTCCCACTCACCAGATGCTGCATGCTTGATCAGCCCTGTGCCGGATCGCTCGCACCTTGTGCGAGGCCGGACCACGCGACGCTGCACCAAGCGCGAAGTGCAATAGAGGGCGCAGGTTCAAATCCTGTTAAAATCCTGAAACGACGGAGCTACGAAAAATGGATAAGCAGCAACTCGATGAGATTCTCGACCGATTGCTTGGCGAGGCCGCCGGCAACGAGCATGAAAGGCTTAAGGCCGTACTGGTTTCATGGGCCGGTTCAAAGGGCTATGCGGTCAAATATGCGCGGCTGACGAGTGGTATCCCAGATGTCGTGGCTGGAACAAACGAGATCCCGACTTATCTTTTCGTCGGCGACGCCAAGGATAGCGCGAATGAGACCGCAGATGTTTTCGCAACCTGGGAGCGGATAAGAGGCTACGTTCGCGACTTTGGCGCGTTGATCGGACAGAAACGCATCCGAGGGGGCATTCTTGCAATTGCCACGAATTCACGTAAGGCCGCCAATCGCTGGGCACCCTTCCTTAATTCGATGGCAGATTCCGAAAGGCTGTCGGCCGGAGGTAACCCACCGGATTTCCAGATACTTGAAATTGATGCAAAGACCTCCATTGTCTACTGGTAAATCGCCAAATCGGTCGTGACAATCGAATTATTTCCTGCACCTCGCTCGTGAATGCTCAAGAACCCGTTGTTCGCAGGCTGATGGAGGCCCACCGGCAGATTGAGGCCGCGGAGAGAAGTATTCTCGGCCGGCTTTCGGCCGCCGGCGACATTCGTGGCGCCGTCACGGTTTCTCTCCCAATCCGAAGGCACGATCGCACCGCGGCGGCTGGTTACCATGCCCTTTGCTCGCTTCTTCTCGCGGACGGATTTCGCCGTCGAGTTTTAGGGTGCCCGAGGGACGAAGCGAAGCAAACGGCGTCGCGTGGCAAGACGTAGCCACCGCGACCCCATCCGCCGTCGGATTGCAAGAAGCACCGCACGATTCTAAGATGACCGCCGCTCAACCCTGAATTCTCGGACGTTTGGCAACGACGCGATTTGGTAAAGAATTGGTAAAGACGACGCCATTCCAATGCCATGCCAGCCCAACACCGGAATGCAAATTGATCCGGTAATAAGCGGGATTTTTCACGATTGCTATACCCGACCCATACCGGCAAAATGTAGAAAAATTATCTCCGAATCCTAGTTCCCCAGCTTGTTCTCTGGCCCGCAATGCCAACCGCTATTTCGCTTCCGGCTCGATACGCGGCATGGCGTCGGTCGGCGGAATGTCGCCGCGGATCATTTTGGAGGCGGCGCCGACGAGTTTCAGATAGTGATCGCTCGGCAGGCCCTCGTAGGTGAGGAACGTCGAATCGCCGACGGGCACGTCGTTGGTGCATTTGTAGATCGCGGTCCCTTCGTCCACTTCGTCGAACATGGCTTGATACACCATCGTCGCGCCCGCTTTCTTTGCGGCCGCGTATTGCGACCATAGAAATTCGCCACCCCGGCGCGGAATCTGGTTCGTCGGGAACCGTGGGTTTTGGTTGTGCCAACTGAAGCCGGGGAAAACGACCGGCAGGTATTCAATGCTTTTTTCTCTGCACCAGGCGATGTCGGGCGTCAGCGTCTTCGTGGCGTAATTCGCGGCTTCTTTTGGCGAACCATAGCGGCCCACCGTCCATGGGCTGACGATATCGGCCTTCGCAATCAGTTCCAGCAGCAGCTTGTCGTTGACGGTGTCGCGGTCCAGCGTGCGCCAATACGTCGGCACGCCTAGCATTACCGTGCATCCACCGGCTGGCGTGCTTCTCAAGAATGAGACCAGCTCCAGGCCTTCCTTGAGCGTGTATTTGCGGCCGTCGTTGAAGCCGAATCCCCACACGGCGACGACCGGTTTTCCGCGGTCGTGCAAATAAGCCGGGTCGCTCGTGATTCGCATCTTTTCCACGAGCAGCTTCCAGTCGTCCATGACGCGGTTCATATCGCCGGCCCGAATGCCGGAGAGATCGTACATTACGGCATACGTGCGGCCGAATTTGTTCGCGCCTTCGCGACAGTGGTCCAACACGGTGTTGAACTGCCGCAGGCCGAGCGGATGAAACACCTCGCCGGCGAATCGCTGCACGAAAACGCCGTCGATGCCGTAGTCGCGCATCCATTGGAAATGGCGGATCACCGTCTTGGCGTTGAAGGCGCTGTAAACCTCGGCGGTTTTTCCTTCGGCCGTCTTGAATGCGGTGGCGTAGCGCTCGGCGGCGGAAAGTTCGCTGACGTCGGGCCAGAGATCGACATTGGTGCTGCCGGGCTTGAAGCCACGTCGTCCCTGCCAGTGATACCAGCCGCGCCCGCAGTCGTCGCCTTCCGCCGCATGCCATCCTTGATAGCCACACAAGACTTTGCCGGTCAGTGTCGAGCAATCGACTCCCTTGACGCAATCTCCCTTGAAGGGATGCATCGTCTCTTCGATGACTTGCTCGCGCGTCCATTGCGGCCGAGTGGCGGAGGACTGCGGCGGGCTGCCCGCGGCGTTGCGAGAATTCCGCAGGCGAGCAGCAACGTCGAGAATCCGCCGAGATAGATTCGCGCGGCACGAATGGGCCGCATTGATGCGCTTGTTTTCCAGTTCACTTGCTCGACGGATTGCCCGCTCCATGCGCCTTCTGCGAATCGAGAATGAAATCAACGGCAGACTTTGGGTCGTTCGGCGCCGTTGGATAATGCCCTTCGCCTTCTTGGACAATCACGGTCATTCGTCCGCCGAGTTCCTTGTATTGTTTTTCCGCTTCGCGCGTTTGATCAATCGCCGGATCGAGACTCCCGCAGACATGCAGGATCGGAACGCCCGCTTTGGCCAGCACAGTCAGATTATCGAGCGGTTGCGATTTCGTCATGGTGCAATGCATCAGCGGATTCTCCGCGTAGATGCACGAGACTTTGTCGTCATTGGCAATCGCCCAAGCATAAGCTTCGCCAGCAGCGCCGCCGGCGCCTTCCAGCACAGGCTTTTTGGAGAAGCCATGATCGACCAATAGTTTGTAGACGGCGTTCCAATCTTTCAGCGACGGTTGATCGGCATTGTACGGTATCGGTCCGGTGACAATATGAAAGCCATTGGCGAGCAGCGCCAGATCGACCGCCGCGTCGCGGTCGACGAAAGCGGTCCGATAAACCCACGGCTTGCCGGGCACGGGCTTGCTGGGGACGATCACGTTGATCGTGCCTTCCACGCCACCGACGCCGAAGGAATAGCGATCGAAGCAGTCCGCAAAGAACGGTCCGCGGCAGGTGATGTACCGGCTTTCGGCGGGAAAGAATCGATACGAGTTTTCGACGCCGTAGAACGCTGCTCTGGTAACTCGCCCGCTCATGTAGGAAGGCTGATCGTGCGCGGCCGGCTGAATGCTTTGGCAAATGAAATCGGCGATCGGTTTGGGATCGCGCAAGCTATGCGGATGGTGGCCGGCGCCTTCTTTGAGCATGATGGAAATCCGCCCGCCGAACTGTTGATAGAAGCGTTCGATCGTTCGACGACGAACGGCCCAGCAACGGATCGATGCTGCCGCAGACGTGCAACACGGGCACGTCGGCCGCGGCGAGATCGCCGAGTTTTTGCAGCACCTCGGGGCTGATTCCCGGATTGTCGGCATAAATGCAAGAGACCTTGGTCGGATGCGAGGTTGCCCAAGTGTAGGCATATTCGCCGCCGCGGCTCATTCCGACGAACGCCGGCTTTTGCGACAGTCCATGCTTCTCCGTGAGAAACTCGTACCAGGATTCCCACTGCTTGCCGGGCTTCAGCGTGGCGCCTGCCGAAATATAGGCGACGTGGAAGCCGCGTTTGAGTAATTCGACTTCCGTTTGTGGCTGATGATCCCAATAGCAGCCGCGCCACGACCAGGGATTGCCGGCCGCCGGTTGCTTGGGAACGACGACGACGCAACGATGCTTTCCCGTCGGCGGGTCTTTGATTCCGAATCGCTCGGCTTCGTCGCGCTTGAAGGGCTCGATGGCGAACGTCGCATCGTCCACCAAGAAATCGAAGCGATCGAAGCCATCGTGCCAGGAGGTTTTTTCTCCATCGAACGGCACATAGGAGTTGTCAGCTTTTGCGCGACTCACGGTTGCCATCATCGCGGCCAGGACGACGGCAAAGATGGCGCATGCTGGCAACCGATTAATTCGGTGTAACGCGGCGGTACTTGTCATCGTTCGCTCGGAATACGCGCTGTTCGAATCAAAACGCCATTCGCCGCACGCAACTGTCAGCGACGGCTGAATTGTCGTCAGTCGCTGCGCGGTTCGCAAGCATTCGGCCGAACTTACCGCAAACAGACTGATTGCGCGACGGTCAATGCTTTGCCGCGCTGCCAGATAGACCAAGCGGTTCGGCGATTTCGGCCATCGCGTCGATGACAAACTGGATGTGTTCATCGAAATCGACGCCCAGATCGGCGGCGCCGCGGGTCATGTCGTCGCGGCTGACCGCGGCGGCGAAGCCTTTTGCTTTCATCTTCTTACGGACGCTAGAGGCTTTCATGCCGTGAATTCCCTCGGGCCGGACCATTGCCGCGGCCGTGCAGAAGCCGGCTAGTTCATCGCAAGCGTAAAGAGCCTTGTCGAGCCGCGAGATGCGTGGGCAGTTGGTCAAATAGTCGGCGTGCGACTTGATCGCGTAGATGACATTCGGTGGATATCCGCGAGCGGCGAGAATCTCCGCGCCGCGCAGCGGATGGTCCGGAGCGTTGGGCCAGCGCTGATAATCGAAATCGTGCAGCAGCCCGACGACGCCCCACAATTCTTCATCCTCGCCAAACTTTCGCGCATAGGCCCGCATCGCCGCTTCGACCGCCAGCATGTGCTTGCGCAGGCTATCGCTGTCGGTATACTCGCAGACCAGATTCCAAGCTTCGTCGCGATTCATGCTCAGAAGGCGCCTCGCTATTTCTTTCCGGCCGCTTCGGCGGCGGCTTTGGCTTTTTCTTCTTCGGCTTTCGAGAGTTCGGGGTTAGGCGTTGCGTCGCCTGGTTCGAGATTGAGCTCCCATTTGATCGCGCCCAACAGGCATTCTTGATACTTGGGATTGGCCCAAACTTTTTCATCGTGGCCGAGGCTGATATAAAAAACCTTTCCCTTGCCGTAGTCGCGGCACCAGGCGATCGGCTCGTGATACGGCTTTTTCATCGCCGTTTTCGACATGTCCATGCTCATCAGCACGTGGACCTTGTCGGCCTCGAAATTCTTGAAGTGATAGATTTCATCGGCGATTTCGAATTCATCGCCCCACGGCTTCATCGCCGGGAAATTCTTGTCATGCACCTTGATCCACACCTTCGAGCCGTTGCCCCACGGATGTTCCTGGAACTCGCCGCCGAGCATTTCCAGATACGGCCTGTAACCGTGATAGGTATCGCTCGCCGAATGGGTGCCGATGAAGCCGTGGCCTCGCTGCTTGAGCCAGTCGTTCAGGAAGTATTCACGTGTTTCGGGAGGAATCGGCAAGTCGCCGGTGGTATAGAAGAACACGATGTCGTAGTTGGCCAGCTTCGCCTTGGTAAAATCCTTGGCGGCATCTTGGGTGCAATCGACGCGGAACAGGTTGCTGGAGATGCCGAGATCGGTCACGGTCCGCTCGGCGACCGAGAGCTTGTCGTCGTGCCGCGTCACCGAGCTATGCTTGAAGCCGACGCTTTGCGTGACCATCAAGATACGGTAGGCATGGGGCGCGGATTTGGTCGTCGAATCGTCGGCGGACGCCGGCCGAGTCAATCCGAAAACGACGCCGCACGCGGTAATTAGCAACAGTCCGACGGATTGCAAGCGAAAACGGCGAGACATGCGACGCTCCTCAGGAAGGCGGGGTGGAAAGGTGGGAGGGATCATGCAGGCGAGTCCGACACTGTCAATTTAACCAGCCGTGGGGGCGGATTGCAACCTGCCGGCGAAAACAAGCAGAGGAACAAACGATAAGACAGGTTCCGCGAACTGCCAGAGCCCGTTGATGGTGCGCGCCGCGCGCCCGAAGGCTGAATTCTGGCGAATCCAGCTACGGACTCGTCCGGGCGCGGTAGCTGGATTCGCCAGAATTCAGAGTGACCGGAAAGAATGGCCCACTGCGGCGAAATGGCGTTCCACGCTCCGCCGCGTCTTGGTATTGTTGTTCGCCGGAATCCGTGTCTCGTGGCCAGGCCGGCGCTCGCTTGCGTACGTTTCGCCGCGCGATGTGTCCCAAGAATCTTTGAATTTTCGCCCTTTTTCGAGCCATGCCCGATCGCCTTGCCCTACCTGTCCCGCTGCCGCCGCTGGAAAATCGGCATTGGAGTCCGCTACGGCTTTGGTTGCCCGCGGTGCTTGGGCTGCTCGGATTTGCAGCGCTGCCGATCGATTTGCCGCTCGCGCGGTGGTTTCACGACGGGCATTGTCCTGCCGAGCTTGGGAGATTGCTGCATCTCTCCGAAGCCTACGCGCACGGCTTCGGCGTGGCGGCGATCTTGCTCACCGTGGCCGTGTTGGATTGGCGGCGTCGGGCGCTATTTCCAAGGGTTTTGGCGACCGTCGTGGGGGCCGGTTTGATTGCGAACCTGTTGAAGATGTGCGTGACCCGGACCCGGCCGCATGCGTTTTCACTTTCTGGAACCGTGTGGCAAACCTTCGGGCAGTGGCTTCCTTTGAACCACGCGCATAGCGACTTCGAGAGCTTTCCGTCGGGCCACATGGCTGCGGCGGTGGCATTATCGGCAACGCTGATCTGGCTCTATCCGCGCGGCCGATGGCTTTTCGTCGGCTTCGCCTTGTTGGCCGGCGGTCAACGCCTCTATAGCACGGCGCATTTCTTGAGCGATGTGGTTTGGGGCGCCGCGACCGGCTCATTCTCGGCCAGCCTGTTTCTCCCCGGCGGCTGGTTCGCGCCCGCGTTCGACCGGGTGGAAGCCTTTCTCGCATTTCGCTGGAAGGCGGATGCGGTTCCCATTGCGGAACATCCAGTCGCGCGACCGGCGACTGTGTCCGCGAAACCATTGTCGCCCAGCATCGACGTTCGATGAATGTCGATCGAACCGCACAACGGCGCCTCGCAATTCCGCGACGGCGCTCGTCGATGCCCTCGCCGTGAGATACCGGACAAGGCCGGCCGCTGCTTGACTTTGAATTACCAACGTCATATTATGGGTCTGTTGAGTTGGTCGGCAGTCTGAGCGATTAAGAATCGACTTGATTCTCTGCGATCGCGGTTGGACGCACTAACGGCTTCCGAGCGACCTTCTCCCCCGCCTCTGTTTTCTTCTTGCCGCGTGCAGTGGCTCGACGTCCATGCGTTACACAAGCGATCACAAACAGCAGACCCACGAGCGCATCATTGCCGAAGCGAGCCGATTGTTTCGGGAAGAGGGTTACAAGGGCGCGAGTGTGGATGCCGTGATGCGTGCCGCCGAGTTGACGCCCGGCGGCTTCTACGCGCATTTCGCCGACAAAGATGCCCTGCTCGCCGAGGTGCTTGAGCATTGCATCTTGCGGAAGAATCGCCGCCTGGCAGCCGACGCGCCGCTTGCGCCGGGCGCATTCCACGAATGGGTTGACTATTATCTAAGTCGCGACCATCTTGGTGAGCCTGGCAATGGCTGTGCGTTGCCTGCGTTGACGGCCGAGATCGCCCGGCAGCCGAAAAAGGTGCGCAACGCGTTTACCGAAGCGATGCGAGTGCGGCTTGAGGAACTGACGCGCACCGCTCCCGGTGAAACCGAAACGAAGCGGAATGAACAAGCGATTACGACGCTGGCCAGCCTGGTCGGCGCGGTGCTCTTGGCACGGGCCATGGAAGACGCTGCGTTGAGCGAACAGATTCTTCGCGTGGTGCGCAATGCAGTTTTGGAACAAATCGGCGAGCCCGGCAAAACAAAGGAACCGGTAAAGAGCGCAAAAGCACTCAACAGTAACCCGAAGCGTTAGCGAGGGCGCGCGCGGGACGCCTTCGCTAACGCTGCGGGTTAGTGCTTCAAACAGCCATTTAGAAAGCTGGCGGCAATGTGGATTGTTCGACTCGCCCTGCGGCGTCCGTACACATTCGTTGTGATGGCAATGCTGATTGCCATTCTCGGCGTGGTGACGATCGTTCGCATGCCGACCGACATCTTTCCAGAAATCGAGATTCCGGTCATCTCGGTGATTTGGAAGTACACGGGAATCGCGCCGGACGATATGGAAACTCGCGTCGTCGGCAATTTCGAGCGGATCCTGGTTTCGACGGTCAACGGGATCGAGCATATCGAAAGCCAGTCGCTCAACGGCACTGCGGTCGTCAAAATCTTCTTGCAGCCTGGAGCGGACGTTGACGGCGCAATTTCGCAAACGACTTCGAGCGCTCAAGCGGCGCTGAAATCGATGCCGCCAGGCATTTTCCCGCCGCTGGTGCTGCGGTACAGCGCATCGAACGTGCCGATTCTCCAAGTCTCGCTCGGCAGCGACACTCTCTCCGAACAGCAACTTTTCGATCTAGCGACCAACAATTTGCGGCCTGGAATGGCCACGGTGCCCGGGGCCCAGATTCCGTATCCCTACGGCGGCAAGCTGCGGCAAATGATGATCGACATCGACCCGGAGAAGCTCGTCGCGTTTAATCTGTCGGCGGCGGATGTGTCGAATGCCGTCAATGCTCAGAATTTGATTCTACCCGCCGGCACGGCCAAAATCGGCCAGCAAGAATACAATGTCCGGCTGAACAGCAGCCCGACGGCCGTCGAAGCGATCGGTGATCTGCCGATCAAGACCATCGGCACGCGGACGATTTACATTCACGACGTCGCCCACGTGCGCGACGGCTTCGCGCCGCAAACCAATGTGGTGCATGTCGACGGCAAGCGCGGCGTGTTGCAGCCGATCTTGAAATCCGGGGCCTCGACGCTCGACATCGTCAGCGGCGTGAAAGATCGTCTGCCGTCGCTGAAGAATTCGATGCCCGAATCGCTGCAATTGACCTTATTGGGCGATCAATCGATCTTCGTGCGCGCGGCGGTCAGCGGTGTGGTCAAGGAAGCCGCCATCGCGGCCGGTCTCACGGGACTGATGATTCTGCTGTTCCTCGGCTCCTGGCGCAGCACGCTGATCGTGGTGATCTCGATTCCGCTGTCGATTCTGGTGTCGATCGTCGTGTTGAACTTTCTCGGACACACGCTCAACGTCATGACGCTGGGCGGCATGGCCTTGGCCGTGGGGATTCTGGTCGACGATGCCACTGTCGAGATCGAAAACATCCATCGCAATTTGCATCAGGGAAAGCATCTCGTCGAGGCGATTCTCGACGGCGCACAGCAAATCGCCGTGCCGGCGTTTGTTTCGACCTTGTGCATCTGCATCGTGTTCGTTCCCGTGGTGTTCATCAGCGGGGCCGCCAAATCGCTGTTCACGCCGATGGCGATGGCCGTCGTGTTCGCCATGATGACGAGCTATCTGCTCAGCCGAACGCTGGTTCCAACCATGATTCATTTTCTGCTGGCCCGCGAGGTGGAGCTTTATGGCGGCCAGCCGGAGTCGGGCGAGGCGCACGTTCCCGTCAAGCGAAACGCAATTTGGCGATTGCACGAGGCTTTCGATCGGCAGTTCGACAGGCTTCGCGAATTTTACGGCAAATGTCTCGCATGGGCGCTCGGCAATCGGGCGACGGTGCTGACGGTGTTTCTCGTGTTTGTCGCGCTATCCGCCGCACTGTTTCCGATGATCGGGCGAGACTTCTTTCCGTCGGTTGATTCGGGGCAAATCCGCATGCACGTGCGGGCGCCGGCCGGCACTCGCATCGAGGAGACGGAGCGTTACTTTGCCAAAGTGGCGGAAGTGATTCGGCGGGTGATCCCGCCGAAGGAAGTCAAAACGCTGATCGACAACATCGGAATTCCCAATAGCGGCATCAATCTGTCGCTGAGCGACGGCTCGCTGATGTCGGCCGCCGACGGTGAGATTCTCGTCACGCTTTCCGAAGACCATCGGCCGACGCCCGACTATGTCCGGGCGCTTCGCAGGGAGTTGAGCGACAAGTTTCCCGACCTGACGTTTTTCTTCTCGCCGCCCGACATCGTCACACAAGTGCTCAACTTCGGCTTGCCCGCGCCGATCGACGTGCAATTGGTCGGTCCGCGGGGCAATTTGGAAAAGAACTTCAAGATCGCACAGCAGATTCGCGACCGTATTGCGGAGATTCCTGGCGCCGTCGATGCACATTTGCAGCAGGTGCCGCTGACGCCCGAGTTGCAAGTCACCGCCGATCGGACGCTGCTGAGCCAATTCAAGCTGACGCAGGAAGATGTCGCCAGTGACTTGCTGGTCTCGCTCAGTTCGAGCGGCCAGGCGGCGCCCAATTTCTGGCTCGACCCAAAATCCGGCGTACAATATCCGCTGTCGGTGCAGACGCCGGAGTACAAGATCAATTCGGTCGATTCGCTCGAAAGCACTCCGATCGCGACCGCCAGCAACCCGAATCCACAGCTTTTGGCCAACGTGGCAAGCATCGGGCATCGGCTAGGGCCGACGAATGTCACGCACTACAACATCGCCGTCAGTTTCGACGTGCTGGCCAGCGTGCAAGACACCGATTTGGGCCGTGTCGCGACCGCCGTCCACAAACTGCTCGACGAAGTTCGGCCGACGCTCCCCCGCGGCACGACCGTCGTTGTCCGCGGGCAGGTGCAAACGATGAACACGTCGTTCGAGGGCCTGGCTTATGGTTTGATATTTGCCGTCGTGCTGGTCTATCTGTTGATGGTCGTCAACTTCCAATCTTGGATCGATCCATTGATTATTCTCATGGCCTTGCCCGGAGCGCTCTGCGGAATTCTGTGGATGCTGTTTGTCACCGGCACGACGATCAATGTTCCGTCGCTGATGGGGGCGATCATGTGCATCGGCGTGGCGACGGCCAACTCGATTCTGCTGATCACGTTTGCCAACGACCAACGCAAAATCGGCAAAGATGCACACGACGCCGCTTGGGCCGCCGGAGTGACGCGGCTTCGGCCGGTTATCATGACGGCCTTGGCGATGATCATCGGCATGTTGCCGATGTCGTTCGGATTCGGCGAAGGGGGCGAGCAGAATGCGCCGCTGGCCCGCGCGGTCATCGGCGGATTGCTGATGGCCACGTTCGCCACGCTGTTTTTCGTGCCGATCGTGTATAGCACGCTGCGCCGCAAAACGCCGCACGCGACTCAGGATTTGGAGACCATCGAGCATTATGGCAAGTGAGCCAGCGGCAACTCGAAAGCTCATCGTTCATCCGCCCAGTTCGACGGAAGCGAACGGACATGGCGCTGCGCCGAGCGACGGCGAGGGTCGCGGCGATTTGCACGAACCGCCGCAACTGCTCAAGCCACAAGAGCACGACGAAATCGGCTCACCCCCGCCAGTGCCGCATCCACGGCCATTTGCCTTGCTGCTGCTGGCTGGTTGCACGATTGCTATTCTAGTTGGGCTGTTTCTGTTTGGATTGCTGCCCCGATTGCATCAAGAAGGAATCCTCGATCGGGATGCCGAGCAGATCAAAACGGCGCTGCCCCGCGTGATGGTCGTGAACCCAAGGCAATCTGCGGCGGTCGTCGAAGTGCAATTGCCCGGCGACGTTCAGGCGCTGCAGGAAACGACCGTCTACCCGCGCACGAGCGGCTACTTGAAGCAATGGCTGGTCGATATCGGCGACGAAGTCGAAGCCGGCAAGCTCTTGGCGGTGATCGACACACCCGACGTTGACCAGCAACTCAGCAAGGCCAAGGCGACGCTGGTTCAACTGAAGGCACGCCAAATCACGGCCGAATCCGACTTGCGATTGGCCGACACAACGTTGCTCCGCTACGAATCTCTCGACCGCGATAATGCCGTCAGCAAGCTCGAGCTCGACCAGCGCCGCTCGGCTGCTGAAACTGCAAAATCGGCGTTAGCGGCCGCGAAGGCCGACGTGGCCGGCGGGCAGGCCGATGTCAACCGTCTTACGACCATGCAGGAATTCTCGCGCGTCTATGCGCCGTTCGCCGGCACGATCACGGCCCGCAACGTCGAGATCGGTCAATTGCTGACGAACGGCAACGGCGCCAGCCAATCGCTATTTCATCTGGCACAGACGAATCCGGTGCGCGTGTTCGTCAACGTGCCGCAGATCTATTCGCCGGGCGTCAAGGTGGGGCTCGAGGCGAATCTCGTGGTGCGCGAAATGCCGGGTCGAAAGTTCGTCGGCAAGGTCACTCGCACCGCGCGGGCCATCGATCCCACGACGCGCACGCTGCTGACGGAAATTCAAGTGCCGAACGACGATCACGCGCTCTTGACCGGATCGTATGTGCAAGTGCGGATGAAGGTCGCCCGCGATAATCCGCCGGTGTTGATTCCGGCCGCGGCCTTGGTGTTCAACGCCGATGGAACGCGCGTGGCGGTGGTCGATTCGAGCCAGCATGTTCATTTTCAGAATGTGGAAGTCGACGGAGATTTCGGGGCCGACGTCGGCGTGTCATCGGGCCTGAAGGTCGAAGACCGAATCGTCGCCAATCCCGGTGCCCGGCTGGTCGAAGGGGGCGAAGTGCAAGTCGATGAGCCCAAGGATACTGCGAAGCAAGAAGCGGCGAAATAGAGCCCGGCGCTTCCGCCGGTGAACCGGAACTACCGCGGCGGATATGGTGAGTTCGAGGGCAAGGGCAGGTCCGGCAATTCGGCCAAATAATCCGGACATGCTCCTTTGATCCAGGCGAAATAGGGGTCAATGCGCTTCGCCCACAAGAGCCGCGTCGCAATCACGGCGTAAATTGCCGAGCCGACGATCATCGCGCAGCCGATGAGAAGCACCGGCATTCCGAATTCTTGCCGCTGCCGATTGTCCATGAAGCACCCGCCGAGAATTGTCACCCCGAGGCCACCGAAGAACAACATCCAAGCGAGCAAAATCGCCCAGCGTCGCCGCACCAAGTGACGGCGACAAATGCCCGCCGGCAGCACGACGCTTTGCCGAACGATCAGACTGACAATGATATAGATCAGTATTTGGAGAAGCAGGATATAAATCCACGGATTGTGCCAATACAGCGTGAGCGTCTTGCGAATTCCATCGGCGGGTTCGTTGCATTTCACGCAACGGTCGGGCAGAACGCATCCCTTTCGCACGACAAGCAGATCGGCGTCGCGCCAAACACCGCCATCGCTCGTTGCCGGCTCGGGAACGAGGCTGGCGAACGGCGCCGCATAAGGATTCAAATCGAGATTGGACATCGAAGACTGCCCTCGGCAAGTTTAGGATTCCACCGATGCCGGTTGCGACGATTGACTTCTCGAGGCATTTTTGAATTGCCACATTGCTTCATTTATACGCATGGGCCCTGATTACCACAAGCAACTCGGTTCGCTGATAGTAGGCAAATCGCTACTGCGGCGAGGATGCCGACGACAGGTGAGGAGGAACTTCCGGCAACCATGCGAGAAACTCGGCCGAGGCGCCATTGATCCAAGCGAAATCGGCGTCAATTCTCTTTGCCCAAAGCAATCGCGACCAAATGGCTCCATAACAGACGCCACCGGTGATCATCGCGACGCCGGACAAGAGAACCAGCAAGCCAAAGTTGTGGCGTGCCGGACCATGAAGGCATGCCGCCAGACAGACCGTCGCAAAGCCACCGACGATCAGCAGCAATGCGATCGACCAAATGCGGCTCTGCCGAGCTAAATGCCGTTGGCACACTCCAACCGATAACGAAGCGCTCTGACGGACCCTCAGCATTACGATCAGATAAACAAATGGACTGAGGAGCAGTAAGAAGTAGAAGCCCGGATCATGCCAGTGCAGTGTATGTTTCCGCAGTCGGACGGCGGGCTCATTGCACTTCACGCAGCGTTTGGGAAGAGCGCTGCCCTTGCAGACGAAAAGCAGATTGCCATCGCGCCAGACGCCGTCGTCGCACGGATGCTCTATGCCGTTATCGTCGAGAAACGCCGCGGCGTCGCCGCCCGTGGGCTCCGGTGTGGAATCGGGGATCGGGGCTGCATACGGATTCAAGTTAGTGTCGGACATCGTAGGCTGCCGCGTTCGACAAATGCCGATGGTTCCGTTCGTTTTGGCGTTCGACGGGCTTACGTCGCGGACATCGCTGGACTGATTCCAATTCTATAGGCGGGAACGCCTGCGTTTGCAAGCAATTTCGGTGGCCGAAGCGACGAATCGTCGCCGCGCAGGAAGTGCGTACATCGAGCAGGCAGTCATTTAACGGAATCGCCGAACATCAGCCGTTGCGGCAGGCTCCGGAAATCGGGCTTACCGCCGGCGTGAAAGCGAATTACCCAATCACGGTCGAACGAATCGCCCGGCCATTTGTCGGGAACGTCGTCCACGCCGAATGCCTTGGCGATCGGCGGGATCATCTTGTGGTCCCAACAGATGAGAACCATTTTGCCGTCGTACCGTTCGCTATTGAGAATCTCCTTCGCCATCTCACCAATCTGATCTTTGTGAAACGTGGAATTGAGCTTGAGATGGAGCGCGGCCGCTAAAGGCGCCACGGTTTGAGCCGAGCGAATTGAAGATGTTTCGTTCTTCGGCAACGGAACATAAATCGCCACTGGGGTGTTGAATTCCAGGAGCGCTGCCGTTTCGCGGAAATAGGGCACTAGCGCCGCCGCTCGTTCTCGACCCTGAAGCGTGAGCTCGTTGCCTTCCGGGGGCTTTTCCGCGTGGCGGATAATGATCACTTCGGCCGGCTGCGCCAGCCCCTGCGATGCCGAAGTGGCGACAATCAGGATTCCAAGCAGCACTCGGCTCATCGAATTCCTTTCGTTGACAATGTTTCGTGATTTGCTCGAATGCTGGATTCTGGCGAATCCAGCTACAGCGCGGCGGTGAATCCGTAGCTGAATTCGCCAGAATTCAGAGCGAGCGCACGACGGCTGCCTGCGGACGCACCAAGGTTATTTTCTCTTGCCGTCCTACGCGAGAATCTCTTTGATGACTCGGCCATGCACGAATGTCAATCGCTGATCGGCGCCGTTGAATCGAAAACTAAGGCGATTGTAATCCAATCCCAACAAATGGAGCACGGTCGCATAAAGTTCCCACACCGTCGACGGATTCTCGACCGCCTGATAGCCGAACTCGTCGGTCGCGCCGTAGCTGAACGGGGCTTTCACTCCCGCTCCGGCGAGCCACACGGTAAAACCCTTCGGATTGTGGTCGCGGCCGTTCGCGCCTTGTTGGAACATCGGCGTGCGGCCGAACTCCGTGACCCACATCACCAGCGTGTCGTTCAGCATGCCGCGGGCTTTCAGGTCCTTGAGCAACGCGGCCGCCGGCGGGTCGAGCATCGGACCGTGCAGCGTGTATTGCTCCTTGAGCTTTCGGTGGCCGTCCCAATTGCCGACCCCTTCGCCCATCGCATAGGCGCCGTTGAACAACTGCACGAAGCGCACGCCGCGCTCGAGCAGCCGGCGCGCGAGCAGGCAATTGCGGGCAAAGCCGGCTTTCGTCGCGTTCGGATCGTCGGTGCCGTAGCGTTGGTGCGTCGCGGCCGTTTCTTGCGACAGATCGGCCACTTGCGGGGCGCTGAGTTGCAACTTGGCGGCCAATTCGTAGCTCGCGATGCGGGCGCTCAATTCGGTGTCGCCCGGATTGCGCTCGAGATGCTTGTCGTTCAGCAGTTTGAGAAAATCGCGCGTCGCGACATCGCTCGGTCGCGTGATGCCGGCGGGGCGGGCGAGATTCGTGATCGGCCGATCGGCGTTGAAGGCCGTTCCCTGAAACACGGCCGGCAGAAATCCGTTCGCCCAATTCTGCGGCCCGGCTTGCGGCACGCCGCGCGGATCGGGAATCGCCACGAACGCCGGCAAATCGTCGGCCTCGCTTCCCAGAGCATAAGTGATCCACGCGCCGGCGCTCGGATAGCCTTCGGCCGTGAAGCCGGTGCTCATGAACGTTTCGCCCGGACCGTGCGTGTTGGTCTTCGACGTCATCGAGTGGATGAAACACATGTCGTCGACCAGCTCGCCCAGGCGCGGCAAAAGATCCGACGTGTATTTGCCGCACTGGCCGCGCGGGCGGAAAGTCCAAGGGCTTTTGGTCAGATTCCCGAGCTTGCCTTGGAAGGCGACGACCTTGTCGCCGCCCGGCATCGGCTTGCCGTCGTGCTTGATCAGCTCGGGCTTGTAGTCCCACGTATCGAGTTGACTGCACGCGCCGGAGCAAAAGATCATCAGCACTCGCTTGGCCTTGGCCAGAAAATGAGGCGATCGAGCCCGCAGCGGCGCGGCGGGGTCAATTTGCGGCTGCCAGGTCCCCTGCCCTTCACCGGCCAGCAAGCCATCTCGATCCAGCAGACTGGCGAGCGCGACGCCCGTCAGCCCGCCGGCGGCATGTCCCAAAAAGTTGCGCCGATCCATCAGGCGACGGCCTTCGTGCGAGAGAATCGGATTGGGCATAGAAAACTCCATGTTTGTTTCACACCAGCCCGAAGCGTTAGTTTTGAAGTTGCGCTATTTGAACAGCTAGCAGGAGCTGAAATCGACGCTGGGATTTTCCCAGTACAGCTTTCAGAATTTTCAAGCCGTGCGAGCGTGGGTGGAGATCGCCATCACGACCGTGCTGACCTTGGAACAACTGCGTGCCGAGCGGATGCGTGACCGCCGCTTGAGCAAGACAGATCGACAATGGTGGGAATACCAACGATTGCATGGTTTGTGTGCGGCGTATCGTCAGGAATGCGCGGGACGCGAATTGAAATACATGGCAGATCGTCTAAAAACTTCCGGAGGCGTCGTCAAACTCAAACGGCTCCTCACCCAGGCCACGCCCGCAGAATACCGAATGGCTTCATAAAAACAGTCCCAAAACGCGCAACTTCAAAAGGCGCTAGCGAGGGCGGCGAGGCGAGTTGGCGAATCCATTCTTCCCTGGGCTTTTTCGCGCTATTTGTTACTTCTTCTTCAAATGCGCATCCAAAAACTCAAACGCTTCCTTCTCCGCCCGTTCGGCGTCTTTGCCGCCAAAGCCATGCTTCGCGCCCTCGAGCGGCACGAATTTCACTTCGACATCGCACGCCTTCAGCCGATCGTTCATCCACTCCGCCTGTTCGAACGCGACATACTGATCCAGCGTGCCGTGCAATAGCAGCGTCGGGGCGGCGTCGGGCGTCACCCAATTCAGCGGGCTGGCCAGGACGTGTTGACGCCGCGCGTGCTCCAAATCGCCGCCGAGCCACATCGGCAACACCTGCGCGGCGTTCGACGCTCTTGCCGTACGACTTCGTGAAATCGCTCGGCCCATAATAATTCACGACGCAAGCAATCCGGCTCGACGGATCGCCCGCCGCCCGATCTCCCTCGAACTGCGGCACGTCGCCCGTGACGCCCATGAACTGCGCCAAATGCCCACCGGCCGAGCCTCCCAGCACGGCGATGCGCTGCGGATCGACATGATATTTCTCGGCGTTGATCTTCATCCAGCGAATGGCAGCTTTGCAGTCGAAGACGGCGGCGGGAAACTGATATTTGGGCGAGAGCCGATACGTGATCGTCGCGGCGACATAACCTCGCGCGGCGAGTTTCTTGCACAGCCCGTTGTAATCCTTCCGATCCCCGGCGCGAAACCCGCCTCCATGAATGCAAACCACGGCCGGCAATTTTCCCTCGGCTTGCTTCGGCTGCGCCAGGTTCAATTGCAAATGTTGATTATCCGGATTGCTGAACTCGATCCCTTCTTCGAAGCTAACTTCATCGGCAGCCCGAGCCCGCGGCGCAAGCCAAGGAAGCAGCGACAGCGACAATAGACCAACGAGCAATGAGCGCAAACACATGATCGAATTCCTTGGCGGGTAGGGAAGGGCGGGAACAGGCGGCGAGACCGATTATTTCTTCCACGCTCGCCGCGTGCAAGCAATTAGAGGAAAATGCCCGTTCTTCGAGCCGCGGAAGTGCGTTAGGACCGTCTCATCCCGTCGCACCTTCCCCTTAAAAAATAAGCTAGATTTCAGCGGGGAGAACCGCAACGCAATTCCGTCGAGGCTTCGTATGGCCGAGCATGAACTGATGTCCGCCAAGTATTTAATCTCGGAGGACGACGCATCTTCGGCCGGCAGTCCCGCGACGATCCAAAAATCCCGGCCAGCGCAGAGCTCGCGTGTGAAGAGCGCGGCGCGGGCGTCACGGTGGATTTCGATCGTGGCCGCCGTGGCTGTCGTCGGCTGCGTGATCGCCGCAGTAGTTCCGTATCTCAGGGCGCCGTCCGTGCGAAAAGCGACTAGCCCGCTTGATTGGCTAATTCGTCTTTGCGGTGTCGAGCCCGACAAGGCCGTGGAAAAAATGCTCCGCGAGCGCGGCGAAGCCAATAAGCGGGAATGGGACGAGAAGTTTCGCCAGTCGCCAGTGTTTCAAATCGATCCGTCAAAGCCGATCGAGTGGCACTTCGAGCCGCAAACGAAATTCAAATAGCCGGAATCGAATGCGGCGGAACCGCCGCGCTCCATCCGACGGGCTCATCTCGATCAAGATTCGCTCCGAGCCAGCGATGTTGATGCTCGCAGGCTATCCACTCGCCGCCGTCTCGCTTGCGGCTTTTCCGAGCGCCGTCGTTCCGAGTGCCTTCGTTTCGGTCGTCACCGGCCGTGTTGCGTTCGTCGCCGTCAGCGGCAGCCGAACGATGAATTCGCTTCCCTTTCCGCGACCGTCGCTTTTGGCCTCGACACTGCCGCCATGCACTTTGACCAGACGGCGCACCAGCGCCAATCCGATGCCGAGGCCGCCTTGCCGTCGTTTTGCTCCGTCTTCGACTTGGACGAACATCTCGAAGACCGAAGGCAGCGATTCGGGCGGGATGCCGATGCCATTGTCGCGCACTCGCACGACGACGCTGCTCTCTTGATGCTCGGCCTGTAGCCAGATTCGACCGCCGCGCTCGGTATATTTCGTGGCGTTGGTCAGCAGGTTCGAGAAGACTTGAATCAGCCGCGCCGGATCGACGTCGAGAAACAGCGGCTCCGGCGGCAGTGTCACGGATAGTTCATGGCCCGACGCTTCGACGAGCGGCGTACAGGCTTCGACGGCCGAATGGATCACATTCGCCAGTTCGACGCGCTGGCGGTGCAGTTCTAGCTTCCCCTGGCCGATGCGGCTCACGTCCATCAGGTCGGAAATCAGCCGCACCATCTGATCGACTTGCCGTTCCATGATGCCGCGGGCTTGTGCGACGGCCGCCTGATCGTTGCCGGCCATCCGCAACAGTTCCAACGCATTGCGGATGGGAGCGAGCGGATTTCGCAACTCATGAGCCACGGCGGCCACGAATGCATCTTTCCGTTCATTGGCCACGACCAATTCGGCTTCGATGGCCCGCCGCAGCTTCACTTCTTGTTCGAGTTCCCAATGCTTGGCCTCGGTGCGAGCTCGGGCTGTCCGCATTCCATCGAACAGCCAACTGATCATTACCCCCTCGCCAAGGAACATCACGCAGCGCACGCGATCGCTCAGCTTGCGCGGAATGATGCTATCGCGCTCGATGAACAGATACGTGCCGACGACGAGCGATAGAACGGTTGCCAGCAGGCCCGGCTTCATCCCGCCATACCAGGCGGCGATCGCCACGGCCAAAGCCGAGATCGAGAGCGGAGCATCTTCGCCCAACGACCGGCCAAGAATCGGGCCGCGCAACACCGTCGCCGCCGCCACCACCGCGATAGCAACGAGATAGGGCGCCGGATGCGGGAAGCGCCCCGGCCGAGGTTTCTCACGCACGACGGTTCCATCCATGGCGCGTTCCTTGGATGCAATCAGAACATCATCTTAGCTCTTTTACGCAACGAGCGTCGACTGAGTTCCGCCATGTCCAAGCTCTTTCGCCAGAATTATCCACATCATTTCCCGTCGAATTTCAGAAAATACTCGAAAAACGCGGCCATGAGTTCGTTGTCGCGGTCAGTCGGCGCGTGCGTTTCGCGGCTGGTCATGGCGACGCGGTCGTCGTAGCCCAGCAGCTTATTCACGGCCACCGAATGGTTCAGCGCCCGCCAGCGGTCGAATTTGTCTTCGGAGCCGCCGGAAAGGAGGAACGGCCGCGGGGCCATCAGCGCGTGCAATTCGTGCAGATCGTGGCCCGAAGCGACCAACTTCTCGTACGCCCCGGTGCGCGGCGAATCGGCCGATAGCATTCCCTTCTTCCGCTCTTTGTCAGGCTGATAGCCCAGATACCACGGCTCCCAGTAATTCGCGAACGAACGCTTCTCGTCGAAAACCACGTCGGGATCGAACCAAACGGCGGCGGCAAATCGCTCGTCGAGACACGAGGCAAACATCGCCCATTTGCCACCGTAAGAAAGGCCCGTGATGCCGACCCGCTTCGGATCGACCGCGGGCAATTCGGACAAGGCGTTGTACAAATTGGCCGCCATGTAGGCGTTGTACGAAAGGGGCTGCAATTGGGCGTGTTGCTTGTTCGGATAGTACGTGTTCGGATCGCTGCCGAACGACAGGGCGACGAAACCGTGCCGAACCAACTGCCGGGCGAAATCGTACGGCTTGCCCGCGCCGCGTCCGCCTCCCAAGCCCGATAGACCATCGTAGAACACGACGATCACGGCCGGAAACGGCCCGCGCCCTCGGGCACGAGCAAATAAGCGTCGTCGGAAGTGCGATCCGGCGCGACCTGCACGCGAATCCGCTGCTGCGTGTATTTGTCGTGTGATTCTTTTTCCAGATACTCGATCGTCGGCTTCTCGACCAGCGGAGGCCAAGGCCCCATCAGCGTGTGCCAGGTTTTCAGAATCTCGGCTCGCCGCAACCGCCAATCCTCGGCCGTTTTCACCGGCCGCCCGTCGTCGAACACTAGCGGCGACTTGTATTTCCCGAAATCGCCGGCGAACTCGGCCGGGGGATGAAAAAAGGGCGCCAATTGTCCGCGGAGTTGCTTCAACCGCGTCGCCACATCGCCCGGCGACGGGCTTTGCGCGTTCAACTCGGCGGAAAATGCCAAGAGCGGAAGCAGCAAAACGATTTGGATTCGATTCGTTCGGAGAAAACGCGAGTTGCGACTCGATTGCATGTTGAATTCCATACCAGAGAATCCGTGCTCACGTTTCACGGTCGCGCGCTTCGAGCAAGTGCGTCAACCGCTCGGCAAGCGTCGCGGGAAAACGCTCGCACCAGGAGGCATCGATCAGCCCCACGTCCAATAAGTCAAGAAGATGGACCTGATCCTTCAAGTGAAATGCCGTGAGCTTCATGCGCACCAAAGCTTCTAGCCGGATAACGGGAAAGCCGGGGCCGGGCTCGGCTTCACGAATTTCCGGGGCTGGCAAAACGTGATCGGGCCGCACCTTCTCGCCGGCGAACACGATGTGAACCACGCTTCGCACCGAACCCTGGGGACCATCCAGGAACAGATCGACCCCGGCAACATTCTGATGCACGAAACCGACCGACCCGAGCTCGTTGACGATCCGCTTAAGATCCTGCCGCAGGACGAGCATGTCCACGTCCTTGGTGTTTCGCACGGCTTCCTGATCCACGCGCGCAACCCACGCTGCCACGGCATTCCCTCCCACGACCACATGGGGAATTCCCGCCTTGCCGAGCGCGTCGGCCGCTCGGTGTGCCCGCTCTCGAACGTCCTCCACGGCGGCCACCATCGTTTCCCAAGAGAAATCTCTTAGCGTAACCATGCGCGCACTCTCTTATGTCCACAGATTCCGATCGAGCATCCGGTAGTTGATCGCCTCGTTCAAATGCTGCGGCTTGATCGGCTCGCTGCAGTCGAGGTCGGCGATCGTGCGGGCGACGCGGAGGACTTTGTCGTGCGCTCGGGCCGAAAGGCCCAGCTCGGTCATGGTGGCTCGCAGCAGGTTCATGCATTCGTCGTCGAGCTTGCAATGGGCGCGAATCTGGCGGTGCGTCATGTGGCCGTTGTGGCGCGTGGCCGTGCCGGCAAAACGGTTGCGCTGGAGCCGTCCGAGCCGTGACGACCGCTTCGCGCATCTGGGCGCTCGACGTGCCCGGTGCGCCGGCGGACAGCTCTTTGAACGGCACCGCCGGCACTTCGATGTGGATGTCGATGCGGTCGAACAGCGGGCCCGATGATCTTGGACATGTACCGCTCGATCTGCGGCACCGTGCAATGGCAATCGCGCCGCGGATCGTTGCGATAGCCGCACGGGCAGGGATTCAACGCCGCGATCAGCATGAAGTTGGCCGGAAATGTCGTGCTCGACAGCGCCCGCGCGATCGTCACCGTGCCGTCTTCCAGCGGCTGCCGCAGCACTTCGAGCGTGCGGCGATTGAACTCGGGCAATTCGTCGAGAAACAACACGCCGTTGTGCGACAAGCTGATCTCGCCCGGCGTCGGCATCGATCCGCCGCCGACCAGTCCGGCGTCGCTGATCGTGTGATGCGGCGAGCGATAAGGCCGCGTGGCCAACAGCGGCTGGCCGGCGGCGCAGCAAGCCCATCGCGCTGTAGATGCGCGTCGTTTCGATCGATTCGCCGGCGGTCAGATCGGGCAGGATCGTCGGCACCCGCTTGGCGAGCATCGTCTTGCCGGAGCCGGGCGGACCGAGCATCAGCAGATTATGTCCGCCGGCCGCGGCGATCGTGATTGCGCGCTTGGCCATCTCCTGCCCGCGCACGTCGGCGAAATCGACGTCGTAGACGGCGAACTGGCGAAACCATTCGTCGAGCCGCGGCGGCGTCGGTTCGATGTTCGATCTCGCCGGAGAAGAATGCCGACCGCCTGCGCCAGGCTCGACACGGGAATGACTTCGATCCCCTCGACCACCGCCGCCTCGGCCGCGCTGGAACTCGGCACGACCAGCCCGCGCAACCCTTGCTGCTGCGTGGCGGCGATGGCCATCGACAGTGCGCCGCGTGTCGGCCGCGTGTTGCCATCGAGCGCCAGTTCGCCGACGACCGCGTAGTCGCGAAACTTGTCCGATGTCAACTGCCCGCTGCCGGCCAGCATGTCCAGCGTGATCGGCAGATCGAACGAAGCCGCCTGCTTGGGCAGCTCGGCCGGCGCGAGATTGATCACCACCCGATCCTGCGGCCGCTGAAACCCGGAGTTGACCAGCGCCCGTTCGACCCGATGCGTGCTTTCCTTGACCGCCGCCTCGGGCAACCCGACCAGCACCGTCTTGGGCAGCGCCCCGGCGAAACGTCGACTTCGACCTCGACCGGCAGCGCCTCGATCCCCAGCAGCGAAAAAGTGCGAAGTTGTGCCAGCATGGGCCGGGGCCAGGGTCTGGGAGCAGGGGCGAGTAAGAATGGGACAGGGACGAAGGACATGCCCATTTTCAGATGCGCCGCGCCGCGTGCAAGGGCGCGTTTTTCGCCGATTCCCTGGCGGATCCGTGAGTAGGGTGCGGCACCCCTTTGCCTTGCATGCGACACCCCAGCGGATAAACTGACAGTTCAGGAAATGGAACGGCGGTTTCACAATCTTGCACGGGGCGAATCAACGATGGCGATTCCAGACTACGAAGCGTTGATGCTGCCGCTGTTGCGGGCTGTCGCCGATGGCCAAGAACATCGAATGAAGATTTTGGTACGTGGTCTTGCCGACGAATTTGGCCTAGCCGACGAGGAGCGTGAACGGCGGCTTCCAAGCGGACAACAAACCGTCATCGCCAATCGAGTAGGTTGGGCTCGAACGTATCTCTTAAAGTCCGGCTTGTTGGAATTCGTGCGACGAGGATTTGTTCGGATCAGCGAAGCAGGTCGAAGAGTCCTGGAACATCCACCAGATTCGATTACGGCTCGCTACCTCATGCAGTTTCCAGGTTTCGCCGAATTCACAAACGGGAAATCGCAGGCGGAAGCGGTCGATGAAACGACCGAGATCAATAGGGATGCTACGCCCGAAGAACTGCTCGAGTCTGCCTATCTCGATCTTCGTACCGCTCTCGCCGACGACTTGTTGGAGCAAGTCAAACGATGCTCTTCCACATTTTTTGAGCGGTTGGTGGTCGAACTGCTGGTAGCGATGGGCTACGGCGGTTCGATTGACGACGCCGGGAAAGCCATTGGCAAATCAGGTGACGACGGCATCGACGGACTCATCAACGAAGACCGCCTTGGTCTGGATGTAGTTTGCATCCAAGCGAAGCGTTGGCGAGATACCCGTGTTGGTCGGCCAGAAGTTCAGGCGTTCGCGGGAAGTATGGAAGGCAATCGAGCGAAAAAGGGCGTGTTGATTACCACGTCTAAATTCAGCAGAGACGCCCTCGAATATGTGAATCGGATCGAGCGACGAATCGTCTTGATCGATGGGCAACGGCTCTCGGAACTGATGATCGATTTCGGCATTGGCGTGGCGACAACTCGCCAATATGCATTAAAACGAATCGACTCCGATTACTTCGACGAAGACCTCGAAGGGGCCGCGACGTAGTCAACCGTCGCGCGGCGGTTCGAGGCCAACGCGGACGAGTTGGGATTCTTACTACTCGCGTCCACGCGGACATGGCGACCGCGCGAATGCGGCCGAGTCGCGGCTCGCCGTCGTAATTTCGCGCAATTCCGTGCGGGACAGCTGAATTAAGTGCCTATCCGAAAACCCCCGCTGTCCGCAACGCAACGATAGCGAACTGAAGATGCAAGAAGCCGACGTAATTTGCGACTTTCTTCTCCCACCGTATCAGCAGTCGTCGCGCCCGGTTAAGCCAGGAGAGGGTGCGCTCAACTTTCCAACGGCGCGCCTTGTGGCGACGGCGTTTCGGCTTTGCCGTTTCTGTGCCTTTGAGTGGGAGATGGGGGATGTAGTCGCGGCGGAGAGCCGCTTGTTCGCAGGGCTTGCCGACATAGCCTTTGTCGAGGCAGAGATGCTGGGGCTTGTTTCGCGTGGGTTTCGGGCGATGGACCGGGATGTCGTCGAGCGTGGCGGCCAAAAGTTTCTGGTCATGCACATTGGCGCCGTCCACCGCCACACCGATCGGCACGCCCCGACCGTCGATCAACACAGAACGCTTGACGCCGAGTTTGCCACGATCGGTCGGGTTTTTCCCGGTTTTTTTCCCCACCCAGCGGCGATTTGTTCATCGCCCCGTCCAGGCTCTGCCACTTCCAGTCGATTCCCTTCAGGTCGTCGTATTCTTCCAACGCGAGACGCCACAGCTCCTCAAACACGCCGAGCTTCACCCATTCCTGAAAGTAGGCGTGGATTGCGCTGCCAGAGCCGAACTGCTTGGGCATCGCCTTCCACTGACAGCCGGTTCGCAGAACATACAAAATCCCATTCACCACTTTCCGCAGATTTAACCGGGGACGTCCGCCTTTGGGGCTCCGTTTGTAAATTGGTAAAAGCAGATCAATGCATTCCCAGAGGGCATCGGGAATTTGGTGAAACTGTGAGGCAGAAACCGTGGCCATTGGCACACCTCCATGCGAAATGAGGAAAACTGCCTCCTCAAATTGCAATTCGCGTGCCAGTAGTCGTTTGTACAGTAATCGGATAGGCTCTAAGGTCTGTTGGCCGAAAACCTTGCCTCAACCGCTAGAATATGCTAGAACTGGCATGATGCCTGACGAAGAAAAGGGCGAGCCACACGGGACGCAGCCGAAGCCGGTCATCTGGATTGCAAGCAGCCGCAAAGACCTGCGAGCGTTTCCGGAGGACGTGAAGGACGTCGTTGGCTTTGCGATCTACCAAGCCCAAATCGGCAAGAAGCATGTATCGGCAAAGCCGTTGAGGGGCTACGGAGACGCAGGGCTTTTGGAGATTGTCGAAGACCACGACACCAACACCTATCGTGCGGTCTACACGGTAAAATTCAAGGGCGCGGTCTACGTGTTAGACGCATTTCAGAAGAAATCGAAGAAGGGCGCGAGAACACCCCAAGCGGACATCGAGCGTATGAATAGGCGGTTAAAAGCGGCGCACGACCACTACAAGCAATGGTCGCGAGGAGAATGAACATGCCAAACAGCAAAAAGCCAAGAAAAGTCGCCAAAGCTGAATTGAGTAGTGGCAATGTGTTCCACGACTTGGGCCTCAATGAGCCAGGAGAGAGGCTCGCCAAGGCTCAATTAACCAGCCTCATCTGCGACGTCATTGCCGACTTGAAACTGACTCAAATCGAAGCCGCCAAACGAATGCGATTGGATCAACCCAAAGTTTCCGCATTGCTGCGGGGAAAGCTTTCCGGCTTCTCGCTGGAGCGCTTGTTTCGCTGCCTAAACGATCTCGGGCAAGATGTCAGCGTTACCGTGCAGCCGGCGCATGGCCACCGCCAAGCCAAGACTCGGGTGCTGATTCCGTCGTAGGGTGCGCGGTGGCGAGCGGCCTATTCTCCGCCGACCGAATCCAACCGCAGCGCATCCTTGCAGACCTCGCCGCGCATCCGGGTAAGCGTGTCGGTGCGGCCTTCGAGGATGATGGTTTTCTGATTCCCCTTCGTGGCCCACACATCGAATTTGTTTGGCTCGACCTCCTTGACGTGCAACGTCCATCCGGCCGCTTTCAGTGTCTCTTGCGGGGTCGCCATTTTTTCACCTCTGGGATTTGAGGTTATTGCCATTGGCTGGGCGCTCAATGGCCAAGAAACCGATTGGTCATACCCTGATAAAAACCTTCTTTCGCCACAGAAACCACAGGCAAAACCATTCGATGGCGATCGTGCCGGCGGTCATTAGCACGTCGCGCCATGGTTGGGCTTCGGCGGCGAGGCTGCCGTTGATTTCGCCAGTAAATAGAAACCTGGCGGTGTGGCCGAAATCGACCATGCCTTCCGTAACCACATAAATCACGATCGCGTTCATTCCGATCACGATGAAGAAAAACGCGGCCGCGGTCCACCCGCGGGCTTCAATCAGCCAGTGGAAAAATCCAAACAGGATCAGACTCAGCCCGCCGGCCATCAACACGAACGAACTGCTCCACAGATTCTTGTTGATCGGAAAGGCTTGATTCCAGACAATCGCGATGCCGATCGAAACAACGCCCGCCAACACGAGCAAGCACGACTTGGCGGCAGCGCTTTTGCCGCTACTGCGCAAAAAATCGCCGGTGAGCACGCCGAGCAGCGCCGTGCCGATGGCTGGGATCGTGGAGAAAAGTCCTTCGGGATCGTGATTGCCGCGATAGAATTTGCCGGGCAGCAGCAGTTGGTCGAGATAATCGGCCAGATTGGTTCCTTGGTCGAGATTGCCGGCTCCGACACCCGGCACTGGGATCAGTTTCATCGCCGCCCAATAGCCGAGCAGCAGGCCGACGAACCAGATCAGCCGGCCGCGGAAGCCGAAGACAAGCGAGATCGCCAGCGCCAGGAACCAGGCGATGCCGATCCGCCCGAGCACGCTGCCGAAGCGGACGTTGTGCAAATGCTCGCCCCAATTGCCTCGCAACACGCCGTTGATGACCAGGCCGAGCAACACCAGGACCAACGCCCGCTTGGCGCCGACCCAAAATTCCCTGGCCCGGGTTGATTTCCCTTCGGCGACTCGGCGCAGCGACGAGAAGGGGAGCGCGGCGCCGGCGGCGAACAAGAATGTTGGAAAGATCGCGTCCCAAAAGGCGAATCCATTCCAGGCGGGATGCTCCATTTGTCCGCCGATCCAGATGAATGGCTGGCAATCGGTCGCCTTGGCCAATTGGATCGCGAGCGTGCCGCCGCCGATGATCCAAAACATCACGAACCTGCGCAGGGCATCGAGCGATTGCAAACGTTTGGGCGCTTCGACGACGGCCGGCGGAGTTCTTTGGTTTGTCGCCATCATGCGTGGCCGTGCGAGGAACGAACGGACGGACGAAGCTAAGCTATGACTTTATATCATAGCCGCCTTGCCGCAGTCGCGGATTCGGCGCGATAATTCCGTGCGAGGAAATGATTCCTTCCACGAAGTCTCATAATCCGGCCATGACCACCGAAAAGCTGCAAGCGAAAGTGCGGCGGCATAACATGCTGCAGCGGTGCCTGGGGATTGCCCTTTGCATCGTCGCGCCCGTGTTGTGGGTCGGATCGTTTTGGATTGCCCGATGGCTGTTCTACTTGCCTTTCTCACTCACTAAGTTCGAGGGGATGTGGGGACCGAGTTTATATGTCGCCTGGGCGTTCATCGCGCTCTTGGCCGTCGAAGGCTGGCACGGCTCTCAGACGCTCTTTGAATTGTCGGACTACACGCAGTCGGACTTCAATTGGTACGAGCGCGACGACAATTCAATCGCATCGACCTATGCGCGCTACCGCGGCGACCCGATGTTGTACGCTTGGATCGTGACACAATTGGTGCGCCTCGCCCCGCAGACGACGTTGTTTGCGATTCAATCGCTTCGCTCCACGATCCGCCCGACGCCGGAGGCAGTCGAGGCCGCGGTGTCGATCTTCAATGTGCTAAAGGCGGATCGACATTGGCACGCGGCGGAAGATTTCGGCGACTGTGGCCCGGCGCTTCGGTTGCTGATTCGGCTGGGACTGATTTGGACCAACGCCGGCTCGAACGGTCTTGAGATTCGCTTTCCGGCGGGGATGTCGGAAGCGGAGTTGGTATAGGCGCCGCGGGCTTGCGCGCGAGAAAACCCAGGGAAGGCCGGCGATGTGTTCGCCAGAAGCCAAGTCGTGGGCGGCCATACCTGGGCTTGGGGTCACGACTACTTCGGCGATTTGGCGGGGGCTGCCGAGGGAGTTTCCGCGGGAGGCGGCGCGGCGGGCGACGTGACGCCGGTGGCAGCCGCGACGGGCTTCGACGGCGCCGCCGCGGTGGCGGCCGCGGTCGTGCTGGCCTTTCCGCGCGCCGATCGGAATACGAACACGGCTTGCACTCGATCCTCGTCCGCCGCGCCTTCGCTTTTCAATGCCTGTTGCTTTTCGGCGGCCTTCTGGCGGAATTGGACGTCGCCGCCGAACTTCGCCTTGTCGGCGCTATGGCCACGATCGAGTTTTGAATCGTCGGCCGAACCGGCTACTCGTTCGCGCAGTTTAACTGACGTCCAAAATCGGCGGATTGATTCTGCCGCTCCGCCAATGCCTGGCGCAAAACCTCCTCCGTTTCCGGTGGCAACGCCATTCGCGCTGCCCAGCTTGAGTCGTCCGTCCGATCGCTCGGCTCGGCGAGAGATTCGGATTCGACGGTTGCCGCGAGTCGAGTTGTCTCCGGCTTTCGTGAGGCCAATTCGGCTTTCTTTTGTTCCACTTTGAGCTCTTCGACTTCCAGGGCCGGCGCGGCTGCACCGATCGCCGCCGGCTGCGGGGCCGCGGGTTCCGTTGCGACCGGCTGCGGCGCTGCGTGTTGCTTCGTTACCGATTGCTGCACGAGGGGTCGCTGAGCTGCGGGCTGAGTGGTTGCTGGCTGAGTGGTTGTGGGCTCGGACACTGCCGACTGTGGCGGCGCGGTCGGCTTGGGCGCCGGCAACTTCGCAGGCGTCTCTTTGACTCCGGCGGGCGCGGTAGCACCGGCACGTGCTGTACCGCCGGCAGCGGCGATTGGTTTCTTTCCCGACTCCTCGATTCGTCGGTCTTGCGCGGATCGAGACTTGTCCTCGGTCTTCGCCAGCGGGGCGGCAGGTATTGAAGCGGACGGAACGGACGGCACGGGCGCCGGTGCCGGCGGAGCAGCAGGCGGTGCGAAGCGAGCGGGTGGCGCGATGGGTTGAGAGGCGGGCGGCGAATCTTTGATAATCTTGGCAAATCGTTCCAAAGGAATGGCCCCCGTCTCGGCGCGGGGTTCTTGGCCGCGGCTTTGTCGGTCTTGGCAGTCTTGTCGGCCTTGGCAGTCTTGTCGGCCTTGGCAGTCTTGTCGGCCTTGTCATCGAGCGAAATCCGATCTTCGCCGGCATTGGCATCCGCCTCGCGCGATTCGGCCGTTTCCTGGTTTATCTCCGACAGGGCCAAAGGCTGAAACTGGGCCGGATGCGAGTACAAATCGTTGAACAATCCCATCACTTGTTTGCGAGTTCCCACGACATAGACGACTTCGAGCGACTCGTCGTCGGCCGCCGGCGCATTCGGAGCATGAGCCGCGCCCGCCGGCCTCGGCGCCAATCCCAACGAATTCGATCCCAGCGCGGAGTCTGGACGGCCTGACGCGCCGTTTGATGTCGGACCGGCGGCTTTCGGAAGGCCGGCGTCGTCGCTATCCTTGTCCGCGGCGGCGCGGAGAACGTGCCGGCGGCGATCTTTGCCGCGGAGCCGTTGCCGGACGCGCCGCCACGCGAGGCACTCCCAAAACCAGCGGCCCCAAGCGACGCACGTTCGGCCGGCGAGCTTCCGCCGTCGGCAATGCCGTTCAATGTGCTTGCGTTCGAAGCATTGCCACGCGAAGCACTTTGCACGGCGCTAATCAATGCCAGATTTGCCGCCGGGCTCGAATCGAGGGAGATGTCATGTTTGTCCAAAAGCCGTTGGAACGCTTCTGGCGAAACGCCCGGCTCGGTCGCGATTTCGGCCACGAACATTTCGCCGGATGGTGATGGTTCGCGCGAAGACGATCGCGCGGTCACTACCGGCCCGCGACCCAAAGGACCACCTTTTCCTTGGCCATCCAGCTTATCGCCGAATTGAACCGGCGCGGCGCCTTCGTTGGTTGCCAGGCGATCGAAGGGAGCCGCGGTCGATTCCGGTTTGCCGGCGGGTCGGCCCTCGGCGGGCTGATTGGTGGGAGCGTCGGCCGTTTGCTCCGCATCCGAGCGGAATCCGAAATTGCGACTTGTAGAAAGACCGCCACCGGCGACCGCTCCATTCGTCTTCTCGCTGCGACTATCGAGAACACCGCGGCCGGAGGCGATGTCTCGCAGAGTTTCTTGCGACGCGGGAGTTTGCTGCGCCATCCCTGGTTTTTCCGAGCGCGCGGCATCCGTTGCACCCGCTCGCCGGTGGCTGCCGTCGCCGGCGGTATTCAGACTCTCGGCCAACTTCGATTCCGCGGCCTGGTCTTCGACGCGCTTGCGAAACTGACGTTCTCCATCCGTCGGCACGCGCGATTTGCGATCTTTCGCATACAGGAATTTGTCGTCGAATTGTCTGGCGTCTCGGGCGACGGCCGGATCGGCGATCTTTCCTTCGGGAAGCGAACGAGCCAACCGCGTGTCTTCCGGCGTTTTGCGCGGAGTGCGATGATTCGCGCGAAGCGACTTCGGCAGGTTTCCTTTGCGGCGGATTATAAACCATGACGACAATCGCCGCGGCGACGACGATCGCGGCCCAAATCCACGGCCGACGACTTTTGCGAGCATCCTGAAACGAATCGCCGGCGCGGGCTCGGACGACATGCGCATCGTTCGCCGCAGACACATTTGCGCTTGAGCCACTTGCGCTTGAGCCACTTGCGCTCGAACCATTCGCGCCGGCCGTGGCGTGCGCATTGGAAAGCACTGCCCGCTCGGCCCGACGCAAAACTTGCATTGCAAAATCGTCGTTCAAGCGATGCCGCGGCAATTCTTGCAGGCTGTCGTGCAACCCGCGCAATTCCTCGACGACCTGTCGCAATTCGCCGTTGCGGGCCAGTTCGTCTTCGAACTGCGACCGCTGGTCGGGCGGCAGTTGGCCGTCAAGATAGGCGCTGATTCGTTCGTCTTGAAACATGGGGTCCATGATTGAGTCCTACCGCCCTTCTTGCACAACGTCCTTTAGCAATTCCCGCAATTCCATGCGAGCCCGATGCAATCGGCTGCGCACGGTGCCGATCGGCAGGTCGAGGATTTCCGCGATCGATTCATAGCAGCAGCCGTCGATTTCCCGCAGCACGAGCACGGCCCGATGGTTTTCATCGAGCGCGGCCAGCGCCGCCTGCACTTGAGTTGCCCGTTCTTGCCGCTCGAGCCGCTCGGTCGGGGCGGGATCGCGGGCGGCAATTTCCTGCTCCGCTCAACTCGCGAGCCCGTTCGACCGAAACGGTCGGCCGTGTCTTTCGAAACCGGCTGACGGCAAGGTTAAATGCGATTCGATAGAGCCATGTGTAAAACGCCGACGGAGCGATGAAACGAATCCAGCTTCAAAAAAGCCTGCACGAAGGCGTCTTGCGACCACGTCGCGCGCCTCTTCGGTCGAGCCGACGACGTGGACCACAGCGTTGTACAGGCGGTCTTGATACTTCGTCACCAACCGCCCAAAAGCCACCGAACGGCCGGCAAGGGCTTCGTCGATGAGTTGGGCGTCGTCGTTCACCATCCGCTCCGTTTTTATGACGCCGACCGGGGGCGAAAAGTTCCCCGCGCCAGCGGTTAGATTCGCGAAACAAGCCCGGCAAAGCGGCCTTGCGATTTATCTTCGCGTCCGGCGGCGGGCCTGTCAAATCCTTATGAGGGAATCACTTGCGCGATGATTTGTCAAAGGCGGTCGCGGCCGTGTGCCTCGGATGTGCAACGGCATGTAGCCGGATTCGCCAGAATTCGGATTCTGGCGGCTCCGCATCGCTGCGGAATTTTCACAAATTCGCTACACCGTTGCGGGTCGCGCCGATCCAGTCGCGGCCCGGCCATTTGCCGGCTGCCGGCGGAGGTAGAACCACAGCGTCAACGCCGCCGCCACGAATAGCAAACTCCCGACCTGGGAAATGCTCATGCCGAAATACTGTTTCGGTTCATCGGTGCGAATCGCTTCGACCAAAAAGCGAGCCAACGGGTGCAGAATGAAAAGCAGTGCCAGAGTCTCGCCGTCGCGCCGTCGAAACGGCTCGTAGGCGAGCAGCACCAAACAAAGCAGGATCGCTTCGAGCGAACTGTAAAGCTGCGTCGGATGCACCGGCAGGCTGCGTTGCGGCGGTTCGTCGGCTGCGGTGATCGTCCACTCGAACGGTTCCGCGCCGCGGTCGGTCCGCAGCGTGATTCGAGTTCCTTCACCCGAGACGCTCAGAAGAGCCATTTCCGCCGCCGAAAGCGATTCGTCTTGCACGACGGTTCCTTGACCCGGACCCTCGCGCCGCCTGGCGGGGAAAACTTGCACGGGCTTGGCGTCGCTGCTCGACTGTCGCTCGATTTCCAGAATCTGCTCATTGGCTTTTAATCCTGCCCGCTCGGCGGCCGAACCGGCCAGCACCTTGTCGATCACTGCCGGGCCGCCGAGACCAGCCGTTCGATCGGAAAACGCCAGTCCGTGCAAATACAATCGATTCCCCTCCGCATCGGCTCGATTCATTTGCCGCTCAAACGGCGGCGACTGTTGCGGAAATGCGACTGCCCAGGGCAACGTCGTGCAAACGCCGCCGTAGCAGCAGCCGTTCAAAAAGCATCCGATGCGGCCGATCGCCAGCCCGACCATGACGCTCGGCGCGCAGATATCAAAGATTCTCAACACCGGCAGCCGATGCCGCCGCAAGAACAAAGCTCCGGCCAAAGCGCCGCCGGCAAGTCCGCCGTAAATGACGATCCCGCCTTGAGCCACGTTGGCGACGGCGGCAAGCGTCGCGCCGAAATCGAAGCTGCCGTCGGCATGGTGCTTCGCGAATTGCTGCGTCCAATACTCGGTCACGTAGAACAGCCGCGCGCCGCCAAATCCGCCGATGAACAGCCAAATCGCCAGCGAGTAGATGATTTCCGGATCGATACCGCGCTGCTTGGCTCGATAGACGCCCAGCCCGACCGCCGAAACCAGGCCGATCAATAGCATGACGCCGTAGCCGCGAATCGGCAGGCCCAGCACCACGTTTTCTCCGGTGGGCAAATGCTCGACTTGCTCCAACGACGGCAGCAGAAACCAAATCGCCGCGCCGATCAAAGCCAGCAGCGGCAAATAGCTGAGCACTTCTTGGCCAAACCCGTGCCGCCAGGTTTGATACGCCAATGTCAGTACACTGGCGACGGCCCAAACGGCCAGCAGCAATCCCCAACCAAACAGCGGCATTCCAAAGAGACGATCGGGGATGTAAAAGAAAGTTTGCAGCATGAAAGGCTTGCTAAGCTCCACGCGTCATGGCGTAATGATTTCGTTATCGATCAGCCGCGTCGCGCCGACGCGAGCCGCGACCAGTGCGACCGCCGGGCCGGTGATCTCGGTGAGTTCCGCAAGTGTGTCGGGGTTGACCAAGGTCGCATAGTCGAGCGCGACTCCTTCGACCGAGGCAATTAGTTCCCGCATTCGATCGGCGATTTGCCGCGCGTCGCGCTGACCATCGCGAACCAATTCCGCGGCCAAGTGTAAGCTTCGCGACAGCACTAGCGCCCGCCAGCGATCGTCCGGTTGGAGATAGACATTGCGCGAGCTCATGGCCAAGCCGTCGGGCTCGCGCATGATCGGCAACACGCGAATCTCGATCGGCAGTCGCAAATCCGCCACCATCCGCCGAATGATCACCGCCTGCTGATAATCCTTTTGACCGAAATACGCAATATCGGCCGGTGCTAGCTGAAACAATTTGAGCACGATCGTGGCGACGCCGCGAAAATGCCCCGGCCGGCTCGCCCCTTCCCATTGTTGACTGAGACCCTCGACTTCGACATAGGTCGCAAAGCCGGGTGGATAGATCGTTTCGGTGGCCGGGACGAACACCAAGTCGGTTCCGTTGCCGCGCAGCTTTGCCAAGTCCTCGTCGAGCGTGCGCGGATAGCGCGAGAAATCCTCGGCCGGACCGAATTGCGCCGGATTGACGAAAATCGTCGCAACCGTCCGGGAACATTGACTCACCGACTGGGCAACCAGAGTCAGGTGGCCAGCATGAAGCGCGCCCATGGTCGGCACCAAACCGACCGTTTCGCCGGCCTCTCGCCAGGCGCGCACTTGCGAGCGCAGCAATTCAGGATCGCTGACAACCAAGGGCAGAGCGGAGGAAGTCGCGGTCTTTCGCTTCATCGCGGATCACTATCCATTCATTGCTTCGATTGCGGCGGCCAACTCGATTTGCGCACTTTCCGGGTGTCGGCTATCCAAACGCAATAGCGGCCCTCGGCCCGGCGCCGCGGCTCGATCGACGATCAAATGCCGCAACCGAGAAAACGATTCGAAATCCAGCCACGGCGCGCGCGGCACGGCGGAAGCTCGTTCCCAAAGCCAACCGACCGGTGCATCTAGCACCACGACCAGCTTCGCACGCGGCGCCGTCGCCGCGGCCGATTGCCAATGCTGGCCGAATCCCTCCAATCGCTCCGCAGGAAAGCGCCATTGTCGCGAAACAAAGCGCCTGATCGAACCAATAATCGCTAATGACCGTTTTGCGCTGTTCCTTGCCCGCCAAGATCGTTGCGGCCAATTGGGCCGATCGCAAGTTGAGTAATTCTATCTCCGACTCCCACGTCGGGCCAGACGCGTCGGTGGGGCTCGATTGCATGGATTGCTGCGCCGCGGGATCCGTGAGTAACGTCGCGCCGAGCAAGCGGGACACTTCGGCCGCCAATTGCGATTTGCCCCCGCCCGGCGCTCCGGCAATTGCCACATAGGGCGGCGCGTTGCGCAAATGGTCGCGTAGTTCGGCAAGTGTCCAGCCAATCGTCGGATGCACCATCGACGGCGCCACTTCGGCGGCCGGCTCGATCACGAACCGTCGAAAAGCCATTCGCGGATGGGGCACCGTCAAGTCGGCCGAATCAATAATCTGCGAGCCGAAGAGGAGCAGGTCCAAATCGATCGAGCGGGGGCTCCATCGCGGCCCGTCGCGATGGCGGCCCAAAGCCGTTTCGATCTCCCGCAGCGCTGCAAACAATGCCACGGGATCAAGCGATGTTTCAACGATCGCGGCCGCGTTGAGAAAGTCGGACTGCCCGCTCGGTCCGCCGACCGGATGCGTGGCGTGCGAACGGCTTGCCGCGACCAACTGCACGCCGGGCCGGGCGGCGAGCAACTGCAAGGCTTGATCGAGATTCGCCTGCCGATCGCCCAGATTCGCACCGAGGGCAATCAGGGCAATAGTCATGCGGATTGAGAAAGATAGATGAGGCTTTTGACGACAGCTTCTTGCGCCGGTGTTTCCTCTATGCCATTTTTGTTGGAGTTCACGCTTTAGCGTGTGGCCGGCAGCACGCTGAAGCGTGAACTCCAACATTGATTGCGGCCGCGTTGTGCCATTATAATCGCGGCGCAGCAAGGGGGGGACATCCAGGCACACGACCAGGTCGTTGACTATCGATCCCTCAGTCGTCGCCCCCCAAGCAAATCTGCTGGAAGCGCCGCGCAATTCCTGCGCGGCAGTCGTATATCCGACGACGAACTTTGCGAATCGACAACAACGAGTCAAAAGTGTCGCGCCGCGCCGCCTGATTCTCGCGCCGCTACACTCGGTTCGTTCCACGCTATCGATCAAGGATGCGCCACGATGGGCCAGCCTCGAAAAAACGCCAATCGCTCGGCGCTGATTCCACAAAGTTCAAGACACACTCGACTGCCACGCTTAGCTGACGGCTCATTTTGCGGAGCGAAGTAATTCTTGTCAAGCAACCTGCGGTTCGAGATTTTTTTCGAGGCCGATCGCGAAAATTCCCTCTTGCATTTTCCGCGGCGCTCGCTCCATAGCCTTCGTATGGAGTGAAAACGCGCGCGCCGCAAACGAGAAATCGCTGAGACCACCCGGCAGAGGCCGCAAATTCCGCGGGGAAATTTTTTGCCGGAAAAACTTTTTTTGATCACCAATCGCGGCGGTGCGATAGCGCCGGCAGTTGCTTGCGGACCGCCGCGAGCTGCGCAAGATCGATCTCGCTCGAAACGATCGCCTCACCGTCTTCCGGCGCATGCCAACACACGGCCCCAGGGATCGATGATCGCCGAATGACCATAACTGGTGAGTTGCGCTGAATGCCGACCACATTGGTTGGTGCGATCACGTAAGCCTGATTCTCGATCGACCGAGCGCGCAACAACACTTCCCAATGATCGCGCCCCGTGTGCGATGTAAACGCTGATGGCACAAAGATCACTTGCGCCGTGCCGACGAAAGCCGGCGAAACAATTCAGGAAACCGCAGGTCGTAGCAGATGGCGACGCCGAGCGTGCCGAGCGGCGTCGTTGCCGTCGCGACATCGCAACCGGCGGCAAACCATCGCGATTCCCGCACCATAACCTTGCCGGGCAAATCGACGTCGAACCGATGGATCTTGCGATAACGGGCCAACAGCCGGCCCTCGGGATCGAACAGCAGGCTGGTGTTGTACACCGCCGATTCCATTGCAGCGTTCGCGCCCGCCGACTCGCGCTCGGCAATGCTGCCGGCAAGCAAAGTGATGCCGAGCCGCGCGGCCAATGCGGACATGGCGTCGCTGGTCGGCCCCGGAATCGTTTCCGCTTGTGCGGCGACCGTTTCATAACGGCCGAGACAATTGAATAGTTCGGGCAGAGCGATCAACTGAGCGCCGACGGCGGCAGCCTGTTCGACCAACCGAATCGCCGTCGCCACATTCGCCCTCTTGTCCTCGCCGGATTGCATTTGAACGGCGGCGGCGAGGTAGGGCTCGGTCATTGTGAGTCAAGAATGGACTTGGAGGCGATTCGAATCGAAGGTTGATGATCGCGTGCCGAGGCGGCATCCCACCACGGACCGATTTGCGAAGGCGTCAATGGTGGCGCCATTGGCGGCAGCGGCCGCGGGCCGTTCCACGGATAGTCGAACACTTCTCGATAATCATACGGCTTGGCGTAGTTCGCCGGATAGTATTTGGCATTCCAGTGGATGATCCAGAGTGGCGAATACAACGGGCAGCCGAAGAGAGCGCGGTCGTAGGTCACGGTGCCGTTGGGAGTGACGGGCGACCAGAGTGCGCGATCGCGCGTTGCGCCGCCGTTCCATGCGCCGATGCCTGGTGCGCCGTCGTAGCTTTGCTGAACGCCGATCGGCGAATTCTCGCAGCCACACTGATTTGGCTGCGCTCCACAGACTCCGGCCATCAGCAAAACCGACACGACGGCTGCTTGCATCGCTTGCGTCTCCCGAAAGCCAAGGAACGCCGCGGAGGGCGTTCCCTACAATATTTACGGTGTACCGACTGTGGGGAACGCCCTCCGTGGCGTTCGATCGCCGCTGAAACGAATATCGCTAAGACTTCCGTTCATCGGCGCGAGCCTTGCCGTCGCTTTAATCGGAATAGCACGAACTCTCCGTGCCAGGCCATCGCGCCATCGCTCCCGCCAACGCTTCTATGTCCGCGTTGACAAAACCCCCGCTGGCGGCTAGAGTTAGGTTGAGTGATCGGCCGTAGAGTCGCCGATTGCTCTCCCTCCGATTTTCCCGCCCTCCGATTGATGACTCTCTGTTTGGAAACGGACTTGTGATGGTTCGGCGCCCATCGGCCGAAGCGGCCGAAGAAGTGTGTTGCGATATCGCCGGTTGCGAACGTCGTATCGACTACGTATTCCGCGACAAATTCCTTCTGCGCTCGGCTCTGACCCATGCCTCGGGCGCGTTGCACCGACTGGCCTCCAACGAGCGGCTAGAATTCCTCGGCGACGCGATTCTGGGGGCGATCGTCTGCGAGATTCTATTTCACCAGTATCCCCAATATCTCGAAGGGGACCTGACGAAGATCAAGTCGGTGGTCGTCAGCCGCACGACTTGCGCGAAAATCAGCGGCGAATTGGGCTTGGAAGAGTTCTTGATCCTCGGCAAGGGAATGGCGACGCACCCGCGAGTGCCCCCGTCGGTTTTGGCCGACGTTTTCGAATCTCTCGTCGCGGCCATCTATCTCGACGGCGGCGACGCGGCGATCCGGCCGTTCATCGAGAAATTCATCGCCCCGGAAATCGAATCGGCGGTCACCGGCGACACGGGCAACAACTACAAATCGCTGTTGCAGCAAGTCGCGCAGCGCGAGCATGGCCAAACGCCCACCTATCAACTGATGGATGAAAAAGGGCCGGACCATAGCAAATGTTTCAAAATCTCGGCTCAAATCGGCCAGCTTCGCTATGCGCCCGCTTGGGGACGGAACAAGAAAGAGGCCGAGCAATGCGCGGCCCGCAATGCCTTGAGCGAAATCTGCGGCGAAGCGATTCCGTTTCCCGCCGAGTGAACCGCTCACACTAAGCGCGAAGCGTTAGCGAGGGGGGCGATCCGCTGTGCGCCGTCCTCGCTAACGCTTCGGGTTGGTATTCTCGCCCTTTGGCTCTCTCCCGTTTGCTCTTGACCCCCGCCGCGCTTTCCGGTTGAATTCGCGGCCCGAATTGGACGCGGGGGTTCGAATTCTCGTTGGCAGGAGGCATCCAAGATGGCGACGATCAATGCGCCGAGCAACGTTCGCACCTATATTCTCGAACATATTTTGGAATCGCTCGAGCGAACGCCGGCGCAAGACGAACCGTTTTCACACTTCTACATCGAAAACGTGTTTCCCGACGACATTTATGCCCGGATGATGGAAGAATGGCCGTCGCCGGATCGCTACAAACCGCTCGACGCCACCAAGTATCATAACGAGCAGGGCATTAGCACGCGGGATGTCTTTTCGCTCGACGACGAGCATCTGTCCGGATTGCCGACTCGCCAGCGCGAACTATGGGACGGCATCGCCGCCGCGCTTGCCGCGCCGGAACTGAAATCGCTGGTGTTCCGCAAATTGGCGACCGACCTGTCGGCCCGCTTCGGCGTGCCGGCGAGCGAAGTCGAGAACATCACTTCGTACAGCAAGCCGTCGCTGTTCCGCGATCTCGACGGCTACGCGATCGCCCCACATCCCGACGGCCGGGCAAAAATCGTCACGATGCAGCTTTACCTGCCGCGCGACCGCAGCCAATTGGAGCTCGGCACGGCCCTGTATCGCCGCCGCTTCCATTCTCTCGCCGGCGTCTATTCCTGGCAGGGCCGATTCGAGAAGGTGAAGCAATTCATCTTCGCCCCAAACACCGGCTACGCCTTCGCCGTCTCGAACTCGTGGAACAAAAAAAGCTGGCACGGCCGCGAAGAACTCCCCGGCGGCTGCGGAGTCCGCAATACACTGCTGAATATTTATTTTGCGCAGAATGATCGGAGTTACTAGCGCGGTCGTGGTGCGGGCACTCCGCCAGCCTCATTTATGAGGCTTCCCGCGATTCGCGGTATTAGGCCCGGCATTCATGCCTCATTGTTACCCACAACTTTGTACTGTTTGTCCATTGCAAGCGGGTTTGGTGCTAGCGAAGCGAAGCCATGAGCTTGGCGAGGGTTACGCGCCGATCCGGTTTCTGTGGTGTGCGAGCAGCGTAGTATCTCTGCAAGGGGCGACCATTTTGGTGACGGTTGCCTGGCGCTGGCGGTCTGGGAGGCGAAGTCCAGCAGAGCATGGATGGACGCCTCGTGAACTCTCTGGAACTTGATCCCGGCCGATGGGCGAAGCAACAGTTTGAAGCGTGTGACTTGGGCGATGCACGACGGACGTTACGGGCAGTGAAGTTTGCAGCGCGGATTGCAGCTGATCACGACGCGAGTACGCCGATGCAGACCGAGGACTGGTCTGAGTTGAAGGCTGCCTATCGGTTGATTGATTCGCCGTGCGCGACATTTCAGGCGCTGGCTGAACCGCACTGGAAACTCACGTGCGCAGGAGCGAAAGGCGTGTGCTTGATCTTGGGTGACACGACGGAGATCGACTTCGGCATTCTCCGCAAGATCAAAGGCGTGGGAACGGTGGGCAACAATTGGGGCCAAGGATTTTTGTTGCATTCTGGACTGCTGGTTGATGCTGCGAGCGAACAGGTACTGGGCCTGGCCGGGCAGGTGATCCGTCATCGCAAGCCAGCGCCGCGCGGTGAGAACACATCGCAACGGCTAAAACGCCCTCGCGAATCGGAAATCTGGGGCGAATTGATCGAGCAGATTGGCCCGCCGCCTGACGACGCGCAGTACGTGCATGTTTTTGATCGCGGCGCCGATAACTTCGAAGTTTTCTGCCGTCTTCTGCTCTGCCGTGATGACTGGGTGATTCGCGCCGCACAGTTGACTCGCCGCGTGTCGTGGATGGACGGTGAGGGAGCTTTGGAGGCGTACTTGGATCAGCTTGGTTTGGCAGGCTCCTACAAGCTGCAGGTGCGCGAACAAGGGACAGCCCGCCCGTATCGCGAAATTGGAAGTACGGCATGGAATGGTGATGGTTCCTGCTTCCGCGCATTCCAGCCCTTGGTTGAAGGCTTGCGGCATTACCTCGATTGGTATGAATGTCGTGGAAGTTCGGGAGATCGATCCGCCGTCGGGCGTTAAGCCGCTGCACTGGGTGCTGATGACGTCGCTCCCGGTCACGAGCTTCGCCGAGGCATGGGTCGTGATCGAATACTACGAGAAGCGGCCGCTCATTGAGGAATTTCATAAGGCACTAAAAACAGGCTGCTCTGTGGAGGAGCGACAATATCAAACTGGCAAACGTCTGGAGGCGATCACCGCGATCCTCTCCGTTGTCGCCGTCCGCTTGCTACAATTGCGCACTGTTTCTCGTCATCAGCCCGAGTTGCCAGCGACTCAGATCGTGCCTGCCAACTGGGTCGCCACGCTGCAATGCTTGAAACCCAAACGAACGATCCACACCGTCCGCGAGTTCTTCCGCGGTCTCGCCTCCCTCGGCGGCTTCCTGGGACGCAAATGCGACGGCGATCCGGGCTGGCTTACTATCTGGCGCGGCTATGAAAAACTCGCCATCGCCCTCCGCACCCTCCGAGCTCACCGTCAAAGATATGGGTAACGATGAGGCATGAATGCCGGGCCTATTACCGCTTCGCGGAAAGCCCGATGAATCGGGCTGGTGCGCCAATGCGCTTACCCAATCGCAACCTCAACTTGCGTGATGAATACCTCGCCCCCTGCGCGGAGCTAATTCGGTGTTTATGGCCCATCCTCGCGTTGAATCATCAAGATCCCCTCGCACGGCTTAAACACAAATGCAAGGCTATGTTGGCAAGATTCCCATCCGGGTTGATTTGTTAACCGCAGCCACTCCGCCGCAGCCGGAAGCCCTTGTTCCCTTAACAGCAGCCCCACCTCCTGCCGCCGTTGCCGAACGACCGGATAAACGTGCAACTCCCATTTCTTGACATCAAAGCCTGAGTCAGCCAGACCGCCGTAGTTGATCTTTAATGGCGGCCGATACGCGACGGCAAGCACCTTATACGGCAATGATTCGCGCAAGAGCGCTGGAACTCAGACTTCGGCCAGATAGCCTCGCTGCAGAACCATAACGTGATGTTGTCGAAATACGGCGTGTCGGCCAAGGCGTCACTAATTGCCTTCGCACCCAACGGGTACGAAAGCACCTTCGTGAGCTTCGCCTTGAATTTCGTGGGGATCATCGATCAAGGGAAGGAAACAGCGACGCAGCTAGTACCAACGGGCGTTTCGACATCTGTCGCCGCAGTGCTTTCAAATTACTTCGTGCTAACCACCACCGTCTTCGTCTCCGTATACGCATCCAGCCCGCGTTCACCGAGTTCGCGGCCCATGCCGGACATTTTGAAGCCGCCGAAGGGGGCGGCGGTATCGAAGGCGTCGTAGCAGTTTACCCACACCGTGCCGGCTTTGATCTTCGCCGCCAGGCGATGGGCTTTGCCGATGTCGCGGGTCCAGACCGCGGCGGCCAGGCCGTAGAACGTGTTGTTCGCCCGCTCGACGATTTCGTCGACGCTCTTGAATTTGAGAATCGACAACACCGGGCCGAAGATTTCATCCTGGGCGATCTTCATGTCGTCGTTCACGCCGGCGAACAGCGTCGGCTCGATGAAGAAGCCGCGGTCGCCGAATCGCTGGCCACCGCTCAGGCACTTCGCCCCTTCGTTCTTGCCGACGTCGATGTAGTGCATGATCTTGTCGAACTGGGCCTTGTCGACCTGCGGGCCTTGCTCGGTTGCCGGGTCCGAGGGATCGCCGAGCTTGGTGTTCTTGTTCATTGCCACGAGTTTTTCAACGAGCTTGTCGTGAACCTTTTCCTCGACGAACAACCGGCTGCCGGCGCAGCAGCATTGGCCTTGGTTGAGATACAGGCCGAGATGCGAACCGGCGGCGGCCGCGTCGAGATCGGCGTCAGCAAAAACAATGTTCGGGCTCTTGCCGCCGAGCTCGAACGTCAGTCGCTTCAACGTCGTGGCGGCCTCGCGCATGATGATCTGGGCCGTCTTGTATTCACCGGTGAACGCCACCTTATCGACGCCGCGATGCTTGACGATCGCGCCGCCGGCCGTCGGGCCGAAACCGGGGATGACGTTGATCACGCCGTCGGGAATGCCGGCCTTCTGAGCGAGCCGAGCCATCCGCAGGCAACTCAGCGGCGTTTGCTCGGCCGGCTTCATCACGATCGTGCAGCCGGCGGCCAATGCCGGGCCCCATTTCCAGGCCGCCATGAGCATCGGGAAATTCCAGGGAATGATCTGCCCGACGACGCCGACCGGCTCGCGCCGCGTGTAGCAGAAGAATTCGCCGCGGACGGGGATCGTCTGGCCATGAATCTTGTCGGCATAGCCGGCGTAATAACGTAGCACGTCGAGCACGAACGGCAGGTCGCCGTCGCGGCTTCGCGAATCGGCTTGCCGTTGTCGAGCGATTCGAGGGCCGCGAGCTCGTCGATCTCTTCTTCGATCATATCGGCAAGTTTGTACATCAGCCGGCCGCGATCGCGGGCATCCATTCGGCTCCAAGGGCCATTGTCCAACGCCTTTCGAGCCGCCGCGACGGCCAGATCGACATCGGCCGCGTCGCCTTCGGCAACGTTGGTGATGACTTCTTCGGTGGCAGGGTTGATCGTTTCGAAAGTTTTCCCGCTCGCGGCTGGGAGCCATTGGCCCCCGATGAAGCATTGATTCTGCTGAATTTTGGGTTGTTGCCGTGGTTCGGTCATCGTGGCCATGAGTCACCTCTGGGGGCGAAATGTTGCCGACGCGGCGGAACGCCGAGATCGGTGGGATGGTTCGAACGATTCAAGCGGGACGTTGAAGACAGAACCCGCGATTAGCTCCCGCTCACTATGCCGAATTCTAATGCAGCCATCCAGCGGCGGGCAAGCCACGCGACGAATTGGGCAGGAAGTGAAAGCTAGGATGCTCTCGAAACCAGCCTCAATGGGCACTATTATTGAGTTATCGAGGTTTCCCGCTTGTCTAACACCAGGGAAGCAATGGCAAAAAAGAAGACACCAATGGCTGCCCGCGGCCCGAGCATTCCCTTGAGCGCAGTCGTGTATTGCGAAGGGGGTGTTTGGCTGGCTCATTGTCTTGAATTGGACATCGTTGCGGATGCCGATAGCCCAACGAAGGCGATGGAAGACGTAATGGAATTGTCCATGTTGCAAGTGACGGTCGCTGCCAAGGAAGGCGAGTTGGATTCTGTTTTCCGCCCCGCTCCGCCCGAGATTTGGAAGATGTTCTGGATGGGAACGGTGCGAACGTTGCCGCGAAAGCCCGAAAGGCCCGTTAATCGATTCGAGATGCGGGAACTCGAACTGGTTTAATGGCCAATTGGACGGAAAACGCCGCTGCGATACCGCGATCTTCGCGCGATCCTGAAGAAGTTCGGAATCAGAAAAGTCAGATTTCCGGATCCCGGCCGGGCTTGTGCCGAATCAACCATAACCACTCAGATACTTCCTCAGATGGCGCTTGCTCGACCTCCCGTTGGAATTCCAGCAGCGTCTTGATGCGCGCACGCGCGACAGCGATTTCCTTAGCGGTTGCTACGGTCTCGTTGTTTCTCTTCGGTTTTCGTCCGTGCATCAAGCGCTCGCCGCCCGCAACGATTTCGGCAGCGGAAAATAAACATCTTCCTCGCGCAGCGTGCGATGTTCGACCGTGGCATGGAACTTGTCGCGCAGTAGCTCGACGCATTGCTCGACGGCAGATTCGGGGGCGCTGCCGCCGGCGGTGATGAGCACCGTTTCATCGCCGGAGAACCAGGCCAGATCGACGTCGGCCGCTCCGTCGATTAGTCGGGCAGGGATGCCCGACTCGCCGCCAGTTCCGCAAGCCGCTGGCTGTTCGAACTGTTGCTGCTGCCGAGAACGAGGCAGATATCGGTCTCCGCGGCCAACAACCGGACGGCTTCCTGGCGATTCTGCGTGGCGTAGCAGATGTCTTCTTTCGGCGGGCCGACGATCTCGGGAAATTTCTTTTTCAGCCGGCCGATGATGCGGTTGGCGTCGTCAACGGAGAGCGTCGTCTGTGTGAGATAGGCCAGCCGGGTGCCGGCCGGAAATTCGAGTGCCTCGACTTCTTCCGGCGACTGGACCAGCACGAATGCTTCAGGCGCTTCGCCCATCGTGCCGAGCACTTCGTCGTGACCCGCGTGGCCGATCAGGAGAATCTTGTAGCCGAGCCGGGCGAAACGAATCGCTTCCAAGTGGACCTTGGTGACCAGCGGGCAAGTGGCGTCGATCGTTTTCAGCTTGCGGCGGGCGGCGGTCGCGCGGACTTCGGGCGAAACGCCGTGCGCCGAGAACAGCAGCCGCGATCCCTCGGGCACTTCGGTCAGATCGTCGACGAAAACGGTCCCTTCGCGGCGAAATCGCTCGACGACATAGCGGTTGTGAACGATCTCGTGGAAGACGTAAATCGGCGTGCCAAACAGGCGGATGGCCTGATCGAGCGTGTCGATCGCCATGTTGACGCCGGCACAAAAGCCGCGCGGGCTGGCCAAGAGGATTTTCATGCGTGAATCGCTCCCAAGATCGTTGCTAGACTAATGATAAGTTCCACTGCGGATGGCGTCCACGCCGGATCGGCCGGCGGGTTGCCGGGCCTCTCAGCGATAAGCGCCGGCTGCGCGACGGCCTTCACCAGCGAATTTAGGCCCTATTTGCGATACTTTTCCGAGACTTCGGGGTTAGTTTTGTATGTGGCTGTAGGTTTTCGACGTCGGGACGTCATTCGTCGGCGTAAGATTGCGGCCACACGGGAAATCAGGTTTCGGGAACAGAACTGTTTTTGAGGGGGAACATCACATGCGGACGAAGAGCAGTGCGTTTGGTTTGGTTGTGGCGGGATTGGTGATTGGGTCGTTGGTGGCGAGCGGCATCGTTCGGGCGGACGACGCACCGGTCAAGAAACATCATCACCATCATGGCATCCAGGGCAAGATAACCGCAGTCAACGGCAACACGATCACTGTCGCCGTGCATCAACATCACAAGAAGGGCGAACCGAAGGCTGCCCCCGAATCGAAGACGTTCACGATTAGCGACAAGACGAAAATCGAGATTCTCGGCGAAGATGGCGCCAAAACCGCCGGCAGCGCTAGCGCGTTGATCGTCGGAGCCCATGTTTCGATCCATGAACACGACGGTGTCGTCGAAGAGATTTCCGTCGGCGGGCATCGTCACCACAAGAAGAAGCCAGCGGCTTGAGTCGCCGCTCCGGGTAATTCGCCCGCTACGCTTCGGCGTTTTGCGGTAGCGAAATCTTAAATGTGGCGCCACAAGCTACAGCACGGCGGGCGGTTTCGCCCGCCGTGTTGTTTTCGACGTCGATCCGGCCCCCGTGTAGCGTGGCAATTCGCCAGCATTTCGACAGGCCCAGCCCGAGCCCTCGACCCGCTTCACGGCCGGAATAAAACGGGTCGAATAAATGCGGCCGGACCGTGGCGGAGATTCCCGGCCCGTTATCGGAAACGAGCAGCTCGATAGTGCCGCTGCTGGCAGTGCCGCTGTTGGCAGTGCCGCTGTTGGCAGTGCCGCTGTTGGCGCTGCGAGCGGATCGCGCGGCGGATCCGCGGCGGACGCTCAATTCGATTCGCCCTCCCTCGGCCAACGCCTCGAGCGAATTGATCACCAACGCCCGCAGCGCTGCCCGCAGGTGAACCGGATCGACGCGGGCTTCGATGGGCGCGTCGCCGCCGACGCGGACCAATTCCGTGTTTTGCTGCAACGCTTCTTCCGCCAAGCGACGAACCAAGTCGTCGAGCAATTCGACAAGATTCACGCTTTGCAGCACCAATTGCGGGGGCCGGGCGAAGAGCATCATGTCGGCGATCATTTCGTGAGCTCGAAATGCCTGGCTGTTGATCGCCGCCAGCCGCCGCCGCCGCTCCGGGTCTTTTTCTTCTTGCAAGAGCGTTTGCGCCCGGGCGGAGATGTTGGCCAGCGGATTGTTCAGTTCATGGCTGGCGCCGTAGGCGAGTTCCTTGAGCGCGCCAAGTTTGGCGGTTTCGACGGCCTCGCTGAAATGGGTTTCCAATTCGGCCAGCCGATCGAGACGAGCGGCAAGATTGGGCAGTTCGGCGACAAGATGTTCCAGCGATGCCAACTTTTCTGCAAGCGCGGTGGAGCTTGCGTCGCCATTGCGCAGCGGTTCGTTAATTGCGGCAACGGCTGCGGTCAGGCGCTCGATTAGCATGCGTTCGTCCATCGAGACACCGAAGTTTCGCGCTGCCAACAAAAAACCCAGGGAAGGCCGCCGACGATTTCTCGATGGGAGAAATCTTTCCCGGCCATCCCTGGGCTTCGACGCATGACAAGCAACCGCTTGCCGCAATTATTTCGACGACGCTATTGGGTGCTGCTCTGTGCAATCCAAGATGACCGACTGAGCAGCAGCAACTCAGCCGGTCGCCATCGCTTCGACATCGAGCAGATGGCACATCCGCTCGACCAAGTGTTCGACCTCGAACGGCTTGTGCAGGAAATCGTTGGCGCCGGACAGCCTTGAGGTCTTCGATCTTGTCCTCTTCGACCATGCCGGAGATGCAGATGATCCGCACGTCGTCCATCGTCTTGTCGCTGCGGACCCGCTGGCAGACTTCCTTGCCGTTGATGTCCGGCAGCATGACGTCGAGCACGATCAGGTCGGGGTGATATTCCTTGACCATCATGCCGGCGTCGAAGCCGTTGTTGACGCTGCGGACCTCGAAGCGGCCGTCGCGTTCCAGCACGTCGACGATCAGTTCGACCAATTCCTCGTCGTCGTCGACGATCAGAATCTTCCGCTTGCCGCTTTCCAAGGCATCGGTCGGAATGCCGTTGTCGCGCATGAACAGGATACAGCTGATCGCGCGGAATGCGGCGGAACCGGCTGCCGGGCACGCGAAAACCCTTGAGCTGTCCCGAGTCGAAGCAACGAATGATCGTCTGCTGGCTAACCTTGCAGATCTTGGCGGCTTCGCCCGTCGTGAACACAGTCTTCATGCTGCTAACCACCCCTCTCCCTAGCCGATGGTACAGGCTAGTCTAAGCGGGACCTCCGAAACGCTGCTCGTCCACGAGAAGCTCCGGAAGTTCCTAGTCCTCCATGTCACGCTAGACGCGCAACCTAGCCGTTAGCATGCGGCGTACGTAATGGCCTTTACCCTTGAGTTGCTCTGTCTGCGATCGACAGTGCGCATCGACAAACTTGGTTCCTGCCGAGATTGCCGAATTTGCCATCGACGCCCAATTATAGCCATCTGCCGCAAGTGAGTCAATATCGATCTATTCGACGCAAACCGTTCAAACATGACGTTACAGCATTACGACAGAAACGCATCAAACACGCTGCTTTCCCGCACTTTCAGGCACCGCGAAGCTTCTTGCCACGGAGTCGTTTAGCGGCGATCTGACCGTTTGCACTCGGAGATTCGCGGTGAAATCCGCCAATAGCTGGCGGCAAACTTCTATCGAATGCTCGCCGGTCGCACCGTCATCTGCCTTCGAGGTGGACCATCAACAGCGCCAGGTCGGCCGGCGTGATGCCGCTGATTCGGCTGGCCTGGGCGAGGCTGCAGCGGCCGCACCCGCGACAGCTTCTCGCGCGCTTCGGTCCGCAGTTGCGCGATCGCCGTGAAGTCGAAAGCCGCGGGAATGCGCTTTTCGGCCAGCCGCTGCTGCCGGGCGATCTCGACCTCCTGCCGGGCGACGTAGCCGGCGTATTTCACGTCGTATGTCGACCTGCTCGGCTGCCGTCGGGCGAACACGGCGCCAGCGCCGGCAGCCGCGCGACCAACGTCGGTCCAAGTGATCTCCGGCCGGCGCGAGCAACTTGCGCAAGCGTTGCATCGCCGAACGCGCGTTGCGTCGAGCAGTTCCAGCGCTCGCGGCGATCTCCGCTTCTTTTGCGACCAACCGCTGCCAGCGCTGCTGGCTCGACCAGCCCGAGTTGCCGATCCGCAGCGGCGTCAGCCGTCGATCGGCGTTGTCTTGCCGCAGCAGCAGCCGGATACTCGGCGCGGCTGGTGAACATGCGGTACGGCTCGTCGACGCCGCGCGTCACCAGGTCGTCGATCAGCACGCCGATGTAGGCCTGCTCGCGGCTCAGCACCAGCGGCTCGTCGCCGCGCAGCGCCAGCGCCGCGTTGGCGCCGGCCATCAGTCCTTGCGCGGCCGGCCTCTTCGTAGCCGGTCGTGCCGTTGATCTGGCCGGCGAAATACAGGCCGGCGACGCGCTTCGTCTCCAGCGGCGGCTTGAGCTGCTCGGGCGGGGCATAGTCGTATTCGACGGCGTAGCCGTAGCGCATGATCTCGGCCCGCTCCAGGCCGGGAATCAGGCGGAACATCGCGTCCTGCACGTCGCGCGGCAAGCTGGTCGAGACGCCGTTGACGTAGACTTCGCGCGTGTTGCGGCCCTCGGGCTCGAGGAACAACTGATGCCGATCCTTGTCGGCGAAGCGCACGACCTTGTCTTCGATCGAAGGGCAATAGCGCGGCCCGCGCGAAGCGATCTGGCCGCGTGTACATCGGCGCGCGATGCAGATTCGCGCGGATCAAATCGTGGACCGCCTCGTTGGTGTACGTGATCCAGCAAGGGATCTGCTCGACTGGCGATGCGCGTCGGTCAGAAACGAAAACGGCTGCGGCTCGTCGTCGCCCGGCTGCAGTTCGGTCTTGCGCGTAGTCGATCGTGCGGCCGTTGAGTCGCGGCGGCGTGCCGGTCTTGAATCGCGCGCAGCTCGAAGCCCAATCGCAGCAAGCGAGCCGCTGATGCCGGCGGTCGTCCCTTCGCCGGCGCGGCCGCCGGGCGTTTTGCGTCTTCGCCGGTGTGCATCAGGGCTTGCAGAAACGTGCCGGTGGTGAGCACGACGGCGCGGGCGCGATAGACGGCGTCGCCGCGCACGCGCACGCCGACGATCCGCGTCCGCTCGCCGACCGTCTTCGACCAGCAGATCCTCGACCACTTCCTGCCGCAGCGCGAGGTTCGGCTGCTCTTCGACGAGTCGCTTGATTTCGTGCTGATAGGCCTTCTTGTCGGCCTGGGCCCGCGGGCTGTGCATGGCCGGGCCCTTGCGGCGATTGAGCATGCGGAACTGAATGCCGGTGGCGTCGATCGCCCGGCCCATCGCCCCGCCCAGGGCGTCGATCTCGCGGACGATCTGCCCCTTGGCCACGCCGCCGATGGCCGGATTGCAGCTCATCTGGCCGACCGTGTCGCAATTGGTCGTCAGCAGGGCCGTCCGCGCCCCCAACCGCGCCGCGGCCAGCGCCGCCTCGGTGCCGGCATGGCCGGCGCCGATGACCAGGACGTCGTAATCGTACATACGAGGGCGCCGCGTTGGGTTGGGGGGTTCGGTTTCGCGCGATACCGCAAGCAAGGCCGGCCATGTCGTTTGTTGTCGAAGCCCGCTTGCGGTATCGCGCGTAAACGAATTCAATGCCATATTAACAGCCTCGCGCAATCGCGGCCACGGCTGCCGGACCACAACCAGTGGCGGTAACTCCCGAGTTCGTAATTCGTCATTTCCCACGCGGCGCGGCCAGCTCGCAACGGCGATCCAAGAAAAATGTGCGTCGGATGCTCGGATTTCATATAATTGGGCTGGAAGTGGCAGAGAAAGGATTTGCGCCCGCGAGTTGGAGTAAATGTTGCCGGCGGTCAATCCGAACACCTTTGCGCGGGGAATCCATGATGCGTCGCGCAACTCCAGGGGACACGGACCAAAGGACTGGGGGCGGGGGGACGCCGGCCACCCCAGCGCACCGCTGGACGGTCAGACTAGGCATCGGGCTGCTGGGCATCGCAATGCTGGCCGCCGGCTGCGCGGCCAAGCCGGAAGCGGCCGAAGGGGCCGGCAAGGATTCGGCGGAAAAACCAGGCGATGCCGTAGCGGCCGATCCCGAACTGCTCCGCGTTCCGTTCGATGCGCAAGCCGCCAAAGCAGCGCAGCAGCAATGGGCGGAGCATTTGAAGGGCGAAATGGTGGAAACCAATTCCGTCGACATGAAGCTGGAACTGATCCCGCCGGGCGAGTTCACCATGGGATCGCCGGAAACGGAACTCGATTTTATGGGCAAGCACTCTGGCAACGAAAAGCAGCATCGCGTGCGGATAACGCGGCCGTTCTACATGGGCGTTTATGCCGTGACTCAAGAAGAGTACGAGAAACTGATGGGAACAAATCCGAGTGACTTCTCGGCCGGCGGCCGCCGCAAAGCTGAGGCATCCGTGACCGACACGAAGCGGTTTCCCGTCGAAAAAGTGTCTTGGAACAATGCGACGGAGTTTTGCCGCAAGCTGAGCCAGAAGGAGGGAAAAAAATACCGGCTGCCGACGGAGGCGGAATGGGAATATGCCTGTCGGGCTGGAACCACGACGCCATTCAACTTCGGCAGTTCGCTGAACGGCGACAACGCTAATTGCAGCGCCATCGAGCCGTACGGTACGGAAACCAAGGGCAAGTACGTCGAGCGCCCGACCACCGTCGGTTCGTTCAAGCCGAACGCATTCGGCCTGTACGACATGCACGGCAACGTGTGGCAATGGTGCCAAGACTGGCTCGGCGATGATTATTATGCCAATTCGCCGAAGAACGACCCGCAAGGCCCATCCGCCGGCTCATTCCGCGTGATTCGCGGCGGTTCTTGGGGCAGCTTCGCCGTTTTGTGTCGTTCCGCCCGCCGCGGCGTCGGCGCGCCCCGGACCGCACCGATGGCTGCATCGGTTTTCGTGTGATGTGCGAGCGGTAGTGGTTCCGGCCCAGTAGTCCGCGCACCGAACTCTGGTTTCTCTGTCGTCTGAACTCTGCCACACTGCTTCACTGAAAGCGGGCGCACAGCGCGCGGGCGACAGTCCCCCGCGGTTGGTGCTTCGTCATTCGTCATTCCCTGCGTTGGCCGCTATAATTCGTCGCACCGCCAAAACCCAGAAAGGAGTTGGGAGCCATGCCAAACACGATCGTGATCTTCGGCGCCTCGGGCGATTTGACGAGCCGCAAGCTGGTGCCGGCTCTTTATATGCTGTTTCGCAAACGGCGATTGCCGGAGGGGACGCGGATCGTCGGTTTTTCACGATCCGCTTTTTCTCACGACGCATGGCGATCGAAACTTGCCGGCACCACCGCCGAGTTCGCCGGCCGCGAATTCGATCAGGATAGTTGGGCCCAATTCGCCAAGTCGATCTTCTACCAAGCCGGCGACATCGGCAAACAGGATGATTTCAAAGCGCTGGGTAAGACGCTTGACGAATTGGAGCAAGGTGTCAGCACCGAGCGGCTTTATTATTTGGCCACGGCGCCGCAATTCTACGGGCCGGCCGTCGAGCAATTGGGCGCAAGCGGTCTGGCGGACGAGTCGAAAGGCGTGCGGCGGGTTGTCATTGAAAAGCCGTTTGGCACTGATCTGAAAACCGCTCAGCAATTGAACGAAGTCGTGCATCGCGTCTTCTCCGAAAAGCAGGTTTATCGGATCGACCATTATCTCGGCAAGGAAACGGTGCAAAACGTGTTGGTGTTGCGGTTCGCGAACACGATTTTCGAGCCGGTTTGGAATCGCAATTACATCGACCATGTGCAAATCACCGTGGCAGAGGAAGTCGATGTCGGCCGCCGCGGCGATTATTACGACACGGCCGGCGTGATGCGCGACATGTTTCAAAATCACTTGCTGCAACTGCTGATGATCACGGCGATGGAAGCGCCGGTGCAATACAAGGCCAATCCGGTTCGGGATGAGAAGGTCAAGGTGTTGCAGGCGATTCGGGTCCTGAAACCGGACGAGGTGGCCCGCGACACTCTCCGCGGGCAATATCGGGGGTATCGCGGCAGCCCCGGCGTCGCGGAGAACAGCCAAACGGCGACTTTCGCGGTCATAAAACTGGCGATCGACAATTGGCGTTGGCAAGGCGTTCCATTTTATCTGCGCAGCGGCAAGGCGATGTCGTGTCGCACGACGCAAATCGTCATCCAATTCCGCGAGCCGCCGCACATGCTGTTTGGATCCGACAAACCCGATCGGCGCGAGGCGAATCGATTAGTGATTCAAGTGCAGCCGGCCGAGGGAATTCAGTTGCACTTTCAAACGAAGGTGCCCGACGCCGGAATGCAACTTCGCATGACCGATTTGAATTTCAGCTTCCAGCGTGAATTTGCCGGTAAAATGCCGGAAGCGTATCAGCGATTGCTGCTCGACGCGCTGGCGGGCGAAGCGAGCTTGTTTGCGCGGTCGGACGAAGTCGAGCTGGCCTGGGGGATTATCGATCCGATCCTCGCGGCATGGCGCGAAACGAACCGGCCAGCGCTATTGCCCTACGAGCCGAATCTGTGGGGTCCGGAAGTCGCGTCGACTTGGATGCAAGACCAAGGCCGAAACTGGTTCGACACTTGCCCCGTGCTCGGATGACGATTTTTCATGACATTACCCATCCGCACGTTGCCGATCTTGGAGCATTGGGATTGCCAGCAATGCGGGCAATGTTGCCGGGGCTCGCTCGTTCGGCTCGATGAAGACGATTTGGCGCGACTCCGGGAGCAGCATTGGGAAGAGCAGCCTGAGTTTCGCGGCGTGCGCACCGTCGCCTCGCACGGTTTGTTTCAGAAGACGCATACGCTTGTCCAGAAGCCGGATGGGAGTTGTGTTTTCCTGACGGCCGAAGGACGTTGCCGAATCCATGAACTGCATGGTTTCGACGCCAAGCCGCGAATCTGCCGGTTGTTTCCCTTGCAGTTGGTGCCGCTCGACAATGTTGCCCTGCTGACGACGCGGCGATGTTGTCCCTCCGCGGCAGCCGATGCCGGTCGGCCCGTGACCAAGCAGCGCGCCGAGGGTAGGCCATTCTTATCGCCGGACGACTCCGAGACGGCACCGCCCAAAATCCTTCGTCGCTGGGGACGCGATTGGAACGACGTGCGGGTCGTGCATGGCGCCTTGGAGCGATTGATGATGGACCGCCGCTATCCGTTGGTGCGGCGGTGGATTCATATTCTCCAATTCTGCCGGCATTTGTCCGATTGCCACTTACGAAAACTCAAGACGTTCGACAGCAGTGCGCTCGGCGAGCTAGTTGACGTGTTGGAGTCGGCGGCGCTGGAGGACGCCGGTGATTGGTTCAGCGACCGGCAGCCTCCGAGCGCGGCGATGGCGGTGCTGTTTCGCCAATCGGCAGGCGAGTATTCGCGGCTTCATCCGCGCAGTCTGGTTCGACCCAATTGGCGGCAGCGGTTCGGCGTCGCCCGCACGGCATTGAAGCTCGTTCGAGGCCAAGGGGCGTTGCCAAATCTAATCGAAGGCTTTCCCACTGCCACGTTTGCCGATCTGGAGCGTCCGCTGGGCGCTTTGGACCCGAAAATTCTGGTTCCGCTGGATGGATATTTCGAATCGCTTGTCGCCTCCTGGCGGTACGCGACACTCGGCTTCGGCGATTGGTCGTTGATCGACGGCGTTCGGGCGGCGGCGCTGTCGTATGGGGTGGGATTGTGGCTCTGGCGCTGGGCCTCCGGGCCGGAGGGCATTCGGCCGGAAGAAATCATTCCGATCATCGGCTGCTTGGATCGTGGGATGGGCTACAGTCCGCTGCTAGACGGGCGGCATCGACACCGTGTCGCCACAATCGCCGGCGACGGGCAACTTGAGCGACTGGTGGCGTGGTACGCGCGATGAGTTCCGACGCCGGCGAAAACGCGAACAAAAATAGCAGCGACGGCAACAGCAGCAGCAACGCCACGATCAGCGGATGCGGCAACGATGCTCGCGAGACCGCACGACCGCCGAGCGACTCCGTGGGCTCGGCCAGCAATGGATCGCCGGGCCAGCGATCCGCGCGCTGCCAGCCATCTTTGGTTCGTCGCCAATGAGTGTCCACGACGCGCTGTCGGGGAATCGTCGAGGCATTGACATCAATCCGCGCGGCGCACCAAACCAGGCCGCCGAGGAACAGCAAAAGGCAGAGCACGCAGCGCATGGTTGTCTTTGGCGAGAGATCGAGAGTCGTGAGTTGACACTGGCGGTGACTGCCCTCGTCGGGCAAATCTCCAGCAACGCATTTGCAAGCGCTGGTCCGATTCGCCGGCGCGAGCGGCAATCGGGCTGCAAATACCGATAGGGCAATGATTTCGAGCCGATTCGGCCATCCTCTTTGAGCCGTTTTGCGTGGCTTTTTCGCAACATTCGCGATGCCGAATCGCCACGCGCTGCCGATTGCCGCCGCAATGTCGCGTTTTGTGACATAAGTGGTTTGCTGATGGGGCGGATATGACCTAGGTTTGTCCAAGTGAAGCAGTGGGGCAATATCCGACGCGGCCTGCCTGCCGACGGCTGCCGCTCTCGTTTGTTCTCCGAGACAAATCAGGCGAAGGTTCACGAACGATGGACAATCCGACAGCCTCTCCACAATTCGATCTGGGCCGGATCCTGCAATCCGCGCAACTGCCGGCGCTGCCGCAAAGCGCGATCAAGCTGTTGGAATTGTCTCGCGATCCCGAAAACGGTCCGCCGGAATTTGCCGTGCCGATCGAAGCCGATCCGGGCCTGGCCGGTCAGATTTTGAAGTTCGTCAACTCGTCGTATTTCGGTTTCTCGCGCGAAATCAACAACGTGCGGATGGCGATCACGCTTGTCGGAATTCGCACGATCAAGAATTTTTCGCTGTGGAGCGCCGTGTTCAGTCTGCTGCCGAACCCGAAATGCGGGCCATTCGATTTGAAAAGCCTCTGGCAGGATTCGCTGCGCCGGGCGTTGTTTTCCCGCGCGATGGGCAAGTTGCTGGGATTGAAAGAAGCAGAAGAGGCATTTTCCGCGGCGCTGCTGCAGGACATGGCGATTCCTCTGCTGGCGAAGGAATTGCCGACGGAATATGTCGAACTATTGGTCGCGCGGCAAGAGGGCCAACGGCGGCTTTCGGACCTGGAGCAGGAGCGGTTCGGCTGGAATCACGCGGAGGCCGCGGCGGCGATGGCTCGCAAGTGGAAGATGCCCGAGGCGTTTGCGGATCTGTTGCAAAAGCACATTTCGATTTCGGCGACGCCCCCCGCGACGGCTCTTGAATTGACGCAAGCAGCGGTTAGTTTGTCGGCGATGCTGCCGTCGGGAAGCGATCAGCTTTGGCACGATTGCGCCCAATTCGAAAGTGTCTACGGCCGGCTGTCGCCGCGGGGACCGGCGGTGCAGGAATTGCTAGGGCGCATCGATCAGGAATTCAAGGACTTCGCCCCCGTGCTCAAGCTTGCCGCGCCGGCCAAGACGTTGGTTGCTTGGCACAAAGAAGCGTTATTGGCGGCCGAAGTGGTCGCGTAGGTTCGAACGCCGCTTGCAATGCCCCGAAGTCCTGCGCAATTGCGCAGTTTGAACTCTCACTGCCAGCGACCGGTCGCACACGACGATTCTGACTGCTCGCGCGAGTTTGCCTTTTCGCTACAAACTGATCGCTATTTTTGCATTGTTTTGCAAATTGCGGCAATAAGATTTGGCTTGACGGCAATGCTGGTTACAATGTAGTTAAGAGGCAGGCGGCGTTTCCAACAGTGCATCGTGGAGCACGCCACCGTGGTTGCAGTCGAGCGAATACGCCGTCAGCAGATTCTTCGGGAAGCCGAAGGTTATCTCGATTTGATCGGCCTGTTTGAGGAATGGGTGCCCTCGGCTTCGAGTCGCCAGCGTCTGGCCCAACGTTCGCTCGATATGCTCGATCGATTGGCCGAGCGTAATGCTCCCGGGCCGCAATTGCACTTGCTGCGTGGCCAGGCTCTGCGAGCCGCCGAACGATACGCTGAGGCGATCGTGCCGCTCCAGGCCGCGGTCGCGGCCGATCCGAGCATGATCGAGGCTTGGCTCGCGTTGGGCTGGTGCTACAAGCGGAGTGGCCGGCTCGATTGCGCGATTGAATCGCTGAAAGAAGCTCTCGCCGTCGATCCGGAGCAGGGGATCGTGCATTACAATCTCTCCTGCTATTGGAGTCTGGCCGGCAAGGTGGCTTTGGCGCTGCATCATTTGTCGCAGGCGCTGTCGCTCGATTCCAATTTTCGATCGCTCGCCGAACGGGAACCCGATTTCGATCCCATTCGCAATGATCCTGGATTTCAAAGCTTGACGAGCGCCGTCGTTTAGCAGCTTCTCTGATCGCGAACTCGCGAAACCGCAATCGCGATTCAATCTCAGCCGTAAGATTCAGCCGCACGCTTGCGCTCCTCGCGAGTTCGCGTTTGACTGTGTGTCCCAACAAAACAACCCCGGCCAGCGGATGAACTCCGCCGGCCGGGGCACTTTGGAAAAAAACGACGACTAACAATCCGCCTGAATCACTCGTCAAAACTTACCAGCAGAACGAAATGCCGGCGAACCCACCATGCAGCACCAGATCACCGTTGGTTTTCACGTCTTGCATGTCGCTCTGAGCCGCCAAGAAAGCCGGGATCTGGTTGTCGGACAAAGCGAGCCCCGTAGCAAACAAGACACGGTAGCCGAGCGTGGCCGACCAACGGCAATTGAAGTCGTAGTTCAGGCCCAAGTCCGCCTGCCCGATGAACGAGACAGTGTCTTTGTGGCCGGAATACGCGAATCCATTGACGCCGCTTCCCGTTGACCAGGTTGATTGAGTTGAGGCATCGTTGTCGTAGATGCCGGCCTTGGTGCCAAGGAAGATTCCGCAGCGATCGCAGAACTTCCAATCCAACCGGTTGCCGACTTGGAAACCGTAAAGGTCGTTCTTGCAGCGGAATTGAAGGTCGGCTTGATCGGCGCCGCCATCCTCGCCATACGTAAAGCCGCCGGCCACCGACGTCCAGAGCAAATCTTCGTCGAACCGAAAGTAGCGAAATCCGACCAGCCAGCTCGACGATACACCGCAACTGCAATCGGCGGCCGTCGGGTTGTAGCTCCAATTCACCTCGACGTTGTTCACCTGATCGTTGCGTTGGATCACGGTCTCGTGCGAGCCCGCGTAGAACGAATCCGCCGTTTGTCCGTTGAGCGTCAGTCCGCCGTTCGTCGTGTCGAGCGGGGTGCCGAGATTGTTGGTCGGATCGGTGATGCTCGCCGAACCCTTCAATTGCCAGATGCCCCAGTAAGTGACGTCGAGCTTGTTGCCGCATCCAAAGCATCGCCCGATGGTAACTTCTCCGCCGCCATCCCAATGCGCGTTGGCATTGGCCGTGTTCAACACCTGATCGTTGTTGCTCGCCTGGTTGTAGGTGGTCCAATACTTGTTCGGCTGATCGCGCGTCATCACCAAACCGCCCACGTAACCATACCACGGGTTGCAGCAGCAGCCGCAACCGCCGCATCCGCCTTCACCACCGCAGCCGCATCCCGAGGGCAACCCGCCGCCTGCCTCGGCGGGATAGGCCTGCCCTGGCGCGATCGATTCCGGCTGCAGATCGCTCGGGCTCGGTTGGCTCGGGCCGGGCCGCACGATCGAACCGCGCAGGATTGGACTGATCCCAGCTCGATCCCGTCGGCGAGTTGTAACTGGTGCTGACCACTCCCGGCGATGGCACGCCGGTGTTCCAAGTGGACGAGATTTCCGGCAGCGGCAGCGCCGGCCCTGCTCCTCCGTAACCGTATGGGCTATCGGCCCACGCGGTTGTGGCCGTTGCACCAACGGCCAAGGCTAGAACAAACTTCTTGATTCGCATCTTCTGCACTCCTTTGGGAAACACATTCCTTAGCTGCCAATGGCCAGCGAGAGCCGAGGCATGGAGTGCCAGACGGATCGCGGGGTCACGGGCAACCCTGAGAGATGGAAATCCGTTCCCGTACACAGCAATCCTTTGTGCAACATACGAATCGTCCTGGTGGGGCGCGAAAATGCGGGATTCCGCGCTGCCGGGGGGCGAAAATTTCAAGTCGCCGACGTTGCAACCGCTGCCGCCCGTGTCTCGCGAACAGCGTGCAAAAGGTCGCGCAGTCCGACGCTCGATAAATTCCGCACGGCGCGCACACCTGCGCGGCAAAGATGGCACGACCGAAACCGCGAACTGCCGCAGCCATGCGACAAGCCGCAAGTTAGCTCCTGCCGGTTGATTGTCAAACATGTTGGAATTCGCGCGTGCCATGTCCACCGGACGGCGCTTGCAATCGCCCACAGTTTTCGGCGAAAGCACCGGCGGCTAGCGCCGTGCCGCTCACTTCGCTGGCCATGTGAGCGGCACGGCGCTAGCCGCCGGTGGGCGACGCCTGCGAGCGGTGTCACATCCGTTCCTGCTGGCATTGCCAGCACGACCGGACCATTTTTGCGGCAAAAAGTGGTGTTCGGAACGGCGCGAGTTGTTATACTAGCCGCGAGCAGTTGTTCGGCCGCTCGGCGGTCTATCGCATGTGGCGGACGGCTGAATATGGATGTTTTCTTCAATACCCAGGGAGGGAATTCACGATGCCACGGACCCGCATTCCGTTGAACAATGTCGCCGGCACGCGCGCGATCTTCGCGACCGTTTGGACATGAGCACGGCCGAAATCGGCCTGTCGGTGCGAACCACCAATTGCCTCGAAGAGCGCGGCATCTTCACGGTCAACGACCTGTTGCACTCGACGCGCGACGACCTGTTGAGCATCTCGAACTTCGGCGAGAAGACGCTTGAAGAGGTGTATCAGGCGCTGGAGAAGATCGGATTCTTCCGGCCCTCGCGCTGCGAGACGGCGGCGGTTTAAGGCTGACGCGGGATACCAGAATGGACGCGAGAAACCGCAAGCGAGCTGCCGGCTCTTGCGACTGAGTTTGAATCGCGATTGCGGTTTCGCGCGTTTGCGGAAAATCAGTCAGCGCTCTCACTCCGCCGCGCCATCCTCCCAATCCGCCAGCATCGCGTCGACGAATGTGTCGGGATCGAACGGAGCAAAGTCTTCGGGCTTTTCTCCCGTGCCGATGAATTTCACGGGCAAGCCGAATTGCTGCCGAATCGGCACGATGACGCCCCCTTTGGCCGTGCCGTCGAGCTTGGCCAGAACGATGCCGGTGCATTGCACGGCCGACGCGAAACCGCGCGCCTGGCTGATGCCGTTCTGACCGGCGGTGGCGTCGAGCACCAGCAGGACCTCGTGCGGCGCCTCGGGAATTCGTTTCGCGATCACGCGCTGAATCTTGGTCAACTCGCTCATCAGGTTCTGCTGAGTTTGCAGACGGCCGGCGGTGTCGATGATGCAGACATCGGCCTGCTGCTCCACCGCGCCGGAAACCGCCCGATGGGCGACGCTGGCCGGATCGCTGCCGGCGGCTCCGTGACGATTTCCGCGCCGAGCCGTCGTGCCCATTCGCTCAACTGCTCGACGGCCGCTGCGCGGAATGTGTCGCCGGCACCGAGCACGACGCGCTTCCCCTGGGAACTAAAATACTTGGTCAGCTTTGCGATCGACGTCGTCTTGCCGGAGCCATTCACGCCGGCGACCATGATGACAGTCGGCCCCTCGGCGGCCGTTCGAAGCGGCGCGGCGCTCTGCGCCATCAATGTTTTCAGCTGCCGACGAATGATGTCGAGGGCTTCGGCCATTTGGATCACTCGCGCTCGAAAATCGGTGCCGATCTGAGCGACGATCTGCTCGGCAGCAGCGGGGCCCATGTCGGTCTTGATGAGTGCGGCGCGCAATTCCTCCAGAAATGCCTCATCGACCAGCCGGCCTTCTTTTTTGAACAGATCGCGGACGTCGGTGAGGAGCAGTTGCTTGGTTTTGATCAGCCCTTGCTTAAGGCGACCAAAAACACTCACCGACTTTGCCGGCTCCAATGGCTTTTGTTCGGGCGCTTTCGGTTCGGCCGGCTGTTTGTCCGGTTGCTGTTGCGGAGCCGGATTAGAAGCGGCCGGCGGCGTTTGCTTCTTGAATTTATCGAAAATGCCCATGCTGCAAACCGCCTCGGGGTTCTTGATGGCTCTGACTGGCGAGATCGCGTTATTCCTTGGCGTGACCGGCCAGGAATCGATCGAGAATTCCGTTGACGAACTGGGCCGATTGGGCCGTGCCGAAACGCTTGGCCAACTCGACCGCCTCGTTGATCGCCACGCGATCCGGCGTGTCGGCGTAAAGGATTTCGTAAGCGCCGAGCCGGAGCACATTGCGATCGGTCGTGGCCATTCGTTCGAGGCTCCAATGGTCGGCCGTGCGGGCCAATCGCGAATCCAATTCGCTACGATTCCGACGAACACCGGCCACCAGCGAGCGGGCAAACTCAATCAGTTCGTCGAATCGCAGCCGAGATTGCAAGAATTCGTCGGCCACGCCCGGATTCATGGCCGGATTCAGATCGTCCTGGTACAGGACCTGCAGGGCGACTTCTCGTGCTCGACTGCGTCGGGACATGGCGTCAAAATTAAGATGTGGTTGTAATTGCAATTCCGGCCGCGGAACGCCACGGAGGGCGTTCCCTACAGTTCAGCGATTGCGCTGTAGGGAACGGCCTCTGTGCCGTCCCGCGGGTGGCCACTGCGCCGTTACGTTGCTGTGCCGTTATGTTGCTGTGCCGTTCCGTTGCCCGTGCCGTTAGTTCCGGCTGCCCACTACTCTCATTGCGGCAATTGCCGCAGCAAGCTGACCATTTCCAGCGCCGCTTCGGCACACTCGCTCCCTTGTTGCCTACGTTGCCGCCCGAGCGATGGATCGCTTGTTCGAGCGTATCGCAGGTCAGCACTCCGAACAAGACCGGCACGCCGGTGCGCAGACCCGCATCCATCAGGGCGACGCTCACGGCGCGATTGATGTGCTGATCGTGCGTCGTCTCGCCGCGAATCACGGCGCCCAGGCACATCACGGCCAGCATACTGCCGGCTGCCGGCCAGCCGATCGGCGACCAGCGGAATTCGAACGCGCCGGGCACCCAGGCCACGTCGATCGCATCGTCCGCGCACGCCGTGCGCCGTGAGCGTCGCCAATCGCGCCTTCCAGCAGCCGTCCGGTGATCGACTCATTATACCGCGAGACGACGATGCGCCCAGCGACCCGGCGACGCAGCGACCGATCCTTGAAACGTCTGCGGCACGTATCGAACTCTTCGCTCGCCGATGTCCGCGCGTGTGCCGGCCATGCTCGTCCGCTGACGCCAACTCTTCATGCTCATCAGGAACTCGGCGTTGCTCTTGGTCTTTTGCAGCCGGTGACGCAGCAGTTCCATCGCGTCGGGCGGTTCATGTCGTTGAGCACGCGGCGCAGCATGCAAACGCGGCGATATTCCTCGGGATCCAGCAGCATTTCCTCGCGGCGCGTGCCGCTGCCGTTGATGTCGATGGCCGGCCAGATCCGCTTGTCGACCAGCTTGCGATCGAGCACGATTTCCAGGTTGCCGGTCCCTTTGAACTCCTCGAAGATCACTTCGTCCATCTTGCTGCCGGTGTCGACCAGGGCCGTGGCGATGATCGTCAGCGAGCCCCCTTCCTCGACCTTGCGGGCCGAGCCGAAGAATCGCTTGGGCCGCTGCAAGGCGTTGGCGTCGACGCCGCCGGAGAGAATCTTGCCCGAGTGCGGGCACTTCGGAGTTCCAGGCCCGGGCCAGCCGCGTGATCGAATCGAGAAAGATGACCACGTCGTGGCCGTACTCGACCATCCGCTTGGCCTTTTCGATGACCATCTCCGACACCTGGATGTGCCGGGCCGACGGCTCGTCGAACGTCGAGCTGATCACTTCGCAGTTCGGCCCTTTGACCTGCCGCTCCATGTCGGTCACTTCTTCCGGCCGCTCGTCGATCAACAGCATGATCACGTAGACTTCCGGATGGTTGGTGAGCACGCCTTGGCCATCTTTTGCAGCAGGATCGTCTTGCCGGCCCGCGGCGGGCTGACGATCAAGCCGCGCTGGCCGAAGCCGATCGGCACGATCAGGTCGACCACCCGCATGTTGATTTCGTCGGCCGTCGTTTCCAGCACGATCGCGCTTGTCGGGATGCAGCGGCGTCAGATCGTCGAAGAAGACTTTCTCGCGAGAGCTGGTTCGGATCCTGGTAGTTGATCGCCTCGACGCGCAGCAGGGCGAAGTAACGCTCGTTTTCCTTCGGCGGGCGAATCTGGCCCGAGACCGTGGCCCCGGTGCGCAGGCCGAAGCGGCGAATCTGGCTCGGCGAAACGTAAATATCGTCGGGGCAGGAGAGGTAGTGATAGTCGGGGCTGCGGAGAAAGCCGAAGCCGTCGGGCAGGATTTCCAGCGTCCCCTCGCCGAACATCAGGCCGTTGAGCTTCACCCGCTCCTTGAGGATCTTGAAGATCAGATCCTGCTTCTTGATGCCGGTGATCTCGGTCAGGTTCTCCTTGCGGGCCTGCTCGATCAGTTGCGGCATGGTCATCCGCTGCAGCTCGGCGATGTGGATGTCGCCCTGCTTGATTTGCTCGTAGCGGTCGTGGGTCTCGTCGCGCACGATGCCGCGTCCGCCTCCTCGGCCAATTCCTCGGCCAGCGACAGCGGCTCGTCCAATAGCGATTCATCGATCGCATTATGCGGCGATTCCTCGACCGGCGGGGCCGCCTTGCGCGCCGGGTGCCTCGGGACTCAGTCATCGCAACTCTCTCCTGAAATGAAACGTGGGCCAGCGCGCTGAAGGCGCCGACGGCGGGTAAATCAGCCTGTTCGTTCAATCACTTCCTGTGAGGCGAACGTTTGAAACGCTTGTTGAAAAAGGGGACTGGCTCCGAACGACCCAGCGGACTCGATGCACGATTCGCGTTGCCGTGAGGTGCCTGTCCCCTTTTTCAACATCAATCACGTAAACGATCATCAAGGTTCGGCCATTGGGGCCTACCCGACGAGACACTTGAAACGAAACAAAGTTCGACGGCGGGAATTCCGAATAGCGAAGTGGGTTAGCCGCAGGATGGAATACACCAGTTGGCTTGTCGCGCCGGGCGGGCACTATCGATCGATCGGGACTGACGTACCGGCAGGAGCCGGGAAGGGTGGGACTAGCCGACGAGGGTTTGCCAAACCTTTTCGATCTGCGCTTGAGTATACCCCAGCGAGCCCGAGTTATCTACGACAAAATCGGCGAGAGCCCGTTTCGAATCGACCGACTCCTGCGCCGCCTCGCGGGCGGAAAAGTCTTCCGCCGTCCAACCCCGCGCCACCGCCCGCGCCCGGCGCACTGGTTCCGGACAATCGACGAACACCAGCGAATCGCAAAGATCGTTCCAGCCAGCCTTTAGCAACACGGGCGCATCCAGAATTACGATCGGCACCCCGTCCGCCAGCATCCGATCGGCCTGGCCGCGTAGCTGCCGCCGAATATGCGGATGGGTCAGGGATTCCAGTACGGCCAATTCTTGCGGAGCGTTGGGGTCGGTTCCGAAAACGATATGCCCCAAAGCCGGCCGATTCACTTGTCCATCTGGTCCGAAAACACTCGGGCCAAAATGGTGCCGAACGGCTTCGCGGACGCTGGGCAACCGCAAAACTTCATGCCCCACCGTGTCGGCATCCAACACCTCGGCCCCTTTCCGGCGGAACAGCCGCGCCACCTGGCTCTTGCCGCTCGCAACGCCGCCTAGCAGGCCGATCATTTTCATGGCGATTCCCTTCACCCCGTCCACGGTTCGCAGTCGGCCCAATTCGAGCCGGTTTTTACGTCGACCTTCAGCGGCACTGAAAGCTGCCTCACGCCCGACATCTCGTCGCGCACCATCTTCACCAATCGATCGAGTTCCGCGGGCGGAGACTCGAACACCAATTCGTCGTGGATTTGAAGCAACATGCGTGCCGTCCATTTTTCTGATCGCAGCCGGCGGTGGATGTTGATCATCGCTAGTTTAATCAAGTCGGCGGCGGAGCCTTGGATGACGGTGTTGATCGCCGTCCGCTCGGCAAGATTACGCTGCGGAACCGCAAGACCCGTGTTTCCAGACAGCGGCGGAACAGTGGCGCTCGGCTCCCACTCTAGCTCTGTGTCGGCGGCGGCGAATTCCGTATCCGGCAGCCCTTCTGGTTCAGGCGGACCGGCCGATTCCGATTCATCAGGCGTCGCTACCGCAACCACATTCGGCGGCCGCACGCCGCGAATCGAGCGCCGTCGGCCGAGGATCGTGCTGACGTATCCGTCGCGGCAGCAGTCGGCGAGAATCGTTTCCAAGAATCGGCTGATGCCCGGATAGCCCGCGAAATAAGCCCGAATGAATTCGGCCGCTTCTTGCTGATCGATGCCCAGCATTTTCGCCAGGCCGAACGGGCTTTGGCCATAGATCACGCCGAAATTCACCGCCTTGGCCACGCGCCGCATTTCCGACGTCACCGCGTCCAATTCGGCACGCCGTACACCTGGCTGGCCACGCGGGCGTGGATGTCTTCGTCGCGAGCGAAGGCGGCTCGCAGCGTCGCGTCGCCCGAAAAGTGCGCCAGCACGCGCAGCTCGATCTGCGAATAATCGGCCGCCAGCAGCTGCCAGCCCTCGTGGCCGGGCAGAAACGCCGAGCGAATTTCGCGCCCTTCGCGCGTGCGGATCGGAATGTTTTGCAGATTCGGATCGCTCGAGCTCAGCCGGCCGGTGGCGGCCACCGATTGATTGAACGAAGCATGAACGCGGCCGGTTGCGGGATGGACCAATTGCGGCAACGCATCGACATACGTGTTCTTCAGCTTGGCGTATTGCCGATACTCGATGATCTTGGCCGGCAGCGGATGCTGTCGGGCCAGCTCTTCCAGCACGTCGGCGTCGGTGCTCGCGCCGGTCTTGGTTTTCCGTAGCGCGGCAGCTTTTGTTCGTCGAACAGCACCTGCCTGCAATTGCTTCGGCGAGCCGATGTTGAACTTTCGGCCGGCCAGCTCGTAAATCTCGCTTTTCGACCGTTTCCAGCCGTTCGCCATATTGCCGGCTCAATTCGGCCAGCCGCGCCGGATCGACGCGGATGCCGTTGTATTCCAATTCGGCCAGCACTTCGACCAGCGGCACTTCGACGGTCTCGAACAGCTTCAGCAGCCCGGCGTCCGCCAGCCGCCGCTCGAGCAGCGGCCGCAATCCGCCACACGACGTCGGCATCTTCGGCCGCGTAGTGCGTGATCTGCGGGATCGGCACTTCGTCCATCCGCTTTTGATTCTTGCCGGTGCCGATCAGCTCGGTGATCTTCGTCGTGGTGTGATTGAGATACCGGACGGCCAGTTCGTCGAGATTGTGGTTGCGCTCGCCCGCGTCGAGCAGGTAGCTGGCCAGCATCGTGTCGAACGCGACGCCGGCCAGCTCGACGCCCGCGGCGCGGAGCACGACCATGTCGTATTTCAGGTTCTGCCCGATCTTGCGAATCGCCGGATTCTCCAGCACCGGCCGCAGCGCCGCGAGCGTCGTTTGCCAGATCGAGCAATTGCGAACCGGCGGGCCCGCGCACGGGCAGGTAATACGCCTTGCCCGTCGGACCAGGAAAACGACATAGCCGACGATCTCGGCCCAGCGTGGCGAGATGTTGGTCGTCTCGGTATCGAGAGAAATCGACGGCTGCCGCGACATTTCGTCGACCAACCATTGCAGCCGCTCGGGGGTGTCGATCGTTTCGTAATGAGTTTCAATCGCCGCCGGCGCCGGACTGGCCTCGGCCGCCTGGCCACGCATTTTCGAGGTCAGGCTGTGGAAACCGAACTCCGTGAACAACTCGGCGACGCGGGCCGGATCGTATTGCCCCGGCTTGCCCCGCGGCCAATCGATGCGCACCGGTGTTTGCCGATCGAGACGGACAAGCTGCCGGCTCAAGAGGGCTTGCTGCCGGTGTTCGCGCAGGTTTTCCTGCTTCTTTTTGCCGGCGACTTCGTCGATGTGTTCGAGCAGATTGTCGAGCGTGTCGAACTTTTCCAACAGTTCGCGGGCTATTTTCGGACCGATTCCCGGCACGCCCGGCACGTTATCGACCGAGTCGCCAACCAGCGATTGAAAATCGACGACCTGATCCGGCCGAATTCCCCAATCGGCCGCCAGCGCCGCGGTGTCGAACACTTGCGTCTTGCGAATGTTGAAAATCTTCACCCGCTCGGTGATCAACTGCCGGCAATCCTTGTCGCCCGTGACCAAAAAACATTCGCCCCCGCGCTCATCGACCAGCCGCGCGACGGTGGCCAAAACGTCATCGGCCTCGAAGCCGGGCGACGCCAGCACTGGGATCTCCAGCACCTCGAGCACGCGGCGGATTGAGCCGATCTGCGGCCGCAGGTCCGGCGGCATCTCGGTCCGCTTGGCCTTGTATTGGTCGAATAGCTCGTCGCGAAACGTCGGGCCCGGCAAATCGAACGCACAAAACAGAAAGTCGGGCTTCCGCTGCTCCAGCAGTCCCAGCATGTCGCGCGTGAAACCAAGCACGGCGCCGACCGGCTCGCCGCGCGGGCCGGTCATTTCCGGAAAAGCGTGGAACACCTGAAAGATGAGCGAAAACGAATCGACGACATAGACTTGCTTTCCCTTGAGACTCTCCGGCAAACCGATCGTCGCGTCGTCCAACGTCGGCGGCGGGCCGGTTAGGACGGGAAACTCCACGACGGCTGCCGGCGCATTAGCCGCCGGTTCCGATGCAACCGTTGCCCGCGGCTGCTCCGCGGCAGCGGGCGGCGTTTGCGGTTCCAAGCCCGGCAACAGCGTCTGGCGGTCTTTGCTCTTCGGTGCGGCCATGTCGGAATGATTCACTCGTCGGTAACACAACCTTCCGATGCGCTGCGAACGCTTTTGATGTATTTATACAGCGTGCCGCGGGTCGATTTGTAGGCCGGGGCGTTCCAAGCGGCACGGCGGGCGGCAAGTTCGCCGGAGTCGAGCTCGACCATCAATTGGCTCTTCGCCGAATCGATCACAATCGGGTCGCCGTCGCGCAGCAGCGCCAGCGGTCCACCGTCTTGCGCTTCCGGCGTGATATGTCCGACGAGGAAGCCATGCGAGCCGCCGGAAAATCGGCCGTCGGTCAATAGGGCCACATCTTTTCCCAAGCCCGCGCCCATCAAAACCGACGTCGGCGTCAGCATCTCCGGCATTCCCGGGCCGCCCTTGGGGCCTTCGTAGCGAATCACGACCACATCGCCCTTTTTGATCTGGCTCGTTTCCACCGCGGCCAGCATCGATTCCTCGGAATCGAACACACGGGCCGGCCCCGCGAATCGCTCGCCTTCCTTGCCCGTGATTTTCGCCACGGCGCCGTCGGGCGCCAGATTGCCATGCAGAATCCGAATATGGCCGCTCGGCTTCAGCGGTTTTTCGACCGGATGAATGATCGGCTGGCCCTCGGCGAGGCCGGGCAATTCGGAAAGGTTCTCGGCGATCGTGCGGCCGGTCACGGTGCGGCAATCGCCGTCCAAGAATCCCTTCGCCAACAGATATTTCATCACGGCCGGCGTGCCGCCGACGCGGTGCAAATCTTCTTGCACATAGCGTCCGCTCGGCTTCAGATCGGCTAGATACGGCACACGGTCGCTCGTGCGCTGAAAGTCGGCCAATTCCAACGGCACTTCGACCGATCGGGCCATCGCCAGCAAGTGCAACACCGCGTTGGTCGAGCCGCCGAGCGCCATCACCAGCACCATCGCATTCTCGAACGCCCGGCGAGTCATGATGTCGCGCGGCTTGAGGTCCAATTCCAGCAGGTGCTTGATCGCCGCCCCGGCCTTGAAACACTCATCCATTTTGGCCGGATCTTCCGCCGGAGTCGACGAACTGTAGGGCAACGACATGCCGAGCGCCTCGATTGCCGTCGCCATGGTGTTCGCCGTGTACATCCCCCCGCAAGCGCCGGCGCCGGGACAAGCATGACGCACGACTTGCTGCCTTCGCTCGTCGTCGAGTTTTCCGGCGACGTATTCGCCGTAGCATTGAAACGCGGAAACGATGTCGAGTGCCGCGCCGTCGAGATGCCCGGCGCGAATCGTGCCGCCGTAGACCATCAGCGCCGGCCGGTTCAATCGCCCCATCGCCATCAAGCAGCCAGGCATGTTTTTGTCGCAGCCGGGCAGCGCCACCAGGGCGTCGTACCATTGGGCTTCGACGACCGTTTCGATCGAGTCGGCGATCAGATCGCGCGATTGCAACGAATAGCTCATCCCTTCGGTGCCCATCGACATGCCGTCGCTAACGCCGATCGTGCCGAATCGCATCCCGACCAGCCCCGCCGCGACCACGCCCTCTTTCACCCGCGTCGCCAGCTTGTCGAGGTGCATATTGCACGGGTTTCCCTCGTACCAATTGCTGACGATGCCGACCTGAGCCTTGTTCATGTCGGCCTCGGTCAGCCCGGTGGCATAGAGCATCGCCTGCGAACCGCCTTGCGATTTCGATTGCGTGATGCGGGAACTGTATTTGTTCAAGGGATTGGGCATATCAAGCTCGCTGGGCAGTGGGATAGGCGACCGGGTTTACCTCGACGCCGGATCATTCTATCCTAATGAGGCCCCAGGGTTCCACCGCCCGGTTTTCGCCTCGAATCCAAGCTCCCCCGGCACGCTAGCGACACATGTTCATCTATTTCGATCTGGGCAACGTCGTCGCTTTCTTCGACCGTCGAAAGGCGTGTCAACAAATGGGGGCCGTGGCGGGAATCGATCCGGAGCGAGTCGAGCAACTGGTATTCCACACTCCGCTGAACGATCGCTACGAGCGGGGTGAAATCTCGTCGCGCGAGTTTTACGACGAATTCTGCCGCGCGACTGGCACGAAGCCCGACTTCGCGGCGTTGTTTCACGCCAAGTCCGACATCTTTCGGCTCAACTATTCGCTGCTGCCGGTGATCGCCCGGCTGGAAGACGCCGGCTTTCGCCTCGGGCTGCTCTCAAACACCAGCCCTTGCCACTGGGAATTTCTGTGCAGCCAAGGCTACGGAATTCTGCCGGGTTCATTTCCGGTTCGCGCGTTGAGCTACGAAATCGGAGCACTCAAACCCGAGCCGAAGATGTATCAAGCGGCTGCCAAACTAGCCGGCGTCTCTCCGGCCGACATTTTCTTCTGCGACGACATGCCCGGCCACGTCGCGGCAGCCAGAGAATCAGGATTCGATGCCGTGCAATACACGACGACGCCGAAGTTGGTCGCCGATATGCGCAGCCGCGGTTTGAAGTTTAATTATTGAAACCGCGGCTCATGCATTGCCTGCTCTTCAACGAACATGACAACTCGCCTCGCCGCGTTTTTCCAGATACCGCTGATGATATTCCTCCGCTCGATAGAATTCGGCGGCGGGGGCGATTTGGGTGACGATCGGCCTTGGAAAACGACCGCTTTTGTCGAGCCGCTCTTTCATTTGCTCCGCGGCCTGCTGCTGCTCGGGCGAATGGTAGAAGACGACGGAGCGATATTGCGAGCCGACATCCGGCCCTTGGCGGTTTCGCGTTGTCGGATCGTGGATTTCCCAAAACAGTTCGAGCAATCGCTCGTACGACACGCGCGACGGATCGAATTGCACCTGCACGACTTCGGCATGGCCGGTGCGGTCGGTGCAAACGTCCTTATACGTCGGATTCTGCGTCGTGCCGCCGGAGTATCCGACGGCCGCGTCAACCACGCCCGGCTCGCGGCGGAATTCGGCTTCGACACCCCAAAAACAGCCGGCGCCGAACGTCGCGGTTTGCGTCGCGCCGGCGCTAGTCTTGTCGCTCGATTCGTGTGCGGACATGGGATTCTCCTGCGAAATCACTGAAACGATTTTGTGACGTGTTTGAATCTGCCGTCATTGTACGCCAATCGCCATCGCCGGGAAAACCTACTCCGCCGCCTCACGGCTTTTCGACCTGCGAGCTGCCGGGGTCGCCGTAGTGCGCCGCGGCGCAGCGCATGCAGCGGACTCGGTCGTCGTCGATGCATTGCACCAGGACGAGCGTCGGCTGATTCTCGGGTGCGACATATTCGCCGCGATCGACGCGTCCGTAGCCGCAATCCTCGCACAGACCATATTTGCCGACGATCAAATAGGCCGGGATGCCGACCAGTTGGCAGATGGAATCGAACGACGGAACATGCGTCGGATCTTTCGACGCGGCCCAGGTCTTGATATCGCCGTAAGAAGCTGCCATGCGTGGTGCTTTCAAGGTTCGCAAGCGAATGATTCGAATGGTTGCCGGGCAGTATACCGCGCACATCGCCGGCTATAATGGAATTGTCGAGTTTTCGGGGCTTCCCGGATTATCACGTTATGAAAATCAATTATTCGTTTGCAGCCATCGCGCTCGGCATCCTGGCGAATGTTGCCGCGGTGGCCGCGCCAGCGCAAAAGCTCGAGCGCTTCGAGTTCACGGAAACGCACATGGCCGTGGACTTCCGGATCGTAATGTATGCTCCGGACCAGACGCCTGCCCGGCAGGCCGCCGATGCCGCGTTTGCTCGAATCAAGCAGATCGACGAGATCATGAGCAACTACGATCCGGCCAGCGAGTTGTGCCGCTTGAGCGACACGGCGCCGGCGGCGAAGGGCGTGCCGGTCGGCGACGATCTGTGGCGCGTGCTCGAGCGGGCGCAGGCGAAATCCAAAACCACCGACGGAGCGTTCGACGTCACCGTCGGACCGCTAACGCGGCTGTGGCGGCGGGCGCGGCGGACCGGCAAACTGCCGCCGGCCGACGCCTTGGCCGACGCTCTCGCGGCCGTCGGCTACAAGAATATCGAAATGGACGCCAGCCATCACACCGTGCGGCTCCTCAAGCCGAACATGAGCCTCGATCTCGGCGCCATCGCCAAGGGCTATGCTTCCGATGCCGCCATCGCGGCGCTGCGGGCCAAAGGAATTCGCCGAGCGCTGGTGGCCGGCAGCGGCGACATCAGCATCGGCGATCCGCCCCCGGGTAAATCGGGCTGGCTGATCGCCGTCGCACCGCTCGATGCCAAGGGTCCGGCGAGCCGGCATTTGCTGGTGAGCAACGTCGGCGTATCGACTTCGGGCGATGAACTGCAACATGTGTTCATCGACGGCAAACGGTATTCGCACGTCGTCAACCCGCACACCGGCATGGCGCTGAGCGAGCACACTTCAAGCACGATCATCGGTCCCGACTGCACGACGACCGACGGCATGGGCACAGCCATCAGCGTACTGGGCCCACGCGCCGGCATCGAACTCGTCGACCGGCTGCCGGGCACCGCGGCGTTCGTCGCGCGCCAGGAAGGGGACAAAGTGCAAGAATATCCGTCTCGCCGCTTCCATGAATTCGAGGCGCCGGAAGAGCGTCGCGCGAAATAGGCGGCACTTTCAATCGCGGCTTACCCGCCGCGATAGACTTGCTGATACAGCGAATTCTTCTTCGACGTGAGTGGCCCCGGCGTCGTGTCGTCGTGTAGCGCCTGATAGATCATTTGATACTTAGCATCCAAATCGTCGGCGTAGTGGACGAGAAGCGCTTCGGGAGTCATCGGCGGCTTTGGCGAGCCCCATTCGGGCAGCCGCTGATGGGAGACGATGATGTGCTCCAGCCGCAAGAGAGTTTCCGGCGGCAAATCGCGGCCGGCGGCGGCTTCGCGGACAATGTCGCGGCCCTGAAGAATGTGGCCGATCAGAGCGCCCTCGGCCGAATAGACGGCCCCTTGCGGTTCTTGGCGGTATTCGCGCAGCTTGCCGATGTCGTGCAGCGCGGCCCCGGCGACGACCAGCCCCTTGTCGAGCCGCGGTTGCATGTCAGCATACTGCTCGTCGTATTTGTCGGCCAAGAATGCCGCGGTGCGCGTGACGCTCAGCACATGCTCGACCCAACCGCCGACATACGCATGGTGATTCCGCGTCGCGGCCGGCAGCGTTTGCAGTTGCTCGCGATTTGCCGCCAAGATGTCGATCACCAGGCTGCGCAGTGCGGCGTCGGAAATTCGGTCCCACACCAGCGTGGTCAAATCCTCGAACATGGCGACCGGATCGAACCGCGTCCGCTTTTGGCAGCCGAGCGGATCGAAGCCGTCGGCCGCGTCGGCTTCGACCGTCTCGCGGATTTTTTTGATGTCGAGTTGCGGACCGAAGTTCGTGTCGCGAAAGACGGCCCGAAGTTTGTAAAAAATCCCCGGCCGCCAACGGTCGCGGCATTCGACGGCCCAAGCGGAATCGTTCCAGATCGGAAAACTCACTTCACGGGCATGATCGCGGAACGTGACTTTGAAATAAGGCTTGCCGTCGCGAGTCGTCAACTCCTCCTTGCCGACCAATAGCGCGAACAGATCGGCTTCCTGGCCGTGAATCAATTCGGAAAGCGGCACGATGGCGACGGTTTTTGCGGGCGCAGTGGTTTTTGCGGACACGGAGTATGAGCCCCTTGGATGAAGTGCGGGAAGTGTAAAAAGTCAAACGACTCGCTCAAAGGTCAAAGTTCCAAACCCGCGGGTCGTTCGTGGCCAGCCCGCCGGGATTCAATTCGGCCCGCGCGGTTTTTTTCGGCTTGGCTTCTTCCTTCCCCTCGACTTCGGGTTTGTAGCTGAACGTTTCGCCATAAATGAGGTAGCCCAGCGCGACGGCGCCGAACACCAGGCTCAGATACCAGAACCATCGTCGCTTGGTGAGCACGGCGATCGCCGAGACCGCGACGGCGACTTGGAACCACGTCACGCTCGGCGCGAGATTCTCGTGGCGCTCAAAACGTTCGTCGGCCGAGCGGACGAGTTTGTTGGCGTCTTCCTGAATCTTCGTCATCTTCTTTTTCTCTTTGTTGACTTCGGCCTGATCGCCGCTGGGCACGGGCTTACCCAGAGACGTCAGCATGTCGATCTTCATTTGCAGAATCGTGGCTTTGACGTTCTTCGCCTGGTAGTACGACCATTGATCGCTGGCCTTGACGGTCTCGCGGATCGAGGTGTTGGCGTTCAAGCCGCTCAATAGAGATGCGATCGCCGCGAATCCGGCGAGGATCGCGGTGCTCAGCGCGACCATGCTCACCCATTGCTCTTGCGAATGATGAGCTTCGTGGTGAATGTGCTCGTGGACGGCTTCAATGGGTATTTCCATTTCTTCTGGCATGGTCGCGGCGGCCTCCAGTAAGTGGGATGGGCGAAAAAGCAATGCCGGCATTTTAGCCGCGCTTCGTGCGATAGCCAAATGGCCGGCCGAAAAAGGCCAGCCAACCCTCTTTTTTGGCAGTGGACGACGACGCGCGAAATCGCAAGCGCGCTTCTCTATTAAGCGTCGTGGTGCCGTTCGCTTGCGGTTTCCCGGGTCCGTCGCCCTCTGCTCCCCGCTCCCTGCTCATTTCTGGCCTTGCCGCAGTCGCGGTTTTTTGGCACTATTCGCCCCCCTCGGAGGTCCGCGGTTTCCCGTTCGATACCAGCGCGGGACCGCGGGGGCTTGGTTCTTCGGCTCGCAACACAAAGTTATTTCCCGAAAAAGGAGCGAAAAATGAGCAAGAGCGCGTGTATCTTAGGACTTGGTTTGTTGGGCCTGGTGTTCTTGATCGGCACGACGATGGTCGCCTGGAATTCCGGCGTCACCGCCCCGTCGGTTGCCCAAGCCCAGGAGCCGTATCATCACCCGCGCTTGCACCAGGCGATGGATAGCCTTCAGGTTGCCCGCGCCGATTTGCTCAACGCGCACCACAATTTTGGCGGCCATCGCGACGAAGCGATTCGGGCCATCGACGCGGCGATCTATCACTTGGACCTGTGCCTCCGGTCTGATCGCTAAAGTCGGCGGAGGATTTGCCGACGATATCGAACCGAGCGGCGTGATCCGGAGCGAGCATCTCACGATGACCGCCGGACCACGCCGCTTTTTGTTTAATCGTTAATCTTGTTACAACCGGCCGCGGAACCTTGGTCGCGCCGGTTTCTCAACGCCGTTTTCCCGCAACGGTTCAGCGGCGGCTCCCGAATGGCCGATGCGCCATTGTAGCAGGCACTCTCCGAGTGCCGTTCGCGAAGCTTGCCGATCAAGTCCCACGCCGCTCTTGCCGCGAGGCCACGGCACACGGAGTGTGCCTGCTACTTTGGTCGAGCGCTCTTTAAGGAAACCGCGCCGTGGCAGCGAACGACAAACCGACGCAACGCAAGCCGACGCCGGCTGCCGCTGCCGCTCGGCCAACCGGCAGCCGCACCGCTTCTTGGATCGTCGCCTTCATCGACTACGTTCGCAGCGAATGCCATCTGTCGGGCAACACCGTGGCCGCGTATCGCCGCGATCTGGCGAAATTCGCCGAATGGCTGGCCGGGCGCGACCCGACGCGGCTGTCGATCCGCGAACTGGCCGACTATCCCTCGTGGCTGCACAAGCGCGGATTGGCGCCAGCGAGCATCGCCCGGCACGTCGTGTCGCTCAAAGTGTTTTTCCGCTATCTGCAACTCGAAGGCGTAATGCGGGAGAACCTTGCCGAATTGCTCGGCACACAAAAGCTATGGAGCCGAGTGCCGAAAGTTCTTTCGGTCGAATTGGTCGATCACCTGCTCGACGGCCCCGCGCCCGGCGATCCGTTGTGGCGGCGCGATCGGGCGCTGTTGGAACTTCTCTATGCGACCGGCTGCCGTGCTTCGGAAGTGTCGAATCTGACGGTCGCCGAAGTTCATCTGAGCGAAGGCTATTGCATCTGCCGCGGCAAAGGAGATCGGCAGCGGATCGTGCCGGTCGGCCGGCGGGCGGCTGAAGCGGTGCGAGAGTATTTGGCCAACGATCGGCCGGCTTTGGTCGAACGATCGGGCACGGAGCCACGCTGGCTTCTTTTATCGCGGCGGGGGCAGCGGTTGCGGCGCGAGCGGATTTGGGAACTCGTCAAACGCTATGCGATCCGCGCCGGAGCGCCGGCCTCGATCGGCCCACACACGCTACGGCATAGCTTCGCGACGCACCTCGTCGCCGGCGGCGCCGATTTGCGGCAAGTCCAAGAAATGCTCGGCCACGCCAGTATCACCACGACGCAGATCTACACGCACGTCGATCCGGCGCGGCTGAAGAAGGTGCATCAGAAGTTTCACCCGCGGGCGTGATGATGCGACGCAGCGCGGAATTTCCACAAGTTCCGCCACGTTTTCGCGTCGCACACCAGCCTGAAGCGCTAGCGAAGGAATACCGCCGGTGATCGCTTAGCGCCAACTTCCTTCGCTGGCGCTTCAGGCTGGTATGAATAACCCGCGTTAATGCGCCTGGCTCCGTTTGCTCCAGCGGCTGAACGGGTAGTGGGCCACGAGATAATCGTGGGCGTCGCGGGCGCGGTCGGGGCGGTGCGCGGCGCTCCACAGCACTTCCAAATTCGCCAGTGCCTCGGCATGCGATTCGGGAACGCTCGGGTATTGCAGGTCCACGCGCAGATAGGCCCACAGCGCCTGCTGATTGTCGTTCAGCGCGCGATAGCAGTTGCCCAGGGCGCAGTAGGCTCGGGCAAGAAGCATCGTGTCGTCGTCGTCGGCCTTGGCGATCGTGTCTTGAAGAATCTTCAAAGCGTCGCGGGCTTTATTCGTGCCGACGAGGCAATAGGTGCGGCCGATCGCGGCTTCCTGTGTTTGCGATTCCGCCAGGCGACCGGAGGCTTTGACGCGAAGAACCGCATCGTACGCCGCCAGCGATTCGTCATACTTCCCCTGCAATTGCAACTGGCGAGCCCGCAGTAAATCGGCTCTGGCGCGGAAATCGGGCCAGGGCGAGCCGGCGAGTTTTTCGTAGAACGATGTCGCGGCCGTGAATTTGGTCGGATCCTGCTCGACGTTGCCGAGCCAAACCAATAGGTCTCCGGCCAGTTCGTTGCCTTCGTAATAGTGAAATGAATTTGGGTTGTCTTTGAGAAACTTGATCAATTGCGGACCGACTTCCTTCGCCAGGTCAACCGGATTCTCCTTCGTGACATCGACGCCGTTCGGCGATCGAATCAGATCCGGCGAAGCCGTGTCGGACGATTGATCGTCGTCGGCATCGGTCTCGCCGGTGATCGCCAGCTTGACCTTGAAGGCAAGTTTCAAATACTCGAGCTCGGTGCGAACCAAGTCGCGAGCCAAATCGTCGGGCTTCAGTTTCTCGACGAGCTTCACCGCCTTGGCATAATCGCCTTCGTTCGCAGCGACTCGGGCCAGTCGCATATCGGCCGGTTCGCCGACGAAGACGATTGATTCCAAATCGTCAACTTGCAAGGTCTTGCTGACGCCTTGCTGCGTGATGACGAGTTCATTGCGAGTGACGCTTTCAACATTGCCGTGAATGGGGCCCTCGGAATGTGTCCGAATGGAATCGCCCAAACCGCTTTGCCCGCGGGCAGGCAAGTCGAGAGCAAACATCGCACAAGAAGCGGCAACAATACCGATCAGCCATGAACGCTTCATCACTTTCACTCCAGAGAATACAGACGCGACCATTCGCGTGTCGAAAAAGGGGTCTGGCACCGAGCGGCGATGCGAATCGTTGTTCCGGCCGAAACGGCGCTCGGAGCCAGTCCCCTTTTTCAACGGCCACCCATATCTGATCGTAGACCAAAACTTCACGAAAACAAAGTCCCGGTAGACGGGAATGACGAATGTCGAATGACGAAGAGCTTTACAAGCCGGCGTGGGCGCTGCCGGGGCGGGCTGGTTTGGCGGAGCGGGCTTGCTCGATGAGTTGCTTGAGCCGGATGATACCCGGGCGCTCGGCCAGAGCCGGGTTTACTTCGTCCGCGAGATCGGCCACCTGGTCGAGCACGCGCAGCGTGGTCTGCAAGACATTCGAGCTGCGGAGCACTTCGGCCGTTTCGGCCGCGAGGGCCGCGGTTTGCAACGGCAGAGCACATTCGCCCAGGAATTCAAGAATTGCAATCGGCCGATCGGCTGGCGGATATGCCGGGGGACGTCGCCCACGGGATCCCGCCACGACACCTCTACGAAGGCCACTTCCGCGGGCCCGTCCGGTTTCAGTTCGACTTCGTAGAGGGCCGTTGCGGATTGGCCCGATCGCAAATCTTGTTGCAGCGACGCTCCCGACAGCCCGCCGGCGCCGTTGGCCTCGTGGCCGATCAGCCGATAGCGGCTCACCGCCTCGGGAACGAATGTCACTTTCAGATCAACGCTGGCCGCGACGACCTGCGAACGGCCCGTCAGCGTTTCATACAAGCGTTGAAACAGTTCGTCGGGCGTGCCGGCGTGGCGAACCTTGTGGCCGCCGATTGCGGCCAGTTCGTCCCATTGGGGGCTGAACGCTGCCTCTTGGCCTAAGCCGATCATCTCCCATTTCACGCCGGCGTCGATCGTTTCGTGCAATTGCTCACGGAGATGTGGCAGGGACCGATCGTCAACTGGATCGAGGCCGTCGGCGATCAACACCATCTTATTCACCGCCGACTTATCGGCCGCCGAAGAACGTTGTCCTGCCACACCGGCCGCCATTTCCACTCCGGCAGCCATGTCGGCCAGCCCACCCAATCGAACATTGTTCCAGGCCGACAAAATCCGCCGCATTTCCACCCGATCGGCTTGCTCGACAAATTTTTCGGCTCGTTCGCCGAAAAATACGACCGACACTCGATCGCGCGGACCAAGTTGCTCGGTCAATTGAGCGACGGCCCGACGGACCAGGTCCCATCGACCCAAATCTCGCATCGCGGCGGAACGATCGACGACGAGCGTCAGATGCGTGGCCTCGGCCGGATTGCGCGGCAATTGGGCCGCTTGCACGCCGACCTGCATCAAGCTCATGCCTGCCGGTCCCCACGGAGCCGGCCCGGCCGCCGTCCGAATGCCGACCGCAGCGCTCGTCGGCAGCGGAAAGCCATAGTCCATCGCAGCCAAAAAGTCTTCGGTGTGGACTAGCGCCGGTGGAGGCAACTGCCCGGCGTCGATCAAGCGGCACGAAAGTTCGTAGCTCGACGTGTTCGTCCAAATCGGCACATGGCTATCGCGGAGCACGACATGCAGCGACGGAACCACGAACGGATGCCTGCCCGTTCGGATTTCGGAAGGCAAATCGTATTCCACGACCCGCGGACCGCTCACACCGCGCGGCAGCGGCGCCGACACCAGTTTCAAATTCGGCGAGCCTTGCGACAAATCGCCGCCGAAGGCATTGGGCTGCAAAGCCGACGATGGGTCGCTCGGAACCATTGCACGATCCGCGTTCGAAGCAGGCGGCGCCGGCTCATGCACGAACTCACCGGCAGAGGGAGATTTCGGCGTCACCGCCGGAGCGGGCGTTTCGGGCAGCGGTTTTTCCGGCAGCGGCGTCACGTTGGCCAAGGCCGGATCGTGATTCCCGGGCTTGTTGTGGTCCGTGGCGATTTGCGTGGGACCGATCGTGCCTCGATGCTCGGAATTGATCGGACGCTTGACATGCGGTGCGTCAGCCGCTTGTTGAGCAAGCTGTCCCCCGATGCCCGACCAATAGGCCACGCCGCTAACAATCGCCAGCAGCGAAGCCGCCACGGCCCAGCCGATCAAGCGAGCCCGCTGAGATTGCCAACGCATGGCCCGTTCGACTCGGCGGTGCATCCCGCGCGGCAATTCGACATCGCGCAGCTCGCCGTCGATATCGGCATCGGTCAGCGAGCCGATCGTCCGCAGGCGATCGAGCGTTCCCTCGGGCAGCGGCACCGCGCCGATCAAGAAATCCAATTCGGCGTCGCCCATCGACGCGATTTCGCGCAGCCGCGGCAACAGCCCCGGCGGCAGCGCGACATTGCGCAACTGGCGATCGATCGATTTGGGAGTCTGATGTTCCGACACGGCAAAACCCGTCTTAAGTTTTCACAGCGTTCAAGTTTTCGCTGCTATTTATGTTTTCACAGCGCCACTTCGCGCCAGTAATAAATCGCGCAACTTCGAGCGGGCACGGCTCACTCGCGACAGCACGGTTCCCAGCGGCACGTTCAACACTTCCGCCGCTTCCTGGTGCGTCAATTCGCCGACGACGACCAACAGCAACGTCTCTTTCAACTCGGGCGCCAAACCATCCAGCGCAGCTTTGCATTTCATCCGTATAATCGTTTGCCAGCGGATCGACGCCGAGCGCACCGGCTCGACCGCCGCATCCATCGGCTGCATTCGCCGCGGCCCGCGATGGCGCCAGTGGTCTACCACCCGCCGCCGCAAAATCGCCGCCAGCCAGGCTCTTTCACCACGGTCCACCTCGAAAAGCTTGCGGCTTTTCCAAGCGGAACGGAACGCCTCCTGTAGCAAATCCTCGGCCTCATGCCGATCGCCCACCAAGCGGTAGGCCATCCGGTACAAGGCGGGGCCATGCTCCGTCACCCATCGGTCGAAATCGGCCTGCGCAAGCGCCAAAGTCTCCGCTCCAGCCTAATTCAATGCCTTGCTGCCGATGGGCCGAGGGGCCCACCTCGAGCGCCCGAAATGATTTCGGTGGAAAACGCTCGAATTATTCCCATTAACCACCCGCACGAAAGCCAGACTGAGCCGTAAGCGCCAGCCCAGTCTCTAGTTAACACCAAACGCCCGGCGAATGATAGCGTAATCCGGCTGGCAATCCCTCACCGGCCCTCTATTATAATAACGCGACTACCGTAGGTCAGCCTTTCCAGGCTGACAGTGGTCGGGGAACCATCAGTCGGGAAAGCCTGACCTGCGTGAAACCCAGCTAGCGAGCGGACTTATTTCCAAAGAGACCTATTTCGACCGTTTCTATCGCTGGATCGATCTGGAATCGGCGGCCGAAGCCCAGGATCTGGCCGAACGACGCCAGACGCGCACCCGCAAAACGGCCGAGAGAACCGGCGAGACAATTCTCGATCTGGCCATCGAAGACCACCAGACTGGCCTCGCCGGGCGGCATCTGTTCACGTTCGTCAAGCGCAATCGGACGTTGAAGCTCCCTTGGAATCGGCTGCGCGTCGGCTCGCCAGTGCTTATTACACCGGCGGAGGAGCACGACGAATCGTCGCGCGGCGGCGTGATAAGCGGCGTGGTCAGCGCGGCGAATTACCGGTCGATCCAAGTCGCGGTCGAGCATTGGATTTCCGGCAGCCAATTCGATCTCGATCTTTCGACCGACGAAGTTTCGCGGAACCGCGAACGCGCGGCGCTGCAAAATCTGAGCATGGCGCGCGGCCGGTTGGGGGAACTGCGGCAGATTGTGTTGGCCGATCTTGGCTCGCGCTTCGGCGCGCCGCGGCAGCCGCGATTCGATGCCATCCAGCCGCTGGCGATTGCGGACGGACTCAATCCGTCGCAACAGGTGGCGATCCAATTCGCGCTGTCGGCGCGCGATGTTGCCATCATTCATGGTCCGCCCGGCACTGGAAAAACGACTTCGGTCGTTGCATTCATCCGCGAAGCTGTCTGGCGCGGCGAAAAGGTGCTCGCTTGCGCGCCGAGCAACACGGCGGTCGATAATCTGCTCGAACGCCTCGTGGCCTGCGATCAACGCGTTGTTCGCATCGGGCATCCGGCGCGCGTCAAAGAAGAGCTGCGCAGCCACACGCTCGACGCGATCGTCGAATCGCACGACAATATGCGAGTCGTGAAAGACCTGTTGCGCGAAGTTGAATCGCTCTATCAAAAGGCCGATCGATACACGCGGGCCAAGCCGGCGCGCGGGGCCAAGCAAGATATGCGCCGCGAAGCGAAGCAACTCAAGGCCGAGTCGCGCCAATTGGAACGGCGGGCGATTCACGACGTGCTCGATTCGGCCGACGTGATCTGCGCCACGACGACGATCGACGACGAAGTGCTCGGAGACCGCGAGTTCGATTGGGTCGTGGTCGACGAGGCCTGCCAAAGCACGGAATCGGCCTGCTGGATACCGTTGCAACGAGGACAGCGAATCTTGCTAGCCGGCGATCATTTGCAGCTTCCGCCGACCGTCGTCTCGACCGAAGCCGCCGAACAAGGTTATTCGCGGAGCATGATGCAGCGGCTGGTCGAATTCTATGGTTCGGCGATCACGCGGCAGCTCGACGTGCAGTACCGCATGAACGAAGCGATCATGCGATTTTCGTCGGGCCAATTTTACCACGATTCGCTCGTGGCCGACGAATCGGTGCGCACGCACCGTCTGTCGGACTTGCCCGGCGTTGTTTCATCGCCTTTGACCGACGAGCCGATGATGTTCATCGACACGGCCGGCGCCGACTACGACGAAGAGCTCGAGCCCGACGGCGCCAGTCGCCGAAATCCGGCGGAAGGCCGGCTGGTGTTTGAAAAAGTTCGGCAAATGATCGAGGCCGGCGTGTCGGGCGACGATATCGCCGTGATCGCCCCGTATGCGGCCCAGATTCGCTGGCTGCGGCAGCACTCGGCCGACTTCGCCTCGAAATTGGAACCGGTCGAAATCGACAATTCAAACGTCGACGCTTTCGAAATCAACTCGTTGGAAATCGACACGGTCGACGGCTTTCAAGGCCGGGAGAAAGAGGCCGTCGTCATTTCCCTGGTGCGCTCGAACCGCGAAGGGGAAATCGGATTCCTCGCCGACACGCGCCGTATGAACGTCGCGCTGACTCGCGCCCGCCGCAAGCTGATCGTCGTCGGCGATAGCGCTACGCTCGGCGGGCATCCATTCTACGCTGCGCTGTTGGAGTATTTTCAGACAATCGGCAGTTACCACACGGTGTGGGAAGAAGCGATTTGAACTGCTACTTCGGCGCGATTTGACTCGCGATTACTACGTCGGCTTTGCGCTCCGCTGGCGTGACATTCAGTTCCATCAATTTGCCACCGCGAATTTTGGCTTCGACCACGGTTTGATACGGCGCGTGGAGCTTGAAATCGGCGTCCCACTTTGCCGGCCACGCGGGCAGCAACAGAATCCGGCGACCATTGCACTGCATCAGCATGCGTTGCAAGGCCGTGCTGCCGGCGCCGCCGTTGTCCATGTCGGGAATCCAATCGTGCCCGGCGCTCCAAAACCATTTGAACCGCTGGCTGCCGAAGTCGGTGAAGTTGGCCGTCACGAGGGATTGCGCGTCGTCGGTCAGCCCGAGACATGCCGCGACAATCGGGTCCCAAGCCCAGCAAGTGCTGCCGTGAAATCGCCGGCGCGAAATGTATCGATGGCCAAATCCAAGCCGGGCATGCCGAGGCCGTAGAGACGATACGGAAAGATCGCGTACTCTTCGGTGTTCTCGCCGTTGCTCTTTTTCGAGTATTGCTCGGCGGGCAAGAAAACCTGTTTGTCGGTCTTCAAATCGGCCGCACGACCGATAGGAATCGGCGGAAGATCGGCGAGCGTCTGGCGCCACATCGCTCGCTGAGCTGAAGTGGTCAACACTTCCGGTAGCGAAATCAGACGCGGCAAAATGAATCGCAGGCCGGCGATGTCTGGCAGCGGGTTGACCGCCTTCTGCCAGGTTTCCAGCGATTGCGCGGGCTCCATGTGGATTTTTCCGCCCGCATCGCGCGGCCAATGCTGGTCGTAAAACGTGGTGATGGCGTCGGCAAAGGGCAGCAGCGTTTCGCGGGCGAAGCGGCGGTCCTGCGTGAAATCGTATTGATCGAGCATGATTGCCGTCAGTTCCAGCCCGCCCGACCAATACCAGCGAATATAGTTATTCACCGGATCGACGCCGGGGTTGCCCCAGCCGAAATCGCCGTCGTTCGCGGTGCCCCAGAAATACATCGTCTCCTGAAAGCACGCCCCGGCGTGATGAGAATAGAGGCGAGTTTTCTCGGTGGCCAAGGGAAGAGCATCGACATACATCTTGAACCACGGGGCCAGCACGTCCCAATCGCCGTTCATCACGCAGGACCAATAGAGATGCCGCGTGTTTTGAAACCAGTAGTTGCTTCCCCAGGCTCGAAAGTCGGCGTTCACTTTCATTCGATTATAGGTTTCATCGACGGTGAATAGCGCTCCGTTGAATTTGATCGGCAGATTGCCTCGACCGCAGCAGGCGATCATGAATCGATGGATCGCGTAACCCTGGGCGACGGCCTCCGCTTCCTTCGTGCCGGTAACGTTGATCCAACTTCGGTTCCAAAAGGCGTCCCACCATTGCTCGTGAGCTTTGCGGGCCGAATTCCAATCGACGGCATCGGCAGCGGCGGTGACCTTGGCTAGTTGCTTGACCCATTGTGCGGGCGAATCGGTTTGGGCCGTCAGCGCGGTGATCGACAGTCGATGGCTCGCCGCCGGCGCGGCGGAACGAAGCGCGCGGTCGCCGGCGGCGATCAAGCCGGGCCCTTTCATGCATCCGCCGAAAGTTCGATGCTCCAGCGGGTCAGGGCATTTCTCCAGCAGCGACGCGAGATGCTGGTTCTTCAACACGGCCGGATAAATCGAATGCTCGTCGCGATGATACCAGACGATCTGGTTGTCGCCGGCCGGCAGGACCGTGTCGGGATCGAACACGACCGGCACGTTGCCATCGTGGAATTCGAATCGACTGGCGATTTCCCGGCTCTTGGCATTGAGCGTGCGCGGTTCGTTGCGCCATAGCTCCAAATCTGCCTGCATCTCGAACGGCTTCGCCCCGCTGGCTTCGAGTTCGATCACCGGCCGATTGGCGTCGACATACAGGCGAATTTCAATTGGCGCTTCTTGGCCTGCCGTGACGACAATCTCCCCGTGGCGCAGGCGCAGTTCTTGCTTGAACGGCAAGCCTTTGGCGAATGGATTCGGGCTGAATTTCACGCGGACGCGGCCCAACTTCAGCAGTTGGCCGTTCTCGCTGCAAGCGTCGGACTTCGCGATGTAAAAGAGCAAATCGCCATCCGCTTCGGCCCAAACATTGAGCGCGATATCGCCATTCCGGATCGGCATCGAGCCGCCGCTGTTTTTGCTTGGCGAATCCCAGACGACGTTGTAGCGATCCGGATCACTCGGTGACGCCGACGCACTTCCGTTAGCCACTGCACCGGCCGTTCGTACCGCCACCAATGCAATCAGTACGGCGGAGAACGAAATTCGAGTTTTCATCAGTGCTCCATCGAGATGCGAACGGGTGAGCGACGCCGCAAGGACGCATTGTAATCAAGGACGAGGCAACGCTCGAGGATCGCACCTCCTGCTTCTCGCAGAAAGGAGTCAAGCGCGCTTGCGAGCTTGAATAATGCGCGGCAGGCCGGAGAGGTCTTTGATCGTGGCGGACGGTTCTAAGGTCGGTTCAACGGCCAGGAGTTTGACAGCCGTCGCTTCGATCATTGGGCTGATTTCGATCAACAGCCAACCGCCAGAAGACAGCCTCCCAGCCGCTTGCGGCACCAGCTGCTCGATTACTTCGGTGCCGTGCGGTCCGGCCAATAAGGCTTGGCGCGGCTCGAAGTCGCGAACGGTTTTCGGCAACTCGGCGTACTCCGTCTCGCTGACGTAGGGTGGATTGCTAACGATGAAGTCGAACTGGCGGTCAGAAACGGCTGCCAATAAATCGCCAGTGACCCAATTAATCCGATCGGCGACGCCGTGGTCGGTCGCGTTGCCATTCGCCACGGCGAGCGCCGCGGGGGAAATGTCGATCGCCGTCACGCGGGACCCTGAAATATGCTTCGCGGCACAGATGGCGATGATGCCGCTGCCGGTGCCCACGTCGGCGATGGCCATCGCGCCGCCGGTGCCCTGCCGTTTCTTCGCCAAGTCCAGCAAACGGACGACGAGCAATTCGGTTTCGGGCCGAGGAATCAGCACGTCGGGCGTCACGCGAAATCGCATCGAATAGAATTCGCGGTAACCGACCAAATAGGCGACGGGCGTTCCTTCGGCCCGGCGGCGGACCCAATCGCGAAACGTTTGCCGCGTCTTGTCATCGGCCAATTCATCGAAGGCCGTGTAGAGCTGAATTCGCTGGCATCCGCGAGCGGCGGCCAGCAGCACTTCGGCATCGAGCCGCGGCGTGTCGGAGCCGTGCTGCTTGAGATAGTCGGTCGTCCAAGTCAGCAGCCGGCCGATCGTCCAGGATTCGCTCATCGCCGCCCTCGCTAACGCTTCGGGTTAGTATTGCCACGACGCAACGCCGACACCAACCCGAAGCGTTAGCGAGGGCAGCGGCTCAATCGATGCTTCCAAACGCTTCGCGCTGCTCGCGGCGGTCGAAATCGCGCAGGGCGTCGATGACGGGCTGCAAGTTGCCGGACAGGATGTTGTCGAGCTTGTAGAGCGTCAGGTTGATGCGGTGATCGGTCAGCCGGTTGTCGGGATAATTGTAGGTGCGGATGCGCTGGCTGCGGTCGCCGGAGCCGACGAGGGTTCGCCGTTCGTCGGCCCGGCGCTGATGCTCCTGCTGGCGCTTCAATTCGTAGAGCCGCGTTTTCAACACGCGCAAAGCCTTGGCGAAATTCTTGTGCTGGCTCTTTTCATCCTGGCATTGCACGACCAGGCCCGATTCGTAATGCGTCAGCCGGATGGCGGAGGCCGTTTTGTTGACGTGCTGCCCGCCGGGGCCGGACTGCGCAGAAAATGTCCTTGCGATAGTCATCCGGTTTTATGTCGACCTCAACGTCTTCGGGCTCGGGCAACACGGCGACGGTGGCGGCGGAAGTGTGAATTCGACCTTTGGCTTCGGTTTGCGGGACTCGCTGGACTCGGTGGCCGCCGCTTTCGTATTGCAGGTCGGCGAAGCAACTATCGCCTTCGAGGCCGAGGACGATTTCCTTGAAACCGCCTAACTCCGTGGCGCTCATTTCGAGCACCTCGATTTTCCATTTGCGGGATTCGCAATAATGACGATACATTTCGTAGAGATCGCGGGCGAAGAGGGCCGCTTCGTCGCCGCCGGTGCCGCCACGAATTTCCATCACGCAGCGGTCGCGATTGGCGTCTTCGCCGCCGGCCGTCAGGTCGAGCAGTTCGTCCCAATACTTTTCCCGCTCCGCGCGAAGTTGCGGCAACTCGGCCTCGGCCAATTCGCGCATATCGGAATCGTCGCCCTTGATCATTTCCTGCGTTTCGGCGATCTGCGCGTTCAATTGCTTGAACCGGCGATATTTCGTGGCGAGCTTGGCGAGCGAACCATGTTCGCGCGCAATCGGCCCCATGCGGGCCGAATCGGCGAGCACCTTCGGATCGAGCAGCAATTGCTCGAGTTCCTCGTAGCGGGCCAGTTTTTGATCGAGTACGTCGCGCATGGGAAGCTAAATCGGTTCAGGGCAGTCGGAACACAGTTGGGTTTGGAGAATTGTCATTGGAATTCGCGGCGCAACGGAGCCAAACCGGCGGTTACGCGAGAGTATGGCAGCCGAAGATGTGGAGCGGCAAGAGCACTCCACGAGGCGATGTCAACTCACACGGCCGGCACTGGCAGGCAGCGCTTGCCAGTGGCACAACCGCGATTGTCGGACACCGTGGCGGCAAAGATGGGCCGACGCAGCTAAGCTTCGGCGGCGGGGGCAGCGGAGGCCGTAGCGGCTTCGGCCGGCTGCTTCTTGCCACGCTTCAGGCTGGCGTAGCCCGCGCCGGCGAATTTTGTCTTGAACTTTTCGATGCGGCCGGCGGTGTTGACGAACTTCAGCTTGCCCGTGTAGAAGGGGTGGCAAACGTTGCAAATATCGACTTTCAACTCCGGCACGGTGCTGCGGGTTTCGAATGTGTTGCCACATCCGCAATGCACTTTGGTCACCATGTATTTCGGATGGATGCCATCTTTCATGATCGGAGTTCCTTCAAGCAAACTGGGCGAGCGCGGCGCATTCGTGGAAACGGAGGATTTTACCCACGAATCGGCGCCCAGGCAAGGGCGGGCCGCGCCTACGGCAGCAAGATCACCATCCCGACGACGAACGCGGCTTCCACGGTGGCGGCGCTGAGCTTGATCGGCTCGATCTCGCGCAGCCGCGGGGCGGGGTCGCCCGGCCGCGCGTAGCCCAACGGATAAATGAGTTCGCCCGGCGGATGGGCCACGATCTTGTACGGCAGGAACACGACTGATGTGAAGAAACGGCCTCCGGAAATCAGCGGCTGCAAGATTCCGCGCGTATATCCGTAGCGCTCCAGATTCACGTCTTCGAAATACAACGGATTATGGGCGACGGCCGACGCTTCCCACGAATACGAGAGCGTCGGCCAATCGCGGTTCACGTTCACGGGCGCGATGACCTCGCCGGCTTGTGCGAACCGCGCGGCCGCCAAATTCGCCGGTAACTCGCCCGCCGACGGCGCAATCGAGGCGGTCACGGCGCCGATCGGCTTCCAGCCGGTGTTGACGGCCTCGTAATTGCCAGGCGGCACCGTGGCCGACCGCGGCAAGTTGGAATCATTTCCGCGCGGAGCTCCGGGGCCGATCGGTTCGGGTTGCCGCGGTTCGCTATCTTGCACGACGCGGAGCGATCCGGCCGGATCGTAGGCCGATGGGATCGAGCGGGCCGAGATGATCTGCAATCGATTGTCGCCGGGTACCGGCGACGCTGCAGGGCGCAACGTTGGAGTCTGCCAATTGATGGTCTGGCCGGCAGGGGTCTGTGCCGTGGCGCTGCCAGGGCTTCCGGCGCCGCCAGCGGCCAAAAGTCCAAGAATCGCCAGAATTCGAATGCCCGGGACGGATTTCATAGGGGAGCCTTTCACGCGGGTATTGAAAAAGGGGACCGGCGCTCCGGCCGCATTGCGACCCTTGCGGCAATCGTTCCGCCGGCCTGGAGCCGGTCCCCTTTTTCAACCAGCCGTCACAATCGCTATACGGGTAATCTTCGTCCACCGGCGCTCCGGTTCTTGTTATCCGTTCGGGTTCGGAGCGAGCGCTTTTATTGAACCGATCGGCACTGGCGGAAAAATCGTTACCGCTTGACATTTCGCGTCCCAAAGTTCATCGCTACGGGCGGCATAACCGGTATAATCAAACATGGGCCGCAAGCAGCTTTCCCAGGTGTCCACCGCCCTCGGCGGTGGTTTTGGGAATCGGCGGCGGCGAACCGATTGACCCGGTTCCGGAGCGGGCCACGATGAATCGACTTCTTCCGGCCGATCCGAGGATTCCATCCATGACGAAGTTATGCGCCGCATGGACCGATTAAAGGATACGACGTGACGGGTAATGCCCGGATTTGGTCTCGAGGGCGATATGCTTGAAACTGGCCGGAATTTGGGCCTCCGTCGCCTTTGTCGGCAGGGCAAAGCTCGCATTGTTTGACACGATCGCAAGCGCGGCGAGATAATAAGGTTTTACCCAATCGTCACGGTCGGGAGTCCGCACCGACCCGGCTGACGACGCGTCGCAGTGGAATAGGTCAACTATGCAAATGCCTCATTGGATTCGGAAGAGCCCGAAGGCTCGTCGGCGGGCGTCGGCCGACCGCCGTCGGCGCGATGAATTGCTGATCCCCTTGGTCGTGGGCCGGTTGGAAGATCGACGCGTGCTGAGCGGTGCGCCGGTTATCAATGGAGCGAACAACCTCACGGCGATCACGCTGGGCGGAACGAACAACGGCAACACCGTCACATCGTTGATCAGCGGCCATACCACTCCCCCCAGCGGCCTGGGAATTGCCATTACCGGGGCGAACACCGGCAGCGGCACGTTGAACGGCACTTGGTGGTATAAAGTTCCCGCCGGAAGTTGGACGCAGTTTCCAACCAATCTTTCCAGCTCCAATGCTCTCTTGCTCGACGGCGCCGACTCCGTGCGTTTCGTTCCCAACGAAGCCACTGGTACGGCGTCGCTGACGTTCTTGGCGTGGAACGAATCCGGCACCGACACATCGACGATCGACCCTTCCACCGACGTGAGCGCGTTTAGCAACGCGGCCAGTCCGCAGACCTCGTCGATCACCGTTTCCGCCGCAACGCTGTCGACCGCCACAACCCAAACCGGACCTGCTTCGATCTTGGACGACCAAACGAGCAATCCGTACAACAACACGGGCGGCTCCGTCGCGATCATCGACGCCGACAGCAACGACTTGCTAACCATCACCATCACGCAAAAAAAAGGGGGCACGGTTCGACACGAGCCTGTCCCGCGGATCGTTGTCGGGCGGCGGATTCACGAACAATGGCGACGGCACGTACACGCTCGCCGGCGTCGATGCGGCCGACGCCACGACCGCGATTCAGGCGTTGAAATTCACGCCGTCGAGCGGCACTGCCGGCACGACGCTCACCACCACGTTCGCCCTGAGCGTTACCGACGAATTCTCGCAGACGGCCCCGGCGTCGTCGTCGCTCGCCGTGACGGGGAATGTGACGCCGGTGCTCAACGGCGCACTCGATTTCACCGCGATTCCCACCAATTCCGCCTCGGTCAACGGCACGCAGGTCGGCAATCTGATTCAAGGCAAGACGGTCGATCCCAACGACAGCTCGCTCGGCATTGCCGTCACGGGCTTGACGGGAAACGTCACCGATGGGCAATGGGAATGGTTCGACCGACAATAGTCACTGGAATAATCTTTCGGGAGTAAGCGCCGGATCGGCCTTCCTGCTCGACAACGGCGACTTTTTGCGATTCGTGCCCAATTCGGGCTTCGGCGGCACGGCGACGATCACGTTCGTCGCTTGGGATGGGACGAGCGGAACGCATCACACGACCGACGACACCACGGCTGCCCCCGGTTCCGGCGCCTTCAGCACCGCCAGCGCGACTTCGTCGATCACGGTCTATCCGGTGATCGCGATCAGCGGGACCGGAACAACCAACGCGTTGTCCGGCCAAACGCCCGCGCCTTTTGCTGGCGCCTCGGTCGCCGATCCCGACACGACCGACACGGTGACGATCACGATCACGCAGGAATTGAGCGACGGCAGCACTACCGACACGCTGTTTGCCAACGGTGCGCTGTCGAGCCCGAACGTCGCCTTCACCAGCGACGCTCTTGGCGTTTACACGTTTAGCGGCGTTTCTGAGGCCAATGCCACCGCGCTGTTGCAATCGCTTGTCTTTACGCCAAATGCCTCGCTCACTCCGGGAGCGTCGGTGACGACGGACTTCCGGGTCGTGGTGTCCAACGGCATCTCGAATCTGAGCACCGCGACGGATAATCACACGTCGGTGGTCGTGACGACGCCGCCGACGCTCACCAGCGTGAGCAACTTCCCGGCGATTCCCGCCGAAACGAACAGCAGTGGGATCCAGGTTTCGTCGCTGATCAATGCCAGCCCTTCAACCGATGGCGCCGCGATCATCGCGACGGACGATTCCAACGGAACATGGCAGTACAAGCTGTTCGGTAGCTCGACGTGGCACGATATTCCCACGGTGACTTCGACCTCGGCGTTTCTGCTCAAGCCCAATGATTCCGTGCGGTTCGAATCCACCACGGGAGTGGCGACCACGGCGACTATCACGTTGCTGGCTTGGGATCCGGCGAACGGCGGCACGGCCGACGCGCTCGAACAATCCGGCCACGATTCCGGGCGCTTACAGTATCAATAGCGCGGCGGCTTCGATCGTGGTCTATCCGGCGCTTTCGATCAGCGGCACCGGAACCACCAACACTCAAGACGACACCACGGCGACTCCCTTCGACAACGGCTCGGTGCATGCGACGATCGCCGACACCGACCCCACTGAAACTCTCACGATCACCATCACGCAAAAGCTCAACGGCGGCGCCATCGACTCGACGCAAGCCAACGGTGCGCTCACCAGCAGCGACTCTTTCTCGGGCTTCGTCGACAACGGGGATGGAACCTATACTCTCACCGTGACCGCGTCGGCTGCCACGACCGAGTTGCGAAACCTGGTGTTCACGCCGAATCCGGGCCCTCCGGGCATGACGGTCAATACGACCTTGCAAGTTCAGGTGGCCGACGCTTCCGCGCCGACGAACACCGTCACGGATTCCGGCACGCTGTTGAAGACCCAGTCGGTTACGCCCCCGACTCTCACCGGCACGAACAACCTGCCGCCGATTCCCGAGAACGCATCGACGAACACAAACGATCCCGGAATTCAAGTTTCCGACTTGCCGATCGGCGCCGGCGGTTCGTCGGGAATCGCCGTTTCGGCGATCGACAACACGAACGGCGTCTGGCAGTATTCCACGAACGGGACAACCTGGCATTCGATTCCGACGAGTATCGGCCTTACGCCTCCCGCGCCAGCGCAGCCGTCGGTGTTTCTGCTGGCGTTGACGGATTTCGTCCGCTTCCTGCCGAACTCGGGTTTCACCGGAACTTCGACGATCACGTATCTGGCTTGGGACCAGGTCGGCCACATGCCCGATCAGACCACCAATCCGACGACCAAGCCCTTCTCTCGCAATCTCAGCTCGAGCACCGAGACGGCGTCGGTCACGGTTTTTCCCGTGCTGACAATCACTGGAGTTCAAACGACGACCAGCCTCGACGATCAAACCAGCACGCCGTTCAGCGGCGCCGCGATCGGTGATACGCTGACCACCGAATCGGTGACGGTCACGATCACGCAGCAGCAATTGGTCGGCGGCGTGGCGACCACCGACTCGGCGCTGGCCAATGGCACTCTCTCCGGCGCGGGGCTGACGAACAACAACGACGGCACGTACACGCTCACGGGAACGGCCGCTCAAGTCACTGCGGCTCTCGACGCGTTGGTTTTCACGCCGACGCTTCACGAAGTCGCCGATGGAGTGTCGGTCGTCACGCAGTTTCAGATCGTGGTGGCCGATGCGACTTTCGCTCCGGTGAACACGGTCACCGACACCGGCACGGAACTGACCGTGACGGCAAACGCCGCTCCCTTGCTCGCGGCGGGCGCGAACAATCTGCCGTCGATCGCGGAGAACATATCGAGCGCGGGGGATACTGGTGTGCTCGTTTCCAGCCTGCTCAGCGGCAAGGCGACGGATGCCGACGGCAACCCGATCGGCGTCGCGATCACGCAGGTTCAAACCACGGGCGGCGGAGGCGTCGTCATCGGCGAATGGGATTATTCGACCGACGGCATGAATTGGACGGCAATCACCGGCGTCGGCAGTAATTCAGCTTTGCTGCTGGCCCCCACTGACTATGTGAGGTTTTTGCCCGCCACGAATTTCTTCGGCACCGCGACGATTCAATTCCTGGCATGGGATCAAACCGTCGGCTCGCCGACCGGCACATTCGATCCGACCCTGTTGCCGAGCTCGGGCGCGTTCAGCAGTCTCACTGCGAATTCAACCCTTCAAGTGGTGGCTCCGGCGACGATCACTGTCACGACGCCCTCGCAAACGACCACCGACGAAGCGCCGATCGCCGTCTTCGCCGCGGCTTTCGGCGCTCAGCCGGGCATCGCCGATCCAAACACGCCGGTGCAAACGTACACGATCACGATCACGCAACAATTGACCGGCGGCACAACCGACGCGACGCTGGCCAACGGTTCGCTTGCCGGGGGCGGCTTCGTGAACAACCACGACGGAACCTACACCCTTACCGGCGTCTCCGCGTCGGCGGCAACCGCGGCCTTGGAAGCTCTCGTCTTCACCCCCACGGCGCATCAGACCGCGCCGGGCTCTTCGGTCTTCACCGGATTCACGATCACCGTTCACGACGGCATCACCGCGCCGCCGGTTTCGAACAACGCCGTCTCGGTCACGGCGGCCGCGATCAACGACCCGCCGGTCTTCACCCACACGCAAACCTCGCCGGTCAATCTGCCGGTGCTGGCGCCGAACAACACGACGGTCGGCACCGACGGGGCAACCGACATCGATACCGGCACCACGCTTACCTACGCGATCACGGCGGGCAATTCCAATGGAGTTTTTGGCATCGACGCCGCAACCGGCAAGATCTCCGTGGTCAACAGCGCTGCGCTGTCCTTTTCCTCAAGCATTATCGCGTTGACGGTCACTGCCACCAACTCAAGCACCGGCGGCGCTCCGCCGACGAGCACCAACAGCACGTTTTCGATCGCATTGTGGGAAGTCACGGCCTCGGCCACGGACATCACGGCCACTTCGTTGACGACGTTGACCGTGTCGCTGGTGTCGGCGGCCACTTCCGCCACGGCTCCTCTCTCTCCGGCGCCGTTTTCGGTTCCCGTGACGGTCAATTGGGACGACGGAACCACCAGCAATGCGACGCTAAGCTTGGCGGCGCCGACGGCGCAACTCGTCCACTTCTATGCCACGAATCCGAATAAGACCAATCCAGCGGCGCCGATTCCAATCACCGTGACCGGCACGAATGTGAACACGCAAACCATGGCGGCCGTTGCCGGCACGGGAGTGGGTTTCGCCGTCGTTCCCGACTCGCCGCCGTCGTTCGTCGAATTCGTCGCGCCGCCGGTGCTCGAATTCGCTCCGACAGTGGCGGCGCTCGATCAACCGGTCACGGAGGCCGTCGATGTCGGTGTCGCGGAGAGTCAGGCGACGGTCGCCTCCGATCGCAGCGTGGTGCTACGGATCATTTCCCCACTTGGCGAAGCCTCCGATCCGATTCAGGTGCCCGAGTCGCAACTCAAGGATTTGCCGGGCTTGTTCAAGAAATTGCCCGATGGTCATTACCAGGTGTTTCTCTCCGAGGGTGGACACGAGCGGCTGGTGATCGACGTATTGGTCCGTCAGGGGCGGCCGGTGGATTCGGCGGAAGATTCCGGCGGCGCCGGCGACCGTCCGCCGACCAGCCAAACCGACTCCGACAAATCCGACGGCCTCACCGACGCCGACCCGTCGGCGGCGAAGGACACCGGCGCAACTGCGCTTGAGAAGCAACCCGCGAACAATTCGGGCCAACCCGCAACTGGCGGCAACCATCAAAACACTCCGCCGACCGGCGCAGCGCCAGGCGCGACGCAAACGCCGCCGTCGATTCCCGCGGCGGCGCACGGAACGCCGACGGCCGCGACCAACCGCGAGCGCACCGGTTCGCTGTGGTCGAAAGAGTGGGCCGCTTTGGCCGCCGCAGGCGCCGCCGCCGCGGCCGCCGTCGCCGTGAATCCGCGGCAGACCGACGATGTCATGGAAACATTGAGCAAGCGATCGCTCTCCAAGAGCGGTCGGCTTTCGCGTTGGCTGCGAAAATCGGCGAATGTAGAATAGGAACTCAGTTTTCTCACCCGACTAGCGATTCTCTCCCATGTCCACTTGCCCTTATTGCAATGCTGATCTGTCGGAATCGCCGCTGAGCGCGGTGCTGCCCAAGTTGCGGCAATATGCTGGCGTGGCAAGATCCCGCTGCTCAAGAACCAGCGAACTATGCGCAGCAGCCTCCGGCAATGGGAGCGCCGCCAATGGACTACGGCTCTCCGCCGCCGCAGGATCCTCTCGCCGCTTTGAAGGCGACGATGGCGCGAATCGTCAATCGCGGCGCCGCCGAAGCCGGGGAAGGGCCGCCGCAGGCGATGCCCACGCTGTTGCCGCCCGGCGCCGGCATGGGCGATAGTTCGCCCGCGCAGGTTCCGCTGGTCGCGCCGCTGTCGTCCGGGCAAACTTCGCCCACCGAAACGCCGCCCGCCTCGCATCCGACTCCTCCCAGCAACCCTCGATCGTACCCGACTCCACGCGGCAATATCGATCAAACGATCGAGTTGGGGCCATCCTCGGCCGCCACGGTTCACAATCAACCGGACGACAAGGGGACCGATGCCGCCACCGACGCTGATCGCACGAATTATGGAGCGACGATCGATCTTCCGCCTCCGAAGCAAAAGCAACCGAGCACGTACGACGACCGCCGCATTGCGCAGACGATGGCCGCGGCGGGCATGGCCGCGGACGACACCGAGCGAGTCGCCAAACTGTGGCGCGGCACATTCGATCCAAGCACGTCGCCGCGCACTAGCCTGAAAGGCGACCAAGGGGCCGCGAAGGCCCGCGATTCGAAATTGGTCATCAAGCATCGCGCGCTGCGCGACGTGCGAGAGACGACTCGCGTCGGCGCCGATTACGAATTGCTCACCGTGATCGGCGAGGGCGGCATGGGCGTCGTCTACTCCGCCCGGCAGGCCTCGATCGACCGCACGGTGGCGGTCAAGATGCTCAAGAACGACATCGCCAGCGACGTCGACCAGCGCGAGAAATTCCTCTCCGAGGCGGTCGTCACCGGCGATCTCGACCATCCGAACATCGTCCCGATCTACGATCTGGGGAGCAACGAGACCGGGGCGCTGTTCTATTCGATGAAGCGCGTGCAGGGCACGCCCTGGATGTCGGTCATCGAGCAGAAGTCGCTCGCCGAGAACCTCGAAATCCTGATGAAAGTGGCCGACGCCGTGGCGTTCGCCCATTCGCGCGGCGTCATCCATCGCGATATCAAGCCCGAAAACGTGATGCTCGGCGACTTCGGCGAAGTGCTGGTCATGGACTGGGGCCTGGCGATGTCGACGGCCGCTTTCCGCAAGGCGGACAGCATCACGCAAACGAGCAGCATGGGCGGCACGCCGGCCTACATGGCCCCGGAAATGGCCACCGGTCCGATCGACCGGATCGGCCCGGCCAGCGACATCTACCTGCTCGGCGCGATCCTGTACGAGATCATCACGGGCAAGCCGCCGCACACCGGCAAGAACGTGATGAACTGTCTGTTCGCCGCGGCCCAGAACGAAATCCAGCCGACCGAGCATTCGGGCGAACTGATGGACATCGCCCTCAAGGCGATGTCCACCGTGCCCGGCGATCGCTACGCCAGCGTGCAGGACTTTCAAGCCGCGATTCGCCAGTATCAATCGCATTCGGAAAGCATCGTGCTCTCGACCCGGGCCGAGCAGGATTTGGAGGCCGCGGAAGAACGGGCGATTATCAAACCTATTCCCGCGCGTTGTTCGCGTTCCAGGAAGCGGCCGCGCTGTGGGACGGCAACGTCAAGGCCCGCAGTGGCATCTCGGCGGCGAAGCTGGCCTACGCTCGCCAAGCCATGCGCAAGGAAGACTTCGATTTCGGCGCTTCGTTGGTCGATCCCAGCGATCCGGCGCACATCGAGGTGCATCGCCAAATCGTCGCCGCGCCAGCGCGAACGCGACAGCCGACAACAACGGTTGAAAAGCATTCGCCGGACCGCCGTGGCGATGGGCGTAGCGATCCTCGTCGGCGGAACTTTCGCCGCAATCAAGATCAATTCCGAAAAGAATCTCGCGCTCGGCGCCGAAGCGAGCGCGAAAACGGCCGAGAAGCAAGCCAAGGCCGATCGCGACTTGGCAGTGGCCGCCGAAAACCGGGCAAAAGACGCGAAGACGAAAGCGGATGAAGCCGCCCAAGCCGCCCGCGATTCCGCCGATGCGGCGACGAAGGCGAAGGACCAGGCTCACGCTTCGGAACTAGCCGCGAAAGAAGATCGCGACAAGGCGAACGACGCAAAGAAAGCGAAGAAGACCAAGCCTACGTGGCTCGCATCGGCCTGGCCGCGGCGAAGATCGATGAAAACGCCTTCGACACCGCCGAGCAGTTGCTCAACGATTGCCCGCCCCGATTGCGCAATTGGGAATGGGGCCGGCTGCGATTCCTTTCGACGCAAAGCGTCAAAGACTTTGCCGGCGAAGCCCCCGTCGATGCGATCGCTTTCGCCGACGACGGCCAACGGTTTGTCTCCGGCAGTTGGGACGGCAAGGCCCGCGTGTGGGATCTTGCCACCGGCAAAACGCTGCTGACGATTCCCTACGGTGCGCTCTATGTCCACGCCGTTGCCTTCTCGCCGGATGGTGAATCGATCGCTACCGGCGGCAGCGACAAGAAGGGGTACGTCAAGATTTGGAACGCCAAGTCGGGCGCCCTGATTCAAACGCTCGTCGGTCACCATGACGATGTCCTCTCCGTCGTCTTCTCCCGCGACGGCAAGCGCCTGCTGACCGCTTCCTACGACAAAACGGCCCGGCTATGGGACATCGCGACCGGGAAAGAACTACATCAGTATTTGGGCCACAACTGGTGGGTTTGGTCGGCCGCATTCTCGCCCGACGAGTCGCACATCGTTACCGCCAGCCAGGATGGCACGGCCATCGTTTGGGCGACCGACACGGCCAAGGCGGGCCCGCCGTTCACCGGCCATGCCGGCCCGGTCTACGCCGCCGCGTTTTCGCCCGACGGCAAATCGGTCGTCTCCGGCGGGTACGACAACCGCGTGTTGATTTGGGAGCCGGATCGCGTTCGGCCGTTCGACTATCCCGCCGTGGTTACCGGTGGCACGAATCCGCCGCCGCCATTTCGCGCCTTGGAAGGCCACACCGGCCCGATCCACACCGTTGCCGTCTCCGCCAATGGCAAGCTCGTGTTGAGCGGCAGCAACGACAATGCGATCAAGCTCTGGGATTTCGCCAGCGGCAAGTTGATCAAAACGCTGCGCGGGCATGGCGGCTGGGTCGATAGCGCGGTGTTTTCTCCGGACGGCCATTCGGTTCTCTCGTCCAGCCACGACAATGGCATCAAGCTCTGGAGCATCGCCGGCTACGAAGAAGTTCGCGTGCTGCAAGGCCGCGTGCTGCAAGGGCACACCGACGCCGTTCTCTCGGCGGCAACCTCGCGCGACGGCAAGCGAATTGTTACCGCCAGCCGCGATCGCACCGCTAAAATGTGGGACTTCGCCACCGGCAAGTTGCTCCAGGACTTCGAGGAAGGGCACGACTATCTCGCCTCGACGGCCGCCTTCTTCCCCGACGGGAAACGCCTCCTGACCGCCGCCGCTGACAACACGACCCGCACTTGGGACGTAACTACCGGCACGCAAATCCTGCGCCTCGACCACACCGGCCGCGGCTCTGTCGCCGTGCTTTCTCACGACGGAAAGACCGTTCTCACCGGCAGCGACGACTTGACCGCCCGCCTTTGGAATGCCGAAACCGGCGAGTTGTTGCGATCGACCAAGCCATTGGTGGCGGAAGTGACCGCTGTGGCCTTCTCGCCCGACGACATGCAGTTCTTTGTCGGCGATGCACACGGTCATTGCACTCTTTGGAATACGCAAACGGCGGCCGAAACCCGCTCGCTCGACACGCACACCGGCAAGATCACCGCGGCGGAATTCACGGGCGACGGTCGTCGCGTGCTGACCGCCAGCGCCGATCGCACCGTCGGTCAGTGGGATGTCGCTTCCGGCGAGGAGCCGTTGGCGTTGATCCTCAAGCATCCCGGTCCGGTGGAAGCCGTGGCGGTCGTTCCGCATAGTTCGCAAGCGATTACGCTCGGCGACGACGGCCTCGTTCGGCTATGGGACGTCGATAAGGCCAGGATGCTCGGCACGCTCGGCGGCGACGAGGGAACCAGCCAAATCGGAGTTTCCTCCGACGGGCGTTTTGCGCTGTGGGTCAATTACAAGCAGCGCACCGTCCGCCTGTGGAACTTTCACGACAAGCGTGAAGTCGCCTCGCCGCGAGCAGAGGACGGCCCGAAAGCCGCATTCCTCACGCTGCCTGACGGACTGATTTGGTCGGCCGCCTTCTCGCCCGATGCTCAGTATCTAATCACGGTCGGCGGCAACGGCGCGCGGCTGTGGGATGTCGCCAGCGGCAAGGAGCGAATGTCGTTCACACCGAACGGCGCCGTCGCCTCCGCTCGATTCTCGCCAGATGCAAAGCGAATCGTCACCGGTAGCTGGGACAACTCGGCCAAGATTTGGAACGTCGAGACCGGCCGCGCGGAGTTGAAACTGAGAGGTCACACTGGCTACGTCAACAGCGCCGAGTTCTCTCCCGACGGCAGCTTGATTCTCACCGCCAGCGACGACAAAACCGCTCAGATTTGGGACGCCAAGACAGGCCGACCCCTTCGCACGTTCGTCGGTCACCAAGACCGTGTCACCGCGGCGACATTTTCCTCGGATGGCAAATATGTCCTCACCGCCTCCGGCGACAAGACGGCCCGCGTTTGGGACGCTAAGACGGCGAAACAGTTGCACGTCTACAAGGGCCACCAATGGGGCCTGCTGTCCGCCGCCTTTTCGAAAGACGGCAAGCGAATCATCACCGGCAGCGCCGACAACACGGCCCGAATCTGGGACGTAGAAACCGAGCAACCGCTCGCCACACTCGCCGGCCATACAGCGGCAGTCGGTTCGGTGGCGTTCTCGCCCGATGGTCTCCGCGCGATTACCGGCAGTCAAGACGACACCGCCAAGATTTGGGACGCCGACAAGGGAAAGGAAGTTCTAACACTCAAAGGCCACACGCAGGAGGTCACCTCGGTCTCGTTTTCCGCCGACGGCGCCTACGTGCTCACCGCCAGCCGCGACGGCACCGCCATGATCTGGCTGGCATCGCCCGAATGGCGCAACGCGAAAGCCCCCATCGCGAAAGTTGCCCGCCACCCGTAAGCCCAGGGAAGGCCCTGCGACGTCTTCACTGATATAAAGCGATCTCCGGGCCATCCCTGGGCTTGAACGCGCACTTGCTTTTGCACTTTCCACTCTCTACTTTCCCCTTACTCCTTCCCCCCGTGCTCGACAAAATCGTCGCCTCCAAGCGTCACGAAATCGCCGCCGCTAAAGCCGCGCGGTCGGAATCGATCGTGCGCGAAGCCGCGGCGAATGCGCCACCGCCGCGCGATTTTTTTTCCGCGCTCGCACAGGGCGGGCCCATTCGACTCATCGCCGAGATCAAGCGAGCCAGCCCGTCGGCCGGCGTGATTCGCGCCGATTGCGATCCGCTGCAAATCGCCGGAACCTACGAGCGGCATGGCGCCAGTTGCCTGAGCGTGTTGACCGACGGCCCGTTTTTCCAAGGCAGCTTGCTCGATTTGCAGCAGGTTCGCGCCACCGTGCGGTTGCCGGTGCTGCGAAAGGATTTCATTCTCGACTCGTATCAGGTGTATGAAGCCCGCGCTGCTGGCGCGGATGCCGTGCTGCTGATTGCCGAATGTCTCGACGATTGCAACTTGCGCAAATTGCACGACGAAATCGTCGGCCTCGGCATGTCGCCGCTGGTGGAGATTTACGATCCGGACAATCTCGCAGCGCGTGTTCGACGCAGGGGCGACGCTGATCGGCGTAAACAACCGCGATCTGCGCACGTTCAAGACCGATTTGGAGCATACTCTGCGGCTGCGAGATCGCGTGCCCGACCAATGTGTCCTGGTCGCCGAAAGCGGAATCCGCAGTCGCGCCGACGTGCTTCGCTTGGAAGCGGCGGGCGTCGATGCGATACTTGTGGGAGAGGCGCTCATGGCCAGTCCGAACGTGGGCGCCGCGGTCGATGTTCTCTTGGGCCGCGAACGGTCGGCGGCCGAATCGTCGCAGGATTCTTGATGTTCGACTCGCGTGCCACGAACCGTCCGCCGCTGCCCTCCGCGTGGATCGGCGCGGGCGCGGCAATATTGGCCGGCTGGCTGACGGTCGCCGCCGTGGCTTGTCCGTTCTGCCGCGCCGTCCGCGCGACGCTGGCGCAGCAGCGCGACGCGTCGGCCGTCGTCGTATTGGTCGAGGCCACCGATAAGGCTACTGATAAGGCTAGCGAAACGGCCGGCGGCAAATCTGATTCCAGCGCCACCCGCCGCCAATCGTTTCGAATTCACGCGGTGCTGAAGGGCAAGAAACGTCTCGGCGAAGCCGAGTCGCTCCGCGTTGCCGCCGACGCGCCGATCAAAGAGGGCTCGCTCGGGATGCTGCTCGCCTCGGGCGCCGACGACGCGTCGGTTCAAGATCTCCAATGGACCGCCATTCCGCTCGACGAATCGGCCTATGCGTATGTCTTCCGCGAACCGGCGCTTTCTGCGCCAATCCCGAGCGGCTCAAGTATTTTGCCCGATTTCTCGAGCATCGCAATCCACTGGTGGCCGACGACGCGCTGCAGGAATTTGCCCATGCTTCGTTCGACGACACGGTTCCGGCGGCGCACGATTTGGACATGAATAAGCTGCGCCGTTGGCTCACCGATCCGCAGGTGCCGCCGGAGCGAAAGGGGTTTTACGGCCTGGCGCTCGGAATGGCGAGCGGCGCCGTCGACCGCCGCCTCAACGAGGAACTGCTGCACCAACAAATCGTGGCTCCGGCAAGCGACTTCCGCGCCGGTTTCGACGGCGTATTGGGCGGGTATCTGATGCTGACCGGCCCGAAGGGCCTCGATTTGCTCGAATCACGCTATTTCACCAATCCCAAGGCCGCGATCGGCGACGTTCAACACGCGATGCGCGCTCTGCGGTTCTATCATCAGTTCGGCCACGGCATCGAGCCGATTCGCGAGGCCGAGGCGCTCGCACATGTGTTGGATCGCCCCGAATTCGCGGCCGATGGGATCACCGACCTCGCCCGCTGGCAGTATTGGCCGATCCTCGCGCACGTGGCCAACCTCTACGAGCGCAAGGGCTATGCCGACCCGTTGATCCACCGCGCGATCGTCGGCTATCTCAAAGCCTGCCCCAAGCCGGAAGCCGCGACGGCGCTGGCGCATCTGCGCGTCGTTGATCCGCAAGGCATCGCCGAAGCGGAAAAATGGCTGGAGATATTCACCGGCGCGAAATGACAGCGCGCATCCATCGCGATGCATAAGCCCAGGGACGGCCGCCCTCGGCCCCGCTATCAAGTTGTGAGTTGCCGGCCTTCCCTGGGTCAACGGCGCCGCAAAGCACTGCCTCGCAATGCTTTCCGTCAACAAAAACCGCTCTACCCCCGCGGGCTGGTTTTTGATTTAATCCCGCCCCTATGAAACACCTCATGCCGCGACTCGCTTTCGTCGTCGTCTTGTTCGGCTCGGCAACCGCACAGGCTCAATATTCACAAGTTCCGCCGACGCCGACGGCCGACGTGCCGATGTCGCCGGGCCAATCGCCCGCGCCTTACAATCCGGCCCCGTATAACCCAGCGCCTACAGCCCGGCGCCTTATAATCCGCCGCCGTCTGGTGCGCCGAGTTACACGCCTGCGCCAGCGGGCCCTGCCTATACTCCGGCGCCCTACAATTCAGCGCCGTACAATCCGGCGCCCTATTCGCCGGCGCCGGGCGGCGCACCTTCGTATACTCCCGCGCCAGCCGCGCGAGCGTCGTACAATGCGCCGCCGTCGTACACGCCGGCTCCGTATTCGCCATCGCCCTACGGTCCGCCTTCCTACACTCCAGCTCCTTACGGGCCGGCTCCGACGTACACGCCAGCTCCCTACACGCCGGCCCCTGGCGGCCCGCCCGCATATACGCCCGCTCCTTCCATTCCGGTTGAAACCTTTCCGAGCTGCGCCCTTGAAGGCCCCCGTTGGGAATTCAGTGCCGATGCCCTGTTTCTCGAACGCAGCGTCGGCAGCAGCACTCTCTTCGGCGCGACGTTTTACAATCCCGGTTCCGGCAATCCGCCGGCGTTCGGCACCGACAGCCTCTACAGCGACGACGAGCTATTTCCGCTGGAAACAGGAGTCCGCCTGCAATTCGGCCGTCGATTGACCGACGACATCGCCGTCAACGCGATCTACTGGGGATTGCAGCAGTGGTCGGTCGGGCGAACCATCTTCGGCGATCCGGTCGGCGAATCCATCTTGGCGTTTTCGCCTTGGACTCAAACCGATGCGCTCATCGGCGGTTTCGACAACACGCTCGGCTACACGTACAAGAGCCAGGTCAACAATCTCGAAATCAACGAACGGGTTATGCTCACCCAACGCGATCCCTACCACAGCCTTGCCTGGCTCTGGGGCTTTCGCTATTTCCAACTCTCCGACAGCTTCACTCTGAGCGGCTCCGACGACTTCACCGGCGATTACGAAAATATCAACTGGAAAACCCAAAATGAATTGCTCGGGCTCCAAGCCGGCTTGCAATGGACCCGCGGTTGGGACCGCTTTCAAATCGTCTCGGAAGGCAAGGCGGGTTTGTTTGCCAATTTCTACAATCAGAAAGGCAACAACCTGAATTCTAGCGGCGTCGCGACCGGCGATCCGGCGGGTTTTATTCCGTTCAACGTTTCGCACGACGGAACCGACGTGTCGGCCTTGTTCGAGCTCTCCCTGCTCGCCCGCTACCGCTTGAACGATTTTCTCTGGTTGCGGCTCGGTTATCAGGCCTACTTAATGACGGGCCTGGCGCTCGGCCCGCGGCAATTAGAGGGTTACAGCCACGGCGGCACCGTCGCTTTCGACGGGCCTTCGATCGGCTTGGAAGCGACGTGGTAGTTGGTCACCGTCCACCGGCGGCTAGCGCCTCGCCGCTCATGCAACCCCGGCCGGTGAGCGGCATGGCGCTAGCCGCCGGTGGCTTGTCGAATATCGTCGACGGTCGTGCCCGCCGAGCCGTAATCATCCGCATCACTCTCTTGCAGTCGCCGGCCGCTGCAGCCAATCGGGCAAGCGCCTCACGTTCCCTTGCCGATCGACACAGGCGATCTTGCTGCTTCCCGTGGCCAACAGCTCCGTTCCGCGGAAAAGTTGATATTCATGTTCGATCCGCGCGCCGCGGGCCGAAACCGTCGTCGTGCGCAGCGTCAACACGTCGTCGTAGCTCGCCGGGCGCAGATATTTGCACGAAATCTCCGAGACGACCAGGTACAGCCCCAATTCCTCGACCTGCCGGTAGCTGAACCCTGCGGCGCGCAGCAACTCGGTTCTGCCGAGTTCGAAGTAGGTGGGGTAGTTCGCATGATGGAGCCTGCCCATGGCGTCGGTCTCCTGATAGCGAACGCGAATTTGCAGATCATGTTGCAAGAGCATTACGTCGTCTCTCCATCGTAGTCCACCTTCTCCCATCGCTTCGTCTCCGCCGAGCGATAGGCCGCGTCGAGCACGCAATTCACGACATGGCCATCGGCGAACGTTTCTCGCGGCATCCGGCCCTGCGCGACGCATTCGACGAAATGCCGCATTTCTTCGCGATAACCGTAGGTCCAAGCTTCGTCCACCGGCGGAAAGAGCCAGCCGGTTTCCGATTCCGCTTTCTCGACGGTGTAGCCGACGCCGGAGCGGGAAAACACTCTGATCGGCGTTTCGCGGGTCACGTCGGTGAAGATCGCTCCTTCGGTGCCGTAAATCTCGTTGCGCAGATCCAGGCCTCCGCGAGCCGTCCAGCTCAGTTCGGCCTGGCCCAATTGCCCGCCCTGAAACCGCATCAGCAGCACGGCATTATCCTCGGCGTCGGTCCGATCGCGGTGAAACAGCGTGTCGGTCCAAGCGATGACTTCGACGATCGGATTTTCCTTGCCGATCAGATACCGCGCCGCCTCGATCGTGTGGCAACCCATGTCGAGCATCGCGCCGCCGCCGCTCAGTTCCTTCTTCCAGAACCAATCCGAATGCGGGCCCGCGTGAGCTTCGCGCGACCGGACCGTCAGCACTTTGCCGACGCCGCCTCGATCGACGAACTCCCGCGCCTTCATCACGGCGGGGCTGAACACCTCGGTTTCGCCATAGCCATGCAACACTCCGGCGGCTTGCACGGCATCGAGCATCTCGCGCGCCTCGTGCCGATTTCGCGCCAGTGGCTTGGTGCAAACAACGTGCTTGCCGGCCCGCGCGCAGCGAATCACCAAATCCTTGTGGGCATAATTCGGCGCCGCCAGCAGCATCAGGTCAAGGTCCTTGCGGGCAATGACGCCGTTCACGTCGGCCGTCGCCTCGGGGATATTCCATTTCTCGGCAAACGCCCGAGCATGATCTGCCGAAGGCGAAGCGACGATGGGAATCTCCCAGCCCGCGACGTTTTGCAAGCCTTGCAGGTAAAACGTGCTAAGAAATCCGCTTCCCAGCAGGCCGATCCGAACGGTCATAGGCGATCACCTTTCAATGTAGCAGGCACTCTCCGAGTGCCGTCCGCCGGCTGAAGGTTTGGTCCATCTCTTGGTGCAGGTCGCGGCACGCGGAGCGTGCCTACTACTTTAGCGGTTCGCCCGCGAACGATTGCAGGGATTCTAACTCGCGTCGGCCAATTTCGGCGACTCTCGCGTCAGGCAGTTTTTCCAGCGGCGAATAGCGAGGATGGCGAGAATCCTTGTATGGGTCGTTCCGAGCGGCGTTGTAGCAGCAGATCAGCGCCCAGCGCGGATTGGCGCTGCGGTTCTGTGCCGAGCAGTGCAACAAGTTCGAGTGAAAGAAGATCGCCGAGCCGGGTTCCATTTCGCAATGCACGAGATCCAATCGCTCGAGCGCCGCGGCCACCCGTTCCATATCGGCTCCGGTTTGATCGCCGACTTTGCCGTGATCGATGCGGCCCATCCGATGCGAGCCTTTGAGAACTTGTAAGCAGCCGTTTTCCTTCGTCGCGCGATCGACGGCGATCATGCAGCTTGCCAGATCGGGAAACAGGCAGCCGTTGTTGTACCAATAGCCATAATCCTGATGCCATTCCCATGCGCCTCCGGTGAGCGGCTCTTTCAAGATCATCTTGTGGTGATAGTGATAAACTTCGCCGCCGAGCAGTCGCTCCATCGCGTTGACAATGCGGCGGCTGCGGACGATGGCGCTGCCGATGTCGTCGCCCAGTTCGTTATGCACGGCCAGCTTAATCGCCCCGCCTTGCCCATCGCGGCGGCTCGCGGCTTGCTTCTCCTCCGAATGCCGCGATCTGGCGATTTTTCGCAGCAAATCGACTTCGGCGGAATCGAGCAAACCATCGACCAGGAAAAAGCCGTCTTCCTGGAAGCGGTGAACCAGTTCATCGGTGACGATAAACGATGTCATAGCAGGGGTCACGGGACAAGCGTCAGGAATTAGGAGCAACACACGAACCCGATGCGTTAGCAAGGGCGGGGCAGAGTTGGTGCTTGCCCTTGCTAACGCATCGGGTTAGTGTGGCAATTCGCAACTTGGCACCATCAAAATAACGCATTCCGCGCTTCAAAGATACGGCGACAGCAGTCGGGCGACGCCGTCGCGGAGTTTCACCGGGAATCGCCGGCCGTCGATGTCGGCGAGCGTCACCTGCCGCGCAAGGCTCAACTTATGCTCGACGGTTTCGCCAAGCGATTTGGCCAGTTCCCGGTCGTAGCATTCGACGTTGAACTCGAAATTCAACCGCAGGCTGCGCGGATCCCAATTGCTCGAGCCGACCAAACTCCACAGGCCGTCCACCAGCATCAGCTTCGTGTGGTCGAACGGCGGCGGCGAAAGCCAAACGCGGCAACCATGCCCCAGCACTTGCCAGAGCATCGCCGTCGAAGCCCATTGCACCATCGCCAGATTGTTGTCTTGCGGCAGGATGATGTCGACCACGACGCCCCGCATGGCCGCGATGTTTAGTGCCGAAATCAACGCGTCGTCGGGCAGGAAATAGGGCGTCACCACCGCGACGCGGGAATGAGCACACGACAGCGCTCCGGCCAGCACGAGCGAGATCTCGCCCAAATCTTCATCCGGCCCGGATCGAATGCCGCGCGCCAACGCGTTTCCAGCGGCTTCCGCCGGCGGATACCAAACTTCGCCCGACAGCACTTCCTGCGTGGCGAACGACCAATCTTCCGCAAATACTTCCTGCAATTGCAGCACGACCGGTCCGGTCAGCCGAAAATGCAAATCCTCGATAGGCGCTTTTGGCTTCAAGAAAGCATCGCGCCTTCGCGGATATTCAGCCCGCCGGTGAAGCCGACCCGGCCGTCGACGACCAATATCTTGCGATGATTCCGCAAATTCGCGTAAGCGAAATAGCCGGGCAGAAACGATTCCAGGAATCGCTCGGCCCGAATGCCGGCTTTCACGAGCACGCGGACGATCGACGGAAAACTGTACCGTGAGCCGATCGCATCGATCAACACACGCACCTCGACGCCGCGCTCGACGGCCCGTTTCAGTGCAGCGACGAATTGAAGCCCCGCTCGGTCGTTGTCGAAGATATAGCTCATCATCGTCACGGAGCGGGTGGCGGCGTCGATGGCCGCGAGCATGGCCGGATAGGCCACGTCGCCGCCGGCCAGCGGCTCGACGCGATTGCCGGCCAACAACGGCCGCTTTGTCACTCGGCCGACGAGTTCCACGAGCGTCCGCATGTGATGATTGCGGGCGGAGATAATCTCGTCCAATTGAGCCGGCGGACATTGGCGCTCGAACGCCCGCGGTTCGGCCCGATATTGCCCGCTGCGTAGCATCGTCGCTTTGCGTTTGATCCGGTTGATGCCGAGCAACACATACAGCGCGACGCCGACGACCGGCACGAGCCAAATGATGCCGACCCAGCCGATCGTCGCGCGCACATCGCGTTTGTTGAGCACGGCATGGCAGGAAGTCACGATCGTGGCGATCAACATCCCGGCGGCGAAGATGTGCGGCCAGAATTCGCGCAACGCCGCAAGCGATTCGTGGAGAAATTGGGCCATTACATTTCGTCCGGAGTTGCAAAAGGGGACAGGCACCGAGCGGCGACCAAAAACGTCGGTTCAAACCGAGCCATCACTCGGAGCCAGTCCCCTTTTTCAACGCAGGAATCGGAGTTTTCCGATTGGCCAAAGTTTGGTACGGTTTGTTCTTCGGCGCGAACTGTCAGCGACCGTTTTTTGTCTGTATAATCGGGGCCGAATCCCCGACCGCCGAGTGCTGTCCGCACCGATGTTATAGCGGCGAACTGCTAGCAACGCGACGTTAGTTTCCTTCCCCACCTGGTTTGACCCGCCTTCCTAACGCCTTCAGCCCCGTACCGCCGTTGAGCCCGCCGCAAAGAGAATTCTCGAACTGGACGTTGATCCGCCGGCTGCTCGGACTAGCCTGGCGGCACCGCTTGGGCTGCGTCCACGTCGTCGGCGAGCAAGCCCTGTTGGTTGTGCTGGCGCTTGCGCAACTAGGGCTGACCGGATTGGGAATCGACGTGATTCGCAACCACGTGCTGCCTGGCGCTTCGCCGGTACATTGGCCGTTCGGCTGGACGCCCACGGGTTGGTCGCCGCTCGGCCAAGTGGCGCTGATCGCCGGAACGATCCTCGGCTTGGCGCTGATTCACGCCGCGCTGCGGTTTCGCGCAACCATCACCGTTTCGAACCTCGTGCTGCGAATCGTCGTGCAACTGCGCACCGAGGTCTACGACAAGCTGCAGCGGCTCAGTTTCCGCTTCTTCGACGCCAACCAAAGCGGCTCGATCATCAACCGCGTTGCCGGCGACGTGCAGGCCGTGCGAATGTTCGTCGACGGCGTGATCATCCAGGTGCTGACGGTGATGCTGTCGCTCGCCGTCTATCTGGCCTACATGCTATCGGTCCACGTGCCGCTGACGTTCGCCTGCCTCGCCACGACGCCGCTGCTGTGGTGGGCATCGGTGCGGTTTTCGCGCACCGTGCGGCCCGCCTATCTGCGCAACAGCGAGTTGATCGATCGGTTGGTACTGACGCTGTCGGAAAACATTCAAGGCGTGCAGGTCGTCAAGGGCTTCGGCCGCGAGAAACCGAAGATCGAGAAATTCGCGACCGCGAATCGCGCCGCCCGCGATCAGAAGCACTGGATCTTCCGCCGGATCAGCCTTTTCCAGCCGCGGATGGGCCTGCTGACGCAAATCAACATGGTCGTGCTGCTCGGCTACGGCGGCTATCTGGTCATCCACGGCGAGCTCGCGTTGGGCAGCGGCCTGTTCGTGTTCGCCAATCTGCTTGCAGCAATTCGCCAACCAGATCGGCCAGATCACGAACATCGCCAACAGCATCCAGACCAGCCTGACCGGCGCCGAGCGCGTGTTCGAGGTTCTCGACGCGCCGCTGGAAGTAGAGAACCCGACGCAGCCGATGCAGCCCGCGAAGAGCCGCGGCGCCGTGCGCTTCGAGAGTGTCGCGTTCGGCTATCGGCCGGAACGGCGGTGCTCGAAGGCATCGATTTCGACGTTCGCCCGGGACAATGTGTGGCGATCGTCGGCGCCACCGGCGCCGGCAAGAGCACGCTGCTCAGCCTGATTCCGCGGTTCTACGACGCCGACCGCCGGCCGCGTGCTGGTCGACGGCGTCGACGTGCCGCGATCTGGATCTGGACGACCTGCGCCGCAGCATCGGACTGGTGTTTCAGGAGAGCTTTCTGTTCAGCAACACGGTGGCCGCCAACATCGCCTTCGGCCAGCCCGACGCGACGCGCGAGCAGATTCGCAGCGCGGCCCGCATCGCCGCGGCCGATGAGTTCATTCGCCAACTTGCCGGAAGGCTACGACACCGTCATCGGCGAATATGGTTCCAATCTTTCGGGCGGGCAGCGGCAGCGGCTGGCCATCGCCCGGGCGATTTTGCTTGAGCCGCCGATCCTGATTCTCGACGATGCCCTGGCATCGATCGATCCGGGACCGAGCACGAAATCCTGGCCGCGATGGAAGCCGCGATGCGCGGACGAACGACGTTCGTCGTCGCCCATCGTCTGAGCACGCTCCGCCGAGCCGACCTGGTCGTCGTGCTCGAAGACGGCCGAATCGTCGAACGCGGCACGCACGAGCAATTGCTTCACGGCGAGGCCATTATCGCGAGCGCGCGGCTGCAAGCCGCCGACGCGGAGTTGGCAATGCCGGCAGCCTGGGAGAGTGACCGACCTTGATTTGCAACCTACTTGTCCTGGTTCAGAACAGCGCGCAACCGCAAGCGATCCGCCGCAGTAGTCCGTTCACTCGCCACTCGCCCCGCACACCTCGCCCCTTCCTAAATGTCTACTGCCGCCTCCTACACGCTCGACCGCACGCTCACCCGCGTCGATCGGAACGAGCCGACGAAGCCGATGCGCGGCCGCTCGATATCCGGCTGATCGTGCGGCTGTTTCATACACGCGGCCCTATGCGGCCAAGCGGAATTGGCTGCTGCTGTGGTGATGCTGCGTTCGATTCAGTTGCCGGCGCTGACCTGGCTCATCGCCGCCGTGATCAAAGGGCCGATCGCCGGCGGCGACGTGCGCGGCATGATCTGGGGCGTGGCCGGTTTCTGCGTCGCTGGCGATTTCGACGCAATTCGTCATGCACTTTCGCCAGCGGCTGGCGCTCGAATTGGGCGAAGCGGTCGTCTACGATCTGCGCAACGAAATCTTCGCCCATCTGCAACCGCTGCCGATGAGCTTTTTCAATCGCACGAAGCTCGGCCGGATCATCAGCCGCATGAGCTCCGACGTCGAAGACGTGCGGATGGGCGTGCAGGAAGTGCTGTTCGTCAGCCTCGTGTCGCTCGGCCAGATGGTCGTCGCCGCGGCGTTCATGCTGTGGTACGACTCGATGCTGTTTCTGATGGTGCTGGGGCTCGTGCCGGTGCTGTGGGCGATCAATCACTATTTCCGTCGCAAGATGAGCATCGCGCTGCGGCGGCTGCGGGAATCGTTCAGCCGCGTGACGGCCACGCTGGCCGAGAGCGTCAACGGCATTCGCGTCACGCAAGGCTTCGTGCGCCAGGACGCGAACGCCGAGATGTTCGGCGAACTGGTCGCCGATCATGCGCAATACAACGCCGTGCGTCAACCGGACGCAAGGGCTGTTTCTGCCGCTCTTGGATTTGAACAACCAGTTCTTCGTCGCCGCTGCTGTTGCTCGTCGGCGGCTATCAAGTGCTGCGTCCGCGGCGCACGACCGACGTCGGCGATCTGGTCGGCTTTCTGTTCATGGCCGTCGATGTTCTTCTCGCCGATCACCGACGCTCGGCAACCAATACAACCAGGCCCTGACGGCGATGGCCGGCGCCGAACGCGTGTTTCAAGCTGCTCGATCCGCCGCCCGAGTGGAGCGACCCGCCGACGGCAACCGCGCTTCCGCCGATCCGCGGGCGGATTGAGTTTCGCGATCTGTCGTTCGGCTACGATCCGGAACGGCCGGTGCTGCATGGCGTCGAATTTCATGGCCGAGCCGGGCGAGATCGATCGCGCTGGTCGGCCACACCGGCAGCGGCAAGACGTCGATCATCAATCTGATCGCCAAGTTCTATCTGCCCACTTCCGGCCAACTGCTGATCGACGGACGCGATATCCGTCAGATTACCTGCGAATCGCTGCACCGGCAGATCGGCATCGTGCTGCAAAACAATTTCTTGTTCAGCGATACCGTGCTGGAAAACATCCGCGTCGGCCGGCCCGGGGCGACCGACGCGGAAGTGCTCGATGCGGTGCGCCGCCTCGATTGCCTCGATTTGATCGTAGGCTTTGCCCGAGGGATTGGCGACGGCGGTCGGCGAGCGCGGCGGCAATTTGTCGCTGGGTCAGCGGCAAGTCGTCTGCTTTGCCCGGGCGATGCTGGCCGACCCGCGGATTCTGATTCTCGACGAAGCCACCAGCAGCGTCGATACGCTGACGGAAGCTCGCATCCAACGGGCGTTGAGCCTATTGCTCGAGGGCCGCACGAGCTTCGTGATCGCCCATCGGCTCAGCACGATTCGCCACGCCGATCAGGTGCTGGTGCTCGATGAAGGGCACATCGTCGAACGGGGCAAGCACGCCGAGCTTGTCGCGATGGACGGCACCTACGCCCAGCTTTATCGACGATTCGTCGAACAATAACGCGCGCGTGCCATCGCGGCTTCGCATGTGGCACATCGCTCGGATCGCATTTACGGCTGCTTTTTCGGTTCATGCCGCAAGGAAGCCGAGTTGATGCAGTAGCGCAATCCGGTCGGGTTCGGGCCGTCGTCGAAGACGTGCCCCAGATGGGCGCCGCAATGGCGGCACATCACTTCCGTCCGCCGCATGAAATGGCTGCGATCGTCGGCCGTTTCGATATTCTGCTCATCGAGCGGCTGAAAGAAACTCGGCCAGCCGCAGCCGGAATCGAACTTGCTCTCGCTGTCGAACAACGGTTCGCCGCAGCACACGCAGCGATAGACGCCCGGCTCGTGATTGTTCCAATAGACACCGGAAAAAGCGCGCTCGGTTCCCTTTTGCCGAGTGACCTGATATTGTTCGGGCGTGAGCATTTTGCGCCATTCGGCGTCCGACTTTTGCACCGGCTTTTCGGCTTTGTTGGCTTCGGTCATGGAGTTGCTCTCCTTTCGCGTCGTTCGTGTCTTTCATGATTAAATATCTTCGTATTTATGCGGCTGGCTTCTTGCCTTCGAGCACGCCGCAATGAACCAGCGTCGGCGTGATCGCGCCCGGCTGCAAACCGGCTTCGGAAAGCCAGCCGCGATACTCGGCGCTGCTGTAGATGCGCCCTTCGGTGACGGAGAAGATCGCGATCGAATAAAGGGCTGCGGGGAGCGGACCATCCATGGCATCATTGAGAAACACGTCGTGAATTAACAGCCGACCCAGCGGCGGCAACGCTTTCGCGCAGTTCGCGATCAGCCGTCGGCATTCGGCGACATCCCAATCGTGCAGCACATTCGACAGCAGCACTACGTCGGCGGTAGGCAACGGCTCGCTGGAAAGCATGTCGCCCGCGCGACACTCCAATCGATCGGCGACGCCGTGCGACTCGGCAAATTCGGCCGCGACTTTCAGAACCTCCGGCCGATCGAGCACGATTGCCCTAAGCCGCGCGTGCTTTTGCAACAGCGCCGCGCAGTAAATGCCGGTGCCGCCGCCGACATCCAGCAGCCGCTTCGCGCCGGACAAATCGACCGCCTGAGCCAGCAACGGCGCGACATTATTCGCCCGGCCCGACAAAGCCAGTGTGAAATGCCTCGCCAAATCGGCACGGTCCATCGCCGATCGTTCGCCGGCGCGATAGATGAACGCCGGGCCGGACGCTTCTTCTCGGTTCCCGCCGGCCGATTGGTCCGCAGTCGCTCGGCCAATTCCCGCACGCCGGTTTCGTCGGCAATCAGCGACAGATATTCGCCGATGAAAAATTTTCCGCCCGGCACAAGATGTTCAGTCGCCAAGGGCGTCAGTGCGATCCGGCCGGCGCCATCAGTCGCCAGCAACCCCATCGCTCTCAGGGCGGTGACGAGCACGTTCGCGGGCCGTTCGGCCAAGCCCAATTCGCCGCGCAGGCGCAGTTCCAGGGAAATCGGCTTTTTGGCCAGCCGGCCGAACAAATCAAAATGCGCCACCGCGGCCGTCAGAATCTGCGATCCCAAATGGCTGCGGCCGATATCGAAAATCGGCGTCGGGTCGAACTGCGGAGCGATCAGAGCGGAATCTTGCATAAGTAATGACGAAGCCGCTTCATTTCGGGATACGGTTCACAGTGTACCAAATGTCGTTATGCACAAGCTCCTCGCCGCCGTCGGCGGTTAGTCGGCCGGTGTTGATTTCGTAGGTCATTCCGATCGGATAGGTTTCCACTGGGAAAGTGAGCGTCGCCGATTTGCGGTCGGCTGAGAGTTCCGCCGCGGCGACGGGAACATTCGTCGTGTCGGCATTCGGCGAGCCGTAGTTGCCGGTATACAGATAATGATAATGCTTGACGCGGAACGCCGCGGGATCGAGCTTTGTCCCAGCGGCCAGCGGTTTGGTGAACTGAATGACAAATCCTTTTCCACCTGGCCGAATGTGAACCGAATGGATCGCCAGCGGCGGCGGGCCGACGAATCGCACTCGCGTCAGCCCGGTGGTGAGCGAGGTCATGTAAAGTTGCTGATCGGGTCCGAATGTTAATCGCTCGCAGCCGAGCGGTTCATCGTCGCTCCAGCGCATCGCGGCGCCTTGATATTCGCCGTCGACCTTTTCCAGCGACAATCGCATCACGCCCTTGTTGCCGCCGTAGCCCACGTCGCCGACGAAGAATTGCCCGGAGAATGGTCCAAAGTTTCCATCGCTATCGTCGAACGCCGGGCCCGACGTGCTGCGACTGCGATCGTAGGGCAGCCAGACGGCCGCTTCGCCGTCGGGATATTTGCCCGCTGGCAGCCGCGTCGTTTCATCTTCTGGATGACCATAGAATCGGCCCGGCACGATATGCGCCAGTTTGCAGACTTGAATCCAGTCGCCCTGATTGTCGGTGAAAAACATGTCGCCATCGGGCCCGCGAACGATGCCGTTCGGCACGCGGCATCCCTTGTCGATTTCCTCGATCCGCATCGACGGATAGTCGATTCGCATCACCGAGCCACGAAATCGGCCCGGATTCACGAAGCCGGGGTTGGTCCAAAAATGGCCCGTGTTGAGGCAAAAGAAGAGATTCTTCTGGCGATCGGTGTCGAGGCCGAACGTGTATTCGTGAAATCCGGTGGAAAGACTCCAGCCGCCGGCGACGGTGCGATATTCGTCGACCGTGCCTTGTCCTTCATGGTCGATCAATTCGGTGATCTCGGGCTTCTGCGCGACGAACAACCGGCCGTCGATGAACTTCAGTCCGATCGGATGGGCCAAGCCGGCGGCATAACGGGTCCATCGTACCTGTTGCGGATGATCGAGCGGCGGAATCGGCGACCGCCAAATCTGCCCTTCGCTCATCGCGATGACATACATCATGCGATCCGGGCCGAAAGCGATTCCGGCCGGACGGATGCCGGAAAACGGCGACGGGATCGATTCCATCCGATAGCCGGGCGAGATGTCGGGCCGCGCGACGACGGTGCCTCGCGGCGTTCGATCGCTCGAATCGATCACTTGCGTCCAGCGATGGCCGTCGGTGGAAACTTCGACATTGTAGTTCGTGATCAATCGATCGCGAACCGAGCCCGTGCGGTCGCGAGCCCAGGCGATTTTGCGAACCTCGGCGGCCGACGGCAATTCGATTTGCACCCAGCCATGCCAATGATCGCCGCCGATCGCGTCGGCGCTTTCATCGCCGCCGATCCAGCTATGCTCGTTGCCGACAATGCCGTCGTTGAGATGCGGGATCGTGTGAATCTTGTACCCCTGAATGACCGACGACGCCGTCGCCTTCCCGCCGATGGCGAGATCCTTTTTCGGATCGGCGCCAAAAATCTCGAATTCGTCGATCCCCGGCTGCTCGTGATTTTCGGTGGCCAGGATGTTCATCCGCACGAATTTCGCCACGACGGGCGGAAACTCGTCGAACATTTAATTGGTGATTGACCGGTGGGCGCAGTGGCTTCGACGGCGATTTTTCGACCGCGACTACCGGCGACGGCGCCGGCGCGTCGGGCTGCGGCGCGGGCGGCTTCACTTCCGCGGGAAATTCATCGGCAATGCGGATCGGTTGATTCAACAATGAATTGAGTTCCGCGCCCGTCGGTTCGGGCGATTGCCCGCGATAGGCCCACCATTGCAGCGAAAACGCGATTGGTTTGCCGGCATCGGCAGGCTTTGTAACGATGCGTGCCTCGGCCGGTTTGGCGGACGACATTTGCCAATTCGCGTCGGCGCCGTCGAGGCGCGCGGCTCGGAATCCACCGTGAGGTGAAGTCGTCCGTAGAGTGACTAGCGAAATCGCGTCGCTCGCTTCTTTCGCGGCGATTTTCTTTAGTCCGCCGGCGGCAGCGGTCCAGCGGTCGTGGGAATCGGCCGGCGGAAGCGCAAGCGACATTTGTGTTCCCGGCGCGAGATTCGAAATCTGAAACCGGCGCAGAAATCCGTTCCATTCCGGACGGCTTTCCAGTGCCACGTCTTCGACGACCGCGGCTTGCTTGCCGCCGATGAGCAGTCGATATTGCAGGCGGATGGCCGATTTGCCGATGCGGTAGCCATCCATGCGCGAGCCGTCGTTCGGATCTGACTCGAGCGGCTGCGCGTAGTTTTGCCACGCACTTGCTCCACTCGGCTTGAACGACAGCCGGCCAAACTCGGCCGGTATCATTTCGGCCGGTCCGCCTTGCTTCTCCCACCAGATGCCGAAATAGTTTTGCGCCGCCCCGCGCAGAAAGCCGCCATACCAAACAGAAACGGGGCTCAATTGATCGGCGTCGAATAGCAGCGTGCCGCCGGAAAATCCGAGCGAGATGCCGCGCGTCACCGGGGCATGATCGTCGGTGTGCGTTTCGCCGCGTTGCACGACCGGCTGATCGGCCAGCGGAATTTGCAGCACCATCGGCTCGTCGGTCGGCGGATCGGTGCGCACCGAACTGCCAAGATAGCTCCACAAAGCGTCGATCGGCTCGCCGGGCGGTAGCGACGCCAGCGACGGAATGCCGACTCGCCCGTTGCGCTGGATCGTCTGCGGCATCTTGGTGCCGGGCAGAATCCGCGCCGGATTCATCAGCCAGCGTGAAAAAAACTCCGGCCGCAAATGCTCGACCACTCGGTCCAAATCGGGCCCGCGCGTCGTCGGGTCTTCATGGCCGGCGAGCAAGTGACCGTTGACCGTGTGGCAATTGACGCAGGCGAGCCCTTTCACTCCGCTCAGCATTCGGCCGGCCGGGATTCGCTCGGAGCGAAACTGCGCCGCACGAATCGTCGGCGCCGTTGGGCCGGTGTTAGGCGCGGCGCCGATGCCGTCACGAAGCGCCAGTGCGTCGGCAATCCGAGTGCCGCGAGCGCCAAAGCCGGCCATTTTTGCGCGACCCACGGCCGCATTGCCTTATCCCGCGCGCCCTGCGAAACCCACTGCTGCAATCGCTCGGTGCGCAACCGCTCGCCGACGCGGGTCAACGTCGGCGGCATGATATAGTGCGCAGCCGCTGGTCCGCCCAAAAGCGATTCCAACGACTTGCCGCCACGGCCTTCGTTTTCATGGCAACGCTGCGCAGTTCATCACGGCCAAATCGATCCTGAGCCGTTCGGCCGACGATGCCGAGGCATGTGAATTTAACGACACGACATAATCGACCAATGCCGAGCGTTGTTCCGCCGTAAGCGCGAACCGCACCACGTCCTTCGGCGGACCGCCGGGCGCAAGACAACCGGACAGCACTTCGTCGAGCCGCTTGTCGGCCAACGTCGCTGGATTGCGAACTTCAACGTGAGCATCCTTTGACAGGTTCGATCGGGCTTCGAATTCATGGCAACTGAAACAGCGATGCGCGGTCATTTGGCGCATCGCGACGGCACCGCGCCTCTCGTTGTCCGACATTTTCGACCATGCACCATCGGCGCCACCCATTGCGTGCCACTGGTCGGTCAGTTCTTTCGCTGTGACGGTCGGCGACGGCTCGGCGGACGGCTTGCCGGCGCGGGGAAGGGACAAGAGATAATCGGCCAAATCGATCGCATCGGTCTCATTGAAATTGAAATCGGGCATTCGACCGTGCGGGCACGTTTGCAGCGGATGCTGCAAGAATCCTGTCAGCCCCGTCCGAGTCCACTTTGCCGCCAGGCCGTCGAACGCAGGAACCATCGACGTGATCGCCGCATCGGCGGCGGCATCGGGCGGCGCATCGTGACATGCGGCGCAAGCGGATGTTTTGTAGAGCAATTGGCCATGCGCGATATGTTGTGTATCGGTGGCAGATCGCTTCGGTTCGATTGAGCCGCTTGAGAGATACGCGGCAATCGTGCGAGCGGCCATTTGATCCGTCTCGCTGGGCCCGAATAGCGCCGGCATTCGGCTGCCGGCCTCGGGTTGCGTTGCGGTAAGCCGGTGCAGAATCCATTGAGGTTGCAATCGGCTGCCGACATCTTTCAGCCGCGGTCCCGGCAGCAATTCGCCGTTCACCGGCAGTCCTTCGGCCAGCGACGCGGTCCAATCCTTCGGCCCGGCGTGGCAGCGGAAGCAACCATAGAGATCGGTGAGAACCGCGCCGCGATCCAATCGCTCCCCAAGTTTGAGCGCGCTCGCGGCCGGGTCTTGCGGCGATGGCGCATTGTGCCGGAAGAATCGCGGAGCCATTGGTTCATCGTCGAAACCGGGCCCACGCCACCATAGCTCCAAACCGATCGGACCGGCCTTCTTTTGAGTTCCCTCGATTTCAATCGGCGCGAGTCCCGCTTGCAATGCGATCGGCTGCCCAAGCGTGGCGGATTTGCCGTTGATCCTGATCGACAACGAATCGAGACTATTGGTTTGCGCCGTGAAAACGAATTGGCCGTCGGACGGGACTGCCAAGAGACCGGTCCAAGAGACCGACCCACCGGTCGGAGTCAGAGCATAGTGGGCCGCGTCCATCGCTTTGCCGAATAATCGCGGCACGGCGTCAATCCGGTCGAGCTCCCATTCCGCTTTCGGCTCTCGAAACCGCGCTAGCAATCCCGGCAAGGATTTGTCGGCCGCTGGAGCGTCGTCGCCGGCAGCCGGAGCGGACGACGTCGCAACCGCCACAAAGAGGAAGCAGCCAAGCGATGCCAGCTTTCGAAGACAATTCATGTTTCACGGAATGTTCGTTGAGTGAGCCAGCCGAGAGTAAACTCGCGCTGACCGCGAGTCAGCATCGATGCGCCGGAAGAAAAACAGCCCTTACTTCGCTCCCGCCGGCAGCGGCACTTGGCTGTGGGTTGCCAGGTATCCCAGCAGATCGCGAATCTCCTCCGGCGTCAGCTTATCGAATTGCCGTTCCGGCATCATCGACATCTTCGAGGGCTTCATTTGCTCGATGTCTTCGGCCGCCAGCACCAGCTGCTGCGTGTCGGTTTGCACGACGACCGATTTGGAGTTTCGCTCGCGGACGATGCCATTGATCAGCCGGCCGTCGTTCAACGTGATGACCTGCATTTGATATTGCCTTGGCACCGCAGCGCTTGGGTCGATCACTTTCTGCAGCACGAAATCGACATGATCGCGATTCGAGCCGGTCAGATCGGGCCCGATCTTGCCGCCGATGCCGTACAGCGTGTGGCATTGCATGCAGGTATGGCTGAAAAGCAACCGGCCGTGCGCGACGTCGGCATTCTTGAGAAACTCCTTCGTCAAAAGCGCCGTGTAGTGCTCCATTTGCTCCTTCTTGTCCGACGACGATTCGCGCACATTTCCCCAAACTTTGGCCAGTTTTTCAGAGATTTTAGAATCTTTGAATTGCCGAAGTTGCCGGGCCGTGAAAACCGAAATGTCGCCGGGCGCGACTTGGTGGTCCCCGACGGCGTCGAGCAGCGCGATTGCATAGCCGGGCCGAGAGGCAAGCGTTTCGACCGCGTCGTGCTTCTCGGCCTCATTCAAAGACGAGTAAACAGCAAGAATCACTTGGGGCGTGCGCGGGTCATTGTATGCGGCAAGGCCCTGCAAGGCGCGATCTCGCATGGCGGGTTCATCGACCAATTTCTGCAACAGGCCCGCCATCTCGGGCGCACGAGTTTCCACCAGTGCGGAAATCGCTTCGTGCCGCCGCGCGGCGTCGGCGGCCGGATTGGCGGCGACGCGGCGCAGCGAGTCGGCGGCCGCGCTGTCGCCGAACACCAATGCCAATACGTCGGCTTCGGCGCGCACGTTCGCCCGCGGGCTCTGCGCCAGCTTGTTGTAGAGCTCGGCCCACCCGGCCGGAAGCGGTTCGTGTCGCCGGCCGCGAAGCGCGTTGTGTAGTCCCGCCAGTAGATCGTATTGCACGTCGGAATCGTTGACCGTCGCAAGCGTTTTCACGATCAGGCCGGCGTCGCCGATTCGCCGCGCGATGAACCGCCGAACTTTCGAGATCTTGCAATGCGCGGCCAGTTCCAATCCGCGCGCCGGGTCGGCGACCGCCGCCGGCTCGACGCCATACCAAAGCATGAGCGGCAGGTTGTGGTCATCGGCGTCTTCGGCGTGCGCCGCCAGGCCGCCGGCAATCGCCCAACGTTCGCCGAGCGGCATTCGCTGCAGGCCCGAGGCGAAATTGAGCCGCACGAACGGCGAAGTTTCGTACTCCACGACCTGCGACAGTTCGGCCTGAACGGCCGCGTCGGGATTCTTGCCTTCCAGCAGGAATTGGATGGCCCAGCCGCGAACGTATTCGTTTTCGTGATGAAGCTGACGAAGCAAGAACTCCTGCGAATCGCCACCCGTTACATGCAATGCCCAAAGCGCCCGCAGCTTGTGCGGGGCCGTCGTCTCGGCGGTGAACATCTCCAGCAATGCCTTATGCACCGCGCTCATGTCGTGGTGGGCCGCAAAGCGTTCTTGCAGAATCCGCCGGGCATGGCGGACGTACCAATCGTTCACGTGGGTCTGCAATTGGACCAACTCCAGATCGGTGAGCTTCGACAAATCGAGATCGGCCGGAGGGGGAGTTGGCGTGCCGTAGGCAATCTTGTAGATGCGTCCGTTGCTGCGATCGACCTTGGCGAAATTGTGGCATTCGCCGCTATCGCACCAGTCGCTGAGATACACGGCCGCCGTCGGGCCCGTATTTCAGATTCAGACCGCGGAACCACGGGTCGCCGGAGAGCAGAAAATCCGTGCCATGCTTGCCGACGTAGCCCGAGCCCCGGCGTTCGAGCAGATCGTTGTTCACGCGATTGCCGTGGATATTGCACATGAAGATCGATCCGCGATATTGGGCCGGCCAATTGTCGGCAAGATAAACCATCGCGCCGGCATGCGCGTGCCCGCCGCCGGCTTCGCTATGAATTCCCTTGCCGCCGCGCGAAGTGGTCCAATCGCCGCCGCCCCAATGCAAATGATCGCTCGTGGCTTCGATGTATTCGTAAGCATACGGATCCTCCCCGGCATCGACGTTGCGGTTGTAATGTGCGCCCGGAACGATATGCCATAGGTGTGCGAGAACGCAATTCGTGGCGAACATCTGGCCATAGTCGTCGTAATCCAGGCCCCATGGATTGACCAAGCCATGCACGACGACTTCGAAGATGTGCTTGGTCGGATGATAGCGCCAAATACCGGAACTCATCCGCGTTCGTTCGGACTCGGGCATGTCGGACGGCCCGACTCGCGACGGGGCGCTATTGCCGTTGCAGCCGTAGAGCCATCCATCGGGTCCCCAGATCAATCCATTCACGACATTATGCACGCCGGTTTTCGACCAGCCGTCCAGCATTGTTTGAGGCGGACCCGAGGGCGCATCCATGTCTTTGTTTAGTGGAATGAAAAGAATTCGCGGCGTGCAGCAGATCCACATTCCGCCGAAACCCAGCTCCATGCCGGTCAGGTAGTTGCCTTTGTCCCACACGACCTTGCAATTTTCGAAATGGCCCGTGTCGTGCGGATCGCTGAATCGAAACACGCGGTCGTTCCCCTCGGCTTTCCAAATCGGATACGAATCGCATTCGCCGACCCACACTCGTCCGCGATCGTCGGTCGTGAACGCGATTGGCTGGGCGACGTCGGGTTCACCGGCAAACAGCGAAACGTTGAAGCCCGCGGGCACCTTCATCTGCTTTGCCTCTTCCAACGGAGGCAGCGGCCGGTCGTTTGAAGCGAGCGATGGTGCTCCCGCTGCCGGCGCGGTTGCCGCCGCGGCCGAATTCGCGGGCTTCGCAGCCGGATCGGCTGCATTCACCGCGCCGTTCATCAGCAGCCATACCCCACCAACAATCAAACCATGAGACAAAGCCCAAAGCGACCGGTTAACGTGCATATCAATTTGCTCACAGCAGTGGATTGGGAGACAGAGGGATACGAGGCAGGGCACCGGCCACGGGGCGGGCATCGCGGCGAAATGGAGGAATCGCTGCTTGAGCCGGCTTTGCCTATGTTAGCCGGGCACGATGCCGACGGCAAGAATTGCGGCCCGAGCGTGGCGGCGTCTGACGAGACCCAGGGAAGGCTGCCGACGTCACGCCAATTGGCGAGCGGGTTGGCAGCCATCCCTGGGCTTGGAGTCATTCAACGTGGCCAATGTCCGTGGACGGCTCAAACCTTCGAATTGCCGCCGTTCTCATGGACGTGGCGGAGATATGTCGTCGCCACGTCGGAGCGCTTGACGATGCCGACGATCCGGGCGTCGGCCGTGCCATCGACGACGGGCAGCGCCGGCAGATCGTTTTCGACGAACAATTCTAGCGCCCGGTCCAAGCGATCATCGGCTCGCAGCGGCGTGATGTCGCCCCGCATCAAATCGGCGCACAAGACAAGCGCGCCAAGTCGGGCGCTTGCGATGCCTGGTGAACTTCTTCCAAACTGACCACTCCAAGCAATCGTTCGTTCGCGTCAGCCACCGGCAGCGAATAAAACGACGTTGACGACAATCGCTGAATCACGACGGAAAGCGGATCGCCCGGTCGAAGGATCGGAATCTCCCCGCGCGGCGTGATGAATTGGCCGACGGATAAACCGGCGAGCACTTCGCGCACATAATCGCCCTGATGCGCCGGCGAGCGCGAACGGGTTTCGACCTGCGAGCTGTAAATCGATTTTTCGTCGGAGAGCAAAAACGAAATCGCGCACACCCAGAGCGTCGGCAAGAGCAGGCTGTAGCTGCCGGTCATTTCGCTGACGATCACGAGCGTGCAAATCGGCGTCTTGGCGGTGGCGGCCAAGAAACCGGCCATGCCGACGAGCACGAAGGTCGCCGGCTGCGGAGCCAACGCAGGCGACAGGTGGTGCAGCGCGATCCCGAGGGCTCCGCCGGCGCAGCCCCCGATGACCAACGACGGCCCAAACACCCCTCCCGAACCGCCGCTGCCGATCGTCAGCCCGGTCGTGAGTATTTTGAACACCGCGACGGCAAACAACACCGCGGCAAACGGCAGGCTATCGATCGATCCCGGCACGCGATCCATCGCATCTTGCAAAATCCCGTCGCCGAACGACAACACCGACAACACTCGGTGCGCGTCGGCGGGACTGACCATTTTGCCGAATAGCTTGAACAAAACGAGCGCCAGCACGCCCGTCGCCAAGGCGCCGACGGCCGGCTTATAGTGCGGCCGCAGCTTCATGCGGTGAAACAGATGCGATAGATCGTAGAATGTGCGCGTGTAAAACATCGCCAATACGACCATCAACAACGCCAATAGCAAATACGACACTAGCCGCAATGGGTTGTTGAACGTCAGCGTGCTCACGACCTCCGGCGGCAAAAAAAACATCGACTTCCAGCCATAGAACAAGCCGAACGTCGAATAAGCCGTCACGCTCGCCAGGCCGGCCGGGATCACCACTTCGGACTCGAAATCGGGCGAGCTGTAGAGCACTTCCGCCGCGAACAAGGCGCCCGTCAGCGGGATGCGAAAAATCGCCGAAATGCCGGCGCCCATTCCGGCCGCGACCAAAATCCGGCGATCGGCCGGCCGCAGCCGCAAAACTTTGCCGATGAACGAACCAAACCCGGCGCCGATCTGGGCAATTGGCCCTTCGCGGCCGCCCGAGCCGCCCGAGCCGAGCGTCAGCGCGCTCGACACCATCTTCACCAACGGAACGCGCGTGCGAATGTCGCCTTGCTTATTGTGGTAAGCGGCAATCACCGAATCGGTGCCGTGGCCCTCGGCTTCCGGCGCGAGCGAAAACACGAGCCAGCCACTCGCCAAGCCGCCGATCGTCGGAATCACGACCAGCAGCCACGGGCGCAGCGGCGTATCGGTTTCCTTGAAGAGCTGTATCTCGCCCCCCGTCGGCTCCGGGTGATAGCCGGCCACGGCGTCGAGCGTGTAGTGAAACACCGCCTGCCCGGCCGCGTAAAACAGCACGGCCCCCAAGCCCGCGACGATGCCGACCACCAGCGCCAAGCCCAGCAGCCGGCGTTGCGGCTTCAGCCGCCGCCGCACCGTGTCGGAGAAGTCGGCGAGCCAATGCAGCGGCTTCGACCAGACGCGGCTCGGATGCGAAATCGGCGCCGGCGGATCGGGGGCCGATGGATCGGTGGCCGGCGCGGTGGAGACCATTGCGGTATATTTCCCGGGGTGCGAAACCCGTTATACACCGATCGCCCGCCGCTGCAAACCGCACTTCTCAATCCAGCAATGCGTCGTCGCCTGCCGACTGCGGCGGATCGTTGACATCGGCTTCGCTCGCTCCGACCAGCGGAACGAAGCGGCAGCCTGTCAAACGACTTATTTGCGGTTGTCCTTGCTGCTTGCGAATCGACACCAGCGCTTGCGATTCGGCATCACCGACCGGAATAACCAGTATTCCACCTTCGCGAAGTTGGTCGAACAGTGCCGTTGGCACCGTGGCGGCGGCGGCGGCCACGAGAATCCGATCGTAAGGCGCGGCCGTCGGCCAGCCCAATGTGCCATCGCCGACGATCAACTGCACATTCGCATAGCCCAGCTCCGCCAGCACGCTCCCGGCCTGAGCCGAAAGCTCGGCGTGTCGCTCGACACTGACGACGCGATCGGCGAGCTCCGCGAGCACCGCCGTTTGGTAGCCGCTGCCGGTGCCGACCTCAAGCACCGATTCCGAGCCGGTGAGTTGCAACGCCTCGGTCATCAGTCCGACGATATAAGGCTGACTGATGGTTTGGCTGCAATCGATCGGCAGCGCACGATCGGCGTAGGCTTCGCCGCGCTCCGACGCGGGCACAAACCGCTCGCGCGGCACGCGCCCATCGCCGCTAATACCGGCGGCGAACGGAGCCCGCGTTGATGCAATTGCCGCCGCACCATCTTTTCACGCGCGGCATCGAAAGAAAATGGTGTCATTGGCGCGTGGGAGAAAGAGAGATGATCGGTCGAGAGTTTGCTGCAATGGTCGCCGGAACGCCACGGAGGGCATTCCCTACAGCGCGGAGGACTGTAGGGAACGCCCTCCGTGGCGTTCCATGCGCCACTACGGAGCCGTAGCGGCTGGAGCGGCAAACGTCGCGGCGACGGCGTCGGCCGGTCGCCAATCCACGACATGCAATTCTACCGTGCGACGCCCTTGAAAGTGATTTACGACCGGGCGAAACGCGACGGCCAGCGGCGTGGCGGGATTCGTCAATTCCTCGGCCCGCTCTCCCTGGCCGAACGCGACGCCCCGCATCCGCGTGCCGTGCTGCGAAAGCCGCAGGCTCAAATGCCGGCCGCCGCCTCCCATTTGCCGCGGCGGCTCCATGAGCGTCACTCCGGTCGCACACAACAATGGCCGCGTGTTGCCTTGCCCAAACGGGCCCAATGATTCCAGTTGCTCGACCGCCTGCATCGTCAGCGCGCTGAGCGGCGGTTTCGCTGTCGATCCATAGCTCCGCGACGCGATCGCCGGCCGGCAGTGATTCGGCAGCCAGACGGCAAAATTCTTCGCGGAACGATTCAATCTGCGATTCTTCGATCTTTAGTCCGCCGGCAGCGGCGTGGCCGCCGTGGGTAATGAGAAACTCCGTGCAAGCGGCCAGCGTCCGATGGACGTGAAATCCCTCGATGCCGCGCACCGACCCGACCCCTGGCTTGACTCCCAATCCATCGAGCGACACGACCACGACCGGCCGATGATACTTCTCGGCCAGCCGGCCCGCGACGATGCCAATCACTCCGGCATGCCAATCTCGCCCGGCCAGCACCAACGCGGGGTCGCGCTCCAAATCGAATTCCTCCTGGGCTTGCTTATGCGCGGCGAGATAGATGCTCCGTTCCAGGCTGTCGCGGCTGTTGTTCAACTCGTGCAGATAGTCGGCCAAAGCCGCCGCTCGATCGGACGATGTGGTCGTCAGCAATTCGACCGCCAATTGGGCCTGTCCCAATCGGCCGGCGGCATTCAATCGCGGGGCAAGCATGAAGCCGATGTCTTCGCATTGCAGACACGGCTTTTCGGCGAGCTTGGTCAACTGCAACAGCCGCTGCATTCCCAGACCGGGCCGGCCGCCAAGACTCGCCAAGCCATGATGAACCAAAATTCGATTTTCATCCACCAGCGGCACGACATCGGCCACGGTTCCGATCGCCGCGAGTCCGACCGCCTTCAAAAGGAACTCGCGCATCGGCGGGCTGACTTTCTTGGCGTCGCTCGCCCGCTGACAAAGTGCCCAAGCCACTTTGAACGCCACGCCCGAACCACTGAGTCCGCCGAATGGATACGCCGTGCCCGGCAATCGCGGATGCACGATCGCCGCGGCCGCGGGCAACCGCTCGCCCCATTCGTGATGATCGGTGATGATGAGCTCTAGGCCCAGTTCGCGAGCCGTTTCCGCCGGCCCGACGCTGGCGATTCCGCAATCGACCGTGACCACCAGCTTCGCCCCGCGCTGGCGAGCGTGCGCAGTGCGTCGTCGTTCAGGCCGTAGCCTTCGTCGATCCGATGCGGCACGTAGTAGCTCACCTGGGCGCCGAGCAGAGTCAGGCATTCATAAAGAATCGAAGTGCCGGTGATGCCGTCGGCGTCGTAATCGCCGTAAACGACAATCGGCCGCCCGTCACGCACGGCGCTCATCAAGCGGTTGGCGGCATCGGCAGCGCCCGGCAATTCGTCGGGATCGCGCAAGCCGGTGAGCTTGGGATGGAGAAAATCGCGAATCTGCTGGGCATCGTGCAGCCCACGGCCGGCAAGCAGTTGCGCCACCACGGCCGACACGTTGGCTTCGCGTTGCAAGATTGCGATCCGCTGCGGATCGTGGGGGCGAATCCGCCACAGCTTGGTCATGACGTCCTACGGACCGAAGGATGAATCGAGGTATCCGAACCTCTTGATATTGAACCAAACCGCCGCGAAAACGGCAAGGAGGCCTGCCGCGCCAACGCGCGGTCCAAGCCTAGGGATGGCCGCCCTGGCGTATTGCGATTGAAAAGACTTCGCTCGACCTTCCCTGGGGATGAGGCCCGGTGTTTTGGTTGTGCCGCGCGCTTCCGGCAACTAAAATGGCCTGGACTTTCCTGAATCCACGGAGAGCTTTCTCAATCTCCTTATTTGGCTGAACCTATGCAACGCATCCCTTCCGGACAACCGAAGAACCGTTTTCAAGTCGCAGCTCTGTTTTGCGCGATTGCTGGCGTACTGATTGTTGTTGCGCCGGCCGTTGCCGATCCGCCGGCCCGTGGCGGGCGACTTCAACGAGAACGCGAACGAGAGAAAGCCGAAGAGGATGCGCAGGCGAAGGGAAAGAATCCCAACGCGCCAAGCGGCGGCGGCCCCGCGTTGCGGAAAGCAGAAGCGGCGTTGACCAGTTGGCTCGCCCGGCTGGAAGCCTATCTGCCTCGCAGCGCGGCCGGTTTTAGCTCGCAGGATTTGGCCGAGTTTGGTCGCGAGACGCAGGGCATCGAGGGTTGGTCGGCGGAGACCGCCAAATTCGATCCGCCGCCCACTCCCGAGGAACTGGGACAAATCGTCAGCCTGTTGCTCGATTCCAAAGACCGCGTCGATCGGGTGCTCAATCGCACGCTGGAACTCCGCACCGGTCTCGCCGCGCTCGATAAAACCACGCAGCACGACGCCATCCGGCGATTTCTGACGACCACTTCCGGCTTGATCGATCTATCCGGCCGGCTGCGCTATCTGCTGTTCGATGTTTTGAACTACGCCGCTGAAGAAGGCTCCGAATTGCCGGCGGCTCGCGACCAGTTTTTGGATGTGCTGACGGCGCATCGCAGTTCGATCGGAGCGCTGGTGGCCGTCGGTGCGCTGTTGTTCGATCCCGTGTCGACCGATCCGGCGGAAAGGATCGAGCCGACGCCCGCCTCGGTGAAGCGGAAGGTGCTCAATCTGGTCGCGGTGTCGGGACAACTGGATTTGCTGCCGCAGGTGGCGGCGTTTGTCCGCGATCCCAGGACGCGTCCGAGTCTCCTACTAGCCGCCGCCGAAACGATTCGCGCGGTCGGACTACCGCAAGACTTGCGGCCGGGGCAGGATCCTGCGGCGCCCAAGCCGGCGATCACCGCTCGCGAACTCCATGACTTGCTCGCGCGCGTCGGAGCCGAGGAATGGGGGCCCGGCGAAAAATCGCGGGCCGATGAACTTATGGCCTGGCTCGACCAGCGCGCATAAGGGCTTGACCGAAGATCGTCTGCGGCTCGGCCTGTTCGAAGTCCAGCCCGGCGATTGGCTGCTGATGCGGAATCCGTCCCCCTACAACTTGTTCACCGATCTGTCGCCGGGATTATTCACGCACGTCGGAGTCGTGGCCGCGGAAACTGGCAAGGATGGCATTCGCCGACTCGTGCTGGTCGACTTGCCCGAACGTGGCACGACGATGCCGGCGACGAATGTCGACGCGTTCGTCAATCGCAGCTTGCACTACGTGTTTCTTCGTCATCCCGACCCGGCGGTCGCGAAGAAGATGGGCGAGACTGCGGCCGAAGTGATCGGCTCGCCGACCGAATTCGATCTCAACTTCCGCACGGATCACGTCACGGCGCTGAAAGGCAAGCCTCTGGCGGGCAAGAAAATCCATGCTTATTGCGCGGGTTTCCTGCTGCTTTGCGCTCAAGACACCGGCCGGCCGCGCGAGGAATTCTTTCCGATCCCGGAAGGCCCCGCCGGCGGAAACACGCGTGCGAATCTGGCGAAGATCGGCATCACGTTTGGCGACAACTTCATTTCGCCGACCGGGGCGTTGTTCTCGACCAAGCTGCAAATCGTCGGCCGGCGCGAGCCGATGTACGATTCGCAGCGCGAAGTCGAAGAGGCGATCTACGATTATTTCGCCGAAAGCTTGAAGACCAAGACGCTGAATGGCACGCAAGACCTGCTGCAATCGATGCGGCAGAAATTGGCCGAGGCTTCGAAAACCAATCCGCTGCTGGCAAAGGCGATCGCCGACGCGGCGAACGTTGACAAGGATCTCGATCTGGTGTCGGCGGCAAAAACGCAGGCGGTCGTCGAGGATTTGGACGGCATCGCCTACGGAAACAGCCGCGAATATCTGCTGGCCCGTCAGGCGATTATCTCCGGTCCAAACCCAGCGCCAATCCAAGGCCAGACCGCCGAGCAGACTGTCCAACTGGCGGCGCTGCGGCAGCGGTTTTCCAGTCTGGCCGACTTTTGGGACAAGGAAAAACTGACGCCGCGCGCACTGCGCATTGCGCTGGTGAAATACTACATCCAAGCCGGACAAGCTCAGCTCGATGCACGTTTCTTCAGCGGACAGCCAGGCGGACGATAGGCGATCAGAAGGTAAGGGACTAACCAAATGCCGCCATTCACTTGCCATCTGTTTGTCTGCTGCAATCGGCGTGATGCATCGAGCGGGCGGAAGTGTTGCGATCCGGAAGGAAACGAAGCGCTGCGCGACCGGTTCAAAAAAGAATTGAAGCGGCGCAACTTGGGGCCGCTGGTGCGAGCAAATTCCGCGGGCTGCCTCGATCAATGCGAACTGGGTCCGACCGTGGTGATCTACCCGCAGCAGATTTGGTACGGCAACGTGCGGTTGGAAGACGTGCCGCGGATCATCGAAGAAACCGTGATCGGCGGGCGGATTCTTGAAGATTTGCGGATCGACGATTCGCTGCTGAATACGAAGGCTGGGCGAAAGACCTAGTGATCAATCCATGCTCGCCAGCCCGAGCACTTTCCGCAAAGCCGTGATCGCGACTTCGCCGAACTGGCGCGGCGGAACGGACCAAAGCTGCGGGTTCATCAGTTCCACCGCGACTGCGCCGGAGTAGTTAATCTCGCGCAAGCGGGCAACCAAGGGTTCGAGCGAAAATTCTCCGTCGCCGGGCAGGATACGGTCGGCATCGGTGGCCAGTTCTCGCAGCGGGCCGGTCATATCGCAAAGTTGAACGTGAAACAGATTCTCCGCCGTCAGATGGGCGAAATCTTCCGACTTGCTCGGGCCGGTCGTGTAGTGGAAGAGATCGAGACAAATTCCCAAATTCGGGCTATTGCAATCGGCCACCAGCGCCGCCGCCGATTGCAGATTGTTCGGCAATGCCGCGCGGGCTTGAAACTCAAATGCCAGCCGGACGCCCGACTCGCCGGCCTCGTCGGCCGCCTGCCGCAGCGACACGCGCAATCGCTCGAAATCTTCCTGCGCGAGCGGCCCTTCGACGTCGCCGGCAACCACCAGCGTGCCGATCGCCAATTCCTTGGCGATCGCCAGCCGGCGGCGAAAGTGGTCCCAATGTTCTCGTCGAGCATCGCCCTGGCTGGTGAGCAATCCACCTTGATAACTGGCCACCGGCGCCGCCATTCCGCTGTCGCCGAGCAGCCGGCGCACGTCGTCGAGCGAATGTGTCTGCAAATAGGTTTCGAGTTTGCCCCACCAAATCTCGATCGCCCCGCAATGCGCCGCCGCGAAATCGACCACGTCGGTTTCGAATGCGGCACGGAGCGTGCAAACCTGGCTAATGGCGGGAAGCATGAAGCAGGGGCTAGTGGCTAGTGGCTAGTTACGAAGAACGAAGAAAAAAAGAGGAAGCGAAAGAGTGGCCGGTCGCCGCTTGCGCATCACTAACCACAAACCACTTACCACTAACCACCGCTCATCCTTCCCCGGATCACTTCCAAGCACTCGCTCTTGTGAATCCGCGTTTGCTCGAGCGTGTCGCGATCGCGGATGGTTACGGTGCCGTCGGTCAGCGTTTGGCCGTCAACGGTGATGCAGAACGGTGTGCCCGCTTCATCCTGGCGGCGGTAGCGGCGGCCGACGGCTCCTTTTTCGTCGTAAAACACGGTGTAGTGCGGCTTGATGGCGCGGTAGATTTCCTGGGCCACTTCCGGCATGCCGTCCTTTCGCACGAGCGGAAATATAGCCGCCTTGATCGGCGCCAGCCGCGGATGCAGACGCATCACGACGCGAGATTGCATCTTGCCGCTTTCATCCGGCGCTTGATCCTCCGCGTAGGCTTCGCAAAGAAACGCCAATGTCGCGCGATCGGCGCCGGCGGAAGGCTCGATCACATGCGGGATGTAGCGCTCATTGGTCAGATCGTCGCGGTAGCTGAGGTCTTTGCCGCTGCCGCGATGGCGCGGTTTGCCTTCGGCATCGAGTTCGACGACCAACTCATTCCCCTTGCGCACGAGCTTGCCTTCCATGTGGCTCCGCAGATCGAAATCGCCGCGGTGCGCGATCCCCTCCAACTCGCCGAAGTCGCCGCTCGCCAGGAAGGGAAACGCATACTCGATGTCGGCGGTGCCGCAAGAATAATGCGATAGCTCTTCGGGCGTGTGTTCGCGCAGCCGCAGCCGTTCGCCGGCCAAGCCAAGATCGGTGTACCAGCGGAAGCGGCGGTCGCGCCAGTAGCGATACCAGTCGGGCGACTGGCTCGGATGGCAGAAAAACTCGATTTCCATCTGCTCGAATTCGCGCGAGCGAAACGTGAAATTCCGCGGCGTGATTTCGTTGCGAAAGCTCTTGCCCATCTGGGCAATTCCAAACGGCACGCGGACCCGCGACGAATC
>CAVTYW010000025.1:0-291875 GCA_963738955.1 Pirellulales bacterium | reverse complement strand
ATGAGAGCTTGATCGTTGCATTACCCGCGGACGCGTTCTTGAGCAGGATGAGCGCCTTCGCATCGTGCGTACCTCCACCACTTATTACTGTTGTTGGTGTGTTCAGAATCCCACCCGAGGACGAATTCGGCGAAATTTTGAGCGGTCGTGACGGCACTCAGCCTCCATTGCTGATATCCCTGGCCTGTGTTCACCTCGCGTTGCTCGAATTCAGCCTGGTAGCGTGTCAGATCAGGGTAGAGGCCAGGGAAAGCGATTTGCACGAGGGTTCCAGCGCTATCCGACCATTTGAATTCGCGGTAGAGATCTTGCTGCACTTGTGTGGTTGGGGCACCTGCTTGCTGGCCAGGTTTCAGTTCAATTTCACCCACCAGAAGCGTATTGTAGTTGCTGATACTCACATCACCGTGAGGCAGCCCCTGGAGGCGGAAGATGCGTGCTGGGTGCGTGCTCATGATATTCGTGTAGATATTGATGTCCAGCAGGCTATCGGTACCTCCATAGCGAACCTTAACCACGGCTTGAAGTGAGGGAACACCCATCAGGTAACCGCACGTTACCCCCTCCACCTTCTGTGTGGAGCTTATACCTGTGATCGTCTCCCAGTGAGCACTGGATTGTACAGCAGATGGGCAGGGCTGGGAACCAAATAGTATGCCTGATGGGGTGACGACCGTGAGCCGCTGAACTATCGTAACTGCATTATTGCGAGATGAGGGGTTACTACCAGATACACGAACTATGGCTGCTATGATGATAATCACCAGAACCAACGCTCCGCAGCTAATGGCAAAGAACTTGCCTATATTGCGCTTTGGGGGTTGTTGAGGTTGCATCAGGTTTGGTTGCCAGAACTCTTGTTTTGGTTGTGGTGGATACTGGTGCATGACGTGACCCTCACGAATTTACATATGCTTTTACCCTATCACCTACAACGAAATACCAGAATAAAACTAACATTAGCTATCCAACAATCTGGCTCCCTATAATAGAAAACGTCAAATTTTCAGCCTGGCAAAAGTTCCACCAACTAGCGGGTGCTGAATGGGAAAGATCTAGGATGAACCAGGACAGCGGTGGAATCAGATATTGTTTGTGCAAATCCAACATGCGTCGCGTAGGGCACCAGGACGGCGCGCGCAAAGCGCCCCAGCACCACATCCACGCAGCCCCTGTCCGTACACGAGGGGCATCTGGCACCTGATAGTTGGTGGAACCAGTACAACGTTGTGATGATAATGCTTTCTTCTTTCGATGGTATAATTATCTTGAATGAGAACTACATGGAAACGTATTTCCTACGATGTTCATATACCGAATGGACATAGAGGACAAAAGGCACTCATTTGGAATGAGTGTACAAGGTTACTCGTAGTAGAAAGAAAGGTGACAGCATGAGCTTTGATATTGGACAAATTAGTCAATTGTTAAACCAACTTCCTTATCCGATTGGCAAAGACCAGCTCAAGCAACTCGCACAGCAAAACGGCGCTAATGAGCAAATAATTGGTCTGATTGATCACCTACCGGATAAAACATTCAACTCTGCGCAGGATATACAAGATTCGTTTGGTGGCCTGGGCGATCTGGGCAATCTCGGAGGATTCAAATTATGAGGTAAGAGACCGGCCATTCCAAGTTCAATTCACACAAGGTATGGAAACATATAAGCAGTGTTGGTTATGTCAACACTGCTTATATGTTTCCACACCCTTGTGCTTCGCTATTGGGTTGTGGTCAGATTGTGATATCGTGAAAAGCTCTTCAAGCTAGATCTCAGGCTCATTCTTCTCATCGACATCTATCGCTGGCGGGAGCATGACAAAGCTTAGCAGGAAACCAGTAATGCCTGCAATCACCGGAGTACCAGCCCAGAAAGGCGCGGACCAGAGGATGCCGCTTTGAAAAATGATCGGGCCAACAATTGCCAGATCGATCAGGTACAAGGTGTAGAACATCGCGGGTACCAGGAAAGCGAAGAGACGAACGCTGGCCGGTTGATCCACTGTTGGCTGTAAGACGCGGTAGAGGAGATCAGCAGCGAGGCCTCCCAGCAAAGCGGTTGGGATTGAGACCAGCACTGAGTGGGGAGAGAAGGCCACCATCAGCGCTCCATTGAGGCCGAACATGAAGGTAAAAGTGCCGAAAGGCAGCCGCCAGCGTCGCAGTGCCAGCAACACAAAACTCATCGACAAGGCCGTTATCAGCAAGATCTCGGTGATGCCACGTGTAGGCGAACTGCTCGTATTAATAATCGGCCAGGGTGCGATTAAGGGTGAGGCATATGCTGTAAAAAAGGTCAGCAGTGAGAATGTAAATGTGAGCGAGAGAATGGCGGGGCCGAGTTGCCGCCAGGATGGTTCTTTCTCCGGTCTGTGCCAGGCGGCGCGTAATGGACCACTCAGTGCAAGACCAATTCCCAGCGCCAACCCAAGGTGTGTTGGGCTGAGCAATGCTTCGGTGCTGCGCTCAATGCCCAGGATGAGATGCCAGGTCAGATCGCCAATGCCGCTGATACCGAAAATCACCAGGCCCAGCACTGAGAGTTCGTAGCCGATCGGGATCGCATCCAGCCAGCGATTACCAGGCAAGCTTTTCCGTACGAGCGTTACCAGCGAAGTCGTGCTGTCACCAGCACTGATTGCTGACTGTCGCAAATTCAAGAGAATCTGCACCAGCAGGGTAAAAGCTACTGCAAGGTAACCAGAATAGAAAACAGCGTGCCACGGTGTGAAGAACGTCTCGAGTTGGGGGATGTTGCTGTGCGCCCATCCGTCGATAAAGAGGCCGCCGAGCCACCAGATGGAGACCACGACCATGATCCAATCAAAACGCAGGCTACTTACGACTTGCGCTTTCACTTTTCCAGTCGGAGGAGAAATCCCAACGGTATCAATTTTGCTCGCCATAGTGCATATTCCTTTCCTTCATCTAAGTCTCTCTTTTGCATAATTCTTCGTTAACGTACTATTTTCTTTACTTGTATACACAATGTTTGTGAAGGCGAAAAAGCATTTCTCTACGGATGTCGCCATTTATACGTAGCATTTGCTTCAGAGTTGCAGAGTGCTGCAGCGCGTTCAGAGCATGGATTTCGGCCATGAGTGACGGAGACAATCGTTCCATTCGTCTTAGTTATAAAGAAATACGAATCTTTGTTACACCTTATCAAATGACGCTTCACAATAAAATATACCAGCATATCCATCCAGTGGTGTAATATACATATCCAATTTTGCCTGATTGTTTTGGAAGTAGAATGGATATGTACTTGCAATTTGCAGGCAATATTGTACCCAGAGATAGGAGTTTTGGTGAGAAAAATTATTGTCAGCGAGCGGGTGACACTTGACGGCTTCATTGCAGGGGTTCATGGAGAAATGGATTGGATGGAGGAGTTCTTTGATGAAACACTGGCAAATTATGAGTCCGAACTGCAAAAGACGGTAGACACGACGCTGTTTGGACGGGAGACATATCAAGGTTTTGAAAGCTATTGGCCACAGGTCGCTACCGATCCCTTATCACCAAAGGGTATGGCTGAATATGCTCAGCAATTGAATTTTATGCGCAAAGTAGTTTTTTCGAAAACTCTCTCTCATGTAGAGTGGAACAATTCTGTACTTTTACATGAGATCGAGCCAATTGAGATTACAAAGATGAAGCAAGAGCCTGGGCGTGATATGGTGATTTATGGAAGCGCAAGTATTGTGCAAACACTTACCAATCTTGACCTGGTTGATAGATATCAGTTGTTAGTCTTTCCGATTGTTTTAGGCAGTGGCAAGTCACTCTTTCATGGCATCTTGCACAGGGTGAAGCTTTCGCTTGTAAACGCCAGGACGTATCCTTCAGGAGTTATGGAACTCTCGTACGAACCTGTATACGAATGAAATGAGAACAGGCTATTCAAGGACAATTATGAACTATAACACATTAAGTGAGCTATCAAAAATCCAGCGAGGGCCGCTACATCGTCGATGTGCGCGATAAATCGGCACCAATAAGCTTTATATGGCATGATGGGCAGGACACCCGCTGGTACCTATCCGTCTCACCAACGCTGCTCCACAGCTACCCTACGGGTCAGGTGAGACGCAAGGAGAAGGGGTGTCCCTACATTTCATATAGTCAAAACAAGATTAACAGAGTATTATGATTGTCCAGGTTCATTATTGCATCACAGTTTGACTAGCCCTGTCTGAAATTCATGGAGCCATTAGAGCCAGAATTGATAGTGAGGGTACTTCCTTGCACAGTGTAAGTTGTTGCTTGTTCTAGCGCTTGCACGAATTCATTGGAGAGAGAAGCGGTTCCACAATATACAAGTGTCATTGGGCCAGCTTTGATGGTCAGTTGATTGCCATTGGTGGTGTAGCTGAGATGTGCTGAGTTGCAGTCTGCTTTGACGTTCGCAGTGCCGTCGGTTTGAAATGTGATGGTATACAGGTCGGGTTCGCTGATTATACTGTTGGTGCTTTGGCCATCAAATTTTACATCTGTCAGTTGCCAGGTTACACCAGTCAAGCTACCTCCCGATGATGAACTACTACTACATGCGACCAAAATTCCTGGTATGAGACAGAGGATAAATAGTAAGCGTCTTATGGGCTTGATAGCTTGTATCATCGACTTTCCTCCTTACATAGGATGGGTTGTATATCTTGAAGTATAGCGTATGTAGCTCATCTGTAACAAGAGCTTATTGAGAGTGTGATGATTTTTCTTTTGACAATTATTTGAAGTACCTAATATACTTGGGAAGTTGTAGTCGTGCGCAGGCTTTCGTTTTGAATCTATAGTGGAGAACGCTCATTGTGGGATATTTCTCAGCGCCAGTTATTTGCCCGGTATCTATTGGACGCGCATATGAACGTGATGTACTCTACCAGCTCATTAGTCTAGCAAGGAGCGGGCAGGGGCAAATTGTGCAGGTATCTGGCGAGTCGGGTATCGGAAAATCGCGTCTTGTTGCCGAAGTAAAAACCAGAGCCGCTTCTGAAGGCTTTCTCGTACTTCAAGGCGCTTGCTTCCAAATGGATAGCTCGTATCCGTATGCACCCTTACTTGATATGTTGCGCACTTCAGCCGCGACGAACCCACTCGCAGGAACACCAGATGCAGTCTTACAGGAATTTGCACGACTTTTGCCAGAATTACAGTTGTCCTCAACACATGAAATCTCCATACCATTGCCAGATCCGGAGCAGGAGAAACGGCGTCTCTTTGCAGCGCTGACCCGATTTTTCAAAGAGCGTACCAACCAGCAGCCCTTGCTACTTGTCATCGAAGACCTGCACTGGTGCGACGATATCAGCCTGGAATTTTTGCTATCCCTGGCACGCTCCAGTGTTGCTCTACCTCTGCTCTTACTGGTGACCTATCGCAATGACGAAGTTCAGCCAGGCTTGCAACGTTTTCTTGCGCAACTGGACAGGGCGCGATTATCCCAGGAGTTACAATTGGTATCACTCACAAAAAGTGATGTTGATGCCATGCTAGACGCGATGCTTCATCTTCCTGACGCTGAGCAGGATAGCCTGCTGGATCTCATCTATCCCCTTACCGAGGGTAACCCGTTCTTCGTCGAGGAAGTGCTTACTTCGCTTGTTTCGCGTGGAGAACTGGTGTCTGATGATAGTGGTTGGCATTACAGGGCACATCCAGATCAACGCAGCAAACGCCTGCCTGTGCCAAGGAGTGTCCAGGAAGCTGTGCAGCAGCGAACTGCTTATTTGAGCAGTGAAGCAAAGCGCCTCTTGAGTCTGGCTGCTGTTGCTGGAAGGCGCTTTGATTTTGTAGTACTCCAACAGGTAATGCATTGTGATGAAGAGCAGTTACTCCTGCTGATGAAGGAGTTAGTGTCAATACAGTTTGTGCAAGAGATATCAGCTGAGCAGTTTGTTTTTCGCCATGCGCTCACCCAACAGTCCGTGTATACAGAGTTGCTTGCAAGGGAGCGACGTCTATTGCATCGCTTGCTGGCAGAAGCGCTGGAGGGAATTTATACCTCTTCTCCAACATTGCAAGAAATGTACCTGGAAGATCTAGCTTATCATTGCTATGAAGCAGGAATGTGGGAGCAAGCTCTAGTTTACACGCAAGAGGTAGGAGAAAAAGCGCTAGCGCTCTACGCGCAGCAAGCGGCCATAGAACATTTTACTCGCGCTGTTGATGCTGAACATCACCTCTCCATCCCCTCGTCACCTCACCTCTATCTTTCTCGTGGACAAGCTTACGAATCACTCGGAGAGTTCGAGAGCGCATTGAGCGATTACAAGCAGGCGTTGGAGGCAGCCCAGGTAGCTCAAGATCGCTTGATGGAGTGGCAAAGTGTAATAGCGATAGGCTTTCTCTGGACTGGACGTGATTATGAACAAGCAGGTGATTGGTTTCGTCAGGCCAGTGAGCTTGCAGAGAAGCTTGCTGATCCGACGTTGCTTGCACGCAGCTTAAATCGCCTGGGCAACTGGCTGGTGAATACCGGTCGAATACAGGAGGGGCTTAAAGCACATCAGGAGGCGCTTCGTCTGTTTGAAATGCGAGCCGACAAACAGGGCATGGCTGAAACGCTAGGAGAGCTCGGCATGGTCTCTTATTTTACTGGAGATCCCGCTCGTGCGGTCACGGATTTCTTTGGACGTGCGATTGAGCTATTCCATAACCTGGGTGATAGTCAAGCCTTGTTCTCGGTGCTGGCTGCGCGAGCCATGGACGCATCTCCAGAGACGATTGAATCGACTTTTAGCTCACTGAGAACACGCGATGAGAGTATGCAAGATGCTGAAGAGGCATTGCGACTTGCACGTCAGACGAACTCATTATCAGGGCAGGCGTTTGTCGAAATGGCTACCACGTATGTGCTATCATCCTTTGGTGAATTCGGTCCGGCATTGTCACATGCACAAGAAGCAATGCACATTGCCACCAGCATCGAACACCAGGAGTGGTTCGTTGCCACATACGGTGCGTTGGGTCACCTGTATCTCTTGTTGCTTGAACCGGACAGAGCAGTTGTTTGTTTTGAAGCTGGAGTAGCCGGAGCACAGACACTTGGTTCAGCTATCTGGATTAGACAACTAACGCCGTACCAGGCTCTAGCTTATCTCCTCAAACAAGATTTTTCTCGTGCAGAAACAGTACTAACGACCGTACTTCCAAAAGACCAGCTGCCTGTCGACTTTTTTGAACGACAGGCAGCGCGTGTTTGGGGCGAACTGGCTCTGGCAGAGGGAGAATCGGATCGGGCGCTGGCTATTGCGGGGCGGTTGATCGAATCTGCTCCAGGTGATTTGCAGCAACCCATTCCGCATTTGCTGGCTTTAAAAGGAGAGGCTCTTACTGCTTTAAAGCGCCTGAAGGAAGCAAAAGAGGCGCTAGAAGATGCAAAACTCGGTGCTGAGTTGCGACAGGCTCCGTCAATCCTCTGGCGTATTTGTAGGTCGTTGGGGCAGGTTTACAGGTTGCTCAAACGAGAGGATGAGGCGCAGCACGAGTGGAAGAGGGCCAGGGAAATCATCATTAAACTTGCTGCTACGATTGATGAAACTTCGCTGCGCGAGCATTTCGTCCAAGCGGCTCTACAAACTCTTCCCTCAGAAAAGCCGCAGCTGGCGCATCGGATGGCGGTAAGGAATTGTGACGGGCTAACCGAACGCGAGATCGAGGTTTTGCGTGCGGTGGCGCAAGGTATGACGGATGCTCAGGTGGCTGAACAGTTGGTAATCAGCCCTCGTACCGTCCATTCGCATCTGAACTCGATCTACAGTAAACTCGGAATTTCGTCACGAAGTGCGGCTACTCGCTATGCTATGGAGCATGACCTGGCTTGAGTTGCTCCATCCGTCTCCGCGGGCGACCATAAGACTCTACTGACAAAAGTGAGAAATACTGTAAACCCGCGCGAGGGCACCCGACCCAACCCCGAGGGCACCCGCAAGAGGATGTCAGCGCGAGGACACCCGCGAGGGGATGCCCACGTGTGAGCAACCCGCGCGAGGACACCCGCAAGGGGATGTCCCTACTATAGACGAAAGTGCCTGTGAAGGCTGCTGAGAGAGGAGAATACTCTCAATGCTCATCAGGAAAAAGGCACGTGTGGCGCACCATTCAACCAGGAATGTCATTCGCCCGCAAAGTCCCTAAAGGCACATAGCACCTCTCTACACTTCCCTTGCCCCTACAGGTATTGATGTGCTTTTCTTAGTTCAGGTTTAACAGGTAGCGATAAATCAGCACCAACAGCCTGGTTTAAGGGTGCAGTGAATATATTTCATTACTGTGTAGGTAATTTAGTCTACATATACTTCGCAGTCTCTCGAAGATGCAGAAAATAGCTCGTGAAGAAATGCGCTATTCAGCCGATGTGTTTAGCATATCTGGCAAGCTATACTCCTGGAAGTGGTTCTACCGATTTTAGAGAACTGGTAACAATAGAAAGAGGGAGTAAAACAATGTCAACAACTCAGTTAACATCGCAAACAAAGAGGTTCAATGCACCGGATGAAACACGCAAACCCCCAAAGGCCATTATGGAAATCGTCAAGTTTGGGGATATGTCAATCGTCAGAATGACCTGTGAACCTGGTTGGAAATGGTCTGAGCATATGAAACCCATTGCGGGTACAGAGAGTTGCCAGGGAACGCATTTTACCTACATCGTTTCCGGTCACTTTCGAACAGTGATGGATGACGGCACAGTAGACGAACTTGGGCCTGGTGATATCGCTATAACCCCGCCAGGACATGATGCCATGGTTGTAGGTGATGAACCATGTGTTCTCTTCGACTTCGGGGGCGCAAGCAGGCTTGGTTAAGAAATAAGAACATCGGGGATATCCTCGCGTAGGGATAATATAGTTCAACCAACTTTTGGGTGCTTAATGGGAAAGACTTGCGCTGTTCTGGGGAACAGGACAGCGCAAGCAAATCCTCGACCATACGTTGATGGGCAGCAGGACAGCGCAAGCGCCCCCACCACCCGTCATCCACGCCCCTGTCCCTACACGAGGGGTTTTAGGAAGGAAGGCAAGACAATGCGTGTTCTCGTCACATCCGTTTCTGCGTATGGTCATCTCCAGCCGCTTATACCGCTCGCGAAGGCACTTGTGGAGGCTCATCATGAGGTGGCCATTGCTATCGGCCCTGACCTGAGACCCCGAGCGGAGGCGGCGGGCTTTCGAGTATTTGATACAGGTATATCTATTGATGCGGCTTTCGAGCGGCTGGCTGTGCTCTTTCCTGATCAGCAGTATAATCGACTGGCTCCATCTGAGATTCTTAGTTGGTATCTGCCACACCTGTTCGGCGAAGTGCTGGCGCCTATGATGCTCCGTGATCTAGAGCTGGTGGTACAAAACTGGAAACCGGATGTGGTGATATATGAGACCTGGGAATTCGCCGGCCCTATCGCTGCTACGAGCGCTGGCATTCCCAGCATTTGTCAAACACTCGGGCTACGGATCGATGATATGATTCTCGAATCGGTTGCTGCTGCTGTCGCACCGTTGTGGCAGCAGCACGGTCTTAAGCCCGACCCGACGGCTGGTCTCTATCGCACATTGTGCCTGGATACTACACCTCCAAGTTTGCAGGATCACGAGTCAGCGAAAAGTCGCGAAGTTGTTCACCCATTGCGACCTGTTGCTGAAGCTCCGATACCGGGAGAGGCGCTTCCACAATGGATCGAGCAGCGGCGAAATGTGCCGCTTGTGTACATGACGCTAGGAACTAACAGCGGCACCAACTCGGACGTTTCGATGTTTCGAAGTGTCATAGATGGGCTTGAAGATCGGGATGTCGATGTGTTGATCACGATCGGGTTTGGCAGGGACCCTGCAACGATCGGGCCGTTAGCAAAGAACATACATGTGGAGAATTATGTGCCTCAATCGCTTCTTTTGCCATATTGCTCGGCGGTGATTTGCCACGGTGGTCCTGGAACCATTCTCCATTCGTTGGCGCATGGATTGCCATTACTGATTCTTCCACAAGGGGCCGATCAGTATGTTATGGGTGATCGTGTTCTTGCGGCTGGCGTTGGGCTACGCCTGGCACCGGCGGAAGTCAATCCATTGAGCGTGCGGGCAAGTGTTCTTGCACTCCTGGAAGAAACTTCTTATAAGGTAAACGCTTCTCGTCTGAAACGTGAGATTGCGGAAATGCCGGGACCAGATGAAATGGTAGATTTGATCGAAGAAGTTGCTGCTACTGCTGTCACACATTGAAACGGGTAAGTGGGATTGAAAGAATCGAAGAGTATGAGGATGACATGTGACGGAGGGGACGAGATCCTTCGCTGCGGCTCAGGATGATAAAGTAAGGGTGCTCAGGATGAGAATGGGATGGCGTGTAACGGGAGAGGACGAGATCCTTCGCTACCGCTCAGGATGACAAGGAAAAGGCGCTCAGGATGATAAGGTGGTGCTTAGAGTGACAAGGAAAAGGTGCTTAGGGTGACAAGTGACGAAGGGGACGAGATCCTTCGCTGCGGCTCAGGATGACAAGGAAAAGGCGCTCAGGATGACAAGGTAAGGGCGCTCTGGATGGCACTTGAGGAAGAGGATGGCAAATGAGGTGAGTAACTCAATCCTACACCTGTTATTCTGAACTTAGTACGGTGCGAGCGATGGGGTCTCCTCCGATATCACCTAACTCGGTCAAGAACATGTACCCTTCCACCTGTTGTGGTGTCAGTGTTACCCGAGTTTGCTCGTAATCTTCTCTATCTTGTGTTTTTGGCAGGCGGATAGTTTCTATGATTGTTGCATCTGTCCAGTGCAAATCGTTGACTTCAATGTCATATTCACTGATTCCAGTTTCTTTCAACAAGGCATATGTGGCATCGCGGAAGTGATTATATGCTTTTAATCTTTCTTTACGAATTCTTTCCATTTCATTTCTTTCTTGCCTCTCTTGCTCCTTTTTCTCTTCACTCATATTGTTAATCTCGGTTTTCAGCCTGTCATATTCTGCCTGTAAAACGGCTTTGTATGCTTTTTCCTCTTCGGTGCGTACAGGGGCTATGGACACCAGCTTTTCGAGTTGTTCAGACTGTTCGGTGATGGTCATTTCGAATTCTGGATTGTCGTAGATTCTTACATGCAGGCGCCTCACGACATCTGCCCAGAGTATTTCAATAGTTTTTAAGTCCTCGATGTCTGGTTCTCCACTCTCAAGCCCTTTTTTCAATTTTGCGTAGCTTGCCCAGGTATATCTTTCAATAGCGTGTTTTTTGATGGCTTTTAGAATTTCTACGCCTATGTGCGCTTCTTGCTGTACAACTGCTTCCGGGGACATGCCAGGATAGGCTGAAGTTCTTATAGAGCCTGCAAAGTAACCCTCTAAGCCGGTATAGGGAGTTCTTGTCGCTGGCCTTTAGTATCGACAATATAAGGATTCCCAACTATTTCGCCTGCTTTTCCATGCTTGACGACTAAAAATGCGCGGTAGCGAGTTTCGGGTGAGTACTTTTCGTCATCATTGTAGAGTTGAGCAAATACCCGATTTCTAAATCGTTCTGCGATCTCCCTTTTTTGATGCTCAGAGAGCTTTTGCCCATATGTAACAAAATGAGAAGCGAGAGCGCGTTCGAGCGAGTATAGCTCTTTCCCTAACTGGGGCCATTGGCGTTGCACAGGATTTGTAGTTTGTTGTTCGTTTATGGATTCTATTTTTATTCGTTGCCATTTTTTTCCTCTGTCGTGTTCATTTCTTTACCTAAAGTATTTTTACCATTTCAATATCACAAAGTGGTCAAAATATGGGGCAGTAATATCACGAAGAGGTATCTGTGAATGAATGGCAAATACAGATATACTATATTGATGGCAATAGTGCACTACAGCTTAATGTGCTAGCATATCAACGAGCGGATGACGATATCGTATAGTTCTGCGGGTATCAGCCCGAAAAGGAGAAGCGATGGGTATTGACATGAGCCTATCACACACAGTAGAAGTAGGCTATGATGAATTTTGTGGTGCACTAGCAGCGCACGATCTAAAGCCCCTGTGGAAGATTGCCAGGCAACTTATGCCAGAAGTCCCTCTAGCGACCACGGAGGCATGGCTCTGGAAATGGGATCATATACTTCCGCTGGCAATTCGTGCTGGCGAAATTATCACAATTGAACGCGGAGGTGATCGTCGGGTACTGGCGCTTGCCAATCCTGGACTCAAAGGCTTACCATTCACCAGCACAACGTTATGGGGCGCACTTCAGTATCTTGGTCCTGGTGAATCGGCACCAGCTCACCGCCATACACCCAGCGCAATCCGATTTGTCCTGAGCGGCTCAGGTGTCTATACCACGGTTAACGGTGACGCTTGTGACATGGAAGCGGGTGATTTAATCCTCACGCCGAACTGGAACTGGCACGATCACAATAATCAGAGTGACAAGCCTATGTTGTGGTTTGATGGTCTGGCCCTGCCATTGTTGACAACTCTTGAATCTATTTTTTTCAAAACCACCCTGGATCAACTACAACTTGTGGAGAGCCGTAACAGATCCGAACAGGGATTTGCAGGAGTAGGGTTGCGCGAGTTGGGAGTAAGTTCTCCGGTTGCTCATTCACCGCTTCTGCGTTATCGTTGGGGAGAAACCGAGCGAACGCTTGAAGCTTCTTCATGAGCCTGGTGCTGATCGCCATCGCGGCCTATTTCAGCTACGGCTTCTTTCAGTTCGACGAGCATTACCAGGTCGTGGAACTGGTCGGCCTCAAACTCGGAAAGACTCCCAAAACCGAATTGCCATGGGAGTTTCGCGGCCCATTCGGCCGTGGCTTCAGCCGTCGATCTATTACGTGGCCGCCAAGGCAATGATCGGCCTGGGCGTCGAGAATCCGTTTCTGCTGGCCACTGGATTTCGAGCGATCTCGGGCTTGTGCGGCTGGCTTGCGGTCACGGCGCTGATGCTCTCGGCGTACGTCATCTTCAACGACGATCTGCGCAGGCGGCTAGCGGTTGTTGTTCTCGCGCTCTTGTGGCTGGTGCCCTATCTGGCGGTGCGCACTTCGTCGGAATCGCTCGCGGGCGATTTCTTTGCCTATGGCGTCGCGGTGTTGTTGCTTGGTTCCGTGGCGGCGAGAAAGGGCGGCACGAATGCGCTAACAGAGGAACCAGGCAAGCCTGATGAACCAACGATGGCGGAAGGCGGAATCAAGTTCTCACCGGCGGTCGTGTTGATTGCCGGCCTCTGCTTTGGGATGGCGTTCGAATTTCGCTTCCAGATTGCCTTCGCGGTGATGGGAGTGATGGGTTGGATTCTGTTTCGCTCGGCCGAATCGTGGCGAAGCGCAATTGGCAAGCTGGCTCTGATGGGCGTCGGCGTCGCGGTGCCGATCGTTGTCGGAACGCTCATCGATCGCTGGGGCTACGGCGAGTGGACGATCGTGCCGTGGAACTATTTCCATAAGGACGTCCTCGAGGGCAGGCCGAGCCTCGACGGCACACAGCCCTTCTGGTGGTATCTGGTCGGAATCAATTCGCATCTCTTGGCGCCGATCACGCTCGTGTGGACCATCGCGACGCTGGTCAGTTGGATTCGCCATCCGCGACACATCATCACCTGGGCCACGTTGCTGTTCTTCATCGCTCATAGCCTTGTGCCACACAGGAAGCGCGATACATGTTTCCGGTGATGCTGGTGGCGACGTTTTTTTTCGTGCTGGCCTTCGTGCCTGGGGGCGATCCGCGGCCGCGACCGGCTTGGCTCGACGCGCTGTGGAATCGGCGCCGAGCGTGGTGGGCGAAGGGACTTGTCGGGATCAACGCGGCTCGGGCTCGTGTATGCATGTCTGTTTGCGAAGGAACCGAGCTTGAATTTCCAGCGTTTTCTCTACAGCCATTTCCCGAATGGCTGCACGATGTACGTCCTGGGAAAAGACACGCGAAGCCCCTTCGAAAACGTTGGCGCGACGATGTTCTTCTATCGGCCGCCGAATTTCATCGTCCATCGCTTGAAGGACGACAAGGAACTGGAATCGGTCGTCGGATCGAGCAGCGACAATTTCCTCGTGGTCCGCGATCGTCTGTCGCAATGGTCTTGCCCGGCGATTCCACCCTCCGATATGCAATTGGTCTACACGACATATCCGCACTGGGTCGAAAAGTTCAATTGGTTCAACTGGCTGTCGAATTCGAAGCGGTTCGCCCTGTATTCGATCGACGTGCCAACGGCGGCGACGGCCCAAGTGCAATCGACTGAAACGGCCCCGCTGCGCTGATCTCACTCCGCGTCAGGTGTCGAGGAAAGTAATGTCGCCCGGCGTCGGAGCAAATCTTCTCGTTTAGCCGAATCATTTGGTCCCTAGCTTTGCCGGATCGAACCCAACGCCCCAGATTCGCAGGAGTTCGCGGCAGCCAGATTCGAATTCATTCTGGAAGTCAACGATTTGAAAAATGCGGAGCCATTCGAGCGGTCCCAAGTCACACGGCCTGTAGTTCACCGGGATGATTCTGTTGTCGTAGCGGCGATCGCTGAGAGCCAACGCAGTTTCCCGCTTTACCCACATCGAATCAACGGCGTCTGGCGACAACAGCACGATAAACCAATCGCAACGTTTGAGCGCGCGAGGATTTCCTGCTGCCACTGCTGCGCCCCAATCAGATTGAATGGGCTAAAGAAACTCGGAATTCCGTGGTTCCGTAGCGCATGCGCAATTCTCTCCGCCATTTCGCGGTCGTGGGTCGAGTGCGAAAGAAACACTTCAGCGGGATGCATTGGCCCCTTCGCCTGCTACCGCGGAAACTCGTGTTACGATTTCTGAAACGTCTGAATCCTTAACGTCCGTTGAGACGTCGAGATAGATTGGATTCATCCTGAGCAACACCCAAGGCACCTCCTTTCCAGCCTCAAACGTCACAAAGTTAACCAGCACGGGCACAACTCGACCCCGGTAGTTTCCCGACGTCAGTGCATATTGCACTTCATGCGTTAGATTGGAAGAGTTGATTCCGTTCCGCGTGAACAAAACCACCATCAACTCGGAGGACTCCAGAGCTCGCCCCGCGGCGCTGGCCAGGTTATCGCCGGGCAGCACGCTGTCTGGATTCCAAACGGTAAAGCCCGCGTCCGCCAAGGCCGATGTAACTCTTCGCGCAAGAGGCGCGTCTGCAACCGCATGGCTAACGAATACCTGCATCAGATCGTCTCTTCTTAGTTGGCAAGCAATTCTCGGGCCGCGTACGCCGCACATGATTTTCCGTCGAAGGACGGCGTCGCGAATCGGGCAATTCCGTGTTTTACGGTACGCCAGACCAGATTTATTATGCGAGCGTTTGAGTTAGGCGTCAACTGAAGAACAACCGCGACGGCAGACCTGTTTCGCGACTCCAGTTCGCGACTCCGGCAATCCGCAATTCCCCGGCGGCCCGCCTCTCCGGGCCGCGATTGTCACTCCGCCGTTTCCTGCTCATCCGGCTTCCAGCGGCGGCCGGCGACTTGCGGCACGAAATCCTTCGCCCCGGCCAATTGGGCGATGGCCGATAGGCAGCGCTTTGTCAACTCCGCCATCATCTCGGGATTTCTTTCCCGGTCGTAGTATTCCGAGAGATCGATCGGATCGCCGACAAACACGCGAACCTGCGACGGCCGAAAGAATGGGCCCAGCGTCCAACCGCCGTAAGGCGCGCCTTTGATGTAGCAAGGAATGATCGGCACTCGAGCCTTGAGCGCCACCATCACGATGCCGGGCCGGCCGGGCAATAGCAGTGCGCCCGTGGTATTGATCTGCCCCTCGGGCAGCATTCCGACGAGCTTGCCCGCCGCGGCCAGGCGAATGGCATGCTTGATCGCAGCCGAATCGACGCCGCCGCGGCCGGCGGGAATTTGCTCGAAGAGGCGAAAAAACCAGCCCAGCCGCCAATCGACGCAATACTCCTTGGCCACCATCCAATGGACGAGGCGCCCGGTGGTCATGGCGATGAACATCGGGTCGAAGCTGCTAGTGTGATTGGCGATGATAATCGCGCCTTCGCTCGATTTCACGGGCAGCGGCCGATCGATTTTCGTGCGCCACAGCACGCGATTCAGAAAGGTGTTCAAACCGCGCATTAGAATCGTCTGCCAAAACGTCAACCGCCAACGGCGCATCGTCCGAATGGTCAACACGACTGGCAAGCCGACTAGCAGCAGCAACAGCCCGATCGCCAGCGCTTCCGTCGCGGCATGGGACATCGGAATAGGGGCCAGGGGTCAGGGGCCAGGGGACGCGCAAGCGGAGTTTTGGCCGACAATCAGTTCACAGCGATCAGCCTGCCTTTTGCAACGCACGCTATAATCATAGAGTCGCCCATTAAGACCGCAACCCAACCGCGTTGGCATCGGATTTCCCTATCCTCTATCCCCTGTCCCCTGACTCCTTCCTCCTATGCTTCTTGGCGTTGTCAGCGATACGCACGGCGATACGGAGCGGACTCGAGCCGCCGTCACCATGCTCGAGAGTCTCGAAGTCGGCGTGGTGTTGCATTGCGGCGATATCGGCTCGACGGAGATCATTCCGCTTTTTGAGCGCTGGCCGACGCATTTCGTGTTCGGCAATTGCGACTATGATCGCGCGCCGCTGCAAGAAGGCGATCGAGGCCGCCGGGCAAACGTGCCATCAGCTTTTCGGCACGCTGGAGCTGGAAGGCGTGCAAATCGCCTTCCTGCACGGCGACGACACCCGGCTACTGCAAGAGTCGGCCGCTAGCAACCGCTGGGACATGATTTGCCACGGCCACACGCATGTCGCTCGCCAGCAATGGCAGGGCAAGACGCTGGTGCTCAACCCTGGCGCCGTGCATCGCGCCAATCCGCATTCAATCGCCGCCGTGGAACTTCCCTCGCGCACGGTCCACGTCGTGCCGATCTAGGTCGAGGCGATCGCGAACGAAGAACGAGTCCGCTGGCGCGTCCCCTGCTCCCGGCTCCCCGCTTTCTACCCTGCCAACCGTGCAATCCGATTGAACGGAATGATATCCGGTTCATCCGACGCGTGGCGAAACTGCATGAGATAGGCGTCTTCGGGCGTGTCTTCGTAAAACTCTTTGAGCACCGAGACGGCTCGAAAACCGCTGTGGCGGAAAAAGAGCTGGGCCGGCAAATTCGTTTCGCGGATTTCCAGCAAGATGCGGTTGCGGCGCTGGTCGGAGAGCTTGCCCGCCAACTTGGAAACCATCTGCGATCCGATCCCCAGCCGGCGATAGCGATCGGCGACCGCGAAATTGAGGATGTGCAGGCGGTTCTTGTGCAATTCGTAGATCATGAAGCCGACGACTTGATCGTCCATCTCGGCCACCATGCCGATGCAATTGCGTTGCCGCAAGCAGCGGACGAAATCGTCTTCGGACCAGGGAAACTCAAAACTCTCCGACTCGATGGCGATCACCTCCGCCATGTCGCGGCGGATCATCCAGCGAATATGGATTCTGACCTCGGGCTTCGAATGCGAACTCATACCGGCCTCCTTCCTTGTCGGCAAACCAGCGGCGCGCAAGACGACGCTTGCATCGGCGATGGCAACGGTGAGCGAAAAGTTTCGCCGTATTGACCACGTTCGTCGGATGCACGGCTTTCCCGCGATGCAAGTCCGACGAGCGGCAAACGGAGGTCAGAGGGTAGCAAATCACTCCCACCATGCCAAGACGAACTGAGCAGCCATGTCAGCAAGCACTATGCCCCTGCCGGAGCGTGACTTTCCCGCGCAATCCGCCGAGACCGCAGCAAAGCGATCAGGCTGGCCGCGGCAATTGCCAACCCCAGCCAACTGGGCTCCATTTCCAGCCACCAAAACAGCCCCACGGCAACTCCAAACATTGCCGGCGAAACGACGAAGTTCCACCGACCGTGGTTTCCCGTGAGCCAAAACAGCCCGCCGACGGCCGCGGTCCCGATAATGGCCGCGATCAACCGCCACGCGGCATCGCCCAGCCCGCCGCGCAGCGCCGACAAAGCCAGAGTCGGACCGAAGCCATGAACGTAGAGGCCCGAGATAGCCTGCGTTGATCCATCGGATTGGTTCCAAACATCGAGAGCGTCGTCGGCCACCGACGGCCCGGCGGATGAATCTGCGGTTATTTTGCCGATTCCCAAACGATGGTTCAACTTGGATTGCCGCGCGTCGATTTTCTGGATCTCTTCGTCGGCCGCGCGGCCGGATTCCGTCGAACCTTCGCGCACGATCCGCCGATCGACGGCGCCGCGAGCGACAAGGAAGCGATGGGTCCAGGGTGCAAACCAACGGTTGATCTGATCGTCGGGCCCGGCAGCCGGCGCGCTGGCCACCGACTCGAGCAACTGCGAAATCGTTTGCAGTCGAATCAAATCTTGATGGATCGCAGTCGCCGGCGCCGCTCCAACGACCGTCATGCTGCCGCGAGATGTGCTGCCAGTCGATGCACTGCTGCCGACCGAACTGACACCGGATGCCGTAGCAACCGACCAAAGCGTTTGCTCGACCGGCAAATCGACGAGCACCGGAGCCGAGAGCAGCAATCGACCCCCGCCGGCCGGTTCGCTCGGCGAGTCAGCTGTAAAGACGACCTCGATCCGTTGCGGCAGTTTGCCGTCGCCGAGAGCGATGCTCCAATGGTTCTCGCCGACCGGGCGCACTGCCGCCGCAAGACCATCTGCGCACGTGGATCAAGCGTTCGTTGAGCGCTAGTTCGAGAAAGCAATTCAGCGCGCCGGCTGGCTCCAAATCGAAAGTGGCCGTGCCGTGGCAATGCCCGCTTTCGGAACATGCCACGGCGATGTCGGCCAGGCGGACGCGCGGCTGGCCGATCGTCTTTTCCACCGATTTCAAGGTGGCCTCGAAATGCTCGGCAACCACTTCGCACGTGCGATACAGCTCCAATCGCGAAGACTCGGGGGAAAAGCGTTCGGGCAACGGCTCGAAATTCAATCCGCTCGCTTCCCAACTCAAGTTCTGGTCGCCGGATCGGGTCGGCAACAAAACATATCGCCGCAATTTCGCAACGCCCAAGGGGCGCACGTCCGGCACGCGAACGCGCTGACCCGACGGAGTATTGATCGGCCCGCTCAAATGCAGTCGAACGGTGCCGCTCCAGGGCTCGTCCGGCCGCAGCACCAATTGCCGACGATTTTCGCCCGGCACGTCGATCATATGACTCGGCGTGGCCGGAGTGATTTCCGTAAGCTCGGTCCATTGCGGCGGGAGATCGAAGCGCAGCCCATCGAGCACGCCGCCCGATATTTCCAAGTCCAGATCGATCGCGGCGTTCCACGTCTCATCGGTGCGACGAACCGTGGTCATCTCCCTTCCGTTAACAAGCGGCGCATTTGCCGTGATCCGAATCGCGGGATTCGCGCCCGCGGTCGTATGGCCCGACAAAGCAACCGCCGGTCGCAGATGGCCGAGCGCGATGTGGTCTATCAGGCCGTCCGCCAACGCTTGATCGACAGCCGATTGCAAGGCGACCGGCGCCGATTGCTGCATTCCAGCCGTTTCGGCCACCGCCACTTGCACGTCGGCGCCGCGCAACACGAGGATCGATTGCGACGCGATTTTCACCACCGAAGGACCGCGAACGCGCAGCTCGCTCAGCGCCGTCGCCTTGCCGGCCGCATAGGGAATCGAGCCGCGCAGCAGCAACTGCGAATGCTCGGGGGCTGGAGCCGGAAGGAACAACGTCAGATCGCCGTCCGGCGCAGCGCGCCCAGCGAATCGTCTGATCGGGGGAGCCTTCTTGGCGAAGCAACGCTCCTTCGACGACCCATTGCGACGGCGCCGGCACTTGAATCTCGAACACGGCTCCGCCATGCACGGTCAGGTCGGCAAGCCATGTTTCGTGCAGACGTCCGCGCTCGACCGCAACCACGAGCTGTTCGCGGGACTCGATTTCGGGCTTGCGGAAGTGAATCGGCAGATTCCAAGTGATATCGCCCGGTGGCAGCTTGTAGGCCAATTGTGGCTTGGCGTCGGCGGCGCCCCAGGCTGAAAGAAACTGCGCGGGGGTCAGTGAAGTACCGGCGGCGGCTTGCCCCGACGAAATCGTGACCGGTGCATTTGGCGGGGCTGCCGGCGGCAGCGCGACCGGACCTGTTGCCGGAACGTCGAATTCAAGCGGCGGCTCAACCGATATGGCCAGCTTACGATTCTGCGAGCGAACTCCCAACACATCCAGACGCGGCAAACGGAGGTTGCCGATGCCCGACGTGTCGGTCAGTAGAAACGACAACTTGAACGACGTTCGGTCGACGACCCCTTGCGCCAAACCGACGTAGATCGTGTGAAGATCTCCTTGCTCGGTGCGAACCTCGCTGATCGGCGAACCGGCTTCCAAGGGCAGGCGTCGCAGCCGCGGATCTTCCAGCAATTGCAACTGAGTCAGCTTTCCCTCGCGAACGCGCACGTCGAACCGCGCCTCGAGCACCACCGAGCCGGGCTGAACCTTGAGCCACAACAATTCATCCACGTCGACCACTGGCGGCTTGACTTCGCCGCCCGCCGGGTCGGACCAACCGCGCACGGTCAATCGATCGATCGGGCCAAGCGATGCGGTCAGCCGGCCATGCGTCCGATCGAGCGAAAGCTGGCCCCGCGCTCCCGGCACTTCCACCGGCACTTTAGCTGGCACGGATAGTTCCAACCGCGAAGTGGCCAGCGGCAGAATTGCCATATCGAGCGTGCTCGCGCCGGCCTGCTCATGCGGCGTCGGCCGAAATGCCAATTCCACCCGGTGACGGCCGGCCGCGCCGACATCGAACGCCACTCCCCGCTGCTCCGTCGGCGCTCCTGCTTCCGCCTTAGCTCCCGCGTCGGCACTTTTCCCTGCCCCTGGCTCCGTGCCTCCCGCTCCGTGCCTCACTTCCCATTGAAATTGAATCCCAAGGCCATCGAGACGGACTCCATCAGGCAATAGGTTCGTGCTCGAATCTCCCAGCGGAATCCAAATACGTGCCGGAGAAGCTAGCACCTCGACGTCGTAGGTAGCCGACCAATTCGTCGAATCCAGTGCGGCTGTATTTGCCTGACGAACCAGTCCGCCTTCGTATTTCGCTCCGGTGATCAGCCAATTCGACGGAGGGGGCGAAGGAGACGGGTTGGCTCGGCGAAACAGCTCGTGATAAAGCCCTTCCGGCACAAGATAGACTTTTCCCTTGAGATGCTGCTCGTCGTCGGTCGGGATCAGCACGTCGGGGACTGCCGAGCCGCCACGATTCGCGCCGCCCTCAGCAACCGCGCCGCCCTCATTGCCCGTGCTGCCGCTCGCTTGCTGTTTCGCGCGTTCCGGTTGCGCATTGCTGGTTTGCGCGATGCCCGATTGCGCAGTTCCCGATTTTGGTTCCGCTGCCCACGCGTCGTGCCAAACCAGGCATCCCACCGCCAGTAGCAACCCAAGCGTCGGCCCCGCCGGACCTCCGCGCTTTCGCAGCGACGAACTGCCGGAACTCGGCGATGGTGAACCGCCGCTTGTTTTCGAATTGCCGTGAGCCGATGGCTTGGCGGGCTCAACTGGAGGCGACAGTAATGTTGTGTCGCCTGAGTCGCTCGCCGGTGCGCCAATTGGCACAGCGCCATTGGCCAGTGCCGCCGCCTGCTGCCCGTGGCCGCAGCGATCAAACGACGCGAATAGGCTCCAAGCGGCCGGTCCCAACGCGCCAGCCACCGCAGCATCCAACCGGTGGCCAGACCTAACCACAGTCCGGCTCCCAAGGGTGCGCAACTTGACGGCACCAAGAGCGCGATCGCCGTGGCGCAGCAAAGCGCGATGCCTTGGTGCTTCCAGGAAACATCTCCCTTCGCAAACACCAACAGCGCCGTCAGCAGGAAGATTCCGCAGCCGACGACCAACGTCATGTCGCGATCGACGATTCCAATTCGCCGAGGACCGTCGGAAAGATCGAGATCGTAGACGGTCCAGCCTGCGTGATCAATCCTCGGCGAATCGCCGCCCAGCGACGCCGTCGACCAGGGTGATTTGTTGCCGGGAATGTTCCACAGTTCAACCGGAATGAATCGCCGAGAGGCGCCGGCGAGGGCTTGTCGCAACGGCTCATCGAGCGGACCCGCCGTGCGCTGCTCCAAAACGCTTTCCGCCGACAACCGTGGCCCCGCCCAAACGGCCGCCGCGCTGCGACTGGTTACGATGATGGCTCGAGGATCGACCAACAACACCAGATCGGCTTGAACCAACGGCGAGTGAACCGAGGCATCCGGCGAAGAAAATCGAACCAGCGATCGCGGCGAAAACCCAACGTCGGCGAGCGCTTGCGAATCGATTAACAACGGCAGCGGTCGAGCGTCCGGCGTTTGGGCAAATTCGGACTGGATTCCGGCGAGGAGTTCGCCCCAAGTGATTGTAGCGGCCGTTGTCGCCGAATCGCCTTCCTCGCTGGTTTCGTTTCGGGCGCTGCCGGATCGCACGGTTCCCGGCGTGGGCATGTCCAACTTTGCCCGCTGCTCCAATCGCTCGGCAATCCACGAGGCTTGTGCCCAGGCTGGATCGCGGCCGGAGAGAGGGCGAATCATGGCGCCCCATGCGTCGCTCCGCAATGGATTAAATGCCGTTTTGCCCTCCGCTTTGCCGAACGGCCCGAGCAGCCGCTGGCTCCAACTGATTGGCGCGACAAGCGAAGACTGGCTGTCGGCGTCAGTATTGCTCAGCCGAAAGCGCGGCGGAAGCCAAACGTGCCACTGGCGTGCCATGACCGGCATGTCGATTTCGGGAAGTTGCGACGTTCGAGAGGAAAGCATCGAAAGCGGCCCATCGTCGCTGCCCCACTCCAACACGATTCGCACGAACCGGCGGTCGGCGGGCAATTCCAATTTGATCGCGGTGTTGGTTCCCGTTCGGAGAAGTCCCGCTTTCGCGAGATTGCCGCCCGCGGCAGCCGGATCGACCGACATTGCGGTGGACGGCGCGGCGTCGGTCGACAATGTGCCGGCGGTGCGGAGCGTGCCGTCAACCCAAGTCGAGTGAAACGTTCCGCCGGCCGGCATTTGAATTCGGATGCGCGTTCGGCCCGTGTTTTCGATTTGCCAGCAAGCGAGATGCTGGCTCGATCCATCGGGTGAAAAATACGAATCCAACCGGCACGACCAGGCCCAGGCCGCCGGTCGCTCCGTGCCGGGTGACACGGTGATGCTTGGCGCGGGATCGGCGGCGGCGGAAATGATTTCTTCCACCGGATCGTATTGATACGCAGCCAACTCGGTGACGCCCCGCGAAGTTGAATCATTTGCCTTCGGCGGTAAATCGGCTGCCGCCGGATAGATCGGAATCGGCGTCAAACGGCGATTGTTGATTTGTGGAACGCGCCGGCCCGACGCCCGAATCACCACCGAGCCTTGCTGCTCGCTGGCCTGCACCAACTCGGCGAGTGAAAGCGGCGTGTCGGCCGTCAGCGCCGAACTGCGGATGGCCTGAATCTCAAGCGGTTTTCCGGCGGGCTGGCGAAATGTCAATTCCCAAACTTCTCCACCGGTGGCAAGACCCAGCGCCGCCTGTTGAACGGCCGACAGCCGCCGGGCGGAAAGCTGGTCTTGTAAATCGGGAGTTGCGACAAATGGCACGGCCGCGAGAGTCGCGGCGTCGGCGGTTCCAACGCCTTCCGCCGCCACCAGATTCCAGCGAATCGGCTCGTCGCGGCGGCGAGAAAAGTGAACCAGCAATCGATCGAGCTCCGTTCGACTCGGGTTTGCAATGAAGCCGATACGACTCGACCAACGTCGAATCCGCCACCTGGGCATCGAGATGCACGGCGCCGGAAAAACGCGGCGTTTCCGTCGCAACGGCGACAGTCAATCCCTCCGCCATTTCATCGTCGATGAACACAAGCGTCCCATCGGCAATCGGAGCGCCTCCCAATAGCGCCGCGTCGGCTGCCGCAAGATGCGCTGGATCGAGCCGATGGAGCCCCTCCGCACCCGTGGTTTGCGACCGATAGGGGGCGGCGGGATGAATCGCCGCGATGGCGCGCGTGGCGGTTACGCCGCGAAGCGTCACCAATTGCAGATCATTCGGCCGAAGCCGCTCCCCCTTGGGTGCCCGCCGCCATCTTCCGCCGACGATTAGCCGCAACGGCCGATCAGGACGAATCGATTTTGCCAAGGCGATGTCGAGCTGCGCGGCCGGCCCGTTGCCCGGCTTGTAGTGCCAATCGGCGACGCTGTTTGCGGGAACGCTTTCCACGGAGTCGATGATCCACGACGGCGAAACGTCAGCCGAAAGTTCGAAGCACTCGCCCTCTTGAGCCGTGACATCGACCAGACAACGACCCGTCATCGTGCCGCCGCGCACATCAATCATCGTGCCGCTTTGGGCTTGCAATCGCTGCCCGCGCCGGGCAAGAGCGACGTCAACGTCGGCATCCGGACGGAAGTATTGCAGCGTAATCGCATCGCCCACCGAAGGCGCCGTCAACGGCTCTGTTTTGGTCTGGCGACAGCCACGTAGCATCAATCCGTTCAATTCGAGCGGCAGCGGCACCAGCAACGAGGCGCTCCCTTCCTGCCAGAACAGTCCGTCGTCGGCCGGACGCAGCGCCGGCAGCCGGCCGCGCGCGATTAACGGCGCCACGAAACCGAGCCGCAACACGCGCCCCGTGCCGTGTAGCGGCTCGGGCAATTCCAATACGACACGATGCATACCGGAGCGATCGACCTCCGCGGGACTTGCGAGATCGCTCGCGGCAATTTTCTTGCCCGTCGAATCCGTTTCGAACCACGGAAGCTGTGTTCCGCCATAGCGAGCCGTGACAAGCGTCAACGGTTGATCCACCAGCAGCGAAATTCGCTGGATCGGTTCTCCCAGCACGTCGAGCTTCAATTCGGCGGACAGTTGCATTCCGCGTGGCGAAAAATCATAAATCAGCGACTGCCGCATCAATGTCAGAGGCCGGGATTCACGCAGGAAGTCGTGGCGGGCCAGGCGTAGGACAATCCGCGACTGGCCACCCAATTCGATGTCCCATTGTTGGAGAGGATTCCCGTTCGCCGCGGACGTTGTCGGGTTGTCGGAATCGGCGGCGCCACTGGAAGAGTTTGCCGCGCCGTCCGACTTCTTCGGCGCAACGAGCGTCACGAATCCTTGCTCTACGGTCGGCACCAAGTCGGGCGGCAACGCGAGCCGCAATTCATTGCTCGACGCCGGTGGAAGTTGCAAATCGAAGACTAGCGCCGCGCCGGTTTCCCTCCGCCCGATCAATGACCAATCGAATTGCAATGTGCCCGATTGTTCGACTCGCAGAACCGGTTTTCCATCACCGCCCACGCCCAACGTCGCGGGCTGCGGCGCGGTCGCGGTAGCGGGGCGTGCGGCGAGACGGGGAGCGGCGGCGACGGGCGCGGCGGCAGTCGTTGAGGTTGCCGCTCGTGCGGTCTGCTCCGCCGGAGTTTCTTCGAGCCACCACGGCGACTGGATCGGCAATCGGCACGGATCCAATTGCAAAAGAGCCGGCCCCTTGTCCGAATGGCGGATCTGAAGTGTCGCTTGGCCATCGCTCAGCGTATCGCCGACCAACCGAGCTTCGTACACCGCGCGCGTCACTTCGTCGCTGGGCACTGCGGGTGCTCGCGCCGTGGGAGCCAGATTGCCAGCCATTCGTTCGAATTCGGCGGCATCCATCGGCAGATAGCGCACACCGTGGCGCGGCCATTGCTCGATCTGATCTTCCGGAACAAAGACGCGGCGAAATCGCACACGAGCCGGCGAGCTATCGGCCGCGGCATGATCCGACGCCGGTTGTTCGGCCGCCGCTGGACCAAGCATCGCGGTTAGCAAAGCCAGCAACGCCACGGTCATGCGTGGCGCCCGCCGTTCGGAAGCAGTTCGGCGATGCTTCATAGTCGCGTCCGGCTGGGGCTTTCAATCGCGACGGGCGACGTTGTGGTTGTTGCCGGTTCGGGCTCCGGTTCACGGCGCGAATGGAGCCGCGTCGAGCTTCGTTCGATCCGCGAACTGCCCGAAATCGCCGCAGGGCTAACCGGCGCGGGCCGGCGGTTTACGATTCCGCGCAACACGAGCGCGGCGAGAACCAACAGCAGTCCCAAGCTGCCCGCTTGTGCGAAGAGTAGCGCCGGTTCGGGATAAATCAGGGCAATGATTGACGCGACCGCGGCCGCCGCGATCAACGCTCGAGTCCGACGGAGTGCCGGAAAGTAAATCAAAGCCAGGCCGATCGCCAGCGCTCCGGCCGATGCGACCAAAAGCAGCAGCCACCGCCGGATAATCACCACTTGGAATCGCCCCTCCTGGCCGGCCGTGCTGAAAAGATAGCGATTGGCATGTTCGGGATGGTCGGGCGCCGCAGGGATCGGACGGCCCGCGCTTGCCGACGTCGAAGCGTCGATCGGTTTCGCGAATCGAGCGAACCCGACCCATTGTTCAAGTTGTTCGTCGTCTTTGAGCGGAACGCGTCGAACGCCCATATAGTCGTCGTTCCAAGTCCAATCATATTCGGCGGTCAGGTCGCCCGAGGCCTTCACCAAATGCTCGTCCGTCGGCAACAACAACTGCCAATAGGTGCGCCGGATCTTAACGTGGTTGTCCCACTTCGGCGCTTCGAGCACGAGCGAACCGTTATGTGGCCCCCGACCGTCGAACTGGTAGCGAAGCTCGAGCAGATGCTCGCGGCGCTCCGCATCCGCCGGCAGACCGACGATCAACGGCCCCGACGGACTTGCAGCCGGCGGCAATGGCTGGCCGTCGAGCATGAGTTCCACGTCGCCTGCGCTGATGCCGGCCGGCAATTCCAATCGCAATTGATCCTCGTTGCTCGTAAACAGATAGACGACTCGATCTTGGCGGACCGATTCCGTCAGCCAGGATTGAATCCACGCCCGATCGACGAACGTCGTGCTCTGCAATCGGCCGTTGTCGCGGCTAACCGCCAGCCGCAGGCTATCCGCGGCGTCGGATGCGGTCAGGCGCAGTGCCGCATCGGTTCCTCCCGGCAACCCCGGGACGGCGTCGATCGCGTTCCACGGTCCCTCGCGTTGGTCGATCCGAATGCCGGGCTGAGCCGAAACGGCCGCGCTGTTGTTGACGATATTGCCGTCGCGCGGGATTGCCAGCGGCAAATCGAGCGCCGCGCTGGCCGACGCCGAAAGCCGCTGCTGGGGGAGCGCGTACGACACTTCCAATCGAAGGGCTCCCACGATGGGACGCGACAGCGGCAATTCGATGGCCGTTCGATCTTTCTCGGTTTCCGCCGGGGTCACTTGCGGTTGGAGCACTTCCTTGCCGACGACGAATTTCAGTTTATGTTGCTCGAGCAGCCCTCGCGGCACGTCCAACCGAAGTCGCTCCAACGGCACATAGCGCACCATGTAGTTGATCGCCTGAACGACCGACACGTCGCGGTCGCGGATCGACACCTGATCGTCCAGTTCGACGCTGAGGTCTTGCGGGCGGACGGCGAAATCCGCCGCAAAGGTCGCTTGCGCCTGTTCGGCCCGATAGAACAGCGCGGTCGATGAAAGTTCGATGCCACCCGTGCCTCCGCCGACGGTTGCAAACGTCGTCGGCGTTCCGGTCGGGGCTGCCACAGTGGATGGCGGCGCAGTCGACGGCGGCGATGCAGATGGCGGCGCGGCGGGCGAGGTCGCGCTGCTCGGGGGCAAAACCGCTGCGCTGCGCGCCAAGCCGATCGCCCCGCCGGTTGAGCGGCCCAATCCCGTCATTTGCGCCGGCAGGGGAGTCAACTCGATGTTGTCGGCCGGAACGATCGCCACTTCGGCCGGCCCGACGACGTCGGCCCGCGGTTGCGGAAGCGTCCAAGAAATCGATTTGCCGTTCGGCGCGTTTTGCTGGTGGGCCGTGAGCGTCAATTCGATATCGCCCGTCGCCGGCTCGATCAATGGCAGCGTAATCGTTCCCGTGGGACCGGTCGAAATCGCGCCGACGTTGACCAACCCTTCGGGCCGCACCCGGTCCAATTCCCATCCTGGCAAGTCCACGTCCAATTGAAACAGCTTCGCGCCGCGGATCGTGTAGTCGAATCGTGCATCGAGCCGGACTTCGTCTTCATTCACGGCGTAGATGTATTGTGGCTCGACGCTGATCCGCGTCTTGCGCGGCAGCACGCGCACGTTCAACGAATTGGGCTGCCCAAAATACTCGAATCCCGCCACGAGATCCTTCCGCCGCAAGCTGTCGGGTAAGTCGCTCACTCGACGCACGCGGGTCTGCTCGCCCCAAACCAATTGCCAGTCGCCCGCCACGGCCACGGCCAGGTAACCCCATTGTCGATGCGGAATCGCTTCGGTTACCGCGAACCCCGCCAATTCCAGCGAGTCGCCCAACTTGGTGACATCGTAGGCACGCTCGGTCTGTAGCCGCACATCGACGGGTCCGGCGGTTTTGTGATCGAGTTTCACTTCGACCACTCCCGACGAAGCACCGCTTAGCGCCGTGAGCGTGTAACCGTCTTGCCGGCCACCGACCAGTTCGGCGCCGCGAGGCAAGCGGACGTGGAAGTGATCGAACTCCGCGCCGAAACTGCGGACCGAAAGCGTTGCATCGCTGTTGACGCTCCGCCCGTCGATTCGGATCAGCACCGCGCCCGTGGCTTCGAGCGCCGAGGAGAGTCGCGCGACCGGTTGATCCGATTCACGCCATGCCAGCCAGCAATCGCCTCCGACGCCGAGCAGAGAAATATCGCTCCCCGTCGCCGGCGATACGGCGGGAGCAACCTCGGGCGGCGCGGCGCCCTGTGAGGCGGTGGCCATTGCTCCGACAGCGGGAACGTGCACCGTCAGCTTCGAGGCCGCGGCGCGGGGGAGATTTAACTCAAGGCGGCTCTCCTCCGCGGTTTTCGCGAGAGGAGCCAACACGTTGAGCGTCAATTGATGCTCGCTTTGAGCGGCGCCGCGAATCCAACAAACATAGCCTTCGCCCGTGGGATCGGATTGCAAGAACTCCGCGCCGGCACCTTTGTATTCCGCCGGTCCGCGCAACACGCACTTGTTCAACCGCAAAGGCACGCGAACCCAATCGGTTCCGCTCAATAGCACCTTGAACACCACGGTCAATTCGACCCGGTCCGCGCACGCCGTGCCCGTTAGCGTCATCTGCTCGATGCTGAATCGCGGCGTTGCCTCCGGCAGGTCGATTTTTTCCTTCAGCCGATATAAGCGGATGAAATCTTCGTAGGTAAAGCCTGGAACGGGAACGAGCCGTCCTTCTTTGTTGCGGATGTAATAGACTTCCGGCTTTACTTCGCCGCCAGCGACGGCGGGGCTCGAATCCGATGCAACCGCGGCCTTCGAAGTGGAATCGGTTGCGCTGCTGGAGTTTCCGGCGGGCAAGGCTGGCGGGACAACGGTCGGCTCAGCCGGGACCGCTTGTTTGGCGCCTTGGACCACCGTGCTATCGGCAGCATGATTCGTGGTAGTCGGTGGCGGATCGGCGGCGCTGAGCGATCGACTCCCGACCAATGGCCAAACCGCCGCCAAGAAGGCCAAGGCCAACAGCGATCGGGCCGTCAATGAGGAACCACGATGCCGCAAGATCACCGTCCCGCGCGCGGCGCCAATTCCACCGGAGGCCGGGGAAATCGGCCGCTTCGATCGCGCCAAAGAAGAGTTTGGTTGCCAATAGCTGGCGAAAAGGTCTGTTCCAACTCTTTATCTTACCCAGACGCAAAGCTTACCGAAAGCATTCCTTTAGAACCCCTCACGAAACCGCCGGGGACTGTCCCCATTTTGCGCAGTCCGCGGAGCAAAACGGGGACTGTCCCCTTCCGCCAAGCGGTTTTGTGAGGGGTTCTCAAACCAGCATCGACCGGATTTCTCCATGCAGCGCTTCCGTGGCGGCGGCGATGAACTGCGGTCGGTCGAGTCGAAAGGGCTTGCCGTCGAGCGCCGTCATCACGCCGCCCGCCTCGCAAACGATCAGCCAGCCGGCCGCCACGTCCCAAATCAAGGTTTCCCGTGCCCAATAGGCGTCGAATCGTCCCGCGGCCACGTAGCACAGATTCAGGGCCGCCGAACCCGTCCGCCGAACCGATTGCGATGCCACGATAATTCGAGCAAAATCGGTCAAAACGGGCGAATCCGCAGCCACTTTCGGCGGAAAACTGGCCGCGACCAACGCCTGCATTAGCTCGGTTACTCCGCTGACGTGCAGCCGCTTCCCATTTAGATACGCTCCGTTGCCTTTGGCGGCCGTATAACATTCGCCATGCACCGGGTTAAACACCGTCGCGGCCACCACTTCGCCGGCCCGTTCCAAGGCCAAAGACACGGCATATTCGGGGATCCGATGAACATAGTTCGTCGTTCCGTCCAGCGGATCGACGATCCAGCGATAATGAGGCTCGGATCGGCCTGATTTCGTGGCCGGGGCCTCTTCTTCGCTGAGAAAATCGTGGTCCGGAAATGCTCCCAATACAACTCGGCGGACCGCCTCTTGCGATGCCACGTCGGCCTCGGTGACCAGGTCGGCCGGGCCTTTTTCGCGGACGCTAAACCGCTCGACCCAGTCGAGCAATGCAGCGCCGCCCGCCCGGGCCGCCTGTTCGCAGACCGCAAGAAAATCTGGCATTCGGTTCTCGCCTCAAGGATTTCGCAGCGATTCGTGAAGCCGGCGTCGAGCAAATCCGCGGACCGGCAAGCGAAGATTATAGCCGCGAGCCAGGGCTGGGCGAACCCGCAGGCAAGGCCAAGCTCTCCAAATCACACGCTCCCCAATGGAAGGGGATCCGCAGTGCGGAAAATAATTTGCCAATTTGCTGGACATTGGCGTTGAAGCTGGTATCATCAGGTGTAGCGGACAGGAAGCAGTGTCTCGTCTTAGCGGGTTCAAGCGTTCGTCATCATTCATCCCAGACGTTTTTATTGCGTTCGGCCTCTTCTCTGTTCCGGCCCCGCCGCTCCGCGAAAGTGGACGGCGGGGTTTTTTTATTCGTGCGGTTGCAATCGTTGACTCATGTCTTCCTTTCGCTGGCAACTCGTCGGAAGAGTGGCAACGCTGACGACCGAGCATCTGACCGCAAGCGTCAATGCCGATGAGCCGGCAGCCGGTCTGAGGATTGAGCATCTATGTGGCCAAACGATTGCCGGCGCCGCGCTGTTCGGCGTGCAGATCGAGCCATCGATTCATGCGACCACGACGGCGGCCGCCACGACGCCGCCCGTCGAGCGAATGCCCGTCGATTGCTTCGTGCGCGGCAACGACTTCGTGGCGACGTATGCGGAAACCGCCGAACGGCCGTTCCGCGCGCAAGTTTATTGGCGATTCGTCGAAAATGACCGCTCCGGCGGCGACCATCGCGCTGAGCCAATCGCGGCAGTGGAATTGATCCTGTCCGTGCAAACCAGCCGGCTCGACATCGACACCGCGCTGCAGGTATGCACGACGCTCGGCTCAGTCGAAGCCTGGCGACTGTTCGACGCCGCGGAAGATCGACTCACGCCGAACCGCGATTCGTCGCACGGCGCACCGGCTGAAATCGCGACCGTCGTACCGGATATGAAGGACGCCAATCATCCGGGCTGCACTTTGCTTCGTCCGATCGGACAAGGACCCAGCTACATCGAAATGGTCCATCCCGCCGATTTTCGACAGACGACGTTCGAATGGACGGCGGATTCCTCGCCGGCCGTTCGGTTGGCGCATCGCCTGTTTGCGGAGCGATTGGAGAAAGGCGTGATCCTGCGTTCGCGAATTCGCGGCCTGTTCGTCCCGCGCGACCACGACGCCGAGCTAGCCCAAAGCGAATACCGCCGCTTCGCCGCATCGGAACCGCCTTTGACAACTTAATCCACCGACTGCCGATGTAGGTTTCACTTCGGCACGAAGAACTTGACTTATTGCCCAATAAGTGCGATGCTTGATTGAGGAGCAAGTCCCGCCATGGCTGACCATGCGACCAAACTCGGAGCCGCCAAATCTGCCTCGACGTTGTTGGTTCTTTTCGTTCCGAGTGTCGATCGCTACGGCAAGGCAATCCCGCAAGGGCGCTGGGTCGATGAGGCGCTGCGCGTGCTTGGCGAATTATTCGGTGGCGCGACAGCTTTTCCAAAAGGTCGCGGCGTATGGCGCGACGACGCTCGGGGCGGAGAACTTGTTTACGACAAGCCGGTTGTCATTCAGTGCTATACCAGCGAACGGCTCATAACGCGATCGACCGCGCGGCTACGCGACTTTCTTGTTCGCATGGGTACGGAAACCAATCAAGGGGCCGTCGGGCTCGTGATCGACCGAGATTATTTGGAGATCGGGTTCCCGCTCGACGAGTTGCAGGAGTAACGATGATGGCAAAAGACGTTAAGAAGATCGCGAAGTCACTGGGCGCCGATCTAGTGGGTCAAGTGCCTGAAACCGGCGGCGGCGCGTTCGGGGCGGCGGCTCGGCAATATTGTTGCCAAATTGCAGGAGAGGTTAACGCCAGGCCAGGGCAAACGTCCCGGTCGGCCTTCCGATCCGACCTGGATTAAATCGCCAAAAGTTCCGATGAGTCGCAAAACGGAAGCCAAACTCGCGAAACTGGCCGAGCGCGTCAGCAAGACGGGACGTCGGGTTAGTCCGATGCAACTGGCCGCGCAATTGCTTGAGGATGCATTGGCTCATCTTTAGGCGAGCGATTATTCGCCGGCGGATTGGGCCTGCATAGTCCTTACGCTTAGTACAATTGAGGCCCGCGATTGCGCGGGGGCTGGCCAAATTATTCCCACGCGAGATAATAGACCGCTGAAAACGGCGGACGCAAAGGATTCCGTTTCTCCAACCAAGGGAAAATGTCATGACAACCCTGCAAGCGACCACCACCGATCTGAGCCAAGACGGCGTTGCCGAGATTTGCAGCGAGCTACGCCAATTGCTGGCCGACGTGTTCGCGATCTATGTGAAAACCAAGAATTTCCATTGGCACATGAGCGGCAAGCATTTCCGCGACTACCATCTGCTGCTCGATGAACACGCCGGGCAAATCTACGACATGACCGACGACATCGCCGAACGGGCTCGCAAAATCGGCGGCACGACGCTCCATTCGATCAGCGACATCGCCCGGCATCAGCGATTGAAAGACAACAACGACGAAAACGTTGCGCCGAAAGAAATGCTCTCCGAGCTTTGCGACGACAATCAGCAACTAACGCGATTCCTCCGCGCGACGCACGAAGTCTGCGACCAACACAACGACGTCGCAACGGCCAGCCTGATCGAAAACTGGATCGACGAAACCGAGCGCCGCACGTGGTTCCTCGCGGAGATCGTGCGCGATATCTAAGCCGACGACCTGCCGCCGTAGTTCGCCGCTTACCGTTGACTTTTGACGGGAGCGGCTACGGCGTGGTATCGTTAAAGCATGAACCACAGCTTCCAAGCCGTGTTCGAACGTGGGGTATTGCGCCCGCTTGAGCCGCTCAATCTGCGCGAGCAGGAAGTCGTTTCGGTTTCGATCGTCGAAACGGCTGCCCCAGAATCGCTCGAAGCTACTGAGCGAATGAGCGCCGAGCAAAAGCAGGCGATTTTGGCGCTCCTAGATGAAATGGAGCGGATGCGCTAGACCGAACGGCAACGAGGACGCGAGCGACTATTCAATGACTCTCGCCCTCTCGCCCCTTTTCCGGGCTTTGAAGTGCAACGCTTTTCTACATCCGAGACGAAACGGGCGATATACTAATGGGCTCCGCCGCCACACCCGATGATTCCGAGCCAAAACGACGTCGATTCCAGTACGCTTCGCCTAAGTTGTTGATCGTCGTGACGCTCGTCGGTTGTGGATTCGGTTTCTGCGTTACCGTCAAAGTGAAAGTCGAACAAGGGCGGCGTCAGCAAGCGGCGGTCAAAGCGATCCAGAAGCTTGGCGGTTGTGTTTCATACGACTACGAACACAACTCGCGGGGGGACTCCATGCCCGATGCGAAGGAACCCGGACCTGATTGGCTTCATGCGCTGTTGGGAGACGACTTCTTCAGAAACGTTCACGACGCGACATTCGCCTTTGCGCAGAGTCCGAGCAGTATCACCGACGCGAATGCGGAACTTTTGAAAGACTTTACCAGGCTCAAGGAGTTGAACCTCGATTTCACACAGGTTAGCGACGCCGGATTGGAGCAACTCATGGGGCTGACGCAGCTTGAGCATCTGAGTCTGGACGGCACACGGGTCACTGACGCCGGTTTGGGGCATCTCAAGGCGTTCACGCAACTCAAGTATTTGTACCTTGCCAAGACACAGGTTACCGACGCCGGTTTGAAGCATCTCATCGGGCTTACCCAACTCCAATGGCTTGACTTGGAGAAAACCGGGGTTACCGATGCTGGAGTTAATCAAGTCCACCGCGCGTTGCCAAATTGCCAGATTTTCCGGTAAGACGCAGCAGGAAAGCGGAGGCGAGTAGTTAGATTCGGCTCACGTCCCATCTCCAATCTCAAGACTCGCCAAACGCCGCAACCAACAATTGCTCCTGCTCGAGTCGATGGCTGCTGGCCGAGCCGGTCGCTGGGCTGGCGGCGCTTTGGCGGTAGATGCCGGCATAGGGGCAAGCGCTCGAACAGTCTGGTCGCCGAAGTGGCCGCGGAGGAATCGCCAGGCGCCCATGTTTTCCGGCTCCTCCTGCACCCAGAACACCGGCGTGCCGTCGGCGATAGCCGGCCAGCGCGGCTTTGCAGCGGCTCCTTGGGAAGCGGATAAAGCTGCTCGATGCGGACGATGGCCACGTCGTTGCGTTTCAAGTCGGCCCGCTTCTGCTCCAGTTCGTAATAGATCTTGCCCGAGCAGAGCAACGACGCGCTCGATCTTGGTTCGACCCGGCGGCGCGATGTCGGGAATCACGCGCTGAAAGCTGCCGCTCGGCGCAGTCGTCGAGCGTCGAAACGACCTTCGGATGCCGCAGCAGGCTCTTGGGCGTCATCACGACCAGCGGCTTGCGCCAGACGCGCAGCACCTGCCGCCGCAAGAGCATGGAAGAACTGGGCCGGCGTCGTCGGATTGACGACCTGAATATTGTCTTTCGCCGCCAGCGACGAGAAAGCGCTCGAGCCGGGCGCTGGAATGCTCCGGTCCCTGCCCCTCGAAGCCGTGCGGCAACAGCAGCACCAGTCCGCTCAGCCGGTTCCACTTGTCTTCGGCGCTGACGATGAACTGATCGATGATCACCTGCGCCGCGTTGACGAAGTCGCCGAACTGCGCTTCCCACATCACCAGCCCGTCGGGGCAATCGAGGCTGTAGCCGTATTCGAAGCCCAGCACGCCCGCCTCGGAGAGCGGGCTGTTGTAGATTTCGACCGGCGCCTGGTCGGGCGCCAAGTGTTCGCAGCGGCATGTAGGTGTGGCCGTCGTACATGTCGTGCAGCACGGCGTGACGGTGGCTGAACGTGCCGCGCTGGCTGTCCTGCCCGGTGAAGCGGATGCGCAGGCCTTGCGCCGACAAGGCTGGCCAAGGCCAAGCGCCTCGGCGGCGGCCCAATCGAGCGGCTCGGTCGCCGATGGCCATTTCGTGCCGCAGCTCGAGCAAGCGCTTGATCTTCGGGATGCGGATGAAAATCGGCCGGCACTTGCGCCTGCTTTTCGAGCAGCTCGACCAGCCGCTCGCTGCTTCGATGCCGGTTTCGACCTCGGCCGCCTCGCGTTCGCGGCCGCCGATGTAAACCGCCCAAAAGCCGGCGATATCGCTGCGCGGCACGTACGCGTCGCTCTTGGCCACCGACAGTTCTTGTTCCAGCTGCTGGCGCTGCTCGGCGATGCGATCTGGTCGGCCTCTTCGCGCGTGATCCCGCCCAGCTCGAGCAGGCGATCGAGATAGCCCTCGCGCACCGACTTGCGCTTTTCGATCGCCTCGATACAGCAGCGGGCTGCGTGAACGCCGGCTCGTCGCCTTCGTTGTGGCCGCGGCGGCGATAGCAATACATGTCGATCACCACGTCGCGCTGGAACTCGCGGCGGAAATCCATCGCCAGGCGCACGACCTGCGCCACCGCCTCGGGATCTTCGCCGTTGACGTGGAAGATCGGGATCTGCAGCATCTTGGCCACGTCGGTGGCATAGGTGCTCGAGCGGCCTTCGGACGGGCGGCGTCGTGAAGCCGATCTGGTTGTTGACCACGACGTGCAGCGTGCCGCCGATCGTGTAGGCCTGCCAGCTGGCTGAGGTTGAGCGTTTCCTGCATGATCCCTTCGCCGGCGAACGCGGCGTCGCCGTGAATCAGCAGGCACAGGCCGCGGCGGCGCTGCGATGTCGCCGACGCGATCCTGCTTGGCCCGCACGCGGCCGATCGCCACGGGATTGACGAATTCCAGGTGGCTCGGGTTGAAGCAGAGCGAGAGATGGACCTTCTGGCCGCTCGTGGTGGTCCAATCGGTGCTGTGGCCGAGGTGATACTTCACGTCGCCGCGGCCGAGGTGCAGCTCGGGATCGATATCGGCGAATTCGCGGAAGATCTGCTGCGGGCTCTTGCCCATGATGTTGGCCAGCACGTTCAGCCGGCCGCGATGGGCCATCGCCAGCACGATCTCGTCGGATCCGCTGCTCGCCGGCCTTTTCGATCGCCAGATCCAACAGCGGAATCAGCTCTCGGCCCCTTCGAGCGAGAAGCTCTTGGCGCCGAGGAATCGCTTTTGGATGAACTCCTCGAAGATCGACGGCGTCGTCAGACGCGTGAAGATTCGCAATTGCTCGCTGCGGCTGAGCGTGAGACGGTTTTCGGTGCCTTCCATCCGCATCTTGCAGCCATTGGCGGACGGTCAGATCGTCCATGTGCATGAACTGCACGCCGATCGAACGGCAATAGGTGTTGCGCAGCCGCTCGATGATCCGACGCAGCGTCATCACCTGCGGGGCCGTCGATCGTGTCGGTCGAAAACGACCGATCCATGTCGGCTTCGGTGAAGTGATACGTGCGCGGGTCGAGTTCCGGCAATTCGGGGCGCGGCAGGCCCAGCGGATCGAGATTCGCCACCAAGTGGCCGCGCACCCGATACGCGCGGATCAACTGGTCGACCCGATCCTGCAGGATGGCCAGATTGTCGGAGGGAGCGGCGGCCGAGGGGATCGCGATGGGGAAATTCGCCACACCGGTGGAGGGCGAAATCGGCGTCGCCCCCGCGCTGGGCGCCGGAGGATCGACGATCGCGGCGGATTGGTCGCCGTTGCCGCGCGCTCGCGGAGGCGCGGCGAAAAAGCTCGCCGGCCGGAATTTTGGACCTAAACGCAGCTTGTGGCCGTTACCGTTGCCGTTTCCATGATCGCCGCTATCGCCGTTGGCTTTGCTGCCGCCATCTTCGCTATGCGACAATTCGTCGAAGTATTGCCGCCAATCGGGCGAGACACTATCGGGATCGCGCAAGTAGTTGGCGTACAGCGCCTCTTCAAAAGAGAGGCTGAGGCTATTTATCGGCGGCTCGACTTCGTTCATCGCGGGGTCTCGAAGACTGGGCGAAATTAGGCAACGTGGTGGAATCGGTTTGTTCGCGCGGGCGGCTCGGAAATCGGCTTTCGCTCGGCCGTTAACGCGGCTCTTGCGGCGGCATAAAATTGCCGCCGACTGGCCCGTTCCGGCTTGCCGTTGAACGGGTCCAGCACAGAGCTTACGCCAAATTATACGCCCGGTAATCCATCAGGGCGGCGCGCTAAATCCCCCTGCGCTTGGCTTTGCGCTAATCTTAGCGTTTGGCCACTTTTCCTGTAATCCGAAATTCGCCGAGCCCCAGACCTGTATAATGGGGGGTGCCGGTGCAAAGGCCGCCCTCGATTCGCGCCCATCAATTCAGCCGCTATAACCACAGCGCACTCCGTGGCCTGGCTTTTGCTCAAAAACCTCACACCTCAAGCCCTCAAGCCTCAAGCCCTCAAGCCTCAAGCCTCAAGTCTCAAGCCTCAAGCCAGGCCTCAAGCCTGTAACTCTCCTATGCTCTTCCGCTGGATCGCCAATAGTTTCTGGCCGCGAATCTGGGCGGCGATGAACAAATGGCTGGAAGACGACGGACCGACGTGGGCGGCGTCGCTCGGCTATTATGCCGCGTTTTCGTTTTTTCCGCTGGTGCTGATTTTGATCTCCGGCGCCGGCTTCGTGCTGAAGTTTTCCCACCAAGCCCAATTGGAGCAGAACCGGCTCGTCGAATTGATCGGTCAGCAGACTTCCGCGGAACTGGCAGAGCAAGTCGGCAAGTTGCTCAATGGAGTGCAATCGAATGTCGCCGGTCAGCGGGCCGGTCGGGCTGGCGACACTGGTACTCGCGGCGATCGGCATCTTCACTCAGTTGGAATCCGCCTTCGGCCGGATTTGGAAGGTCGAGGCCGATCCGAACCGCAAGACGGGCCTGTGGGCAACGGTGCGAAATGTTCTCTTCGTCCGGCTGCGGGCATTCCTGATGCTTCTGGCGACGGGGGCTTTGGTGCTTGTGGCGTTCATCGCGTCGATCATTGTTGCGGCGATCGGGCATCGCGCGCATGAATTGCCCTTCGGCCGGTCGCTATTCCATCTGCTGCCGATCGCCGTCGGCGCCGCGCTGAATACGCTGTGCTTCACGCTCCTCTACCGATTTCTTCCCAAGCGGCCCGTGCGTTGGCGGCACGCAATTGGCGGCGCCCTGGTCGCAGGGATCGCCTGGGAAATCGGCCGGCAATTGCTGTCGCTATTTCTCGTCGGCGGCAGCTACGGGGCCTACGGCGTCGTCGGCTCGCTAATCGTGCTGATGCTGTGGTGCAACTACGGCAGCATGGTGCTGCTGTTTGGGGCCGAGTACGTGGAGATTAGTGGAAGGGGCGAGGGGCGAGGGGCTAGGGGCTAGAGGACGCGCGAAGCGGAGGCGGGCCGCCGCTTGAATTTCTTCGCCTCTTCGTTCTTCGTTTCTTAGTTCTTCGTACCCTCGCCCCTCATCCCTCGCGCCAGCGCGCAGCAAGGCCGCGGTGATTGCGCACCGCGACCTATGCGCGAGTGGGTTGTCACATCGACCACGCAAAACGCAGTTCGTGCGCCACCGCCGCCCGTAGGAGCTGGCAGGTGTTCGTGTTTTCCACACTGCATAAATCCTTACGCAGCCAAAGGGCCGTGACTAAACCGCACGGCTGGTTGCGGCCATGACGGGAGCATCCAAGCTCCAATCACGTCCGCCCGAGTCTTCCAACTCCGCTCGTGACGAGGGCACGCGACCCGGAAAGGTCCCACTCACGCCCTATTGACGAGTGTCGTACTCACTCGAAGCACGGTGGATACCGTGTGACCAAAGCCTTCGCTCTCGCTTCAGGCTTCCCTTCCCTCGCTAACGCTTCGGGTTGGTATTCCCTTCGCTTGCGCTTCAGGCTTATGTGGCACGGTCTCCTCCAGCTTCGAGCATCGGCGGCAGCGCACTGGGTTATCATCCCCACGGGGAAGCCCACTTTTACCCACACTGTGAACAATGCACGATCGGTTTCTGATGCAACGTTTTTCATCGCGAACTTTTCACGCATCGTTCGGGCTCTACCTTGATAACCCCAAGGTGAGCGGGGAAGGGGCCTGAGGATCCACGACTCGGTACTCACTACCTCGGTCTGTTTTGCGGCTGTACGGGCGGCAAACAGTTGGGCCGGCGCTACGAAGAACGCGAACTGCTGTTAACCGCAGCCCGAATTCAACATCGCACAGCATGAGGGACTAGCATTGCCATTGGACAGGAACAACCGCCGGCAGCGCGTTTTACGGGAGGCTTGAGGCTTGAGGCTACAGGCTTGAGGTACGAAGAACGCGCAGCGGCCGCTTGCGCGTCCTCAAGCCTCAAGTCTCAAGCCTATATCGCCTCAAATCTCAAGCCTCCCGCGTCGCCTCTCACAAGTGCCTCGATCCGAGTCGTCTACGGCCCGTGAATATGCCATAGGTGCTGGCCCAATTTCAAGCAAAAAAAACTGCCTCCTCAGCAGAATTCGTGGGTGAATTCCGGCTCGGGGAGAGCTGCGAGGGTGTGATATAAGGCGATTTTCACGGCGTTCCAGCGTACGAAAGCCGTACGCTTTTCTGGTAGTCAGTTTTGCCTTGTTGTTGAAGCCCTCGACGATACCGGCCGAAATCGTCCCCCGAGCGCGGAACCAGTTCAGGATCAACGGCCGATGGTTGCGCAGACTCGCCGCGACCTTCTTCATCGGTTCCATTCGCGAACGCATCGCCCGGCGGCACCACTCGTCGAGGAACTTACCCGCCCAACCCGGAATGCTGTATTCCCAAAACCGCTGGAAGTCTTCGCGCATTAAATGCGCCCGGAACGACCGCATGTTGTATCGGATCAATTCTTGGAGCTTGACCGTCTGCGGCTCCGTCCGATTCTCGGGGCGTTTCAGCAGGCACCAACGGGAATGTTTCAGAACCTGCTCATAGCGGGTGTTTTTGACCCGCCGCGCTTCCTCGCGACGAACGTCATCAATGGCCTCGTTCATCTTCTTCATCACATGGAACCGATCCAGCACATGGATTGCTTGGCCAAGTTCTTGGCGAATGACCTTGAGATACGCTTGCCACATATCGCTGCACACGAAGCGGATGCCGGCCCGCGCCTCGTGGGTCAAGAGTTGAAAGAATCCCCGGAGGCTCGCCTCGGTCCGTTCCGAGCCGACCCACAACAGCCGCTTCAGGCCGTCTTCAATCTGATAGACCAGCGTCAAATACTTGTGCCCGCGGCTCCATTGGATCTCATCGACGCCGATGGCCTCGATGCTGCTCATGTCGCGATGCACGACTCCCCAAAATACCGCGTGTTTTACTGCACGAAACACGTTGTCCCAGCTCGTGTGAAACACGCCGGCCACTTCCTTCCACGACAATCGCTTGGCCCAGCGGGCCAGGAACCAACGGTAGCTCGTCGTCAAATGGCACTTGCCGTCTCCCCACGGAACTTGTTCGACCACGACGCCGCACACCGGGCAACTGACCCGCCGCATCGCGTAGAGAAAAAACACCGGGATGGCCCACAAGGGCACGTACTCGAAGCGGCGGACCGGCAAACGATCGTAGCCGGGACGGACCTGTTGGCAGCCCGAACAGATCGGCCGCCCGTTGGCTCGCGCGCTCGATCGCGACCTCGATGGTCAGTTCGCCGTCGGTCTCGATCATTCGGGCCTCGCCGTACACGAACGACTTGAAATGCTCGATGCGATTGAGGATAGTCTTGAGTTGCATCCTGGGCGCCTCCGGATTGATGAGTCTTTGCAAACACATCTTTACCGGTTGCCGCCACAGGATGCACTTCTTTGACCTCCTCACGGTTTTGCTATACTGGCTCGCGCCTGGTGAAACGGAGTCGGGCTCTGCGGGGACGCAACCCGACAAGGGATAGCCAGGCCGAAGGGCGCGTCAATGGCGCTTTGCTGCTCTGGCGGTTCACGCCGCCAGGGCAGCCTTCATCCTTCCATCCATTGAACGCCCGAGCCATACCTCAGAAAATCCAACCGTCGCTGCGCGCACACGACTAACACCACCCACAGATTCTGCTGACGAACCAAAAAACTAAAGGCGACAGGCGACAGGACGAAGAGATAAACGCGCGACGGCCGCAAGCGCGCTTCGGTACGCCGTTTGACTGAACAACTCGCGTGAGTTTCGCGCAAGTCCGTTCTTCGTCCCCTGGCCCCCAACCGCTGACGCCTACTCCCCCGGATCGCCGATGTTTCGCAAGAAATCGGCCAGGCGCGATTGGATGTCGACAAGATTCTGCCACTGCTGGAAATCGACCGTCACGCGGTCGGTGGGGCTCTTGAATTTCGCCGCGTCGAGCAACTCGCGAATCCGCTGGTGAAAATATCCGAATATCTCGCAGACTTGCGCCGCCTGAGCCGGGCTGAGATGCTCGGGCAATTCGGGCGGCTCCAGCGCGTTCATCGTCTCTTGCATCTGATAATCGCTGCTCGACGCGCCGTCGAAGTCCTCGGCCGATTCTTCGGGCGCGAGCAACGCCTGATCTTCGGCGCCGCGCGTCGAGGGCTCGCGGAATCCGTTGCCGCGCAGCCGCGCCATCCGCGCCGCGATTTGCTCCCGTGAGCCGAACAGCAGAATCGATCGGCCCACGGCAATCAGATCGCCGTAGCGCAAGATCCGTAACTGAATTTCCTCGCCGTTGACCTTCGTGCCGTTGGTACTTTCGAGGTCGGTGAGGACGACTTTGTCGCGGTCTTCCTGAATCTTGAGATGGAAGCGGCTGACCCGCTCGTCGTTCAATTGGATCGAATTCCCTTCCTCTCGGCCGACGGTGACCGGGGTGGGAAGATCCTCAAACGTGCGACCGCGATCGGCTCCGTCCAGAATCCGCAGTGTGACGAAAGCCATAAATCGAGCCGCCCAAAGGTGTCTTGCCCAGCAAAAAATCGCAGTTCGACGCGAGTCAATCGCCTTCAATAGCCTACATCAGACCATAGAATGCCCGCGATTTCCAATTACATTTTACACGGAAGCCGAGGGATTCCAAACCGGCCGGGCGCGTCCATCGCCCATTTCCAGGAAGGCAAGACGCCGGACGACCGATTATACCGGTCTTGCAAACGGCCGTTTGGCGATTTTTTTCGGCGGCTTGGGCAAAAAAGCGCTGAAACCAACCCGCATGATAGAATTGGTAACCATTGTGCCCCGCACTTTTCGCAACCACTCGTTGATTCGGTTGCCGGTTGCAGATTAGTCGGAGCGGGCGGGAACGGAGCAATCGCCGCTTCAATCGAGGAGCGTCAATCGTGGTCGATTCGCAGGAATCCGCACTGCCGCACGTCTACCGGATGAGCCCGTTGCGGCTGGTGATTTTGGAAGGCATTTCCTTGCTGCTGCTGGCGTTTCCCGCCTGCTTTTTGATCGCCGGTCCGAAAGCGGTCGGCATGGCTTTCATACTCTTTCTCTGCGTATCGCCGACGCTCTTCATTCTGCTGTTCACTGCCTGGTATCCGCGGCTGATCGTGTCGCCCGAAGGATTGCGAGTTCGCGGGGCGATCGGCTATTCGTCGTTGCTGATCCCGTGGAGCAACATCGAGCGCGTGTGGATGAGGGCGAACAAGGAAGGACTGATTTTGCGCGAGCCGTTGCAAAACCGGGCCGCCGCCCGGTGGAAGAATTGGACGGGCATGACGTTTCTCGGCGGCAGATTCTTCGACGACGAGCAGCAGCGCTATATCGAAGAGCAGCGCTACGTGCCGCTGCAATCATTCGGCTATTGGCTGCGCCACTCCGAATTGGAGACGGAATTGGCCGGTTATCTGCCCGCGCTTGCCGACGATATGCGCCCCAAGAGCCCGGCTATCGCCAGGAGCAGTCGAAGTACAATCGCAAGATCGTGTGGTTGATTGTCATCTCGGCAGTGATCATGGCCGGCACATTCTTGACGGCCAGCTACGCACAACACCAACCGCCGGCCGAACGAGCCGTCTTCGAAGAGGGAAAGCGGGGTCTCGATCTGTTTGCCGGCCGTGCTTATGCGCTATCGTTGGGGATTTACGCGCTATTCAACCTCCGCGCCGCCGCGGACTTTTGGCGGCGAAAAATGCCCGGCTATGCGGCCTTCTGGATTCTCTATGCCGCGATTCAAATCCTGCTGGTGGTTGGGATCTTCGCTTCTTAACGTGCGTCGAAGGAAACCAAACTCCGGCACCCGGAATCGGCGTTCGGGTATTGGGTCAGGCTGAAATCTGCAACGTTTGCCCGCAATGCGCTCCCACCGGCGGCTAGCCGCCTTGCCGCTCACCTTTTCGCGCGTGAGCGGCAAGGCGCTAGCCGCCGGTGGGTTCCGACACGCCCTTATTGCAAACCGACCCACTACCGGCGTCCGGCGGAATTTGTTGTTTGTCGCGGATTCCGCTATAATCGGGAGCACGATTTTGCCCACCGGAGCAACGGCTCCCAACACTCCCTCCTACCCGTTGCCACGAATGCCGAGCCTGCCTCGACGAACCGTGCGTTTGCGCCTGGGCGCTGGTTGCTGCGCGGGCTTGGCTTGCGCGGCGCTATTCGGCTTCTTCGGCGATGGGCAAAAAGTTTCGGGCGAGGTCAACTCCGTCGCGAACTCGGGCAATGCGGCCGTCGATCCGGCAGCGGCCGGCGCTTTCTCCAAGACCGTCGTGCCGTTCGTCGTGAAATACTGCGGCGATTGCCATTCCGGGGCCACGCCCGAGGCCAAGCTCGATCTGACCAAATATGGCGATATGGCCGCCGTGCTGCACGATCGGAAGACGTGGCGCAAGGTGTTCTTCAAGCTCGAAGCCGGCGAGATGCCGCCGCCCGATCAGACGCAGCCGAAGCCCGAGGAAATCGCCGCAGTCACGCATTGGATCGACGACCAATTGAATCGCCCGGTGCCGCTGGAGTTGCAAGACCCGGGGCGAATGACGATCCGCCGGCTCAATCGGGCCGAATACAATAACACGATTCGCGACCTGATGGCGATCGACTTTCATCCGGCCGACGATTTTCCGACCGACGAAGTCGGCGAAGGCTTCGACAACATCTCGGCCCTGCTCTCGCTGTCGCCGATCCTGATGGAGAAATATCTCGCCGCGGCGGAGCAATGCGTCACTCGGGCGCTGACGGTGTTGCCCGAATCGCCGCCGCCGACATTGGTCGTGCGGGCGTCGTTTCTTGACGTGGCTGGAAAGACCAAGCCAATCAATCGGGGCACGAAGGGGGGGCGCGGCGGCGTCGCGCTTTTGAGCGGCGAGTTGCACTATTCTTGGACCGTGCGGAAGGACGGCGAGTACGATCTGCGAGTGCGCGCTTTTGGGGAGCAAGCCGGCGACGAGCCGGTTTGCATGTCGCTGAAGTTCGACGGGCAAGAACTCGAAAAATATGACGTCAAGGGAGAGCAAAAATTGCCCGGTACGTTCGGCCATCGTGTGACGACGACAGCCGGCAAGCATTTGGTCGCCGTCGTGCTGACCAACGCCTTTCATGATCCCAAAGAATCCGACGAGGCCAAGGGGAATCGCAGCCTGACCGTTTCGAGAATCGAAATCGACGGCCCGCTGCACATCGAGCCGACGCTGCCGGAATCGTATCGCCGCCTCATCATCCGCCAGCCCGCGACGGATGCGGCCGACAACAAGAAGTCGAACGGCAAGCCAGATGCCAAAACGATCGCGACGATCACTGTGGCCCGCGCCGATCGTGCGCGGGATATTCTCCGCAACTTTGCCAATCGGGCATTTCGGCGGCCCGTGCGAGACGACGAGCTCGATCGGCTGATGGCGATTTGGCGAAGGGCGAACGAGAATGACCCGACGGGCCCGTTCGACCGCAGCCTGACGTTGCCGCTGGAGGCAGTGTTGGCGTCGCCGGAGTTTTTGTTCCGCGTCGAATCCGATCCCGAAGCGAATCCGACGGCGCCGCATCGGATCAACGATTTTGAGTTGGCCTCGCGGATGTCGTATTTCTTATGGAGCAGCATGCCTGACGACGAGTTGTTCGCCTTGGCGCATCGCGACGAATTGCACAAGCCGGCGGTGATCGAGGCGCAAGTGCGGCGGATGATCGCCGATCCGAAGAGCAAGGCGCTGGTCGACAATTTCGCCGCGCAGTGGCTGCAGTTCCGCCGGATTTCGACGATCGCGCCCGACAAAACGGTGTTCCCGCAATTCGACGAGCAACTGCGGTCCGACATGCGGAAGGAAACGGAGCAATATTTCGCGCATGTGATGCACGACGATCGTAGCGTGCTCGAATTCTTGGATTCCGACTACACGTTTCTGAATGGCCGCCTGGCGCGGTTTTATGGCATTCCGAATGTCTCGGGAAACGAGTTCCGGCAGGTTACTGTCGCGGGCGAGCATCGGGGCGGCTTGCTGACGCAATCGAGCATCCTGCTAGTGACTTCGAATCCGGCGCGGACCAGTCCGGTTAAGCGGGGGAAATGGATTCTGGAGAATTTGCTGAACGCCGCTCCGCCGCCGCCGCCGGCGAACGTGCCGCCGCTAAAGGACGATCATCAATCGGCTTTAAATGGCACCGTGCGGCAGCGTTTGGAGCAGCATCGGGCCAATGCGCTTTGCGCTTCTTGCCATAAGACGATGGACCCCTTGGGTTTCGGTCTCGAAAACTTCGACGCCATCGGTGAATGGCGCACCCAGGAAGGGAAATTGCCCATCGATTCCAGCGGAACTTTGCCGGGGGGAAAGACGTTTAATGGAGTGGATGGCCTGAAAAAAATTCTTTTGGGCCGCCGGGACCAGTTCTGTCACTGTTTCGCCGAAAAGATGCTAACATACGCACTGGGGCGGGCTTTGGAAGATTACGACGCGACGGCAATCGACGAGATTTCCGCCGCCGCGGCCAAGAGCGACTATCGGTTTTCGAGCTTTGTGATCGGGATCGTTCGCAGTGCGCCGTTTGAAATGCGGCGTGGAAAAGACTTCGCACCCAAGGACAAAGGGGGTTCGCCATGAGCCGTGCCATGAAGAATTCAGCCGCGATTTCCCGCCGCACCGTGTTGCGCGGCCTGGGCACCGTCATCGCCCTGCCGGTGCTGGACGCCATGCTTCCCCGCACGACGCTCGCCGCCGCTTCCGCGGCCGCCCCGAAGTCGCCCACTCGCATGTTGTGGGTCTACACGCCGAACGGGATCCACATGCCCGATTGGGTTCCGGAAAAAGCCGGCGCCGACTATGAACTTCCGCGCACGCTCGAACTGCTCAAGGATTTCCGCAAAGACTTTTTGGTCCTCTCCGGCTTGTGCAGATAATGCCTTCGCCCATGCCGACGGCGGCGGCGACCATGCCCGAGCGCTGGCCTCGTATCTCACCGGTTGCCACGTTCGCAAGACGAGCGGATCGGACATCAAGGTCGGCGTGTCGGCCGATCAAGTGGCGGCCGCGCAGCTTGGCCATCTCACCCGCTTCCCGTCGCTGGAAGTTGGTTGCGAGCATGGCGGGCAGTCGGGCAATTGCGATTCCGGTTATAGCTGCGCCTATTCGAACAATATCGCCTGGAAAAGCGAATCGACACCGGTGCCCAAAGAAGTCAATCCGCAGTCGGTGTTCGATCGCCTGTTCACCAACGGCAACAAGTCGGACCTCGAGCGCCGCAAGGCGGAGCAAAAGAGCGTGTTGGATTTCGTTCGCGACGACGCCGGCCGGCTCGAAAACCAACTCGGCCGCAACGATCGCCGCAAGATGGACGAATATCTCACCAGCGTCCGCGAGCTCGAGCAGCGAATCGCCCGCTCCGGCGACGAACCGATCCCGACGCCCGACATGAAGCGCCCCTCGGGCATTCCGAGCGATTTCGGCGAGCACATGCGGCTGATGTACGACCTGCTGGCCGTCGCTTTCCAAACCGATTCGACGCGGATCGCCTCGTTCGTCGTGGCCAATGAAGGGAGCAATCGCAGCTATCCAATGGCCGGAGTGAACGACGGGCATCATGAAGTGTCGCACCACGGCCGCGACAAGACGAAGATGGAAAAGATCGCCAAGATCAATCGCTTCCACGTCGAGCAATTCGCCCGCTTCTTGGGCAAGATGCGTTCGATCAAGGAAGGCGACGGCACGCTGCTGGATCATTCGATGATCGTCTACGGCAGTTGCATCGCCGACGGCGACGCGCATGCTCACGACAACCTGCCGATTCTCCTCTGCGGCCACGGCTCCGGAACGCTCAGTCCGGGCCGTCACATCGATTATCCCAGGAAGACGCCGCTCAACGATCTGTGGCTTTCGCTCCTGGATCGCGTGAACGTCAAGGTCGATCACCTCGGCGACAGCGATGGCCGGCTGAAGCAATTGGACGGGTGATTTTGCCCGGCGGACGACCATTGCAGCGAGGATGCGGCAATGAATGTGCGTTGGCCGCATTTCGCTGCGGAAACGGTCATCTATCCAAATCCCAGAATTCGTCGCGCGTCAAACCGGCTAGTTTGATTATTCCGCGAAGTGTGCCGGGTTTTATGTCGCGCCCACCATGGACCGGAACAGAGACGGTGTTGGGATGCCCGTCGCGCCATGATATGATGGCTGCCGTTGAATCGAACGACCGTAAATCCCGCTTTCTCCAAAATGCGGACCACTTCTCTGCATTTTAGCGAACGCATTTACCGTCTCACTGCGATCCAACGCTCAATGGAATCTTTCGGCCGATCCACGGCAACCTTATCCCACGGAATCGGCTTGTTTGCTTCGCGATAATAGTTGATCGTCTCGCGAAAGCAGTCGGCGATATTTGCGAGCGCCTCCGTTTGATCGTCCCCTTGGCTCACGACGCCGAGAAGATTTGCGCAATGTGCGGAAAAACCGCCTTCATCCTCGGGCCAGAGGACGACATGACATTGATACACCTGCTCGTGCGGAAACATTTCCCAATTTGGCGACAACTCCACGCTTTGCGAAGCGGTGCGCCGCTCGCTGTCAGCAAGGCTCATTGTGCGCCCTCCATTATTTCAACGGCTTGAATCCGATGGCTACCGACTAGTTCCCCATCACATTGAAGCTCAATTGCATAATCGCCGGTGTGCGGGATTTGTAAGATCGGAAGAGGAACCACGAATTCGACAGTTGTCACCGGATTCACCGCCGATGGTGGTGCAAAATCGAGTTTGTTCGTCATCAAGATCGAGTTATCCAGCAGATCGACGAGGTTAATCTCCATCTTCATCGGGCCCCGAATTTCCGTGAGGCTAATGTACAGAAACGGTGATCCCGATGAAAACACTGGCTCGGTTTTTTGCGGCTCCGCGGTGTCGTTGGCAATCGTGTCGTTGGTAGGACGTTTCTTGAAGTGGATTACGTGAAAAATGCCAGCGACGATCTTCTTCCCTGTCGGGTGGTCGTTGTAGACATGATCCGCGAGAAGAATCGCTTGCAATATGGGCTTCACCGATTCTCGCTCCCCAAAATCCGCGCTAATCACATCGGCCCAAACACAGCGCAAGCAAATTCGAAAAAAGCAGCGGGTTCTAACGACTTTCTTACATTCGACAACAACGCCTCTTGCTATTCGGTAATAATAACCGGAAGTCATTTGCTGTCAATGAAATGCGAGCACAACGCGAATTTCCGCGGAGGCTCGCGCGAAGTGCTCGTTTTGCGTGGCTGCGGGGTGTAAAATCCCCAGACCAGAACGCACTTTTTCCACCACCAGGCGAGCTCCATGAATACCAAACCGCTCGGAAATTCGGATTTGCAACTTACTCCGATCGGATTCGGTGCTTGGGCTATCGGCGGGCCGGATTGGGCGTTTGCTTGGGGAAGTCAGGACGACGGCGATTCGGTGGCCGCGATTCACGAGGCGCTCGACGCCGGAATCAATTGGATCGACACCGCGGCGGCGTATGGATTGGGGCATTCCGAGGAAGTCGTCGCCCTGTGCTGGAAGGAATCGCCAGGCGGCCGTATGTGTTCACCAAGTGCGAACGAGTTTGGAACGAGCGGCGCGAGATCGGCAAGAGTCTCAAGGCCGATTCGATTCGCCGCGAATGCGAAGCGAGCTTGAAACGGCTGCGGGTTCACACGATCGATCTCTATCAAATCCATTGGCCCGAGCCGGATGAAGATGTCGAAGAAGGTTGGGCGACGTTGGCGCAGCTCAAAGCCGAGGGGAAGGTGCGCTACATCGGCGTCTCGAATTTCGACGCCAAGCAGATGGAGCGAGCGGCCAAGATCGCACCGATCACGTCGCTGCAGCCGCCGTATTCGATGTTGCGCCGCAACGTCGAATCGGAGATTCTGCCCTACGCGGTGCGGAACAATATCGGCGTGATCGCGTATTCTCCGATGGGCTCGGGGCTGCTGAGCGGCGCGATGACGCGTGAGCGAGTCGCTAATTTGCCCGAGGATGATTGGCGGCGGCGGAATCCCGATTTTCAGGAGCCACGGCTTTCGCGCAACTTGCGGCTGGTCGAGTTGCTTAAAACAATCGGCGCGAAGCATGGGCAAACGCCGGCCGTCGTGGCAATTGCATGGGTGTTGCACAATCAGGCTGTCACCGCGGCGATCGTCGGGATGCGCCGGCCGGGGCAACTGGCGGGAGTGATCGGCGCGGCGGAGTTTCGGCTGCATCCCACCGACATTTCCACGATCGAATCGTTTCTGGCGGAGCCGATCGCGGGGACGTGAGACGCGCGTTTTGCCGCCCAAAACCCAGGGAAGGCGGGGCGAATCTTCTCGAAAAACAGACGCTTTGGCCGCCATCCCTGGGCTTAGCGCCGCGGCGGCGCTTTCGCGCTGCTCGCATGAGCCCGCCTTGAAAAATCGGCCTCAGGCGGTATGCTGCCCTTTGGAAAACTGGGGGGAACCGCAAAGGAGATCGCCATGGGCCTGTTCGACGGCAAAAAGGGATTGATCCTCGGGGTGGCCAACGATCATTCGATCGCCTGGGCGATCGCGCAGCAGGTCATGGCCGAAGGGGGCGGTGTGCGGCTTCACGCATCTGCCCGATCGGCCCGACGACGAGCGGCAGCGCAATCGCCGCCGCGTGGCGCATGCTGACCGACCCGCAGCCGAACGCCAAGTTTCTGGTGCCGCTGGACGTCACCAAGGACGACGACATTCGCGCCGTCGATGGAGCGGGCGGCCGAGGAGTTCGGCAAGATCGACTTCCTGCTCCACTCGATCGCCTTTGCCTCGCTGGACGACCTGAAGCGCGACACGATCGAAACCAGCCGCGACGGCTTCAAGATGGCGATGGAGATCAGCGTCTACAGCCTGATCGCCGTGCGTCAACGCGGCCCGGCGAGATCCTGAACGCCGCGGGCGTCGATCGTTACGATGACCTACTTCGGCGGCGAGAAGGCCGTGCCGGGCTACAACGTGATGGGCATCTGCAAGGCGGCGCTCGACTGCGATCGTGAAGTACCTGGCCTTCGACCTCGGCCCGCGCGGCATTCGCGTCAACGCCGTCAGCGCGGGGCCGGTGCGCACGCTGGCCGGCCGCGGGGCGGGCGTCGACGACATGCTCGCGCTGTACGAGAAGATGGCGCCGCTGGGGCGCAACATCACGCACGAAGAAGTCGGCCGCACCGGCGCCTTCCTGCTCTCCGACATGTCCGACGGCATCACCGGCGAAATCCTGCACGTCGACTGCGGCTACAACATCATGGGCTCGCCCGGCCGATTGCTCGATGGAATTCCGAAAAGCTGAGTCGGAAAAAAGGCTCAGGCAACAGCAGATCGCGGTGGCGGTCGTCGAGCATGGCGGCGATTCTTGGTCGGGCTACGTCCGGCGGGAAAGCCGCTGGCGGGTCTTTCGGAGTTTCCCGGCGGCAAAGTTCATCCCGGCGAAACGCCTGCCGAAGCCGCGGAGCGCGAATGCCGCGAAGAGACGGGCCTCAGCATCATCGTTGTCGAACCGTATCCGATCGTCGAGCACGATTATCCGCACGGCCGATTGGCGTTGCACTTTTTTCACTGCATGTTGGCCAAGCCGACGGACGAAGCGACTCCGAGCGAGCCGTTCCGTTGGGTCGAACGCGAAGAACTTGCCCGCCTAAAATTCCCCGAGGCGAATCGCGCGCTGCTCGAAGCACTGCAACGCCAAATGTAGCGGAAGCTGAGAGGATTCCGAGTCTCAATGCCGCGACGGTTTCTCGCCAAGGCCGACGCGCTCGGGCGCTGCACCGGCGCCTCGAACAGCCGGTAGCGGTGCAAATCAGCGGAAACCGGCGTGTAACCGAGAGGTGCAGGAGCGTCGATCGGCGCGAGGCAGAATGCACGCGCGGTCGCGCTGTGATTGGCCACGATTCCGTCCCACCGGGCCAGATACATCTGGATCGGAAAGTCGTCGGAAAGCTCCGCTGTCAGGCCGATCGTGCTTTGCGGCGGCACGAGATGGCCGACGACGAGTGTGTCGTGATAGACGTCTTTGTCGCGATGCGGCCGGCCGGCAAGAAAGCAGGTCGCAAGAAGCACCGACGCCGATCCGGCCGCGGCCAACCCGCGCAGCCATCGATGGCCGCGGCTGAGCGGCGCTGACGCCACGCTTCGTTCGGCGGCAGAATCGAACAACGCAATCACCGCCGGAACGCACCAGATCGCCATTGCCAGCGCGTAAAGCGAATACGAGGGAAACGCATAGTGGCCCGACTGCTTTGGGCTGATCGCGATCGGCAGCGAAGCGCTGACGGCTGTCAACAGGCAGAAGAGCAATTCAGCTTGCGGTCGATTCGATTCGGCGGCTGTATTGCCATTGATACCGGCGCGACGGCGCGACCAGACGATCAATCCCGCGGCGATCAATGCGGGAACGATCAATTGCCCGGCCATTCGCCACAGGATATCGAGCCGTCCGAGCCGGGAATGAACGATTTCCCGTTGCCCCATCAGACTGGAAACGACTTGATTGTGAAAATAAGTCGCCATGTATTCATGGGCTCCCGGCAACAGCAGCAGCAAGGCGAGCGCGAGCAAGAACAGCAACAGCAAGCCTTCCGCGGCGACTAGCATTCTGCCCATTTGCCAGCGGCGCAGCGTCAGCGCGATCACCAGCGGAGTTATCAAGGGAAACATGCCGACCGGCCCTTTCGACAGCACGGCGCCGAGCAAAGCAAGCGCCGCCACGGCCGTCCAGCCGAGCCATGCTCGTGGCGAATTCGCGGCTCGCAACGATGCGTAGAGGCTGGCGAGCGCGAACATGCCAAGCGTGTTTTCCAGCATGTTGCTGTCGTACATCCAAGCCCAAGCGGGCAGGCACGCCCACAGCGCGACCGGCAGCCACGAGCAATCGCACAATCCGGGTCGATCGCGCAATAGCAGCCGCCAGGTTGCCGCGATGAGCGCCGCCGTGCCGATCGCCACGATCACGGAATAGAGCTTCTCGACCCAGAAATGATCCCCCAGCACGCGAAACAGCAGCGACTCCATCCAAAACGCCAGCGTCGGCTGTTCGTGGTAATCGCACGCCGGGCCGAACAAAACGGGATGCCAAAAGTCGCCCGTGCCCGTGGCCATGTTTCGAGCAATCGTAGCGTGAGTGACGCCGTCGAAAAACATGCCGGGCTGCAATGCGGCGGGTAGCAATCGCGCGAGCAGGAGCGTGGCCGTCAGCATCCAAGCAGTGGTATGCAGCGGTGAACGCGTTGGCAACTGATTCGGCCGACCAATGGCGGACATGCGGCGAGACTCCATTTGCTACGCGACGGCACTGTTGGAGTTCACGCTTCAGCGTGCTGCGCGCAACACGCTAAAGCGTGAACTCCAACTTTCCGGCATTACGCGACCGCTTTGAGCACCAGCGACGTATTGTGGCCGCCGAAGCCGAACGAGTTCGAAATCGCCACGCGCACCCGCGCCTCGCGCAGCGCTTGGCCACGTGACACAAATCGCATTCGGGATCGGGGTGGTCGAGATTGATCGTCGGCGGGATCGTGCCGGATTTCATGGCCGTCAGACAAGCGGCCGCTTCGACGGCTGCCGCGGCGCTGACCAAGTGGCCGGTCATGCTCTTCGTGGCGCTGACGGGAATCCGCGGGCAGTGCTCGCCGAACACCGCGTGCAACATCTTCGCCTCAATGACGTCGCCGACGGGCGTGCCGGTGGCGTGCGCGTTCACGTAATCGACGTCTTCCGGATTCACTTCGGCCGCCGCTAGCCCTTGGCGGATGGCGGCGATCGCTTGGCTGGTGTCGGGATTTGGCGTCACCAAATGATAGGCATCGCTGGTCATGCCAACGGCGGCAAGCTCGGCATGAGGATCGCACGATCGGCGACGGGCGGATTCAGCTCGTTCCAATACGAACAAGCAACCGCCTTCGCCGAGAACCATTCCATCGCGGTCGCGATCGAAAGGTCGCAGCGCCGTTTCCGGCGAGTCGTTGCGCCGTGAGAGCGCCCGCAGATTGCCGAATCCGGCGAGCGAATACGGCGTGATGCCGATATCGACGGCGCCGGCGATGCAAACATCCACCCAGCCCATTTTCAGCCAAGTGAGCGCATGAGCAAAGGCATGATTGCCGCTGGCGCAGGCCGCCGAAACCGACATCGCTGGCCCGCTCAGTTGCAAGCTCTCGGCGACGTTATCGACGGCGGGGCGCTCGCGAATCGTCGAATCGAAGATGGTGTTGATGCCGCGTCGAGTGTCGGCATCCCAATGCTGCATCCATTCGGCGCCCAGGCCCAGCACGAGGCCGATCCGCGAATTGGCTCGATCGGCCCACAAGCCGGCTTCCTTCAAAGCGTCGATGCTGCAAGCCACGGCGGCTCGTTCGAACGGGTACATTCGATCGTAGATCGCCGGATCGAATTCCGGCGGGCACGCCGGCAGCGAGACCTGCCCGCCGATCTGACACGGATGGTTCGACACGTCAAAGCCGGTCACTTGGCGGATGCCGCACTTTCCAGCCAAGAGATTGGCGGAAAAATCGGCAAAATTGTCGCCCAACGAAGTGTTCAATCCCAGCCCGGTGATCCAAATCGGATTGTCGATCATGCAGTGACTCCGGCGAGAACGGTCAGGCCGACTTCAACCCGCACGACATTTCCAGGGCACCGCTGCCACGCGGCATGATCGTCCTCGGCGAAAATGTATTCCAACAGGCTGGCGGCCGGCATTTTCGAAACGTGATTGCCCGGCAACTCACGCTCGCCTCGACGAAAAGGCGTGAAACGAATGTGGCCAAGCGGATTTGGGTGATCGGCGTGCGCCAGCGCCAGCGCCGCCGCCATGCAAACGGACTCCGAAATCGACTGACCTTTTTGATCGACGGTCAGTTCCGGCAACCAATTGCTCGAGATCAACCACACGCCGTGGCATTGGCCCGATTGCATCAGGCTGGGAAGCGCGAGCAGGCCCGAGTTTTCGCCGTCCATACCGCCGTTGACGCCGATGCAGGGTCCATGCATTCCGAGGCCGAGGCTGATCGTGCCGGCGACGGAATGCGCCGTTCGATGAGGAATCAATTGCACCGATACTCCCCAAGCCCCATCGACGGCGAATCGGTCGCGCATCGAAGCGAAAGCGCCGCGGCCGAGATATCGCGATATCGAGACGACGCCCCAGGCAGCGAAATCCTCGGCGTCGATGCCGAAATCGGCCTTCGCCCGATAGAGCGCCGTCAGCGCGGCGAGCGTTTGTTCGTCGCTATGTTTGAGAAACAGCGGGGCCAGCTTGGGCGAAAAGCAGGCCGGCGGTTGCTTGCGCATGGCCGCCAATTCGAGAATCGTCAATCGCGCCGTGCCGCGCGCGAGGATCGCCAGCTCGAACGGCTTGATCTCAGGGTAGTCCGGCTGGTTGGAATTATGCATGGATCGTGGCGGATGTCTTTGCGCTGGAATGGTGTATTGTCGTTCGGCAGCCTATGGCCGTACTCCTACGGTTGGGCTCTGCTGCTGCTTTGAAAGGCAGGGGAGGATAATGTGTTCCCCGGCTTTCCGACAACCCCATTTCGTCGGCAAATTGCCGTTGTCGCACGGCCCACATTGCTCTAATCTATTCGCCGCAACTCGACGGCGGTGCGCACGATGCAGCGCTCGCTCGGTCTTCAGGTAGGGAGATAGCCATGCAGCGCGAAGAGGTTCGCGGAGTTCTGAAAGGCATTTTCGAGGAAGAGACGGGCGAAACTTTGGAATCGCTCTCCGACGACACGCGCATCGTCGAGGAACTCGGGCTCGATTCGGTTGACGTGGTCAGCCTGATCATGCGCGTCGAGCAGAATTTCCGCATCCGCGTCAGCCACGCGGAATTGGCGGAAATGGCTAGCATCGGATCGCTCGTCGATCTCATCGTGGCGAAGGTAAATCGGCCGGCCGGCGCAGACGGCCAATCGAGCGCCGCGGCCGCCTGAGCGGCTGCCGCGAGATTCTTCTTCCGACCTGCGCCGCCCTGCCGCCGGATCTTGCGGTGCGCTTGCGGTTTCGCGCGTCGCATTCGTGCTAGCTCGCTCGTTCCGTCATTTTGGCGGATTCGCCGATTTGCTCTGCTTCGCCGAATCCACTATTTTGACAGCGGAGAGAAACCGCTGGATCAAACCGAGGACAAGTGCGCCTTTGGACAATCTTTTCGACACCGATGATCCGGGCCTGTATCGCGTGCAGACTCGCGCGCCTGGTCCGCAGGGATCGCTGCCGCTCAGCGACGAGATGCTGCGCGATTGGCCGAGCGGCGATCTGTTCGGACTATCGCAGAATGCTGGCATGGGCTGGCCGCCGCAAGAGATGCTCGGACCGCAGTTGCTGATCTTGAGCACGCAAGGCGGCGTTCGGGCAGAAGATGGCACGCCGATCGCGCTGGGCTATCACACCGGCCATTGGGAAGTCGGCCTGCTCGTGCAGGAAGCGGCGCGAACGTTGAAGCGGGCCGGAGGCGTTCCGTTTGCCGCCTATTGCTCCGATCCGTGCGACGGCCGCACGCAAGGCACACCGGGCATGTTCGACAGCCTGCCCTATCGCAACGACGCGGCCATCCTATTTCGGCGATTGATCCGTTCGCTGCCGACGCGGCGCGGCGTGCTTGGGCGTGGCCACCTGCGACAAGGGCTTGCCGGCGATGATGATGGCGCTGGCCGGCATGAAACAATTGCCGGCGTGCTCGTGCCCGGCGGCGTTTCGCTGCCGCCGGCAGCAAGGAGAAGACGCCGGCAAGGTGCAATCGATCGGAGCCCGCTATGCGCATGGCGAAGTCAGCTTGGAAGAGGCCGCGGAACTGGGTTGCCGGGCCTGCGCTTCGCCGGGCGGCGGCTGCCAGTTTCTGGGCACGGCGGCGACTTCGCAAGTGGTCGGCGAAGCGCTCGGCATGTCGCTGCCGCATTCGGCGCTCGCGCCGAGCGGCCAGCCGATCTGGCTCGACATGGCTCGGCGCAGTGCAAACGTCTTATTGGCAATGCACAAACGAAGGCCGCACGTTGGGCGACATGCTAACCGACGCCGCGGTGCGCAATGCGATGGTCGTTCATGCGGCTTTTGGTGGTTCGACCAATTTGCTGCTGCACTCCCGGCGATCGCTCATGCCGCCGGACTGCGAACGCCGACGGTCGATGATTGGCATCAAATCAATCTTCGCACGCCGCGAATCGTCGACGCGCTGCCGAACGGGCCGGTCGGCCATCCGACGGTGCGCGTGTTTCTGGCCGGCGGCGTGCCGGAAGTCATGCTGCACCTGCGCGAGCTTGATCTGCTCGATTTGACAGCGACGACCGTGGCCGGCTGCACGCTTGGCGAAATGCTCGACGCTTGGCAGCAGTCGCCGCGGCGGAAACTGCTGCAAGCTCGGCTCCGCGAGACCGATGGCATCGATCCCGCGACGTGATCATGAGCCCAGCGCTGGCACGCGAGCGCGGCCTGACGCCGACGGTCTGCTTTCCGCGCGGCAATCTCGCGCCCGACGGCTCGATCGTCAAGAGCACGGCCATCGATCCGCGATCCGTCGGAGCCGATGGCATCTATCGCAAACTCGGCGCCGGCGCGCGTGTTCACCCGCGAGCGCGACGCGATCGACGCGATCAAAGGCCGGCGCGGCGAGCCGATCCGGCCCGGCGACGTGATCGTGCTCGCCGGACGTGGACCGCTTGGTTCGGGCATGGAAGAGACGTATCAAATCACGTCGGCCCTGAAACATTTGGATTGGGGCCGCGACGTGGCGGTCGTCACCGACGCACGATTCTCCGGCGTCAGCACGGGAGCCTGCATCGGCCACGTCGGCCCCGAGGCGCTGGCGGGCGGCCCGATCGGTAAAGTTCAGGACGGCGACCGGATTCAAATTATCGTCGATTGCAAGCGGCTCACCGGAAGCGTCGATCTGGTTGGCGACCCGCAGCGGATGTTCGAACCCGGCGAAGCGGAACGAGTTCTCGCCGCGCGGCCGATGGCGAGCAACATCAAGCGCGACGACCGCTTGCCCGACGACACTCGGCTGTGGGCGGCGCTGCAAGCCGCCAGCGGCGGAGCATGGGCGGGCTGCGTTTACGATGTCGAGCGAATCATTCGACTGCTGGAGGCCGGTCGTCAAGCGGACAAATGAGTCATCCGCTTGCCCACCGCCGAAACTCCGCCTCCTCCAATAGCACCGCTTCGCGAACCAATTGAAACGCCAGCCGCGTGTCGGGCCAACCGATCGCCGCCAACAACCGGTCGAATTCCTCCGCCGGACAATCCCCTTTCAAATCGACAAACAGCAGCCGGCCGTTTCGATCGAACAGATTGCCGTTAACTTGCCACGGCGGCTCGCCCTGCGCTGATCCATAGAAAAACGATCCATCCGGTTCGACGCAGCTTCGCGGCAATTGGCTGAGCCGCTCGGCCGCTTCCTCGAAACTGATGCCAAACGGGATCGAAAGCGCGGCCGGCGGAACATCAAGTGTCGCGATCATTCGCCCGGCAAGCAAGATCGTCGCTCCCGGCTTCGCGGCGTCCGGCAGCGCGTGAATCGTGACGTGGAACGTGTACATGGCCTTCCTCGCTAACGCTTCGGGCTAGTGAGGGCAACCGAGCGGCGGCGATCCCACAGTCCGAATGCGGTCAGGCCGATGCAAACGGCAAAACAGGTTCCGGCGAGCCAGTCGCCGTGCGCGACATAAAAACTATGCCGGCCGTCGGCTTGCACGTCGGCGATGATCACATCGGTTTGCCGACGCGGCGATTGTCGCACGACGCGGCCATTTCCGTCGATCCATGCCGAGAGGCCCGTGTTCGCCGCGATCAGCAGCGGCTTGCGGCATTCGACGGCGCGCATGGCGCCGCACTGCAAGTGCAAATCCAATTCGCTCGAGCCCCAAAACCAGCCGTCGTTGGTGACATTCACCAACACGTCGGGCTCGACGCCTTGCTCGCTCAGCGAAAGGACTTGCCGGCGAATCAAATGCGGGATGACCGTTTCGTAGCAGATGCTTGGGCAAAAGCGCGCGGCGCCGACCATCTGGCTGACCGGCTTGTCGCCGACCTTGAGGCCGCCGGAAAGCGGCGTCAGTTGATAGAGAAACGGAAAATAATCCGCCAGCGGCACGTATTCGCCGAACATCACCGGGTGCATCTTGTCGTAGGCCGCCAGCAGATTTCCATCCGCGGCGACGAATTGGGCGCAGTTGTAATGATCGATCCGGCCGTCGGCATGCCAATGCACGCGGTCGATGCCCATCAATAGGGCCGCATGGCAATTCTGCGCTACTTTCGCGAGCAGACTCGGCGTGTCGGCGGCCGCCTCTTCCTTGGTGATTTTTGAGTCGGCCGGCATTTTGAAACCGTCGTCGAACGAGCGGAGCGGATAGCGGAACATCGTTTCCGGCCACACGACTAAATCCAACGGCCGCCGTGGCTCGAGTTTCGCCGCTTCGCGCACCGCTCGGCCCGTGAGGCCCATGTATTCGTTCCAAATCGTCTCGATCTGCTTGGGATCGGTTTTGATTTCCGTGTCGATCGTGCCTTGAATCAGCGCGACGCGGGCGATCGGGCCGGCCGGCTTTTCACCGAGACGGAATCGTCCATAAACGAGCGCGGCCGCCATCGTCGCAGCGAGTGGCACGAGCGGCCAGACCGCGATGCGCCGGCCGCCGCAAGGCAGCATTCGCGCGATGCAGGCCGCGACCAACATGATGATCCCGCTGACGCCGTAGCCGCCGATCAGGTCGGCCGGCTGAATGATGTCGAGCCAATGCGTTTGCGTGTTTTCGAGGCTCCCCATCGTGAAGCCGCCGAGAAAATGGCCTTTCGCCAGTTCAATGCCGACCCAAACCACCGGCCCCGCCACGATCAGCGGCACGCGCAGCCGATGCACCGCGACGCGCACTCACGCGACAAACAGCGGGATATAGAATGCCAAATAAAACGACAGCGCCACCCAGCCAAAGCTCGTCGCCCAATGAGGCAGCCGCAGCCAATGCAACACGCCCAGCCAAAACAAGAATCCCGCCAGCCAGATCGCGCGATACGGCCGACGACCGAATAGTTCACTGCGCCGTGCCAGCATCAACCACGGCACTGGAGCAATCCAAGCCAGCGGCCAAAGATCCCAGGGGGGCAACGCCGCGTACATCAAAACGCTGCCGGCCATCGCCCAGCCGAACGTCGTGCGATACCAGGCGATCGACGGCTGCGGCGATGTTGCGGCAGCCGAAGACGCGGCGGGGCGAGCGGATTGCGGAGCGACCGTGCTTGGCATACGCCGGTCTACAGTACGCGGCAGGAAGGTTTTTGCCCAGAGCGATTCGGTCGTGTGGCACTGGCCAGCGCAGTCGGCCAGTGCCGGCGGGCGAGAGGACATCGAAGCGAATGGATCGGTCTGCTCATGGGCCGAACGGACAACGCTTGCTCGCACGTGCGACGTCAAACGGCGCTCCCACTGGCCGACTTCGCTGGCCAGTGGCACACGGCACACGGCGCTATTGCGCCTTCTCCGCCATCACGTGATAAATCGACATGCAGCGGCCGCTGGGAAAGCGAACTTCCTGGATGTTGAACGTGCCCTCGACCATGACCGGCTGTACGGTGTAGTCCATCGTGAGGCCCTTCGGCATCTGCACGATCATCGAATCGTAGAGGGCCGCGCCGGGGCCGAAGCAGCAGGCCATGTTGTCGCGGACCAGCACGAATCGCGTCAGGCCGGATTGCTGCGGCGGCGGCAAAATGTAACCGCGAATCCGAATCCGGTTGCCGTCGAGCTTCTTGACGGCCGGAGTCAACACCTCACTGCGGAACGGCTCGTCTTTCTTGAGGTTGAGCTTGACTGTGTCGAACGTGATATTCCGAATCGGCTGCGGGCGCGGTGCGGCGGCCGGAGTGACTGGCCCGCCGGATTTCTGGGCGCCGTTGGCCGTGGCGGTGCTGCTAGTGCCGCGGCTGGCCGTCGCGACGGCTTCGTCGATCGGGCGCGTCGCGGCGGGAGACGATTGGTCACCGCATCCGCCGGCCGACAATGTCATCGCCAGTCCGGCAATGACCAAGCAGGCAAACACGCCGAAACCAAGCCGCTCGCGCGAAATGCTCATCGCAACTCCGCATCGTCGAGGTGGTAAAGAGCCAAGCCGACCTTGCCGACGGTTTGTGGCGGCGACAATCGGAACGTGCCGGCGACTCGCACCGGCTGCTTCGTATATATCATACCGCTTGGATTGGCCAGCGAAACCACGATTCGGTCGGTCAGCTTCGGATTGCCCCCGAAGCAGCACGTGCCCGCGTCGCGGCACAGGACGAATTTCTGGATTCCGGCGGTCTCGCTTCCCGCGAAAACGTAACCTTTGATGTACACCTTTTCCGTGTTCAGCGCCACCGCCGAATTCGGCACCACTTCACCGATCACTTTCGGGTCGGGCTGCAGCAAGTCGTAGGAAACCCATTTATAGCCGGGCGGAATCGGACTGACTTCCTCATAGTAGACCCACGCCGGGCCGGCGGGAATCAACAGCGCCGACAACGCCAACCCGGCCAATGCCATGCCGCGGCCGGTCAGTTCTTCCGGCCGAGCGCGAATCTGCCGCAGCGCGACGACACCCCAAATCACGCCCACGATCGGCACGGCAACCAACCAATAATCGGTCAACGCCAGTAGCGACAATAGCCCCAATACGAACGCCACGACGGCGCCGGAGCTAAGTGCCCGATACTGATAGGCGTTTTCATCCTCCGGGTCAATTGGGCGATCGGCATCCGATTGCCGGTCCTGATGGAGATCGATGCTCATGGCACTGCTTGGGTTACGATGGCGCAAATTCGCCGACGGAAAAAGCTCTACTTCTTCGATTGGGCACCGACCGATTTCGCTCGCCCGCAGACGGTCGCCAGTATCACCGCGCCGGCCACGATACCGAGCGCGACGATCAATCCGGAGATCGGCATCGGCTTGTCGGAGGAAGCCGGAGCAGGAACCGTTGACGTGGTGGGTGCGTTTGCGGACGGCGCCGAGGTTGAACGACCCGGCCGAGGACTTCGACGCCGGAGTTGCCGCTGCCGGCGCGTCGAACGAAGCCGGTGTGACGTTCGAGGCTGGCGCGGTGCTCGACGGAGCCGCGGTCGCGGTCGTCGACGGCGCGGCCTGCGTCGTCACATTCGGCGTCGGGTCGGGCCCGACGGCGTACAGCGTTTCCGATTGCTGCACCGACTTCGGATCGATCTTGCGCAAATCCTCGATGTATTGCTTGGCTTTCGGCAACGGACAGGCCCGCAGGTAGTTGATCACGGGAATGCGAACCCAAGTCGTGGTTTCCGGATCGGCGCTGGTGAACAGTTTGACCAGCCGATCCATCACGGTCCAATCCTTCCAGCGCGCCAAATCCATGATTGCCTGATCGGCCAATCGCGGATGATCGAGCACCAATCGCATCGACTGCACGAGCCGGTCGCGCGGGATCGGGCCATGCTCTTCCTGCCCAAGAAATCGCAGCGCCATGACGACCGAGAAAATATCGGTGAACTCTTCCTGCTTCTTCTTCAGGAACAGGTCTTCGATGAGCGGCAGGCCGTCGGCATGTTTCAGCGTCAGGTAGCAGGCCACGGTGGCGTCGAGGCCCGTCTTGAATTTCGGGTCGTCGGATTTTAGCAGCGTTTCCAACATGCCGACGTCGGCCGGAGTGCCGCAGACGCCGAGCATCGTCAGATAAAGCCGCCGATGGCTGACGACCACGACCGGATCCTGAACCCAAGCCACCAGCTTGTCGTGCTGCATCCGGCTCTTCATCGCCTGGAGCGCGGGATAGGGGGCCAACGCGAATTCGTAATACGAATCGTTCTTGAGCAGGTCTTCGGTGTCTTCGAAATAATTCTCGAAGTAGGCCAGCCGCTCCGTGCCGGAGACCGGGAGCTTAACGATCTCGGAAACATATTTGCGGCTGCGCGGCGTGAGGGCATACGGCGGCGCCCAGACGACGGCCGGCGGTTGCGCCGAGAATCAGGTACTCGCCGCCGAGCGGTTTCTCGTCGAAGAACGGAGCCTCGACCAATTTCGCCCCGGCGAGCGCGTCGGCTCCCTTGAGCACTTCGCGGATTTCGAACTTCGCCATCGGCGTGGCGACATTCAATTCGCCGTCCTTGGTTTCCGTTCGCACGGGCAAGGCGACCAGCTTGGCGACCACGGCCACATCGGAGCCTTTGATGTCTTGTGCCAGCGTCGATTGCACAGAGCCACAGAAGGGGCAGGCCCTTGCTGGCGCTGCCGACAAGGCTAGCATCGACAAAGCGGCGGCGCCAAAAGCCGTCAGGGCCATGAACTTGCCACGGCAGCGACGCGAACTTCCTTGGATGGGCATGGCTGATCCTCCGGCGAGAGTGGTTTGCCTAGGGTCGATTGTCGAATGAATTGTACGGCTGGCTTCAATTATAGCAGGTTACTAACCCGAAGCGTTAGCGAGGGCGGCGCGGCGAGCGGGCCGCCCTCGCTAACGCTTCGGGTTAGTGTCGCGCCCTTACGGCGTTGCCGTCAATGCCTTGCCGACGTCGGTCCGATAGGCGGCCAATGCCGGCAGGAAACCGACCAGCGACGCCAGGACAATTAGTCCCGGTATCAGGATTAACTCAAATCCGGGAGCGAACTGCAAGAACCCGACGGCAATTCCCGTGTTGCTTGTAACGAACGGCCCGGCCAGGCCGATCAACAAATGGCCCGCGAACCAGCCCGCCAATCCGCCTCCCATCGCCAGCAAGATCGACTCGAGGAGGACGACCAGCATGACGGTGTTGCACTCGCTCCCAACGCCCGCATGACGGCGATTTCGTGCCGCCGCTCGCTCATCGAATTGTAAATGCTCACCAGGATTCCAATGCCGGCGACGATCACGACCATCACTGCCAGCAAATCCATGATCAATTCCAACGGCCGCACGAGATAGCCCATCAACACGTTGATCTCTTGCACCGGTTGAATTGCCTGCGCGACGTTCTCTTTGTTGATCATTTTCACCAAGTCGGGGGCGATCGCTTCGGGCGGATCGGGCTCGATCCCTTTGGCCGGATCGCCGCCGACGCTGGCGGTGAGAATCAAGATGGCCGTCACCTCGCGTTGATCTTCCGGCAGCGGCGTCTTGAGCATCTCCTCTTTTTCCTCGGGCGTGCCGGGAACGTGAACTTCTTCGACGTGCCCTCGGGCGTGATCCGGGATGAGAAAAAAGCCCTCGATATTCACGAATGCGGCCCGATCGCTGGGCGTGCCGGTGCGCTCGAGGATGCCGGTGACCTTGAAGGGCATGTGGACTTCGCCGCCGATACCGCCATGCATCGGCGCGACGTTGTCGCCGACTTTGAGATGCAAATGGCGGGCGACTTCGGCACCCACGACGGCGGTCGCGAAATCGCTCGTCTTGTAAACTTCGCCGGAGGAGAATTTCGCTTTCAGCAGCTTGGTGAACATCTCCGGCGGAGTGCCGACGACGCGGAACGACTCCTTTTCATCGCCGAGAAAGTCGCCGAGGCAAATCGGAATCGCCAGACCGCGCGCCTTTACGTTGGGATCGTCTTCCAGCACGTAGCCCGCGTATTTGCCGGCTTTGCCGTCTTTATGCGCGCTGGCGGGCAAGAATTCCTTGTAGTATTCCCAAGGGATATTCTCGATTGGGCGGCTGAGATAGTAGACCGAATTGAGCAACAGATCGAGCCGGCCACCCTTGGCGCCGACGACGATATTGTAGCCGAGTCGATTGCCGATGGAGAACGAATCATGCACGATATTGCCGGCAACGAGCACCGCGACGACCAACATCACGCCGAGCGCCATCGACACGGCCGTCAGCGACGAGGCCAACGTCCGCTGCTGAATGCTCCGCCAGGCAATTTTCCAGAGACTCATCGATCGACTCGCTGTTTGTCAAACCACACTTGATTCGCCCCGCACCGGCGGTCCGTTCACCGCTTGATTGATCTTTTCCAAATTCTCCACTCGATCGAACTGCGCCATTACGTCGGCGGTGTGCGTCACCAGCAGCAGGGCGACTTTTTCCTCGCGGCAGGTTTCGCGGATCAAGTCGATGATCTGTTTCTGATGCCGGGCGTCGACATTGGCCGTCGGTTCGTCGGCCAGCAGCAATTCGGGTTTGTTGGCCAGTGCCCGCGCGACGGCCACGCGCTGCTGCTCGCCGACCGACATCATCGCCGGCCGATGGGTCAGCCGATGGCCGAGGCCGACGCGCTCCAGCAGATGCGTGGCTCGCGCGGTGTCGACGTGCCGGCTGGCAAACGCCATTCCCAGCAGCACGTTTTCCAATGCCGAAAAGCCGGGCAGCAGATTGAACGTTTGGAAGACATAGCCCAGCTTGTCGGCCCGCAGACGATCGCGGGCGGCTTCGGGAAGGCGGGCAATGTCGAGATTGTCGATCGCCACGATGCCTTCGTCCGGCCGGATGATGCCGGCGACGATATGCAACAAGGTCGTTTTGCCGCATCCGCTACGGCCGACCAGCACGACTTGCTCGCCGACGGCAACTTCCAACAGCGGAATATCGAGAATCGGCAGCCGTCCGCCGCCAGGCTCCTCGAACGATTTCTTCACGTTTTTCAATTGGAGCATCAGTCGGCCGCAAGAATGAAATCGGTCGGTGGGTGGGAAAGGGGGGCGGGCGGCGGGCGGGCAAGCAGTATTGCGGGGAACCGCAACCGCTTTGATGTTACCTTGTTACGGTAAATCGGCAAGACCACATTTGTTCGGCTGGCGGAGCTTTGCACCGAGAAACAGGCGATCGCAAATGTCCGCGTGGCCAAAAACCATACGCATGAAACGTCCGCACTGTTCAGAGAGATGAGCGATTCACGTCCGATTGGCGATGACCAGCTCCCGACATCCGCCGTATAATTCGGCGACGCGAGAAGGAATCTTCGACACAGGACACCACGACCATGGCTTCCCTCGACTTGCGGAAATATGAAATCCAGGTGCCCAATGTCGTTCGCAACGCACCGCCGGCGGTGCTCTACGAAGATGCCGTCATCCATGAGCATGCGGCGATCGCATCCAGCGGTGCGCTGATGATCCGTAGCGGCACGAAGACAGGCCGCAGTCCGCTCGACAAGCGGATCGTCGATCATCCCGCGAGCAGCGACAAAATCTGGTGGGGCCCGGTCAATATCCAGCTCGAGGAAGATATCTTCGTCATCAACCGCCAGCGGGCGATCGACTATCTCAACACGCGCGAGACGATCTACGTGGTCGACGGCTACGCCGGCTGGGACCGCGCCGTATCGCTTGAAGATTCGCGTGATCTGCGCGGGCCTATCATGCCCTGTTCATGCACAACATGCTGATGCGGCCGACGCCGAGCGAATTGGCCGACTTCGGCGAGCCCGACTACGTGATCTTCAACGCCGGCCAGTTCCCGGCCAATCCGCATACGCACCAGATGACCTCGCGCACGAGCATCGACCTGAGCTTCGAGCGGCGCGAGTTCGTGATCCTCGGCACCGAATACGCCGGCGAGATGAAGAAGGGCATCTTCACGCTGATGCACTACCTGATGCCGCGAGCGCGGCGTGCTGTCGATGCACTGCTCGGCCAACGAAGGGCCGGCCGGCGATGTGTCGCTGTTCTTCGGCCTCTCGGGCACCGGCAAGACGACGCTCTCGGCCGATCCGCGCGCGGCGGCTGATCGGCGACGACGAGCATGGCTGGAGCGACGACGGCGTGTTCAATATCGAAGGGGGCTGCTACGCCAAGTGCATCCATCTCTCGGCCGAGAAGGAGCCGGAGATTTTCGACGCCATCCGCTTCGGCACCGTGCTGGAAAACACCGTCTACGACCCGGCCACGCGCGAAGTCGATTTCGACAGCACCGCGATCACCGAGAACACGCGCGCGGCCTATCCGATCGAGTTCATCCCCAACGCCAAGATTCCCTGCGTCGGCCGGCCATCCGCGAACATCATCTTTCTCACCTGCGATGCCTTCGGCGTGCTGCCGCCGGTGAGCCGGCTGACGCCGGCGCAGGCGATGTATCACTTCATCAGCGGCTACACGGCGCGAGTGGCCGGCACCGAAGATGGGCGTGAAGGAACCGCAGGCGACGTTCTCGGCCTGCTTCGGCGCGGCGTTTCTGGTCTGCGCCATCCGACCATGTACGCCGAGATGCTGGCCGCGAAGCTGCGGGCGCACGGCGCGCAAGCCTGGCTGGTGAACACCGGCTGGTCGGGCGGAGCGTTACGGCGTCGGCTCGCGGATGAAGCTTGTCCTACACCCGGGCGATCATCGACGCGATTCACTCCGGCGCGCTGGCCGACGCGCCGACGGTCGTCGATCCGATCTTCCGGATGGCAGTGCCGACAAGTTGTCCCGGCGTGCCGGAGCAAATCCTGCAACCCCGCAAGACCTGGCCCGACGCGGCGGCCTACGAACAAGCCGCGAAGAAATTGGCCGCGCAATTCCGCCAGAACTTCACCAAATACGCCGACCAGGCGAGCGACGAAATTAAATCGGCCGAACCCGCTTGAACGAAACTCAATTTCCATGCTTCCCGACGACGAACTGTGCCTCTGCTTCCATGTGACCAAGCGGAAAGTGGAAAACTTTCTGCGGGTGGAGCGGCCGCGGTGCGCGAGTCAGATGAGCGAGTGCTTTGGGGCGGGGACGGGATGCGGTTGGTGCCGGCCCTTCTTGCAACGGCTTTTCGACGCGGCGGCGGAAGCCGGCGAAGTCGAGCCCGATCTGCCGACCGCCGACGACTACGCCCGCCAGCGGAGCCGATATGTGCTATCCGGCGGCGGAACGCCACCGGCGGGCGCGACGCCGATCGATCCCGCGGCGGGCGGCGACGAGGCTTAACCCGCGGTTTGCCATGAGAAAATTCATGCGTTCGGCGAAGTTCCGCTCCTAGCCTCCCGCCGCACGATTCGCTAATATAGGAGCCATCGCTCGGGGCAAAAGGGCGGGGGACGGATTGGGTGCGTTTACCAGTTTCCTGGGTTTCCTTTCGAGAGACACATGGCTCGCAAAATTTTGAATCGAAAAGAGTTGCGGGCTGCCGGCGAGGCGGCGGAAGCTGCCGAAGCGGCGGAAGACGCCGAGCATGATGACGGCGACGGCGATGATGGCGAAGGCGGCACTAAGAAGAAGGCGGCCAAGAAAACCGCTCCCAAGCGGGCCACCGCGCGAAAGAGCCGAGCGAAGACGGCCAAGGAAGTGCGCCGCAAGGCCTTTTGGGGCATCTTCAATCAGACCGGCAAGCGCGTGCATCTCTTCGAATACAGCGAGCGAAAGCAAGCCGACAAAAAGGCCGGCGAGCTAACCTTGTCGGCGAAGACGCCGCACTACGTCGCCATCGTCAAAGACGAAATCGCCTGACGCCGACTCGGATTGTTTTCGCTAATCCCTGGCCCCTCGCCCCTTCTCCATGGACAAGAATTCGATTCTCATCACGATCATGGTCTTTTGCCTGGTCGTCATCGTATTCCAATTGGGCTTCAACTCGGGCGATTTCAGCTGGCTGAAGGCGGTCGGCGGGCTTCTCTTGGCCTCGCTGGCAGCGGGAGCCACGCTGGCGGCGACGGGCGGGATGAAGAAATAAGCGGCGCAAGCGAAAGGGCGAACCACGCGCGAAACCGCAAGTGCGCCCGGCGACAGCCTTGTGGTCTGTGAAGCCGGTTGCGATAGATTTGCGCGTTTAACCCGGAGCCAACGGCGACGGCGGGCGAACGCGGATCACCGTCGCCGCTGGCTCCGGGTTAAACGACGGTTGTCCTGTAATCTGTCAAATCGAATTTGAGGGACTACTAGCGCTCGGCGACTTGCGGCGGTGATTGAATCGCGAACAAGTAATTCCGAGTCGAAACATACAGCACGTTGTCTGCCGCGATCGGCGAACTGTAGATCGCCGCGCCCATGCCGATGCCGCCCGGCTTGCCGTCGGAATCCTTCGACAGCAATTCCATCTTCGGCGACAGGCGGAAGACGAAGATATAGCCGTCTTCGTTGCCGATATAGACCTTGTCGTCGGCGATCAGCGCCGAGCCCCACGAGGCGGCCAGCATGTCGTAGGTCCAATGCGGTTTGCCCGTTTTGGCGTCGAGGCAATGGAAAATGCCGGTGAAATCGGCGATGAACAGCAGATCGTTCTTGATCGTGGCGGTGCCGATCGTGCGATGCATGATCGAGGTCGGATCAGTCTTTCCGTTTCCCGTGTAATGCCAGACGGCCGCGGAATTCGGATTCGGCCGCGCGACTTCGCCGTTCGCCGCGACGACGGCTTGATTGCGATGATGCGGGATCGGATGCTCCATGTCTTTCAGGTTGAAAGCCAATTCGGAGCTAACATCGCCTCGCTTCGTCGGATCGATGCACCAGAAGTGGCCGTTCCCTTCGCCGTGCTCCGGATCCTCGCCGACGCCAACGTACACCAGGCCCTGGTAAATCATCGGAGTGCCGATGATGTGGTTGCGGGTCGATTGGCCGCCGAGGACGTATTTCGATTCCTTGGGGTTGCAGTCGAACTTCCAGAGCAGCTTCGGATGGCCGTTGACGTTTTCCTTCGTGCCCAAAAAGCTATACACCCAGCCGTCGCCGGCGCCGAAGATCACCTGCGGCACGCCGCCAAGGATGGCATACGACGGGCTCGACCATTGGCCGTGCAGAATGTTTTTGCCGGGGCTGTCGTCGGTCCAGAAAATCTTGCCCGTGTTCTTGTCGAGGGCGATAAAGCTCGGCGCGCTCGGCGAGGGAACTTTGATATGGGCTTCGTTGACGCCGTTGCTGGTGCAGACGAACAAGATGTCGCCGGCGTCGGTGACCGAGCAGTTGGCCATGTTGTGCTGGAGCACGCCGAGCGTTTTCATCATGTTCAACGTCCAAATCACGGCGGGCTCGTCGGTCGTGCCTTCTTTTCGCTTGTCGATATCGAGGCATTTCACTTCGCCTCGGTTCGTGACGTACCACAGCCGATGCCCTTCGACCAGCGGCGCGGAGCAAACGCCTTCCTCGGGCCAATCGTTGACGCGGCCGCCGATCAGCTTTTCGCTCGAATCTTGCCAGAGGAATTTGCCGTCGGCCGTGTCGAAGCAGAGCAACACGCCGAGATCGACGCTGGACGGATAGCGCTTCAAGTAGGCCGAACCGTTGTTCGTGCCGACGAAGGCCTTGCCGTTGGCGACGACCGGATTGCCGTTGGCCTTGGAACCGAGCCGGGCGGCCCATTTGATATTGCGAGCAGTGCTTTTGCCCTTCCAGGCGCCGGTTTCGTCGTCGAACTTGCCGACGTCCCAATCGGTTGGCATGTTCTTGGCGGTCGGCGTGTTGTTGCGCAGGGGCGAACCACCCCATTGATTCCAATCGAGCGGCTGAATCTCGGAGGCGGCCGGATCGATGGGCGATTTGTCGCTGTTGTAAGCGGGGTTCGCCTTGTCGGAAACGGCGGCGCTATCGGCGGTTTTCGTGTCGGCGGTTTTCGTGTCGGCATCTTTTTGAGCGGCACGCACGCCGGCGATCGTCAGTCCGATCAACAACGCAGTCGAGCCGATCGTCAACACGAGTTTTCGAACCTGGTGAGCATTTCGGGTCATTATAAATCTCCCGGGAAGCAGCGAGGTGAATTGAGGTGGGCAGGGTTCAGGCGGGAATCACTTGATCGAGCAGGTCGTTCGGCCAATTGCTGCGGTTTCGCCGCGCGGGCAAGCTGGCCTGATGGTCTCGCAGCGCCGAAGCCGGACAAAACTCCTCCGCTCGGCATGGACAATAATAGGTTTTTTTCAACGGCGCGTCAGCGGGTCGTCGCGGCGGTTTTCCCCGCTTCCGCATTGGGGAACACTTGAATGTTGTCGTAGTAAATCTCGGCTTTGGTGGCATCGCCGAACAAGCCGGGGCTCCCTTCGACGTTCGGCATCTTGTCGGTCGCTTCGATCGTCCAAGCGTCGGGCTCTTTTTCATCGCGGGGCCAAACCTTTCCCCGCAAGATGGCTTTGCCGTCCTCCACCGCGGCGCGGAACTTCAGCGTATACCACTGGTTCGGCTTCCAAGCGAACGGGACCGTCTCGGAGAATTGAGTGGCCACTTGCGGCGGCCAATAGCGGATTTGCAACGACTGATCGGCGCCCAGCATCGCCAATGTGTAGCGCTGCGCGATCGCGCCGATGTCGGGCATCTTGTCGGGCGTGCCGGCAGCGCGGACATCGGCTTGCACGGTGTAGTCGTGCAGATCGGTCGGGCCCATCCAACTCTGGCTGCGAGTTCCCTTGGGGATCGTGGACACTTTGACGAGCACCTTGCGGCCGCCGAAATCCTTGTCGGCCGGCGCCTCGACCACATTTCGATGGCTGGCTCCGACCCAAGTGATCGGCGGCTCGCCGACTTTCGGACCCGTGGGGTTCTTGGGATTGGCCACCAGCGGAGTTTTCTGGAGATCGAATTTCCACGGCAACGGCGGCACCACGCGGATGCGAGCTTGCCCTTTCAATTCGCCCGCCATCGCGGTGAGAATCGTCGCGGTATGCTCCGCGTTGTTGTCGGCTTTGTACAAGCCGGCCTTGTCGATGGCGCCGGGGCCTTCGAGGGTGAACTTTGCGGCGGGGTCCTCGCGGAGGAATTGGCCGCGGCTATTGAAAAGGCGAACGTGAAATTGCTGTTCGCTGCCCGACTTCAACAACAACTCGGCGGGAATGACTTGCAATTGAGCCGGCGTTTCGTCGTCGGCCACGGCGGGCTCGACCGGTTGCGGCGGAATCGGCGTCGCCGCCGGCTTTTGGTCCTTCTTGCCCAAGCAATACAGCCGAGCGTTGGTTGCCAAATAAATCTGGCCGTGCGACACGACCACCGAGGCAGACACTTCGTCTTCCGGCGACAGCGGCAACTTCTGCACGACTTCGACACCCTTCTCGGTCGGGCGGAAGACATGCCAGCCGGTGGTCGAGGCGAGATAAATCTTGCCGTCGGCATACAGCGGACTGCCGCGCACGATCTGGCCGATCAACTTGACCTTCTTGATGAGCTTGCCTTTGGCCGCATCGACGATGTACAGATTGTTTTGATCGTCGGACTGATAGACTCGGCCATCGACGAGGATCGGCGAACTTTTTCCCGCCATGACGCCGCGCATTTTCCAAATCGAGGCGTCTTGGGTGATGTCGCCCTTGCCGATGCCGCGGAAGGCGGTGAGCATCCCTTGCGTATTGTTGCTGAGATTCTCCTCACTTTGGGCCATGTAGACCGTCTTGCCGACGACCAGCGGTGAAACGCTTAATCCGCGGCGCGACATGTGGTAATGCCAGATCGGCAGGCCGGTTCGCGGCTGAAACGACCAGACAGAACCGTCGCTGGAGCCGAAGATCATTTCCTCTTGGTTCTCAAGCACCGTGAAGAAAGGCATGCTGTAGGTGGTGTCTTCGGGCAGCGGCGTGGTGCCGTTATACCAACGGACTTCGCCGGTGTTTTTGTCGAAGCCGACGAATCGATGCGCCGGCAGCGACGCCTTTTGACCCCAGCCGACGGTCACGATGCTGGCCAGCAGCATGTCGTCGAAGATCCTGGGGAAATTGGTTCGGCCGCCGTAGACGCTGATGCCGCCGAATTCTTCTTGCATCGAGTGCGACCAGATTTCATGGCCCGTCTCGCCGTCGAGGCATTGCAAATAACCGTTCGTGCCGAGGGAATAGATGCGGCCGGTCGCCGGATCGCCGACGCAACTGGCCCAGCCGATCCGTTCCGCGGGCACGTCGGAGAGAAACATGTTGTGGCGATTATGCCACAGCGTTTTTCCGCTGGCGGCGTCGACGCAGATTACTTCCTCACCTTCCTCGTGCGTGCCCGGTTTGTAGCGATTGATCATGTAGACCTTTCCCCGCAGGATAATGGGCGAGGAAATGCCGCCGGCTTCGTCGTTCTTCCACAGAACGTTTTCTCCTGTGGCCGGATCCCAATGATCGATCAGGCCTGTTTCGCGGGAGATGCCATTTTGCTCCGGGCCGCGCCAATTGGGCCAATCCATCGGATCGGCGGTGACGGCGGGCTTTGTTTCCGCTGGCTTCGTTTCTGTCGGTTTCGTCTCGGCTGGCTTGGTTTCTACCGGTGCTGGCTTGGTCACTGCTGGTTTCGTCTCGACGGGCTTCGTTTCTGTCGGCTTGGTTTCCGCCGGTTTGGTTTCGGCTGGCTTTGTCTCGTTCGGCTTCACTTCCGGAGCTGGCGTCGTGGATTCTGATACCGCGGGGTGAGCGGGAACCTTCGGCTCGGTTTTCGTCGCGGGTTCGGCGGATGGAACCGCCGGAGGCACGGTTTCGACCTTGGCGGGCGGGACGGTCTTCGTGCTAGCAGCATCCGGGTTCGTCGCGGGATTGGTCGAATTCGCCGGATTGGTCGGATTCGACTGGGCGACCTTGGCAGGCTCTTTGCCCGTTTCACCGCAACCGGCGACGCCCAACAGCAACGACAGACAGCAAATGGAAGAGAAATACGTTCGCATGGGCTTTTAGCTCCCGGTGGGTCCCGGATTTCCGGCGGGAATGGTGGGAATGACAATCGTCAAGATACGCCACGGAGGCCGCGCCGACAAGGCGCTTGATTGGGGCATCTTTTCCAAGTGCGCCGAGTGGTAAATAGCGGAGAGTTTGCGGGTGGATTGGATGGTGCAATGTGTTTTACGGTCGAAGAGCCGTCAAGGTTTGGCCATGTTATGAGCGCGTCAAGGTTTGCCCAACAGGAGTCGTAAGCCATTCTGCGAAAATTACTTCCGCTCGCTCAAGGGGTCTTCCTTGCATGCCGATACGGTAGGTGTCCTTACAGAAGATACGTGCAGCCTATGCACGTTCAAGGGCGCGTTCAGGCAACCGCGCGGCTATTCGAATCATGGATTGGTTCGACGGCCCTGGCGCACTACATCGTTTGAGTTGCGAGCTTTCCACCCGACCACCCCCGCCTAAAACTTCGTCCCTGCCAGGTTCCTCAAGCATCCAAGGACGCGACCTGGCTTGACCCTGGTGCGGACAACCGACTTGGCCCGACGTGAAGTTTGCGGACAAGCGGCCAACGGCGCGGGATTTGCGAACGCTGGCAGCTCAACCACTAACAGGAGAGGTTGCTCGATGAAATGGAACCTGGTACTTGGAGCGCTAATTTCTCAGCGCAGGCTTGTGCGGCCAGAGCTTCGGCGCCGAATTGCTCGACCGCATGCTGGGCCTGAATTGTAGCGGATGCGACAGCTGTGCTGCCGCTCCGTCGTGCTGTGAAAAGACCTGCTGCGCGGCCGCGAGCTGCTGCGCCAAGCCGGCCTGCGATCCGACCTGCTGCGCTGCCGCCCCGAGCTGCTGCGCCAAGCCGGCTGAGGCGTCTTGCGGATGCGCCGCCCCGAGTTGCGGTTGCTCGAGCTGTGGCTCGTGCTGCAGCCACCACTGCGGATTGTTCGACTTGTTCGGCTGCTGCCATAGCTGCTGCTGCGAGAAGAGCTGCGGTTGCGCCGCTTCGTCTTGCTGTGCGGCTCCGTCGTGCGCCGCTCCGGCTGCGTCTTGCTGTGCGGCTGCCCCAAGCTGCTGTGCGAAACCGGCCGAGCCGTCTTGCGGCTGTGCGTCCAGCTCTTGCGGCTGCTCGAGCTGCGGTTGCTGCCACCATCACTGCTGCAGCTTGTTCGACCTGTTCGGCGGCTGCGGTTGCAATAGCTGCTGCGAGAAGAGCTGCGGTTGCGCTGCATCGTCTTGCTGTGCGGCTCCGTCGTGCGCCGCTCCGGCTGCGTCTTGCTGTGCGGCTGCCCCGAGCTGCTGTGCGGCTGCCCCGAGCTGCTGTGCGAAGCCGGCCGAGCCGTCTTGCGGCTGTGCCGCTTCGAGCTGCGGTTGCTCGAGCTGCGGTTGCTGCCACCACCATTGCGGCCTGTTCGACCTGTTCTCTTGCCACAGCTGCTGCAACAGCTGCTGCGAAAAGAGCTGCGGTTGCGAGAAGAGCTGCTGTGCCGCCGAACCGACTTGCGGTTGCGCGGCTGCTGCCCCGGCTGCTGCCCCGGCTCCGGCCCCGGCTGCTGCCCCGGCTCCTCCGGCTCCCCCGAAGACGACTGACGACAGCGTGCCTCCGGCTCCGCTGGTCGACCATTCGGCTTCGCTGAGCCACGCTCGGACCTACGCCAACACCTACTAAGGTTGGCTCCGAGTTGCGATGCGACCAATTAGCTCTGCCCGGGAGAATGTCTCCCGGGCAGAGTTTTTGTTAGTTCGTATCCACCACGATCACGGTGATTCCGCGGACGGTTTGCATCACGCGGTCGAGGATCGATTGGCGGAAGATCCGGCGATACCAGGGGCGTTGCGTGCGGCCCATGATGATGTGCGTGATCGCATACTCCTGGGCAAACGCCGCGATCGTGCTGACCACATCGGTTCCTTTCGATTTCCACACCACGCCGCCCAGTTGGCTGGCCAATTCCAGCACGTTCTCGACGCGGCGCTGCGCGGCGGCGTCGATTCGCTCGATCGATTCGCGCGGCGTTTGAATGTAGACGGCATACCACGGCGCATCGAGCCGATCCGCCATCCGCGCCGCTTTGCGCAACAGCGACTCGGGGCTCGGTCCGCCGGAACTAAGGCAGACCATCAGCCGATCGGAGCCGAGACGCTGCGATTCGCCCGATTGCTCGCGGCGGCGGCGATCCAGCGCGATGGGCGATTTCGCCGAGCGTCATCTCGCGCAGCCGGGTCAGGTTCTCGGCGGTGAAGAAGTTTTCGAGCGCCTGATTCGACGCGCTCCGCCGGATAGATCTTGCCGGCCGTGAGCCGCTCGCGCAGATCCTCGGCCGACAGATCGACGTTGACGATCTGATCGGCCATGGCCAGAACGTAGTCGGGGATTCGCTCCTTGACCTTGCACGCCGGTGGCCCGTTCGACCAAGTCGTACAGGCTTTCGAGATGCTGGATGTTGAGCGTGGTGATGACGTTGATGCCGGCCCGGAGCAATTCCTCGACATCCTGATAGCGCTTGGCATGTGCGGCTGCCCGGTGCGTTGGTGTGGGCCAGTTCGTCGACCAGGGCGACGGTCGGACGGCGGGTCAGCACGGCGTCGAGATCCATTTCCTCCAGCACGACGCCGCGATATTCGATCCTGCGGCGCGGCGACTTGTTCCAGCTCGCCGATCATGCGCCATCGTCTCGGCGCGGCCATGCGTTTCGACAATGCCGATCACGACATCAACTCCCTGCCGCTTGAGCCGATGGCCTTCTTGCAGCATTTCGTAGGTCTTTGCCGACGCCGGCCGCGAAGCCGAGATAGATTTTCAGCCGGCCGCGCTGCTGCTGGCGGATGAGCGTCAGAAAATGTTCGGCCCGCTGATGGGCATCGTCATTGGGCATAAATTCACAAAGGCTACAGGCTACAGGCTGAAGGCTACAGGCTGAAGGCTGAAGGCTACAGGACGTGCGCGGGCTTTCTTCTTCGTTCTTCGTCCTCAAGCCTCAAGCCTCAAGCCTCATTCGTTCGTCATTCTTCGCCGCCTGTCCGTTCGACGCCGGCAGCGTGATCGTGAATTTCGTGCCGCGCCCGACGGCGCTTTCGCAAGTGATCGTGCCGCCGTGTGCGGCGACGATCTCGCGCACGATCGCCAGGCCGAGTCCGGTGCCGTGCCCTTCGTTGCGGCCGGGCACCTGAAAAAATCGCTCGAACACGCGAGGCAGATGCTCCGCGGGAATGCCAACTCCCGTGTCGGCCACGGTGAGCGTGACATTCGGGCCCGCGGCGGCCGCCGAAAGCATGATGCGGCCGCCGGGTCGCGTGTAGGTGATTGCGTTGTCCACGAGGTTGTCGAGCGCATGGGCGAATCGCGGGACGTCAACGTCAACCAGCGGCAGCGAGTCGTCGGCATGTACTTCGATCGTGATTTGCTTGTCTTCAACGCGGGGCCGCACGATATTCGCGGTTGCCTGCAACAACTCGGCCGGCGGCCGCGGTTGGCGATCCAGCCGCTGGCGCTCCCCTTCGAATCGCGTCAGGTCCAAGAGATTATTGATCGTCGCCAGCAGCCGTTCGCTATTCTCGCGGGCGTCGATGAGCAACTCGGTTTGCTTGGGCGTGAGCGGTCCGGCGGCCTCTTCCAGCAGCAGATGCACCGCGAGGCCGATGCTCGTCAGCGGCGTTTTCAGTTCGTGGCTCACGGTCGCCACGAGATTGCTCTTCACTTGATCGAGCAATTGAAACCGCGTGACATCCTGCAGCAAGATGGCGGCGCCGAGAATATTTTCCTGCGGATCGCGAATCGCCAGGATGCGTGGGAGAAACAATCGCGGCCGGCCGTCGCACGAGATCGTCACCGCCGATTCAAAGCCTTCCGGCAAATAATCGCCGCGGCGGCTCGCGCATTTTCCAAGGCGCTCGCAAAGCGTCGGGCGGCTGCCAAGGGACGGATACTTGCGCATCGGCCGACGGCGGCGCGACCCCCAATACCCGCCGCGCCGCTGGATTGGCCATTTCCAGCCGCCGCTCTGAATCGAGCACCACGACCGGATCGGGAAACGAATCGACGGTGGCCTGGCTGGTTCGCTGGGCGCGAAGCAGACGGGAATAGCCGGTCTGACGATAGAGGCGCAGTTGCCGCCCCATCGTATTGAAGGCGCCGGCCAATTGGCCCAGTTCGTCTCGCGACGTGACCGGCACGACCTGATCGAGATTGCCGGCGCCGATGGCCAGCGCCGAATGCGTCACGGCTTGGATCGGCCGCAGAATCGTGCGGATCGTGTGAAACGCCAACACAAATGCCAACACGACCGCGAGCGCCATTCCGACGCCGAACCAAAACAGCGAGTCGCCCGCCAATTTTCGCGACTGGCGGCTGGCTTCGACCATGTTGTCTTGATTGATCTGCCGAATCCGTCCGGAAGCGTCTTTGATTTGTTGGAACGTTTGCAGCAGGCCGGCCTGGTCGGCATTGCCAAAATAAAGCTGCCGGCGCGCGGCGTCGCCGGCGGGCTGGGCATAGTAATCGGTTCCCTGACGGCGGTACTGCTTCGTCAAAGCCGCCAATTTGTCGGCCAATTCTTGCTCGCCGGTCAGCGTGACGTTTTGCTCCTCGGCTTTCAGAGCCTCGTTATACGACGGCCAATTGCGATCGTATTGCTCTTGCGCCTTCTTCTCCTCGCCGGCCAGCGCGAATTGAAACGACGAATCGATCCGCTCCAGCGATTCGTTGAGCCGCTCCATCGCGACGACGCTCGCGTAGTTTTCGCGGAGGATCAGATCGATGCTGTCGCCCAGGCGATAAAGGAGCGTGGCCGCTGCCCCGCCGATAATGGCCAATAGCGCCAGCAGCGGCAAAAGCGTCAGCAGAATACGGGAGCGGAGAGTCACTCTCAAAGCCCATAGCGTTTGCGTTTGCGATACAGCGTGCTGGGGTCGATGCCCAGCACGGCGGCGGCTTCTTCCATGGTCTCGGTCGACATTAGGATGCGGCGGATGTGTTCGGCTTCGAGCGCGTCGAGCGTCAGTCCGGCCGCCGACTTCGACCATCGCGCCGGTGGGGGATGAGCCGATTTGGGCCGGCAGATCGGCCAGGCCGACCAATCGGCGGATGCCAAAATCACGCCGCGCTCGATGGCGTTGCGCAGTTCGCGGACGTTGCCCGGCCAGCGATAGCGCTCGATCGCGGCCAGCGCTTCGGGAGTGAAACCGGTCGCCGGCTTGACACTCTGTCGCGAAAACAATCGGAGCAGATGGTTCGCTAGCACGGGAATATCGGCGCGCCGCTGGCGCAGCGGTGGCAGGTCGATCTCGATGACGTTCAGCCGATACAGCAAATCCTCGCGAAACGTGCCCGCGGCAACGGCGGCATTCAGGTCGCGATTGGTGGCGGCGAGCAATCGCACGTCGCAAACACGTGTCTGCGTTTCGCCGACGCGCTCGTAGCGCTTTTCCTGCAGCAGCCGCAGCAGCTTCGGCTGCAAGGCCAGCGGCAGTTCGCCGATTTCATCGAGAAACAAGGTGCCGCCTTCGGCCGCCGCCACCTTGCCGAGCGTGTCTTGCACCGCACCGGTGAAGGAGCCGCGGGCATGGCCGAACAGCTCGCTTTCCAACAGCTCGGCCGAAAGACTGGGACAATGCACCGTCACGAACGGCCCGGCCGCGCGGGGCTGCGGGCATGGATCGCCCGCGCCAGAACTCCTTTGCCGGTTCCGCTTTCGCCGCGCAATAGCACCGTGGCCTCGCTGGCCGCGACTTTCGCCGCCATGTCGAGCGCCTGCTGCATCACGGGATCCTCCGTCTTCAGATCGGCCTCGGGCACGACCGCGCGAACCTGCTGCTTCCAGATCCTCCACCTGCGTTTGCAGGCGGTGCATCCGCCGCGACCGATCCAGCACCAGGCGAAGCTGCTCCGGAGTGAACGGCTTGGGCAGGTAGTCGAACGCCCCGCGCCGCATCGCTTCGACAGCCGTTTCAATCGTCGCGTAGGCCGTGACGACGATCACATCCAAGCCGGGGGCCAATTGCAGAAGCTCGGGCAACAGATCAAGCCCTTGTTCCGTGCCGAGTCGCAGATCGAGGAAGGCGACGTCGAACACCGTGTGGCTGAGCAATTGTTTGGCCCGATCGCCGCAATCGGCTTCGGTGACGCGGTGGTCGAGCGTTTCAAGGGCCAAGCGAAGCGAGCGCCGCAGGCTTGTATCGTCGTCGATGAGCAAAACGTTCATGAATCACGGGGCGGCGCAGAAGGGGGAAAGAAGCGAGTCTGCAAAGTAGCAACCATTGTGCCCGTCCAGGCGGAACACGCAATCCTTGCGATTCTACCGCGAAAGTGAACTCTATTCGCCTTGCAAGTTGAAAGTTCGTCGAATCTGTTCGATCGAAAACCGTGCGTTTTGCGACATGGAGCGTGCAGTTTGCAACCTTTCCGCACATGGCTCGCCAGCCGACGCTTGCCGTAAATCGCTAGGCATAGACCATTTGTCGCTAGATTCCTGCGGCGGCATACGAGTTGCTTTACGAACAGAATCGAAGGTTTTTGCCACCGAGCGCCGCTGAGCGTTGTAAAGCGGCCGAAGACTGGAGCGATTCGTCATGGATCTCACGTTTTGGATTCCGGTTTTGGCGTTGACCGGCGTGGCGGTGTTGGGATTGATGTTCGCGTTCGTGGTCATGTGCGACCGCGTTTGAAAGGGAATGCCGTGTTTTTAACATTGCTTGCCGCTGTCGTGACGCTGTTGCTGCTCGTTTATCTGCTTACCGCGCTATTGCGCCCGGAATGGTTTTAGGCCGTTTCGGCCGATTTCGGAATGCCGCGCATCCGTGTCGAACGATTCATGAGAAGCAGTTTCAAAACCGCCGGGGACTGTCCCCCTTGCCTTGCGGTTTTGAAACTGCTTCCCGTTGTTCGATCTCGATTTTATCCGTCAAAGGACCACGGTCATGTTGTGGATTTTACCCGCGCTTGTGCTTGTTATTGCGACGGTGCTCGCGATTCCGCTCGGTTATTACCAGGCCTGGATTTTTAGTGCCGAGTTTCGACCGCCGCGGTGGCTAGCCTGGTTCGAGCGGCGCGTCGATACGGGTCCGCAAAAATGGAAGCACTACTTGCTGGCGCTGCTGACGTTCAACGTCGTCGCGTTTCTGTTTGGATTCGCCGTGCTGGCGCTTCAGCCATTTCATCCGCATTTTCTTAATCCGGATGGAAAGGGAATGCTTGCTCCCAGCACGATCTTCAATACGATGTGCTCGTTCTTGAGCAATACCAACCTGCAGCACTATTCGGGCGAAGTTCATCTCTCCTACGGCAGCCAGTTGTTCGGCATCGCCTGGAGCCAATTCATCAGCCCGGTGATCGGCCTGGCAGCGCTGATCGCCATGATCCGCGGGCTGCGCGGCGACGCGCACATGGGCAACTTTTACGTCGATATGTGGCGCGGTGTTGTCTATCTATTCGTGCCCGTGGCATTCGTCGTCGCCGTATTGCTGATGGCTTGCGGGATGCCGATGACGATTGAGGGCCAGGCTCACGCGACCACGGTCGAGGCCGGCGCGATGGGCAACACCGATGCCGGCGCGGCGAAACCGCAGGACATTGCCCGCGGGCCGGTCGCGGCGGTCGTCGCCATCAAGCAGATTGGGACCAACGGCGGCGGCTTCTTCGGAGCCAATTCGGCCCATCCGTTCGAGAATCCAAATTCATGGAGCAGCCTGATCGAGTGCGTGTGCATCATCATGTTGCCGATCGCTGGACTCGTCACCTTCGGACGAATGCTGCGCAACATGCCGCACGCCAGGGTGATCTACGGAGTGATGTTCGTACTTTCGGTTGCCACGATCGCCTGGGCAATCCACTGGGACACGGCGAGACCGAATCCCGGATTAACGGGCCTCAAGGAATCCAAGGTCTACGAAATCGCGGCGCCGGATGCAGATGGCGGCAAGCTCAAGGTCGCCGTGCCGGCGCTGGCTGGTCTGCCGGTCGATCAATCGCTTGGCAACTTGGAGGGAAAAGAACTCCGATTCGGCACTTCGGTGGGCGCCACTTGGGCCGCGCTGACGACCAACACTTCCAATGGCTCGGCCAGTTGCAACCACGACAGCCTCAATCCACTGGCGTGCCTTTCGCCGTTGACCGGCATGTGGCTGAATTGCATTTGGGGTGGCGTCGGCGTTGGTTTGATCAATCTGTTGGTGTACCTCGTCGTCGGCGTCTTTCTCGCCGGCTTGATGGTCGGCCGAACGCCCGAGTATCTCGGCAAAAAAGTCGAGGCCCGGGAGATGAAGCTGGCCTCGCTGGCACTGTTGATCCATCCGCTGATGATTTTGGTGCCGGCCGGCTTGTTTGCCGCGACGGCTTGGGGACTCAAGACGGAAGGCAATCCTGGAGCGCACGGCTTTTACGAACTGGTGTATGAGTTTAGCTCCGCATCCGCAAACAACGGCTCGGAATGCGGCGGCGTCGGCAACACGTTCGGCTTCAACGATCCCGCCGCCAATCCTTCGCCGCCGGCCATTTACGCCGTGCCGATCGACATCGCGACGGGATTGGTGATGCTCATTTGCCGGTTCATTCCGATCATCGCCCCGGTGGCGATCGCGGGATGCTTGGCGCTAAAGAAGCCGACGCCATTCACCGTAGGCACGCTGCGAACCGATACCCTGACATTCGGCTTCGTCTTGTTGGGCACGATTCTGTTAGTCGGCGCGCTGCTGTTTCTGCCGGCGGCCGTTCTGGGTCCTGTGGCGGAACATCTCGGTCCATTGCCGTTTGGAAATTGAAGCGAATTTCGGGAAGAAACTTGAACCCCTCACAAAACCGCCGGGGACTGTCCCCATTTTGCGGAGTCCGCGGAGCAAAACGGGGACTGTCCCCTTCCGCCCAGCGGTTTTGTGAGGGGTTCTCAAACCACAAATCCAAAGTCTGAATTCCCATGTCCACATCGACCGTCCAAGAATCGCCATTCGTCGAAGGTTCCTCGCCCGAGGAAACCAAGCTCGCGCGGCGGCTCAGCCGCCGGCAGGGATTGTTTGCGCCCGATTTGCTGTGGGCGGCGTTCAAACAGTCGTTCGTAATGCTGCGGCCGGACATCCAGTGGAAAAATCCCGTGATGTTCGTCGTCGAAGTCGGCACGGTGCTGAGCATCGTCTCCACGATCGCGACCATCCTGGGCGTCGGCGGCCAGGCGACTCTCCGGTATTTGATCCAGTTGGACGTTTGGTTGTTTTTGACGGTGCTGTTCGCCAATTTCGCCTCGGCGCTGGCCGAAGCCCGCGGAAAGTCGCAAGCCGACGCCCTGCGCAAAACGCGCCAAGAAACTCCAGCTTTTCGCCAGAAGACCAACGGCACGATTGAAGAAACGGTTTCGACGATGTTGCAGGCCGGCGACTTGGTTGTCGTCGAGGCCGGCCAATTCATTCCCGGCGACGGCGAAATCGTCGAAGGCGTTGCCGCGGTCGACGAATCGGCAATCACCGGCGAATCGGCTCCGGTCATTCGGGAAGCAGGCGGCGATCGATCGGGCGTGACCGGCGGCACGCGCGTGCTTTCCGACCGCATCGTCGTCGAAATCACCGCCACGGCCGGCAAATCATTTCTCGATCGGATGATCGCGCTGGTGGAAGGGGCCATTCGCCAACGAACGCCAAACGAAATTGCGCTCTCGCTCGTGCTTGCCGCCTTTACGTTGATTTTCCTGATCGTCACCGCCGCGCTGTGGCCAATGGCGCTGAACGCCGAAACCTACATGACCGGTTTTGCGAATAGTTCCAAACCATTGCATAGCCTTGGCACCGATGTTCCCACGCTCGTGGCGCTATTGGTTTGCTTGATTCCAACGACGATCGGCGCCCTACTCGCCGCCATCGGCATCGCCGGCATGGACCGCGCCCTGCGGGCAAACATCTTGGCCAAGAGTGGCAAGGCGGTCGAAGTCGCCGGCGACGTTGACACGCTGCTGTTGGATAAAACCGGCACGATCACGATCGGCAATCGCAAGGCGACGCAGTTTGTGCCGATGGACAGTTGTTCGGCCGAGCAGCTCAGCGAGCTGGCCGCCTTGGCTTCGTTCGCCGATCAAACGCCCGAGGGACGTAGCATCGTCGAACTGCATCGCCAGCAGTCGGGCGGCGGCCGGGTCGCCGCCGGCGCCACGGCCCGACTAGCCGAGACAATTCCCGCCGACGCCCGTTTCGTCGCCTTCACCGCGCAAACGCGAATGAGCGGCATCGACCTGCCGGGCTCGCGAGCGATTCGCAAGGGCGCTCCGGACTCGGTCATCGCCCACGTCGTTGCACAAGGAGGCAAAGTGCCCGCCCAGTGCAAAGAACGCGTTGACACCGTGGCATCGCAAGGAGCGACTCCGCTGTTGGTCTGCGAAGGAAATCGGATCGCCGGCATGGTCGTGTTGGAAGATATTCTGAAGCCCGACATCCGCGATCGGTTCGAACGGTTGCGGCGGATGGGCCTGCGCACCGTGATGGTCACCGGCGATAACCCGCTCACCGCCGCCACCATCGCGAAACAAGCCGGCGTTGACGACTTCATTGCTCAAGCGACTCCCGAGGCAAAGCTGGCCTACATCCGCAAAGAGCAGGCGGCCGGCAAGCTGGTCGCCATGATGGGCGACGGCACCAACGACGCCCCCGCGTTGGCCCAAGCCGACGTCGGCGTCGCCATGAACTCCGGCACGCAAGCTGCCAAGGAAGCGGGCAACATGGTCGATCTCGACAGCGATCCGACCAAGTTGATCGAAGTCGTCGAAATCGGCAAGCAGCTCTTGATGACCCGCGGCGCGCTGACGACATTTTCGATCGCCAACGACCTGGCAAAATATTTCGCGATCGTGCCGGCCTTGTTCGCGGCGAATCTGCCGTGGCTGAAAAGTTTCGACATCATGAATCTCCACTCGGCAACATCGGCGATTCTGTCGGCGGTGATTTTCAATGCGATCATCATTCCGCTGCTGATCCCGATCGCGCTGAAGGGCGTGGCCTATCGGCCGGTCGGAGCCGACGCGCTGCTGCGGCGCAATCTGCTGGTGTGGGGATTGGGTGGAGTCGTCGTGCCTTTCGTCGGCATCAAGATTATCGATTTGCTATTGGTCGGGCTGCACATGGCGGCTTGATCGACCTCCGCCGTAGCTGGATTCGCCAGAATTCAGACGCGTGAACATCGAGACACAGAATTCCGAATTGCGAGAAAACCCATGATCCATCATCTACGTGCCAATGCGTGGCTCGTCGTGCTCAGTTTGCTGATTTGCTGCGTGCTGTATCCGCTGGTGTTGCTGGCGATCGCGCACGTTGCGTTTTCAGAGAAGGCACAAGGAAGTTTGATCTTCGACCGCGCCGGCCAGGTCATCGGTTCGCGTCTGATCGCGCAGCCGTTTACCAGCGACCGGTATTTTCAACCTCGCCCATCGGCCGCTTCGTACAACGGCGCCGCCTCGGGCGCAAGCAATTTCGGCGCGAGCAATTGTCAATTGCGCGACCGCGTGGCGCAGCAATTGGGGCCGATCGTGAAATACGCGAGCGGCGCGAAGCAGGGACAACTCGTCGGATCGGACATCGAAGCCTGGTTTCAAGAACAAGATCGCACGAAAAAACCGAATAGCCCCGGCCTGTTGGCCCAATGGGCCGACGCGCACCCGACCGCGGCGCAGAATTGGGTCAAGAACGGCGACGCGTCGCTGTCCGATTATATCACCGCCTGGCAAAAGACGCATGTCAAAGAGGTCGCCGATTGGGTCAAAGACAACCCGGCCACGCCCGAGCCGAAGCCGGCCGATATCGCCGTCGCGTTCTTCAAGAGTTTCTCCGACGAGCATCCCGGTAAATTCCCCAGCGCGGTCGATCATCCCGCGGCCAACGGGAAAACCGAGAAGAAAATCGACTTGGTGTCCGACGGTGGCGACGTGCAGTCGGTGTTCTTCGATCTCTGGTTGCAAGCCCATTCGGCGGTCGAACTGCAACAAGTCCCTGGCGACATGGTCACCACGTCGGCATCCGGCCTCGACCCGGATATCACGCTCGACAGCGCGGAATATCAACTCGACCGCGTCGCCAACGAATGGGCGAACAAACTGAAACGCAAAAAGGCGGAAGTGCGTAGCGAGGTCGAAACGATGCTCCAAGAACGAGCATCGGCTCCACTCGGCGGCTTGGTCGGCGTGAAGCTGATTAACGTGCTGGAAATGAATCTGGCGATAACGAGTCGGTATGAACCAGCGGCGCCGGTGGGAAAGTAGTTGATAACGCTGGTCGATAATCCTTGTCGACGACGGTTGATTGCCGGTAGCATACATGCATGACACCGAGCCAAGCTCGCATGGCGGTGTTCAAGGGGAACGGTCCGGCCGGGATTGATCGGATTGACAATCAGGAAAACCAACTACGATTCCATCCTCTGGAAAACCCTCGAGAAGGGCCGGCTCGCGGATTTGTCGCAATATCACGCTTCTGCGATTTTCGAAGAGGTGCCGCTCTATTCTCGGCTTTCGGATATCTCGTTTCTTGCCGACCTTCGGACCGACGAAGCCAACCAGATTCTACTCGATTTCAGCCTGACATTTCTTAATTCAGTCATCGCCTACGAAGTCCATCGGGCGCCGTACCTGGCCGCGATCAGCGTTTGGAATTCTCCGACGACGATCCGATCGTTCCGAATCTGTTTGTGTGGTCCGGCCCGGCACGACGCCTGCAAGATGAATTGTCACTTGGATCGGTGAAATCTCCATTCGCCAAGAAAATCAAACGGCTGGCCGCACAGCACCATTTGCACGAACCGATCGAGGCTTTCGAGGAAGCGCCAATCTCGAACGAAATGGCTCGCGTCTTTCTCGGCCCCTTAGTCCCGCCGTACAAGAGCTTTTTGCCGCTGGCGAAGTTTTTGAAGCCGGCAGTCAATGGTAGAAAGTCATCGGCGTAGATTCCGAACAAATCGAGATGTCCGCGCGATTCACCCGTCGAGCACCGACGGATTCACCACATTCTCCGGCCGCTCGCCGGTTAGATAGGCGGCCACTTGCCGCGATGCGCGGGTTCGCAGATTCTCCAGCGATTCCACGGAGACGAACGCCGCGTGCGGGGTGACGATTACTCGCGGATCGTTGTACGGCGGCTGGTCCAGCGGCGGCGGCTCGGGGTCTTGCACGTCGAGCGCGGCGCCGGCCAGTTGGCCGCTTTCCAGGGCGACGATCAATGCGGCGGTGTCGATTAGCGCTCCGCGCGACGTGTTGATGAGATACGCGCCGCGCTTCATACGCGCGAGCCGCGGCGCGTCGATCAGATGGCGCGTTTGCGGAGTGAGCGGCGCATGGAGCGACACGTAGTCACTGCGGCGCAGTAGTTCGTCGAGATCGCAAAACTCGACGCCGTGCGGCAATTCTTCCGGACGATTGCGGCTGGTGGCCAACACGCGCAAACCCAGCGGCACGGCTTTCTCCGCCAACTTTTGACCGATCCGGCCGATGCCAATGATGCCGAGCGTTTGCCCTTCGATCCGCCGTAGCGGCGGGCCGGCTTGCAATCGATATTTGCCCGACTTGGTCTCTTGATGATAAAAGCCGACCTTTCGAGCCAATGCCAACAGCAGCGCGAGCGAATGCTCCGCCACTTCGATCACGCAATAGTCCGGCACGTTGGTGACGACGATTCTCCGCAGCGTCGCTGCTTCGATATCGATGTTGTCCAAACCGATTCCGAGCCGGGCGATGATCCGCAGCTTGTGCCCGGCCGCGATCACGGGCTCGGTCACCTTGGCCCAATTGGTCATGATCGCATCGGCATTGACGGCCAATGCCGCGAGTGACTCGGCGTCGGTGGCGCTTGCGACGACCAATTCGGCTCCCGCCTCGCCGAGAATCTGCCGCTCGATGCCCACGTCGGCCCAGGCGTAGTCGGTCAGCAAGACTTTTTTATCGTGCCGCATGTTTGCTTCCAGGTTCCAAGGCGACGATCACGCCCGGCTCGACGAATAGCAGCCGCGCCGAAATCCGCCGCGCGTCGAGCCGAAACACTTCGCCGACCGCGCGGCGATAGGCCTCCATCTGCGGCCGATAATACTCGACCCGCAGATCGACCGCTTCGCCGGGCTCGACCGCATCCGTCTTGAAATCGAGAATGTCGGCCGCGATCACCGCATCGGCGGTCACTTGATCGCCACTTACTTTATCGGCACGGTAGTACAGCAACAAGCGGTCGACAAATCCTTGCACAATCGCGTCGCCCAGCCGCACGGCGAACGGCCATTCGCGCCGCAGCGCCATCCGCACAGCGCCGCTCGCAAGCCCGGCGGCAATTTCCACGGCAATCTCGGCGGGCAGCCCGAGCGCGGCCGGATCGCGATACGTCGGTTGCGATAGAGCTGTCACAGCGGCCGGTCGAGCCAGCAGTTGCTTGAAGCGATCCAATTCGCCGGCCAATTCGATTCGCGGGTCGGCCAGCGGAGCGGCTATTTGGCGAAGCGCCGCCTCATTCGGCACGCCGCTCTCCAACCATTCGACGTGCTCCAGCCAGGCATGAACCAAAGTTCCCCGCGCCATGCCGGCCGCCGAGTCCAGGCGCATTCGCTGCGTCAGATCGACTTTCGTTCCGCCTTCCAGTTTCGATGGACTGCGGCGATCCAACCCGCGTCGCCGAGCGGCGGAGGAAGCCCGCAGCGTCACGCCGAGCGTTTCCAATTCGACCGAATGCGGCGCGGGCACGGCCTCCGACGAAATGGCATCCGCCGCCGGCGCCTTGACCGACCAGCGCGGATCGCCCGATTGAAAAACCTCCGATGCCGGCGCGGCTTCGTCGCCGGAGCAAAGCGCCGAAAGCAGAATTCCGGCGAATGTCTTGGGCCGACTCGTCGTCGCGGAACCTTTCGGTTTGTCGGCATGTTGCGGCGCGACGATCATATCGAGCGCGTAAACGGCCCGAGTCATCGCCACATACAGTAAGCAGAGCGATTCGCTCACATTCTGTTGGGTCCGCTCGGTGAATACCTGCTGGAATTCGGCGGGCAACCTTTTTTGGAGCTGCTCATTCGCATAGCGGCAGACTCGCCGGATCGGGCCGGTCGGAGAATCGCGGCCGACGACAAGCTTCGGCGGCCGACCGACGAGCGGCTCGTCCAACTGCGGCAGCACGACGATGTCGAACTGCAATCCCTTCGATTGATGCACTGTCATCACGCGGATCGGCGCCGCCATCGGGTCTTCCACCGATCGCTCGCGCGCTTGCCGCAGGAATTCATCGGGCCGGCGAATCTTGCCGTCGTCGAACGTGTAAGCCATTTCCACCAATTGCAGCAGCCGGCTGACATCGCGGCGGCCGCATTCCGGAGCCAAGGATTTGACCCAACCATAAATCGTCGGGCCGTAGCCATCGGCCAGCAGCGAATCGCGTAGCGCGGTTGCCATTCGCTGGGCCGCCGCGCCGTCGGCATGATCCGTGAAGCCGATGGCCTTGCCGAGCGGCGAATGGGCGACGTGAAACCGCGCGATCGTGTCGCCTGGATGATCGGCCATCGCCAGGAGCGACAGCACCAATTCCACCGCCGGCGAATCAGTGAGCGGATTGCCGCCCTCTTGGCTCGCGAACAAATGATGCGTCTCGCGCAGTTCGTAGATCAGTCGGTTGACCGCCTTGTTCCGACGGACAAGCACTCCGATCGTTCGGCCCGGATGCTCGGCCGCATTGCGAGCGACGACGGCCGCCGCGTATTCGAGCGTGGCGATTTGCTGATCCTTGCTGTTGCGCCGGCCTTCGCCTGCGGGGGCAGTGAGCAAGCGGCATTGGCCGGGAAAGGCGGTGCGAACCGTCGTGTGCTCGGTGAATTGTTCGCACCAGGCTTTTGCCGCCTGCGGAAAATCGCCCAGGGCGCCGTTCGTAGCTAACCCAGAAAAGACGCGATTTACCGTGTCGATGACCACGGGCGCCGAGCGATAGCTTGTGGTGAGCGCGGCTTCCTCCAATCGCGGCAATTCGCTGCCGAGTGAATTGAGCAGCTCCGAACTCCCGCCTCGCCAACCGTAAATCGCCTGCTTCACATCGCCGACGCAAAACAGCGAACGCTTTTCCTCGGGCATTGTCACCCGATTGGCGAACGGCCGCAGCACCGACCATTGCGCCAGCGACGTGTCTTGAAACTCATCCAGCAGCAGATGCGCAATGCCGGCGTCAAGCCGATAGCCGACGTCTTGCAAGCGGCCGTCGGCCAGCGCCGCCGCGAGAAAGTGCGTTACGTCGTCGAACCGCAGCGCGCGATGCGTTAGCTTGAGCGGTTGATAGGCGGCGTGGAATCGATCGAGCAGCCGCGACGTCCCCTCGGTCTGATTCGCGAGTTGATTGACGAGAACTGCCTTAGCGTGTTCCAACAGCGGCTGATAGGCAGCGGCGAACGCCGCCGGAATCTGCTGCCGCGAATAGGTTTGCTCGCCGGCCATCAAGGGGCAAGCCAACCCGGCGGAAATGAACCCGACCCAATCGCCGGCCAATGCCTTTTCCAAATCTTTCGCCTTCGCCGTATTGAGCCGCTTCCCGTCGAGCAGCGGCAACGACTCTAATTGGGTCAAGGCGTCGCGCAGGCCGGCCGCATCGAGCTCCTTGGCGTGCGACAGCATCCGCCAGACATCCGGCGTCGCCGCCGTATCTCGGAAAACCTCGTACAAATCCTTGACGATTTCGGCGATCTCTTCGGTGATCGACCGCGATGCTTCTCCTTTGCCCAGCAGGCGAACAAGCTGCGCGGAATCGGACGACGGCTTGTGATTAAGCACTTGCTGGATCGCTTCGCGGCGAATCTGCTCGTCTTCGATGGCCTCGACGATTCGCCATCCCGGCGGCAGGCCAAGCTCGAGGCCGAAGCTGCTCGCCATCTGGATGAAAAAGCTATCGAGTGTGCTGATTTGCAGACGATGGAGCCGGTCGATAAGGCTGCGCAGAATCTGGATACATCGCGCCGCATCCAGGTCTGGTAGTTTCAGATCTCGTGCGAGATCGGCCTGCCCTTTCGGATCGTCGGCCGCTTCCGCAAGACGCAACAAGACGCGATTAAGGATTTCGCCGGCCGCCTTGCGGGCAAACGTCGTGGCAAGAATGTGGTCGGGCGGATGGCCAGCGGCGGCGAGGCCCAAAAAGCGATTGCTAAGCTGAAACGTCTTGCCCGTGCCAGCCGAGGCACGGATTACGATGTGCGGAAACGTGGCATCCGATTTCGCGGCAACGGCCTTTGGCGATCCAGATTTGCTCACGACGATTCCTCCTCGCCATCGGTCTTGAGCGCGGCGGCGGCGAAGTGATCGTCCTGACAGATGGCGGCGAACTCGGAGAACAAGCTCGGCGGCGGATCGGTCGGCGGCCAGAATTCTCCGGCGCGAATTCCGCGCACCACCGCCCGCGCCGCGGCATCGGCGGCCGCCAATTCCTCCGCCGTCCACTCGGCCATCTCGAACTTGGTCTTATCGATGTCCTTCGGCAATAACACATAACCAAGCTGCACCGGTTCCGGCAGGTCCAGCGATCGAACCAGATAGCGATAGAGGGGCAACTGAAAATCGATCCATTGTTTGTCGCCGACTGGACCCTGTCGATGCATTTGGTCCGGCGATTTGGCGCTGTCGGACGATTTGTAGTCGAGCACGGCCACTTCGCCCGTTCGCTCGTTGACGTCGATCCGGTCGATGCGACCGAGCAGACTGATCGGGCCGTCGTCGGCCTCGAAGATTACGTCGCCTTCCTTGAACGCGAGCTCGGACTGATGAATCTTCCAGCCTTCGCCGCGCCGCTGAGCCTGAATTTCGGCGAATTTCTCCAGCCGCAATCGCAACATTTCGACCTGTACGCGCACGGCCGGCAGCGGCTCTTCGCCGAATCGCTGCGCGGCAAGCTGGCCCAACGTGACAAACAGCTCGTCGCGAATGGCATCGCCCGACTCCGAATCGGCCGCCGCGCCACGGCTAAAATCCCGCAGCACATCGTGCAGCAAATTGCCGAAGCCCGCGCCGTCCAATTCTTCCGCCGAATCGGCCAGCGCTTCGAGCTTCAGCCGGCGCCTCAGATAATAGCGATACGGACAGGCGAGATAATCGCGCAATTCGGTCACTCGCAGCGCCGTGATCGGCTCCGCGAGCGCCACCGGCATCGGAACCGGCAATATCGAATCGCCCGACTGGCCCGGTCGCAAGCTTCCGGGCAGCAGAATCTGCTGCCGCGATGGCGGGGTGCGCAGCAAGGAACGCGTTCGTTTAGCGAGTTCCGCGTCGTCGCACGCAAACAGCAATCGGCTCGGAATCAGCGGATCGCCTTCGGCCGAACGTCGCCCGGCAACAATCTTCAGCGGCCGCTTGAGTGCCGCCAACAGACTCAACGCGTAGGCATCGCGCGCGTATCGTCGCGAGTTGTCTTCCAAATGGAGCCGGCGGCGCAGAGCATCGGGCAGGAACATATCGCCGCGACGCGACTTCGGAACGATTCCTTCGTTCAACCCGGTAATAATCAATGCGCTCGTGTCGTCCCACGGCAATTCCAGCCAGCCGAGCAATTCGATGGCCGCGGCGTCGGCGGGCGGGGGAATCGATTCGCCCTCGACCTGGCTCAACGCCAGCCGCAGCGCCGCCGCGCCGCTGACGGAGGCGCAAGTTGCGCCGGAACTTGCCGATGCTGCTTTAGCACCTCCAGAATCGCATCGCAGGCTCGAATGACGGCCCGATCGGCGGCAACCGTGTCGTCCAACGCTTCGGCGCCGTAAACCGTCGTGATAAGTTCCAAAATGGCAGCCGGCCAGTCGTAAAGCGGCTTCGGCGGACCGGCAAACGAGCTCAATAGTGCATGAACTTTGCCCTGCTCAAGCCGCATGTCCGGCGCGATTCCGTCCGACACAAACAATTTGCGATTTACTTCTGCCGGCAGGTGCTGCGCATGAAAACTGTCGAGCGGAGTCAGCCAATCGTGGTTGACGCCGCTTCGCATCAGCCATTTTGCAATCGCCGGATGTCGCACCAACACGGCCAGATCGCCAAACCGGCGGCGATCCAAGAACTCAGCCGCCTCGGCCAGCAACTGATACGGCCCGCTGCGCTCGATCGGCAGGCCCGCGCCATGCCGCACCGGAACGCCGGCTTCGTCGAGCCGTTGCCGCAGATAGGGCACCAGCTTCGGATCGGGCACGCCGATCGTGATTTCGTCGGCGGCGAACCGGCCATTCCAACTGTGCAAGATTTGCACGACGGCATCCGCCTGTTCGCCGGGGCCGTCGGCAATTTCGATTTGATCCGCGCTCAATCCCAGTGTCGCGCCCTGCCATTTTCCAGGAACGACGCAGCCATGTTCGTCGAAGCGATCGGCATATTGCCGCGGCGCGAAGATCAGCGCCGTCACGCGATCGGCAATTTGGTCGAGCATTTGCCGCTGAGAGTTATTCAAATCGACGACGCCGACTAGCACGATTTGCCCATCGACGTTGCATTCGCGTTTCTCGATGGCGACCCGCCGCGCGGTTTGAACGTCCCACAATTCGAGCCCGTCGAGCACGCGCAGATAACGCTCTTGCAACTCACTCAGCAATTGCCACCGTTCGGCTTCGTTGAACGTTTCAAGCTCGCGGCCATGCTTGAGAATATCGCCACAATCGAACGTATCGGCCGCCAACTCGCGATGCAGTTGCGCGAGCATTCGAGCCAATGCCAGCCATCCGGTCAGATCGTCGGCCGCCGGCGGTTGATGCACCAACGGCTTCAGTCGCGCGGCGTCGGCGGTGCGCAGCACCCGCACCCAGGCAAGGTGCTGCACGAGCTCGTCGGCCAGCGGTTTTTGCTTCGGGTAGAGCAATTCCGGCAAACTGCCGGGCGTGACGATCTTTGGCGGCGTGAATAGCCAGCCGCGCTCGTGGCTTTCGGCAACCAGCAGTTCCAACAATCGCCGGCCTGCTTCCGCGCCGGCGGTGGCGACGATCAGGCTTGAAAGGTCGAATCGACCGGCGCGCGCATGATGGCGAGCCAGCCAGCCGACAGCTTGCGGCAAGGCAGGCTCCGACCAATCGAGCATTTCGCGAGCAATCGGCATCAAAGCGGCTTCCGGGCGAGCGTGTACATTCCTACACGCTATCGCGGCGAGTGGGAATTCTCAAGGGGAATGGTCGGAAACGTGACCGCGCTATTAGGCCGTAGGTCAGCCTTTCTAGGCTGACGGCGTCCGGCGGATTGTCAGGCTGGAAAGCCTGACCTACGTGAAGCCGCACCACTACCCGTCACCCGCGCATCGCTTGTATTCGGCGGCGATGGGGCATAGATTCGCGGTTGCGGCGATTTGCGTCGGAAGAACGAGAGCCTGCGGTGCGATTCTTATGTCAAAAAGCCAAATCCGCACGAACTTGCCGCCGCCCTATCCGCTGGCGATGGTCTTGTGCGACGCCATCTGGCGCGACCCAGCCACGGGAAAACGGTTTTTGCTCGGCTGCTTTTCCGTGCTCCATGCGACCCACTTTCCCATCCTGCATCGGTCGATGGCGATCCACGTCGCGCTGACGAACGGTCATGGCCGGATGGCGATCCGAATTCGGTTGATCGACGACGAAGAAGCGCGCGAAGCGCTGTGGTTTGCCGATGGCGAAGTCGAGTTTCCCGATCCGCGCGGAACGGTCGAGATCGACTACATGCTGCCGCCGATCGAGTTTCCCACGGCGGGCGTGTATCGGTTTCAGTTTTTCGCGGCCGGACAGTTTTTAATGGAGCGGCGGATTTTTGTGGAAGGGCAGCGCTAACCACAGAGTCACGGAGAACACTGAGAACAGCGAAAAGATCCGAACCGACGAGACGCAGAAAGTGAAACACCAAGCCCTTCGATTCCGTTTCCCTTCTCTGCGCTCTCTGTGACTCGGTGGTTAGAAAGTACGGGCTTTGAAACACGGGGAGATTTATGGGTGAGTTACCGAGGATGGTTCGGGTGCGGCAAATCTGGCAGCGGCCGCGCGTTCAAGATATTCCCGCGACCGTGGCGGCGCAGCTTGAGCGGCTTGAACTCGGCGCGAAGATTCGCCCCGGCCAGTCCGTGGCCATTACGGCCGGCAGCCGCGGCATCGCGAAGATTGCCGTGATTCTACGGGCCGTCGTGGCGCACCTGCGGCAACTCGGCACCGAGCCGTTTCTCGTCCCCGCGATGGGGAGCCACGGCGGCGGCACCGCGGCCGGTCAACAGCGACTTGATCGAGTCCTACGGCATCACCGAAGCCTTTTGCGGCTGCCCGATCCGCGCCGGCATGGAGACCGACGTCGTCGCACAGGCGGAGCAAGGTTTTCCGATTCATTTCGACCGCCTCGCGCATCAGGCCGATCATGTGTTCGTCTGCGGACGCATCAAGCCGCACACGATGCTCGCCGGCAAGTTTCAAAGCGGCCTGCTGAAAATGCTGCTGATCGGTCTCGGCAAGCAGAACGGCGCCAAATCTATCATCGCGCGATGCTCGACTACGGGTTCGACACCTTCGCGCCTGACGTTGCCCGGCGCGTGGTGCGCGAGTGCCGCGTGGTGGCCGGTCTGGCGGTGCTGGAGAATGCGTATGACGAAGTGGCGCAGCTTGTCGCCTTGCGACCGGAAGAATTCGAAGCCCGCGAGCCGGAGTTGCTGCGTCAGGCGGTCGCGTGGATGCCGCGGCTGCCGTTCGACAAGGTCGACGTTCTGCTTGTTGACGAAATCGGCAAGAACATCAGCGGCGCGGGCTTGGATACGAACGTCGTCGGGCGGAAATTCAACGACCATGCCGCCGCGCCCGACGAAGTGCCCAAGGTCCGCCGAATCATCATTCGCGGAATGTCGTCGGCAACGCACGGCAACGCCATCGGCCTCGGCATGACCGAATTTTGCAAGACCAGCCTGATCGAGCAGATGGACCGCCAAGCGACCTGGCTCAACGGCCTGATCGCCGGCCATGTGTCGGCCGCCATGCAGCCGCTCCACTTTCCAACCGACCGCGAACTCTTGGACGCCGCCCTCTCGACGCTCGGCCTCGTCGAACCGCCAAACGCCCGAGTGATGTGGATCAAGAATACATTGGACCTCGGGGAATTGGCCTGCTCGACGGCGTATCTAAAGGAGACCGACGGCCGCGCCGATCTAAAGATTCTCACGGAGCCGGCGGAATTTCCGCTCGACACCGCTGGGAATTTGCCGGCATCGGGTGTTTACGGTGCGTTCGGATAATTTGCGACGTTGCAGGGCGAATCGAAGCGCAGGCGCGTCAAAGTCGGTGTGCAGGAAGACCAGAACTTCGCTTTCCGAAATGTGGCACGCAAACTATCATGAGTTAGGCGTTCGAAAGAGCCTGTTTCCCGATGCTGAGCCGGGAAGAGCTTGGGGAATAAAGCGTTGAAAGTATGCCGCGAATGATAGATCTAACTCGAGGGTCGTTAAACGCGCGCGCCGTTGAAGCGTACGAAGACAAGTTCTCGCGCAACCCGGAGTGGGGAATGAACGAGGGTGGTAAATTCTTCGAAGAGAGAAGCCAAGTTCAGGATGCGCTTAGAAAGATCACCAAGCGCTTGAGCGAGCTTGGAATCGACTATGCTGTCGTCGGCGGCATGGCCCTGTTTCGGCATGGATATCGTCGGTTCACGGAAGACGTCAACCTGTTGGTCACGCGCGAAGGCCTCAAGGAAATTCACCGCCAACTCGACGGCTTGGGGTACTTGCCTCCGTTTCAAGGCAGCAAGAATCTGCGCGAGACGGAGCACGGCGTCAAAATCGAATTCCTGATAACCGGCGAGTTTCCCGGCGATGGCAAACCGAAGCCAGTCGCCTTCCCGACACCAGAATCGGTCGCCGTCGAAATCGATGGCATCCGATACATCAGCTTGCCGGCCCTCATCGAATTGAAGCTCGCTTCCGGCATGACAAACTCTCAACGAGCGAAAGACATCGGAGATGTGGTTGAACTAATCAAGAATCTGGGTCTGCCGTTGAATCTCTCGGAAACCCTGAACCCGTTTGTACAAGCCCGGTACAAGCAACTTTGGGCAGATGCAAATCCACCGGCAATACGGTACGTCGTCCTTTTCCCAAGCGACTCGCTTGCAGCGAAACCACGATCGCTTGAAGAAATGATTGCAGCTTTGCCAGCCGACGCGGACACCCTTCGTTTGATGTTGGCAGACGGCGTCGTTCTGGACGCGGAAGGCGGCGCACCCGACGGTTTTGTCCGTCTGGTGACCACCGATCCGACGATCGCCAAGAAGTATGGCATGCACGACGAGCGCGAGTTTCTGGGAGAATAATGGAGGGAGTGGCCGGCGACCACGCAATATGGGTCGGATCGTTCATCGGGGTGACGGCAACGAAGCCGGCTCGCTTCTGAGACGCCGAAGATGCGGCGGCCAAATTTGGAGTCAATTCACGCTTGCGGCGAATCGACACGGACGCACCTTGCCCGTGGTGAGCAAGGAAGCCAGCATTCGCCCATGCAGATACGTGAAAAACGGCGGAAGTGCTTCGCCAATCAGGTTGCGCACGAGGTACTTCTGACGCCCCTGCACGCGCCGCTTCCCAGGAGTACCATCGCGGGACGGTCTGAAGGTCTGCGCACTCGCGGGCGCTCAGAACCCTGTTCTCGTACGGGTGGATTTTCCAGTCGCTGCCGACATGGCTTGAGTTTGTCGTAATCGTGGCGGCGGGTCGATCCGAACGCATCCTGCGATAGCTCGACCGAAATCCTTTAATCAGCCTCGGCCTCCCGCGTCCGCGCACGATCGGTCGATTCCACAACACTCCGTCGCACCGAGGGCACTTTGCCTTGCCGATCGGCGGAACTTTCCGGCTACAATTGGGACATATGCTGTTGTTATACGCGCTTTGGCCGCTGTGCTTTGGAATGTCGGCAATCAAACGGTACCGCTCGGTGCTGTACGATGGCACGGAGTGCATCGGGTCATCGCTGATGGCCTTCTCCGCGCTCCCAGCATCCAGCGGTTTGTAGCCCCGGGCCTCGCACCACTGCCGAACAGTTATCCAATCCTTGTAGCCGCCCTCACCTCCGTCCCGGTGAGTGGGGGCCGGTATCGGTGCAATCTGAGCCCGAATGAGCGAGGCAACACATGCTTCAGTCTTTCGGATGCCGACAACGACCGCACGCGTCCGCGACTGCGGCACACCGTAGTCCGCCATGTCGATTGGCATGTGCCAAAACGCGTAGTCGGAGAGCTCGCGTTTAAGCACGTCAACAACCGTCCGCTTGACGCCGTTCCAATAAACGGAGTGTGTCAAAATTTGGCGGACATTTTCCGCGATGATAGCCCGAGGCTTTAGCGCGCGGGCGACCTGGATGATCCGAAGTAGCAGCGCATTCTTCTTTGCGTGTCGGCGTGCGTCCTTGGTCGCCCGCTTTCCTCTACTAGGGTTGGAACTACTCATTCCTTGACAAGGCGGCGTCGCAACTAACAAATCCAGCGGTCGACTTTGCTTATTTTTGTATGCGCGGACTATCTTGTTCAGTGTCGTCCGAACATCACCAACTACCCACTCGGCATCCGGAAAGTTCGCTTTTCCGATTTCCGCTCGCCTAGGTTCAAGCTCGGCTTGCACGACGATGTCGTATCCGGCGGAAAGATACCCGGTGTCGCTCAGGCCACAGCCGGAGAATAGCGACACAGCCGTCAGTCTTTTGGGCGGCGAGGACGCTGCTTGCGCAAGACGAAGCGCACGACAGGTTCATCAGCCTTAGGTTTCGCGGCAATTCGGGGCATCAGTACCATTATCGGCGTGGAGGAATACGCGACATGAGTTGTTGAATCGTGCGGGAGTATCTATCGGGGTTTCCTAGGTCGTGCTCGCGCACGACAAGTACTGTCCACCCCATCCGTCGCAAGCGCCGACGAACACGGAAGTCCCGCTTTAAATTGCCTTCGATCTTTGCCTGCCACCACGTGCTCAGGTCTCTCTTGAAGTTATGGCAATGGCCGCACCCGTGCCAAAAACAGCCGTTGACAAATATCACGCAGCGGCGGCCGGCAAGAATCAAGTCGGGACTTCCCAGAAAACGCCGCCCGGTCCGAGCCCGGTACCCATCGGCGGACAAGTATCTAACTCCGAGCTGCCACAACGAGCATGCGACGCGACGCTCGGGGCACGTGCGGCCGCGGTTCGCTCGCATCGCGCGATGGCGCTGCTCCTTTGTTAGGCAATCGCTCCGCATGGTGATTAAGACCTCGCTTTTTTCCTCGACTTGGACGTCCATCGTCTCTGTGCTTCGCCTCTTTGAGGAAATCTTCATTGCAACGCCGAGCGCGAAGCAAAAAGCTCTTCCAGCTGATGTGTTCGAGAAGGCCCTCATTCTCAAGGCCTTCCATCGCGCGCCTGCTTTGGTGGCTAATCGACAATCCATCGCACACAAGGGTTATCCGATACTTTGGGAAAACGTCTTTGAACGGCTCGTTGCCTTTGGCGTTCAGAAATTCACCCATTAGCTCGTCGTATTTGATGAGTCGGCCAAACTCTTCGTCGGACAGTTTGTGGTCTGGTCGTTTTATTTCGATGACCTGGATCGTGTTGTCCTGACTCGACATCACAAAATCTGCTCGTTTGTTTGCCTGCCGTACCGGTTGAAGATCCAACTCCTTATTCTCGCGCAGTTTGTAGAACTTCTTGAATTCCTCGCGGAGCGTTGCGAATGTCTCGTTCGCGGTAATTGGCGACCACTGCGGGTTGATTAGCCACGGTGCCGACTCCAAGAGATCCTGCAAAACGGCTTCAATGGTCGCTGGATCGTCCTTATGGTGTTCAAGTTGCTCGATTACGTCAACTCGCTTGGAAGCGATGTCGCCGAACGAGGACAACTCGGCAATCCGAGCAGTCCGAAGCAGCGCACCGATGACAGCTACAGGCTGGCCGGCACCTTCCGCAGCCTTTTCCAGCTGTTGATCCACAGTCAGGTGTGGCCCAAACAAGAGGGCCAACTGGACGAGGCTTTCGACATGTTCGACATCGTTCAATTCGTCGGTTCGGGCAGTCTTCGCAATGAGTCGGGCGACATTGACGCAATTCTCGCGAACATCCTTCAAGTCCTCCGCTGGATACTCCTCAGCCACGCGCTCGACGATTTTCGAGACCTCAAGGAATTTCTCCCAGGAGTTTTGCCGCATGGGCGCTCGTGTCATAGTGCCAACCGCCCGAACGAGCTTCTGACCCCAAGTTTCAAAGGGCTGCCCTAAGTCGCTGGACCATAAAATGTCCTGTCGGTCGGTGCGGATAAGGTCCTCTTCTTCATCCAGCCAGTTCGCGTGGAGCTCGCCAACTAGATACGAGCGTACGTCATGCTCTCCCGTGAACCCAGCCTTCATGTTAAACACGGCCGTCTTTGCGGCAATCTTATCTCGGCAATAAATTCGAACTCCGGCCATCACATCGTCCTTGTATGGGACTTTGGCGTAGCCCACCCATCCGGTAACGGGATACGCCTTTCCCTCATGCTCGAAACCCGCCTTCAATTGGTCATGAACCATCCCGTCAGGGAGTCGAATCGCGCCCAGCGACGTTCCGCCGTCGGGCGCTGGAGCGTCGAGAGATAGGCGACTGGAGGGCATGGTATCCACTTCCAGCTGGCCGACGATCACTTCGTATCCTTCTTGTCCCAACGACTTATTTGAGTCCCGCAAAACAATCCGCCAATTTGGTGACTCGACACCAAAGCGTCCTGCCAACTGTCGAGCAAGTTCGCCGATTTCAGGAACTCTCCGATGGTTGAAGTCTCTGAGAAACAAGGTCGTTCCCGTTGACGGCCGGATTTTTCCATCCAGCGGTCCGGGAGGCGGGTCATAATTCATGTCGCTGTCTTGGTGAATCTTTACCCGTTCGAGAGTGAGATTGGCAATCATGTGTCCGCTCGTGGGCTTGCCGTCCTCACCCGTCCCGGACACAATTTGTCCGCCGGCACTCACCAATTCAACCAGATTGCACACGCCGAAGGGCGAAGCTTGCCCACGCCCTTTCGCCCCATCACCTTTCGCCCAAACTTTTTGGATACGTCGCCGCGCTTTGAGTCGGTTCGCCTCTCAGCGCCGACGTGCAGGTAGAATTCGTTTACTTCACTGGGCGTCATTCCACAGCCGTCGTCTCGAACGACGATCTGCAATCCCTTGTCGCTCAGCACTCCGGCGTGCTTCTCAGCCAACAATGTGTCCATAGGCGCGGTAATCTCGACAACTTCCGCGTCCGCGTCGTAGCAATTGGCGATGAGTTCCGCAAGGACGGCAGAGACGCGGTCGTAGAGCTTTACGCCAAGCTTATCCACCGTGAGGCGCGAAATCCTCATGGTGTACTTGGATTTGGCAGTGTCAAATGCTTCGATGGGCAAATTATATCTCCTCCAAATGGACGTCGAAATTGTAGCGGAGTCCGCGATCTGCGACCACTCATCCAGAATCTCCGCAGGTCGTTTCAAACCTGCGACGCCCGGTGCGGCGGGCGACTCTCGCACACCACGGACGTATCAACCGCGCAGCCAGGCGACTAGCTGATGCGGGTCTGTTGAAAAGCGATCCTTGATGATCGTGGCGGACGGCAGGCTGCGCGGGAGTTCTTCGACGCCCGCGGAGAGAAGCATTTTGCGCGGGGCGATTTGCGCTAGCACTTCGACAATATCTCCGTAGCGCTCAAGCAGACCGGGCAGGATGCTGGCGGCGTTGATCGCTCGGCCTTCGGCGGCGAATAGCGGCACGAAGCTGAGCAGCATTTCTTGTGCTGCGACGGCTGCGACACGCGGTTCGATGGCGGCCGCCATGCAGGCTACGAGGGCTGCATCTCGTCGCCCGCAGAGGATGATTCGCTCGGACGGCGATTTTTTCAGGCGAGACTCGATAACCGCCAGAACGTCGGCGACGCGCATTCCGAGTAGCGATTTTCCGACCAAGAATGCGTTGTAGGCGATGTTTTCCTCGACGCCGGAAAGTGGATCAGCATAATCGCGGCCTCGGACGGTTAAGTTCACCCGCGATTTTCCGGTGCCGCGTGGATCGACTACGGTCAGACGATGTTCTGGCGACAATGCGTGCAAGAAGTCTTTCTCGTCGCGCCAGTCGGCCGATTCATTGCCGTTGATCAAGATGAGCGTTGCCCGCGGATTCAGGTTCCCGACGGCGATTTCCGTAGTATTTGGAGCCGCTTGGTCTGGATCCAATCGGAGCAATTCGCGCAGCGGCGTTTGCGGCGATTTCTTTCGTCGCTGGAATTCCTCCAGGGCCAGAGGCAATAGCGGCCGCGAATGAAATGTCACATTGACTTGCCCGTCCGTGCAAACCAAAAGCTCGTTCACCGGCCGCGGCGTCAGTGAAAGTTCTTCCGTCCGTGGTTCAGTCCGTTCGCCGAGCCAGCGATCGAAGAATCCGTATGCCGCTTTTCGCAGCGGCAACGACATGCCGTGCCGCTCGGCCGCTTCGACTCGCTCGATTCGTTCTCTCGCGCCGGCCACTTCATATAGATGCTGGGCTTCGGCAAACGATTCGCGAGTTCCCTCGACGGGAAAGAAATCGAATCGCGCGGTGCCCAGCAGCGTCGGCCGCGGCGCGCGCAGAGCCAACAGGCCCGCATGATCGATGCCTTCGCTGACGAAGCCGAAAATGTCTTGCTCCGGATCGGCTTCCGGATCGACTTGAATGCGATTCGCCATGCGGCGCGGCAACGTCGTGATGTAGCAGCAAGGCGCCGCGGCCACGACGCGCGGATCGAGCGCGGAAATGTAGGCCGTCAGCGTACCACCGCCGGAAACGCCGACGCAACCCAATTTCTTGGCGTCAACCTCCGACAGCGACGCCAGATAATCGAGGCCGCCGCATTCCGTCCCAAATCCGAAATCGGGCCAAACTGCTGCCGAGCAGATACAGCGGATTGCCGAGCACGGCATGTTCGCCGCAACCGAGATTGAATCGGCTCTCCGACTTTTTTGCATCCCAGAACTGGCTCCGCTCCGCCTGGCCCACTGGATCGTAGGTCAGCACGACAAAGCCGCGCCGCCAGGTTGATATGCAGAGTCTGATACGTGCCATCGGCCTTCCCGACCGTCGAATGCCCGCACGGGCTAAGAATTCCCGGCAACGGCTTGGCAATCCGCTTCGGCTTATAGAGCAGAGCCGAGACGAAATAACCGGGAAAACTTTCATACACAAGTTTCTCGACGACGTAATCCTCCGCCTCGATCCGCCCGGTCTTCTTCACCGGCGGCGGACCATCGCTCACCGGCAATCCGCCGATGAGTTTTAGAAACGTTTCGCGCAGCGACGCTTGCAAAGCGGAAAGATCGGCAGCGGATTTCACCGCGGCGAATCGCGCGCGGCGAGTCGCTTCTTGCCGCGCCGCCAAGTCGAGAAGTTGTTGGTGAACGTCAGCCGCCCGAACTTCGTCTACCGCGGCGCCCGCGCCGCGCAACGCCCGCCATGCAAGCCGATGCCGAAGCACCCAAAGCCAAAAACCGCCGTCGAGACAGAGTTAATTCAGGCATGGCGTTCGATCAAACGCAACCCGTCCACGACAATGGTGATCGCGCTGCTGTCGATCGAGACGGGACTGTAGTTCACGTAGTCGTCCACTTCAAGCGTTCCAGCGATAATCGTTGCCGCGCCGTTGTACGTGTTCGGGCCGCTGAGGATGAACGTGCCGTTGCCGGATTTATTCAGGCTCAACTGGCTATCGCCATTTTCGATTGTACCGCAAAACGCGGTGCCGGTGTTATCGCCACGGAACTCAAGCTGTACGAAAACAAGCAACCGTATCGCGCGGCGGCGGATTGAAACGACGCCCGACGACGCCCGCGCTCTTTGCCACGTTTCCCAGTTCACTTGACAGGCACATTTTGCTTGTCGATTTCGGACCCGTCGCCCGTTCGCCGCGCGCTGCAACAGCAACGGCTCGAGCTGGTGGATCGGCCGACCAAGTGCGTAAGCGTTAATCAAACGTAGACAGGGCGGGGGCGAGGATTCTATAATCTCATGGACCGCTGTGAAATCCCTGCCCGACGCGTCAATAATTCCCACCTGCGACGAACTCTCACGGCCGTTTCCAGACTCTTTCGCCTCTTGCAACCCCGTCCGCGCGAGACCAACACCATGCGGATTCGATGGGCATTTTGTTTGGCGTTCGTTGCGCCGCGCCGGCGGTCGGTCGGACGGCGGATATTGTATTTAACCGCGATATCCGGCCAATTCTGTCCGACAAGTGCTTTGCCTGTCACGGCCTTGATGCCAAGCATCGCCAGGCCGGATTGCGGCTCGACACGTTTGAAGGGGCGACGGCGGTTCATGATCTACTGCAAGCCATCGTGCCGGGAGACGCGGAGTCCAGCGAGCTTTGCAATCGTATCAACAGCACCGATCCCGACGAAATGATGCCGCCGCCGGCCAGCCATAAGATACTTTCGGCCGAACAGAAGGCTCTGCTCAAGCGCTGGATCGCCGCGGGAGCACCCTATCAAAAGCAATGGGCGTTCGAGCCGCCGGTCGCCGTCGCTCCGCCGGCGGTGCAGTCCACGAATACGCCCGCTGACAATCCGATCGTGCGAAATCCGATCGTGCGAAATCCGATCGACGCGTTCATTGTCGATCGACTGGCGCACGAAGGGCTGCGTCAATCACCGGAAGCCGATCGGCCGACGCTCATCCGCCGCGTGGCGTTTGCGCTCACCGGCCTGCCGCCCAGGCCGGCGGAAGTCGACGCCTTTCTGGCCGACAGTTCGACCGACGCCTATGAAAAAATGGTCGATCGCTATCTGGCGTCAAAACATTTCGGCGAAGAGATGGCCCGGCATTGGCTCGATTTGGCGCGCTATGCCGACACGCATGGCCTGCACCTCGACAACGAACGCCAGATGTGGGCCTATCGCGATTGGGTGGTCGATTCGTACAACCGCAATCAACCGTTCGATCAATTCACGATCGAGCAACTGGCCGGCGACCTGCTCCCCAATCCAACGGTGGCGCAGCGCGTCGCGACGGGCTACAACCGCTGCAACATCACGAGCGGCGAAGGAGGCGCGATCGAAGCGGAGTTTCGCTATCGCTATGCGGTCGATCGGACGAGCACGATGGCAGAGACGTGGATGGGCGTGACGGCCGGCTGCGCGGCGTGTCACGATCATAAGTTCGATCCGATCTCGCAACGAGAATTCTACTCGCTCTACGCATTCTTCAATTCCGCGGCCGATCCGGCGATGGATGGCAACGCTTTGCTGACGGGCCCCGTCGTGAAAATCGAAACGCCGGAGTTGCGTTCCAAACGAGATGACTTCGACAAGCGAATCGCCGTCAAGCAAAAGCAATTGGACGATGCGGCGACAGCCATCGTCTATGACGATCCCGGCACTTCAATAACGACGCCACCGACGTCCGACGTGGAAACCGTCTGGATGGACGACGAATTTCCGCCTGGCTCGCATCCGCAAGGCGGCCCGGGTCAAGCAACGACATTTGTCGATGCCGCGCACGGCCACGTCTTCAGCGGCAAGCGAGCGCTCAAGCGAACCTCCGTGGGCCTGTCGCAAGATTATTATGAAGGCAGCGCGACGCCGCTGGTGATTCCACCGAATGGAAAGCTGTTTGCCTACGTTTATCTGGAGCCCAAGGCGTTGCCCAGCGAAATCATGCTGCAATTCCACAAAGGGGGCTGGAATTTTCGAGCCGTGTGGGGCGACTACAACGCCATCGATTGGGGCGCTCCGAATACGTTCGAGCGCGTCCTGATGGGGCCGTTGCCCGAAGCCGGCAAATGGGTCCGCTTGGAATTCCCTGTCGAAAAACTGGGGCTTGCCGCGGGCGACCCGATCGACGGCTTCGCCTTCACGCAGTTCGGCGGAACCGTGTTTTGGGACAAGCTCGGCGTCGCCGGTCGAAACGATCCGGGCCATGATCCGCAGCATTCGTTCATCGCCTGGTGGCGGCAAGCGACGGGCAGAGACACGCCGGGCATTCCGCCGGATTCGGCTCAACTGGCCAAAGACGGTCCGAAAAAGTCGGTGAAACCGGAGGATGAAAAACGCCTGCGAGCGTATTACCTGCAAGTCGTCTGTGTCGACACGAAGCCGCAATTATCGGCGCTGGCCGGCGAGTTGGCAAAACTGAAAACCGAACGAGACGCCGTCGATCAGATGATGCCGAGCTCGTTTGTGTTCAACGATCTGCCGACGCCGCGCGATAGCTTCATCATGCTGCGCGGCGCCTACGACAAGCCGGGCGAAAAGGTCGAGCCCGGCGTGCCGGCGATTTTTCCGCCGCTGAAGAAGGCCGACCCGAAAGCACGGGCGACGCGGCTCGATCTGGCCCGCTGGCTCGTGTCGCCGGAGCATCCGCTGACGGCGCGCGTGGCGGTGAATCGGCTTTGGCAGCAATTCTTCGGCCGCGGATTGGTGAAGACCAGCTACGATTTCGGCTCGCAAGGCGAGCCGCCCAGCCATCCGGAATTGCTCGACTGGCTGGCGGTCCAATTCCGCAATGGCGGCTGGGATCGCAAAGAGATGGTCCGGCTGATGGTCACCTCGGCGACGTTTCGACAATCGTCGCGATTGACGCCGGAGTTGTATGCCCGCGATCCGGAGAATCGTTTGTATGCCCGCGGCCCGCGGTTCCGGCTCGACGCCGAGCAGATTCGCGACAACGCGTTGTTCGTCAGCGGTCTGATCGATCTGGAGATGGGGGGCAAAGGGGCGAAGACGTATCAGCCGCCCAACATCTGGGAGCCGGTCGGCTTTGCCGGATCGAACACGCGATTTTATCAACAAGATCCCGGGCCGGCCCTCTATCGCCGCAGCATCTACACGTTTCTCAAGCGCACCGCGCCGCCGCCGTTCATGGCCAACTTCGACGCGCCGAACCGCGAACAATTCTGCACCGCTTCGCGAACGCAGCGACACGCCGCTGCAGGCCTTGCAACTGATGAACGACGTGCAGCACTTCGAAGCCGCGCGGGCGTTGGCCGAGCGGATGTTGACCGAAGGCGGCTCGACGGCCGACGAGCCGCATCGCGTTTGTCTTTCGGACGGTGCTGTCGCGACCGCCCGAAGCCGATGAAACGGCGATCGTCGAGCAGCAACTGGCCGCGCATCTGGCTCGCTATCAGCAAGACATCGCGGCGGCTAAGAAGCTAATTTCGTCAAGGCGAATCGAAGCCGAAAGTCGGAACTGGCTCCGCGCCGAACTGGCCGCCTACACATTAGTGGCCAACATGATCCTGAACCTCGACGAAACTCTGACGCGAAATTGAACGCCATGAATCCTCATCTTCGCGCGATCAACTGCTGCAAACCCGACGGCAATTCTTTGGCGATACGGGCTTCGCCTGGGCGGGCTGGCGTTCGCCTCGATGGCCGGCGAGCATGTTCGGCTCGCAGCCGGCTCTGGCCAAATCGGCGAATCGTGTCCACCCGCCGCTTGCCCGGCTTGCCGCACTTTCCGCCGAAGGCCAAGTCGCTCATCTATCTGCACATGAACGGCGGCCCGTCGCAGATCGACACTTGGGACTACAAGCCGAAGCTGGCCGAGTTCTTCGACAAAGACCTGCCCGACAGCGTCCGCAAGGGGCCAGCGGATCACCACGATGACCAGCGGCCAGATCGCGGTTGCCGGTCGCGCCGTCGAAGTTCAAGTTCGCGCAGCACGGCCAGTGCGGCAGTGGGTCAACGGAATTGCTGCCGTACACGGCGCAGATCGTCGACGACATCGCGCTCGTCAAAGCCGTGCATACCAACGCCATCAATCACGACCCGGCCTGCACGTTCGTGATGACCGGCAGCGAAGTGCCGGGCAAGCCGAGCATCGGCTCGTGGCTGGCGTACGGCCTGGGAAGCGAGAGCAACGACCTGCCGGCGTTCGTCGTGTTCACGCCGCGGTTTCCGGAAGGGAGCAACGGGCAGGCGCTGTTCACGCGGATGTGGTCGAGCGGCTTCCTGCCTCGACCTACAACGGCGTCGCGCTGCGCGGTTCCGGCGATCCGGTGCTCTATGTGCAGAATCCCGCCGGCGTCTCGACGCGCCGATCGCCGGGCGATGCTCGACGCGCTCGAGCGAGCTCAACCAGCGCAGGCTTCGACCGATTCGGCGATCCCGAAACGCAGACGCGCATCGCGCAATACGAAATGGCGTTTCGCATGCAGACGAGCGTGCCCGAACTGATCGACATCAGCCAAGAGACGCAGGCGACGCTGGCGATGTACGGTCCGAAGTGCGACCAGCCCCGGTTCGTTCGCCCACAGTGCGCTGATTGGCCCGACGGCTGGTCGAGCGCGGCGTGCGCGTGGTGCAGATTCTGCATCGCGGCTGGGATCAGCATGGATCGCTGCCGGCGCAGCTCAGCAACCAATGCAAAGACACCGACCAGGCGACGGCCGCGTTGGTGCTCGACCTCAAGCAGCGCGGCCTGCTCGACGAGACGCTCGTCGTCTGGGGCGGCGAGTTCGGCCGCACCGTCTACTCGCAGGGCAACCTCACCAAGACCGACTACGGCCGCGACCATCATCCGCGCAACTTCTGCATGTGGATGGCCGGCGGTGGCATCAAGCCGGCTTGCACGCACGGCGAACCGACGACTTCAGCTACAACATCGTCGAGGATGCCGTGCACGTGAACGATCTCAACGCCACGATCCTGCACTGCCTGGGCATCGACCACGTGCGGTTCACCTACAAGTTCCAGGGCCTCGACCAACGCCTGACCGGCGTTGAACCGGCTCGGGTGGTCACCGGAATTCTGGCCTGAATCCCGTCGAAAACCGTTGCAGGCGTCGGCCTAGGTCATTGAAGCCAGGTCTGCGATAGCGGTCGCGTCCCCGATTCGGAGTGCGCCGTCGCCAGATTTGCTGGCAAACCAGGTGCCTCGCCGAAAGCAATCTCAATCTTGAAGCGATCGGAAAATCGCTTGACTATTACATGACACGTGCCAGCGATTGCAGCGCCGGTCAAGCCACGCCGCCGCTGGTTTCAGTTCAGGCCGAGGCCGCGGCTGATCGCCGTGGTGCTCGTCGGCTGCGGTTGGCGAGTACGCACTGGGAATGAAGGCGGGTTTCATCGAGTTTCAGTTGCGCGAGTCGAAAAACTTCCCACAGGCGTCACCCCTAAAAAAACTCCCCAAATGTTTAACGCGTCACGACGCGTGACAACAGTAATAGCTAAAAAAAACCCGTCCGGTTGAGCCCAACCGGACATTCCTCCGCCCTCCTCGCCGAGCGCCCGCAGAGCGCCGAAAGCGAAAGCAGCGTGCAGTCCCTTCTTGCATCCGGCTGATGCGCGGATTTACGATTGCGGTTGTCGCGTCGGTCATGATTCCGCACTTTCGAGAGGCTCGCCATGGAATCAACGTTTAAGCTGTCGGTCAACGGCCGCGAGCGGTCGGTCACAAGCGACCCCCGGCGGCCGCTTCTCGATGTGCTTCGCGAGGATCTCGAACTCACCGGCACGAAATACGGCTGCGGCGAAGGGCAGTGCGGGGCCTGCGTCGTGCTCATGGATGGCCAGCGAACTTTCTCCTGCCGCACTTCGATTGACGATGCCGCGGGCATGAGCGTCGTTACGATCGAGGGGCTGGCCAATGGCGACGAACTTCATCCGGTGCAAAAGGCGTTTATGGAGGAGAATGCCTATCAGTGTGGTTACTGCATCCCTGGCATGATCATGGGCACCGTCGCCTTGCTCCGCGAAAAGCCGCAGCCAAGCGACGTCGAAATCCGCAATTGGCTCGGCCATCAAATCTGCCGCTGCAACGGCTACCAGCGCATCCTCGACGCCGTCCGCCGCGCCGCCAAGGAAGGAGCGATCAAGTCATGAGTACGCATCAACTTAAGAATACCGTAGTTGACGACGATCCCATCGACCACGATCAACTCTTCGACAGCGTCGAGTTCAACTTCAGCGGCTCGGACCTCCAGCCGACCCGCCGGCAGTTTGTGCAGGTGCTCGGGGCCGGCATCCTGATTGCGGTTGCCACGCCCTCGTTGGCCGATGCTCAGAATCCCAATCGCGGCAGGCGAGGCGGCGGTTTCCGAGGCGGCGGACGAACGACCGTCGCCGCGCGGCTCCATATCGCAAAAGATGGCACGATCACGCTCTTGGCCGGGAAAGTCGAATGCGGCCAAGGCGCTCGAGCCGAATTGACGCAAGCCGCTGCGGAGGAACTCTGCGTTCCGGCTGAACGGATCACCACAGTGCTGGCGGACACGTCGCTCGTGCCGAACGACGGCATCACGGCCGGCAGCGGCACCACGCCGTCGCACGATCCCCGCGGTTCGGCAGGCGGCCGCCTTCGCCCGCGGCTTACTCGTCGAACTGGCCTGCAAGACCTGGGACGTGAAGCCGGCGGATGTTGATGTGCGCGATGGCAAGGTGGTTCACGCGGCCAGCAAGCGCGAGAAGAGTTACGGTGATTTGGCCTCCGGCGACGAAGCCGCCAAAGCGTTCGAGCAAATGGTGCCCGGTGATGTGACCGTCACGCCCGTCAAGGAGTGGAAGGTGCTCGGCACGTTTGTCACGCGACCAAATCGCCGCGACATTGTAACCGGCGCTCATGCTTATCCGTCCGACATCATTCGCAAGGGCATGCTGCACGGCAAAATCCTTCGCCAAGCCAGCTATGGCGCGAAGCTAACGGGCGTCGATCTGGCGGCGGCCAAGGCGATCGCCGGAGTGAAGGTCGTCGAGGACGGCTCATTCATCGGCGTCGCCGCGCCCACCACTTTTCAGGCCAATCAGGCTTTGGATGCGATCTCCACGACGGCGAAGTGGCAAACGACTCAGCAGCCGTCGAGCAATGAGCTTTACGACTATCTCAAGCAGCATGTCCGCGGCGGCATTCCAAAAAACCCGTTCGCCGGCGATGTGGCGAAGGCGGCGAAATCGCTCAAGCAGGAATACCATGTGGCTTACATTCAGCACGCCCCCATGGAGCCGCGGACAGCCGTGGCCGAATGGGACGGCGGCAAGCTCACCGTTTGGACGGGCAGCCAGAATCCGTTCGGAGTGCGCGGCGAGCTAGCTCGGGCGTTTAACATTCCCGAGACCGATGTGCGGGTGATTGTGCCGGACTTCGGCGGCGGTTTCGGCGGCAAGCACTCGGGCGAGGCGGCGGTCGAGGCGGCGCGGTTGGCGAAAGCAGCCGGCAAGCCGGTCTCGCTCCGCTGGACTGCGCGAGGAGGAGTTCACTTGGGCCTACTTCCGCCCGGCGGGGGTCATTGCGGCCGAAGCCAGCCTCGACGCCGACGGCAAAATCACGTCTTGGCATTTCGTGAACGTGAACTCGGGCGGCCAGGCCGTTGAGCCGCCTTATCGGATCGCGCAGACCCGCGCACTCACGGTGAGTTCCGAGCCTCCGCTACGACACGGCTCCTATCGCGCGTTGGCTTCAACGGCGAACGTTTTCGCCCGTGAATGCTTTATGGACGAGCTGGCAGCGCTCGCCGGCCGCGACCCGCTCGAGTTCCGGCTGGCGCACCTCGAAAATCCGCGACTCCGCGCCGTCCTCGAAGAAGCCGCCAAGCGCTTCGGCTGGCGCGAACGTGCCAACGTGAGGCCCGCCAAAGGTAAGGACGGTCGTGCGGCGCCAGCCGATGTCGGTCGCGAAGCGACCGCTCGCTCCCCCTCGAAGGGACAGGGCCGGGGTGAGGGTGAAGAAACAACAACCACTCCGGGCGCGGCGATTGCCGTCGGCCTGGCATGCGGCACAGAAAAGGGCTCATACGCCGCCGCGTGCGCCGAGGTCAGCGTCGATCTCAAGCGGGGCGAGATTAAGGTCAAGCGGATCTGTCAGGTTTTCGAATGTGGCGCGATCGTTAACCCCGGCAACCTGCTCTCCCAAGTCCAAGGCGCGATCATGATGGGGCTGGGCCCGGCGCTGCGAGAGGAAATGCAGTTCCAAGATGGCAAGATTCTGAACGCTGCGTTCTCGAAGTATCGCGTCCCTCGGCTCGACGACCTGCCGGAACTGGACGTGCATCTGCTCAACCGCCCGGACCTGCCAAGCGCCGGGGCCGGAGAAACGCCAATCGTCGCGGTTGCCCCGGCCGTCGCCAATGCCGTGTCGCGCGCCATCGGCCGGCGAGTTCGCGAGATGCCGCTTCGGCTGGAGCGGACAAAGAGCTGAAGTAGTAAAAATCTGCCCTTCCTTTCGCATTGTGCCCCGGTGCCGAGGGTGCGAACGATTGCCAAATTCAGTTCTGTCCGCGGCCCGAATTTTCCTGCGATACAAATCTCCGGCGGCGGGGTTCAATAGGCTGGCTGTCGAGGGCCGCGCTCCATCTTTGGTCGGCTGTCGAAATCTATCGGCGACCAGTTCCCTTTTATCAGGAGGAAGTCATGTCACGCGCCGTTCGTCTCGTGTTTGCTACGTTGTCGCTCGTCTTGTTCAGCGCTTTGGCCGTCGATCAGGCGTTCGCGGCCGACGATCCGCCGGCAACTCCCCCTGCGCGAGGCCAAGGAAGAGGAGGCCGCGGTGGGTTCAATCTGTTCGCCAATGAGACGGTTCAGAAAGACCTCGCCTTGACCGACGAGCAGAAAGCCTCGATCAAGAAGATCAACGATGATTTCCGTTCGTCGTTGAGCGGTCTGAGTGGAGAAGACCGCCGGTCCAAGATGACCGAATTGCGCAAGGGAGTGGAGGAGAAGATCGACGCCGTTCTCGACGACAAGCAGAAGGCCCGAATCAAGGAGATTCGGCTGCAAGTCCAAGGCCCCGGCGCCCTGTCCACCAAGGAAGTCGCCGACGCCCTCAAGCTCAGCGACGATCAAGTGACCAAGATCAAGGATTTGACCAAGAGCCTGAGCGACGCCCGGCGGGAGGCATTCCAAGGGGGCGGCGGCGGGAATTCCGATGCTCGCGAGAAACTCGCGAAATTGCGCACGGAAACCAACGAAAAGATCCTTGCTCTGCTGACCTCCGAGCAAAAAGCCAGCTTTGAGAAGATGCAAGTGCGCAAGATCGATCTGCCCCCCGGCGGATTCGGCGGCGGTCGCAATCGCGGCGGCAACGGGAATTGAGGAATAAGTCCGATGCCTCGGCCCTCTGACGTATGAACCAAACGACGTTGGGGGGCCGAGGCGCTGACATGCGAAATGCTTTGCTTGTTTGGCCGTTCTCTTTCGTGCCTCGATGCCGATCGCCGCTGATTCTACGATCGCCAGAGCCTAGCCCAACTTCCCCAGCGGTTGACGTAAGTGCTTGCGCCGCAATCCGGCGCGCCCGGCGTTTTTCCACCACAAAGCGTGTCTTGCCACGCCGGGCCGGGCAGGTTTCCAAGCCGAACCGTTCGAGGAAGATTTTCTAGCGACCACTGGTCTGCGTCCCGCAATCGAGTGCGAAGGTCTGACTTATTGATTGCCGGGCTGCCGCACCGGCGATCAATTGCTAGTTTGACGCTTGGATTTCCCTCGGGTAGTTCAGCGGCGATCCCAAATTAACGGAATTCTTATCCTCAATTTGATTGACATGGCTGTAGTGATGGACTACTCTGCTGGGTGACGCCAACTTAGGGGGTTTAACAGTGGGCCTTTCGGCCCTAACGCAAGTGGTCGCGTTCAATCGTTAAGAGGGTTTCTAGCGGATTCGGACGAACGAGGCACACGTTTTGCATCATGCGACAAGGTACGGCCGGTAAATCCTTGAAACGAATGGCTGCGTGCTAGATTATCCCCCCCACAACGCCTAACTTTTGAGCAGGATTGCCCGCAATGGACAGATTGCGGGCGATAGTGAAGAGAGCTTCTGCAATGCCGGTTGGGACGACCGGCGATGCGCGGATTCGCAGCCAGAATTTTGCCGGGAATAAGTAGTCCCGGTGCAAGCGAATAAATTTTGGCGCGTTGCGCGAATAAATTCCTCCAGTTCGCGCGAATAAGCTGCGCCCGACTTGACAACACCGCTCCAGCTAATCATAACAGGGGAGTGTCAACTAGGTTAGAATGCGTATCTCACTCGCTGCCTTCCCGCGGTGTTTCCGCACGAGATTTGGATCGTTGAGAGCACTTTGATTTTGGACATTGGAACAGGAGTTTGCATCAATGTGTCGAATGGAATCCTTGCCGGACAACCCAAAGGTGTTTATTGTTGACCCGGACCCTGCGACCGCGGTCGTGACCAAACAGACCCTGGAGGGATCAAATCTGCAATGCGAGGTCTTCCTTTCCGGGCGAGATTTCCTGGCCGCCTACGACGATTCTCAACCTGGCTGTCTGGTGCTGGAATTGCGGATTCCCGACATGAGCGGACTGCAGCTCCAGCATCGCCTGTCGGCGCGGGGCTCGGATTTGCCGTTCGTGTTCTTGACCGCCGACACCAACGTATCCACGGCCGTTGAATTGATGCGCGGCGGCGCGGTGCATGTGCTCGAGAAACCGGCGCGACCGATCGAACTGCTCAGCGCGATCCAAGAGGCCATCGATCTGAATCAGCATCGACGCAACGTCAAGCAACATCACATCCGACTGCTCGATCTAACCGCGTCACTCACGTCGAAAGAGCGGCAAGTGCTGGAGCTGATCGGTCGAGGGAAGTCGATTAAGGCGATTGCCGCCGAACTGCAACTCTCCGTGCGAGCGATCGAATTGCGGCGGCAAAGTCTGATGAACAAGCTTGGCGCGGCCTCGTCGTCGGAACTGATGCGATTCTCCGTGATGGTGCATCGTGAGCTGGATCCGCGGCCGGACGCGGCGGATAGCTATCCGTCGAACGCGCAGGAAATCGCCTCAAGCTGGACCGCCAGGAATTTGTCCCACCTTGTGCCGGAATTCGCTGAGGCAAGAGTCGCTGTCGGTCCAAGGCAAACCGCCGGACTCTTGCGGTGATTTCCCGTGGGAAGCCGTATTGGATTTCGTGACGAACCGCAATCCGTGCATGACCGTCGGCATGACGGATGTCTTCGCACTTTTTTGAGCGTTCCGACGGATCGGCCAGGCTTCCAATGCCAGTTTTTCTTCTGCCGCCGCGAAACTATTCCGGCTCACGGTTGTTTAATTCGCGGAGGGCTCGAACGCCGCAACTCGAGAAATGCGTCGCGACGGCCGTCAGGCCGCTGCCTGGGAGGCAAGCGGTCGGGGAAATTCCGTCAGCGAAGCGTTGACCGGCGATATGCAGCGAGCGACACACAGCAGGCGAACAAAAGCGTTGGACCATGATTCCCAGCATCCGTCAGCAGCCATCTTGAAACCCGCGGCGAGTTGCCTTCCTTCAAGCTGCTGGAGCTACCGGCGATGGAAGCGTCGGGCAAGGATTCGTTCGTCGGCCGATTCGCCAATCGGCCGAAACCGCACTACAGAGGTCTCGAGGAAGTCAGGGATTGCCTTTCCTCTTCAATTAGGGACTTGTCCATGAGTCGCCAGCCTACCCTTTTCTTGATTGATCCCGACGGACCAACCCGCGAGGCAATCACGAAGCTTGCCGGACTGATGAATCTGCCTTGCGAGGCGTTCGAGACCGGTCAGGATTTCTTTGCCGCCTTTGATCCCGAACGGCCTGGCTGCGTCGTAATGGAGATCAAGGTGCCAGGGATGAATGGCCTGCAAATCCAGCAGCGATTAGGGGATTTCGAGTCGAACCCGCCCGTCATTTTCATTAACGCGAGGCCGAGCGTGTCGATCGCGGTTCACGCCATGCGCTGCGGGGCTGCATGTGTTGGAAAAACCGGTCCGCGAGAATGATCTGTGGAATGCCGTTCAAGAAGCAATTCAATTGGATGAACAGCGCCGGCAGGCGAGGCTCTTGCAATTGGAGGTGAACCAGCTTGTTGGCAGGCTCACCGAAAAGGAGAAGGCCGTTCTGGAGATGATTGCCGATGGCTTGGCAAAATCCGCCATTGCCGACGAGCTAGGCGTCTCCGTACGGACGGTCGAGCATTATCGCATGCAACTGATGCGGAAATTGCGGGCAAACTCGCTGACGGACCTGATGATGTTTGCCTCGAACCGGATGCGTGGGCATTCGCCTTTGTGGGGCGAGTCGGGCTTCTCCCGGCTGACCGGCTCCAGTCAATTCAATTGATGTCGGCGCATCGTTGAAAAACAGCGCGCGCACGGCTTATCTTGCCTTTCCACGATGCCTCGGTTGTGGGCGGTCTCGGCACAAAAGCCGATTTCTGTGGCCGATTGCGGCGCCCATTTTGCGGTGACCGATTGCGGCGCAGGACCGGCTCGACCAGCGGCTTCCCGCAGCTTTTCCAAAAAGCTCCCTGAGGCATGATAACCGAACCGACTGCGGCGTCATTATAGGGGGAAGGGCTGCCGGGCGAATTGAGTAGCTCGCATTTGAAATCCTACCCCATTCATTTACCGGTCCGCCCGTAACAGCGAATTCCAATGATTTCCGTCCATTTATTTTTGGAGCGATCGTCGGATTGAGAGCACCGTGGGTTTCAGCCTCGAAACAGGAGTGTGCGTCCATGTATCGAATGGCTTCCTTGCTTGAAAACGGAAAGGTTTATGTCGTGGACCGGGACTCTTCGACCGGGATTCTGGTCAAAGAGACCCTGGAGGGATCGAATCTGCAATGCGAGGTTTTCCTTTCGGGGCGGGACTTCCTGGCCGCCTACGACGAATCGCAGCCCGGCTGCCTGGTGCTGGAACTGCGGATTCCCGACATGAGCGGGCTGCAGCTTCAGAATCGCTTGTCGGCGCGGGGCTCGGATTTGCCGTTCGTGTTCTTGACCGCCGACACCAACGTATCCACGGCCGTTGAATTGATGCGCGGCGGCGCGGTGCATGTGCTCGAGAAACCGGCGCGACCGATCGAACTGCTCAGCGCGATCCAAGAGGCCATCGATCTGAATCAGCATCGACGCAACGTCAAGCAACACCACGTCCGACTGCTCGATCTAACCGCGTCGCTCACGTCCAAAGAGCGGCAAGTGCTGGAGCTGATCGGTCGAGGGAAGTCGATCAAAGCGATTGCCGCCGAATTGCAACTCTCCGTGCGAGCGATCGAATTGCGGCGGCAAAGCCTGATGAATAAACTCGGCTCGGCCTCAACGTCGGAACTGATGCGATTCTCCGTTATGGTGCAACGCGAACTGAACCCACGACTTGACGCGGCCAAGTGCTTTCCATTGGACGGAGAGCAAATGGACGGACAGCGAATCGCTTCCGGTTGGTCCCTCGGAATCGTACCCTGTCCTGACCCCGGTGTCGTTGCGCAAGAGCCGCTGTCGCGAAACGGCAAACCGCCGGGCTCGTGAGATGAATTCAAGCCTGCGGCCATGAATCGCTTGATCTCACGCTTGCAAAGAAGCGGCAATGAGCCGCGCCTTCGATCGTTCTCAATCAATCGGCTCTAAGCGGAAATCTTCCAAGTCGATCGAGGCCCCTTGCTGCAGGAGGTTGACGGCCACGAACAACCGCCGGCCTCCGCGACGCTCCAGAATCGTCCCTTCCAGGCCCGCCAGAGCGCCCTGGCGAATTCGCATGCGCCTGCCGGGCGCAGTCGCTGTTCGACGGTCACCGTGCGCCGGAGGCGATCAATCGCGAGATCTGCCGAAGGTCGTAGTGCAACCGGGCGCCATCGCTCACGGTGAGAATCTGGCTAATCCGATTGGTGGTCAAGCTGAGCACGCGCTCGTGCTCCTCTCCATGCATGAACACGTAGCCGGAGAAGAGCGGCACCTGCGCGGAAAACCGGCGTCCGCGGGAGTAGGAGATCTTCTTGACCAGCGGCAAGTAATGCGGAATCTGCAGCCCTCGCAATTGCTTGCAAAACACCTTCTCTTGCCTGGATTTGGTATAGACGGCCCACCAGCATCGATCGGGAGCGGCTTCCGCCGCGCTTTCCAACAAATCGTGCGGAAAAAGACCGTTGGTTTCGGAGATGGCCGTCATGGAGTGCCTCGACCTAAATCAGTTCCATATCTGACTTGCAAGCGACGTTCGCAAGCTGCCAGAAATGGGAAAATCATGCCGAGCCTCCAACCTAGTCGTCCGAGGAGTGAAGTCAACGGTTTGGAATCGCGTGCTTCCGCAAAAGTTCGCAATTGCCGCGCACGATTCCGTTCAAGAATTCGCACAATCGCAACAAAACTGCGCAATTGCGCAGATCGTATGTCTTGCGATCCGGATGGCATTTCAAAGCCATTCTAGCCTGTGATTCCTCTCGAAATGGACGCTTTGCGCAGAATTTGCCGGCCGCAAGCATCGCGGAATTCGACGTGTGCGGTATCCATTTGGCAAGCTTTGCCGGTTAGCGAATGCCGGTTGAATGTATTGGCGATTGGCTCAGACATACAGTGATCGCAATTGTGCCGCCGATACCGTGCTGTGGGGAAATTAGCGTGATTTCCTATATTCGGGATGCGCGGTTCAAGAGGCGGCGATTCGACCGAGCATCGAAACCCCTGGCACAAGGACGGAACGATGGTGCGAAATGTATTGAAATGGAGTTTGGTGCCGGCGGCACTGATCGCCGTGGCATTGGGCCAGGTCTGGGCCCAGGATGGAATTTCGAACACGAAAGTCGCGGCGGCCTATGCTGGGGACACCGCTCCCATGCCGCCCGCGGCTGCTTCGGCTGCTCCTGCCCCTTCGGCGGCCTGCGGTTGCTCGGCAGCCACGGCCTACGGTGACTGTTGCGACGGCGGCTGCAATCAACAATGCGATTGCGATTGCGGTTGCGTCTTTGATTGGGCCAAGAACACGTGGGTGAAAGTCGGCGCCGGCCTGCGCGTGTCGTACGACAACATCGAGCAACACACGCTCACCGACCATAAGTACAGCTTCTTCAACCCGGACGATGCTCGTATCTATTTGAGCGGTCAGGGCCACGAGTACATTAAGTTCACGTTCAACACGGAAATCGACAACGGCGGCAGCTTCGTTTCGCCGGACGACTTCGCGAACGTGCGGATGTTGGATGGGATCGTTCAGTTCGAAATCGACGACTTGCTCAATGTTTGGACGGGCCGTCTGTTGCCGCCGAGCGACCAGGCCAACTTGGATGGTCCGTTCTATCAAACTCCGTACCTCTATCCCTTCGTCTCGAATTATCCGGCGATCTTCGCCGGCCGCGACGACGGCGTGGCGTATTGGGGCTCGTTGGGCTGCGGCCAGGTGAAATGGGCCGTCGGTGCCTTCAACGGCATCGGCCGCAACTATGTCCCGACTGCTTTGAACCCGGGCCTGAACGTCCTCGGCGACGCGGTTGGTCCCAACATAAACGGCGACTTGCTCTATGCCGGCCGCTTCTCGGTCAACTTGCTCGATCCTCAGCCGGGTTACTACACCCAGGACAGCTACTTCGGCAAGAAGGACATCCTTCAATTCGCCGTCGTTGGCATGTATCAGGACCATGCGGTGAACGACGGCGTTGTCGCCGGCGTCGAAACTCCGGGCCGGTCCATGTTCGGATCGGACATCGAGTTGATGTACGAAACCCGCTTGCGTAACTGCGGCGTGGTCACGGTCGAGGCAGCGTATTACGACTATCAAGATCACCACCAAACGAACGCCTTTGCCGCCACTCAAGAAGGCGACGCCGGCCTCGTTCAAGTCTCGTACTACACCGGCGATGAATATTGCTTCGGCAAGGTGTCGGGCCACTTCCAGCCCTATGCCCGCTTTCAGCGGTACAACCGCGATCAGAAAGCCCTTGCGGCCAGCTTCTCCTCGACTGCCGGCCCCGTGCTCGATCAGCAGATCGACTTCGGTGTCAACTATGTCATCTCGGGCTACAATGCCCGCTTGACCTTGGATTGGAGCGAAGACACCGTCGAAAACAACGGCGGCCACTTCGACCAGATCCTGTTCGGCAGCCAATTGCAGTTCTAAGGTGCCGATGCGTCGCGGTTCGCTTGCGAACCTCGACGTTGCCAGACGCCAAATCTTGCGGGGCACTGACAGGCCGCCTGTCAGTGCCCCGATTTTATTTCCACGGGCATCGCTGGTGGAATCGCTCGTCATCCTGCACAATAACCAAACGAAGCGAACCACCAAATCAAAGAACGCCCCGCGACCGCCAATCCAATGCATGCGAACGAATGGCTCGTTTGGCAATTGGCGGATGGGGCTTTTCCGTCCGGCGGCTTCGTCCATTCCGGCGGCTTGGAGGCGGCCTGGCGATGGGGGCAATTGGGCGATGCCCAGCGGCTCGGCGAATTCCTAGAAACGCAACTCGTTCAAGTCGCCGAATCGATGGTCCCGCTAGTTCGAGCGGTTCACCTCGAACCTTCGAGATTGATCGAACTCGATCGCCTCTGCCATGCCATGCTGAGTAACCACGTCGCCAACCGCGCGAGCCTCGCGCAAGGCAAGGCGCTCGTCGTCGCCGCCGAACGGGCGTTTGGAATGCCGCCGTTGGGGGAACTCGGGCGAAAGGTGCGCAGTAATGCAATCGAGAGCCATCTGGCTCCGTTGTTCGGCGCAATGACCGCCGCGCTCGGGCTCGACGCGGAAACGACCGTCCGCCTGTTTCTGTATATCAATGCCCGCGGACTTCTTTCGAGTGCCGTCCGGCTGAATATCGTCGGTCCGCTGGAGGCGCAGGTGATTCAATTCCAACTTGGCCCATTTGTGGAAGGGCTCGTGCGTCGGCGGAGCCATCTTCGCCCGGAAGATGCGGCCCAAACCGCTCCGCTCCTGGAACTCCTCCAAACCACGCACGATCGGATATACTCACGGTTGTTCCAAAGCTAACCCGCCGGAGCAAACGCATATGACCGCTGATGACCACGAACGTCACGACCACGAGAATTCCCATGACCACTCGCACGGTCACACGCACAGCCACGGTTCGCACACGCACTCTCACCCGCACGATCATCCGCACAGTCACACTCACGACGAAATCGGCGACCCCCTCGCGCCTTCCCACGGCCATACGCACGAGCGCATGGACCACCCTGGCTGGTTCCACCAGCGGCCGGGAGTGCGAGCCGATCGCGATTTCGGCCGGCGGGCGTTCACCGTCGGAATCGGCGGGCCGGTCGGAAGCGGCAAGACGGTGCTTGTGTTGGCCCTATGCCGCGCGTTGCGAGAGCGACATTCGCTGGCCGTCGTGACCAACGATATCTTCACGCGCGAGGACGGCGAATTCCTGATTCGCAACGAAGCGTTGCCCGCCGACCGGATCGCGGCCGTGGAAACCGGCGGCTGTCCTCATGCCGCGATCCGCGAAGACATTACGATGAATCTCGTCGCGCTCGAGCAATTGCAGGAGCGATTCCATCCCGAGTTGCTGGTTCTCGAATCGGGGGGCGACAATCTGGCGGCCGATTTCAGCCGCGAACTCGCCGACTACACGATCTATGTGATCGACGTGGCCGGCGGCGACAAGATCCCGCGCAAAGGCGGCCCCGGCATCACGCAATCCGATCTACTGGTGATCAACAAGACTGATTTGGCCGTGGCTGTCGGCGCCGATCTATCGGTCATGGACCGCGACGCCCGCGCCATGCGCGGCGACGGCCCGACGATTTTCGCGCAAGTGAAACACGGTGTCGGCGTGGAGCAGATCGCCGAACACGTGCTGAAAGCGGCGCAAGAAAGCGGGAAGAAATCGAGCCCGCTCGGCGAACAGAGTCGGTTGTTCTGAATTCCGCGTCGTCATGTGCCGGCGGCGTCAAAACAGAAAATACCGCTGCGCCAGCGGCAGTTCGCTGGCAGGTTCGCAAACGAGCGCTTCGCCATCGGCGGTGACCAGATAAGTTTCCGGATCGACGGTGATTGCCGGGGCCAGATCGTTCAGCTTCATGTCGCGCTTGCCGATGTTGCGGCAGTTACGCACCGGCTCGATTCGCTTGCGCAAGCCGTAGTCTTTCGTGCCATCGGCGTCGATGCAGGCCTGGCTCACGAAGGCGATCGAGATCGGGCCGACGGCTTGCGCGAAACTGCCGAACATCGGGCGCATGAAGCACGGGCTGCGGCGTCGGGATCGAGGCGTTGGGATCGCCCATTTGCGCCCAGGCGATGACGCCGCCTTTGATGACCATCTCCGGTTTCGCGCCGAAGAACGCCGGCTTCCACAGCACCAGATCGGCGAGTTTGCCGACTTCGATCGAGCCGATGAGGTGGCCATGCCGTGCGCGATCGCGGGGTTGATCGTGTATTTGGCGATGTAACGCTTGATGCGGAGGTTGTCGTTGTCGCCCGTTTCGTCGGGCAGGCGGCCGCGCTGCTGGCTGCATCTTGTCGGCCGTCTGCCAGGTGCGCGTGATGACTTCGCCGATGCGGCCCATCGCCTGCGAGTCGGAACTCATCATGCTGATCGCGCCCAGGTCGTGCAGAATATCCTCGGCCGCGATCGTCTCGCCGCGGATGCGGCTTTCGGCGAACGCCACGTCCTCGGGCAGATTCGGATCGAGATGATGGCAGACCATCAGCATGTCGAGATGCTCGTCGAGCGTGTTGACCGTGTAGGGCCGCGTCGGATTCGTGGAGCTCGGCAGCACGTTCGGCTCGCCGCAGACGCGGATGATGTCCGGCGCGTGGCCGCCGCCGGCGCCTTCGGTGTGATAGGTGTGAATCGTGCGGCCTTTGAACGCGGCGATCGAGGCTTCGACGAAGCCGGATTCGTTGAGCGTGTCGGTGTGAATCGTCACCTGCACGTCGTGCTGCTCGGCGACGCTCAGGCAGCAATCGATCGCGGCGGGCGTCGTGCCCCAGTCTTCGTGCAGCTTCAAGCCGATCGCGCCGCCGACGATTTGCTCCGACAGACCGTCGGGCATGGCGGTGTTGCCTTTGCCGGTGAAACCAAAATTCAGCGGCAGATCGTCGGTCGCTTGCAGCATCATCGCGCAGGTAGAACGCGCCGGGCGTGCAGGTCGTGGCGCAGGTGCCCGTGGCTGGGCCGGTGCCGCCGCCGACCATCGTCGTCAGGCCGCCGGCCAATGGCTTCGTACGCCTGTTGCGGGCAGATGAAATGAATGTGCGTGTCGATTCCGCCGGCCGTGAGAATCAGCCCTTCGCCGGCGATGACTTCGGTCGTGACGCCGACGATCATTCCGGGCGTGACGCCTGCCATCACGTCGGGATTGCCCGCTTTGCCGATGCCGGACGATCAGACCGTTCTTGATGCCGATGTCGGCTTTGTAAGATGCCGGTGTAATCGACGATGAGCGCGTTGGTGATGACGCAATCGAGCGCGTCGTCTTGCGCCGACGCCGGCGGCCTGGCCCATGCCTTCGCGGATGACCTTTGCCGCCGCCGAATTTGCATTCGTCGCCATAGACGGTGAAATCGCTTCTCGACTTCGAGCATGAGCGACGTGTCGCCGAGGCGGACCTTGTCGCCGGTCGTCGGGCCGTAGATGTCGGCGTAGTGGGAACGTTTGATTTTGTAGGGCATAAAGGTGGTCCTGCGAATCGATTGCGCGGCGGTTGAAAAAGGGGACAGGCGCCTCGCGGCGATGTCGAACACGCTTCCGCGTTTGCTGGGCGCTCGGAGCCAGTCCCCTTTTTCAACAGTCCACTCAGGGTTCCTTGTTAGCGAAGTGCTGAGCAGCGACGCGGGTCATCGCGGCTTTTTGGTTGGCCTCGTTCGTCGGGCCGTCGGCGACATTGTTTCCGCCGCGGATGATGCGGTTGCCGGCGATCGCGACCAGGGTAACGGTTTTCGTATCGCCGGGCTCGAAGCGCACGGCGGTTCCGGCGGGAATGTCGAGCCGCTTGCCATACGCGGCGGCGCGGTCGAATTCCAGTTGGTCGTTGGTTTCGATGAAATGGTAATGGCTGCCGACTTGCACCGGACGATCGCCGAGATTGGTGACTTCGATCGTCACGGTCTCGCGGCCGGCGTTGAGCAACAGTTCGCCGTCGGCGGTCGTGCAATTGCCCGGCGGCGAATCGACCGACGCCGCTTCCTTGGCCGTCTCGAAAACCGACCGCTCGGGCACGGGCAGAAAACTGCCGTCCAGCGCGAGAGCCAAATCACCATGTTCGGCGGCGATCGGATGGTGAACGGTCACGAGCTTCGTGCCATCGGGAAAAGTTCCCTCGACTTGCACTTCATGCAACATCTCCGGCACGCCGCTCATGACCTGTTTGCGGCCCAAAAACTGCCGGCCGAGGTCCATCAATTCGGCGACCGATCGGCCGTCGCGAATAAATTCGAGCAACTGCGTGGCGATCAGCGCGACGCATTCGGGATAATTCAGCCGCACGCCGCGAGCCAACCGCTTCTGCGCGAGAAAGCCGGCGTTGTGCAATAACAGCTTGTCGATTTCACGTGGAGTGAGATGCATGACGCGCTACCATTTTCTTGACCAAGGGGCCTCGCCCAATTCAGTTGCTAGAAAGGATAACCGGTCGGTCAGCCGGCGGCCAACCTGTTCAGGCGTTTCTCCCAGCAGCCGTAAGACGATCCCCTGCGGAATCGGGCTGCCCGCTTCGAGCAAGCGACTTGTCGGATCGATCGGCAACCGAGCCGATTCGGCCAGAATTCGACCGCCGGCCTCGGCCAGCCGCGAGCCGACCAGCACCAGCGCCGCGGCACAATGAAACCGGCCGAGCCGAAACGGCGAGTCGAGCCGGCCATCGTCCGGCGAAAGCCGCCAGGCATCGGCCAACACATGCCGGCCGTCGAACTCGACATCAAGACGGCTTGCGTATCCATGCATGTCCCAGCTTTCGCCGTAGCGGCGCCGGCCGCTTGTAAACCAATCGACCACCACGAGCGCTCCGCCGCGATGCACTTCGATCCGCTGCCGCTGTTCGTACCTAGCCCCTGCAAAGCAACTCACCGGATCGGGGGCGACGACCAAAAGGGCCCTGTCGTCTACCGTCGCCGACAAGCATTGGCGGCAGACTCGGCCACCGGGGCTTTTGTAAACCTTCGTGGTCGATTGCGTGCCGACGACGCAGGTGGTTTGCGGCTCAAGCCGCAGTTGCAAATCAATTTCATCGCCGGCGACCAATCCGCCGCCGTAGGTGCTGGTGTAAATCCAGGCGGCAGCTCCAGGGCGGCGCGGCGCGAGGAGTTTCAACGGACTGGTCGCCGCCGAACGAATCACCGCCGTACGACCAGCGACGAACGATAGATGCAGAATCCCTTGTCCCGGACGCAATGAATTGAAACGTCCAAGCATTCGGCACTACCCGTCTATCCGTCGCCCCGCCACCGGCGGCTAGCGCCTGGCCACTCACGCAATTCTTCGCCCTTCGTCCCCTAGCCCCTAGTCCCGAGCCCCTAGCCCCTTCTTCCTCACACACTCAAATGGCTGCGAATAATCTCCGGGCTGAGCTCCGACGTCGCCCCTTCGGCGACGACTCGGCCGCGGTTCATGATATAGAACTGGTGCCCGAATTCCTTGACGAAATCGAGATACTGCTCGACCAGCACGACGGTCATGCCCATCTGATCGACCAGATGGTGCAGCACGTGGCCGATTTGAGTGATGATGTTCGGCTGAATCCCTTCGGTCGGTTCGTCGAGCAGGAGAATCTTCGGCTGGCCGACCAAGGCGCGGGCGATGGCGAGTTGCTGCTGCTGGCCGCCCGACAGATCGCCCCCCATCCGCCGGCCCATCGTTTTGAGCACGGGGAACAGCTCGTAGATCATTTCGGGAATCTCGCGGGGCCGGCCGTTCGCCGCCGGCGCTTGCGGGCGGAGGCTTTCGGGGCCCGAAGATTTCGATGCGCCCGGAACAAGATCTCTGGCCCATTTTGGAATCACGCGGCGCGTCGTGCTCAGGGCCGACAAACCGACGCGGAGATTCTCTTCGACCGAAAGCTTGGGGAAAATCTGCCGGCCTTGGGCCACGAACGCCATTCCGGCCCGAGCATGTTGATGCGACGAAAGCCAGGTGAGATCGATGCCGCCCGCTTCGATCGAGCCGGACGACGGGCGGAGAATGCCCATCAGGTTTTTCAGCAGCGTCGTCTTGCCGACGCCGTTGCGGCCCATGACGCAGGTGACCTTGCCGTCGGCCATGGTCATCGTCACTTCGCGCAAAGCCTGCACGGCGCCGTAGGAGAACGAGAGTCGATCGATGGTCAACATCACTTTATCGCCCCAGGTACGCTTCAATCACCTTTGGATCCGACTGCACCTGGTCCATCGTGCCGAACGCCATTACCTGGCCTTCGTTGAGCACGGTCACGCGCGAGCCGAGCAGGCGAACAAAGTCCATATCGTGCTCGATGACGATGATGCTGTGCTCGTCTTGCAATTCAAGCAGCAATTCCGCGGTGAGCACGGTTTCTTCGTCGGTCAATCCGGCCGCCGGCTCGTCGACCAAAAGCAACATCGGACCGGAAAGAATCAACATGCTGATTTCGAGCCATTGCCGCTGGCCGTGGCTGAGATACTTCACTTGCCGATCGGCATGCTCCGCCAGCCGGACGCGGCGCAGGATGGTGAAGATCTTTTCGCGTTCGGCCGGCGTTTCACGGCTGAACAGATTATTGAGCAAACCTTGCCGGCCGGGCAGAGCCAGTTCCATGTTCTGATAGACCGAAAGGCTGTCGAACACGGTCGGCGTTTGAAATTTTCGGCCGACGCCGAGCCGGGCAATTTCGGCTTCGGCCATCGAATTCACTTGCCGGCCAGCGAACGTGATGCTGCCGGCCGTGGAGCGAGTCTTGCCGCTGATCACGTCGCACAACGTCGTTTTGCCCGCGCCGTTCGGCCCGATGACGACGCGCAGCTCGTAAAACCCGAGGCTGAATGCGTCGACATCGAGGGCCTTGAAGCCGTCGAAGAGCACCTTGACGCCCTCGACTTTCAGCAGATCGCCGTCGGCCAGATTCGTCGGCTCCTTGCGCGTCATCAGCGCGATGCGGCTGAGGCGTTGTTGGAGCGAGTCGCCCTTCGTGGCCGCGCTTTTGTCCGACGAAGGATGCGAAGAATCGGTTTCCTTTGCGGCATTGGCTGCGGTCTTCGCGGCCGATTGGATTGACGATTCGATCGGCGACAAACTTTTCTCGCCCACGATTGTCTGCCACAACGCCTTGAGCGGTTGGTAGAGCCGATCGGGATTGCGCGAGCCAAACCAGAACGACACCGAGTGCGGCCCACACAATCCAATAGCTCCAGTAGGCCAGAGCGCACGGCGCCGTCCAAGCAAGGTCGGTCGGATCGATGTCCCATATTTTCTCTTTCCAAACGGCCGGCATCGCCAGCAACCAGCCGAAGAACAATCCGCCAATCAGGTTGAGCATTCCGGCGGGAAACCACAGCGCCGCCGCGACGAACAAGAAGCCGTTGACGAACAGCCAGAAATTCGGGCAGCGCATGGTCAGCAAATTTTCGAACAACAGCACGATCAGCGCCCGCAGGCGGCGCCGCGAGCTTTCCGCGCCCGCCAACGGCCACCCAAATCGCGACGTCGATCGACGGCTTCACCGCCATGTTCGACGGAGTGATGATTCCGTTTTGCGGAACAAACAGTATCCCTCCCAGCCCCGCCAACATCGCCGACAGCGTGAACACGAACAACTTGAAATAATGCGGCCGATACCCGGAAAACCGCAGTCGCGATTCGTTGTCGCGAATGGCAATCAGCACTCGCCCCATGCGAGAGTTGACGATGTATCGGCAAAACAGATAGGCGCCGATGAAGATCAACACCGTGCATTGAAACAGCCGCACCTTGACGTTGTTGTCGTGCAAATCGAAGCCGGCGATCGAGACGAAATTCGTCAGGCCGTTGGTGCCGCAGAGCAACATGTTGTTCAGGCAGAATACCTTATAGGCGGCGAGCGTGAGAGCCTGCGTCAGAATCGCGAAATAGACCCCGCGCACCCGGCTTGCAAAGCCGAAATAACCCACGACGAGCGCCAGCAATCCAGGCACCATCAGCCCCAACAACACTCCCCACGTGAGCGAGCCAAACGGATGCCAAAACCAAGGCAGCGTCATCCCCGACACTTTCGACGACACGACGAACAGCGCGCGCGGAATATTGTGTTCGTCGCCGTCCAACGGCCCGTGCATGGCCAGATACATTCCCATCGCGTAGCCGCCCAGCGTGAAGAACAGCGACTGGCAAAGGCAAAGCACGCCCGTGTAGCCCCAAACCAGATCGAGGCTTATGGCGACGACTGCCAGGGCAACGAACTTCCCGAGAAGGCTCACGTCGGAAGCGGTGATAATGCGAAGGTCAGCCGGGGTTCTATCGGCAGCCGGCAGTTTCTGCTGCTCCAAATCGTACCGGGCCTGCCGTGCGGCTCCGTAGTTGTACACCCACGGCACGCCGAACAGCAGAAAGACCATCACGAGCCAAAAGGCAATCGGTCCGCGCACCGCATAGATGCGCTGCCATCGACTCGCGGAATTGAGCCGCGGCGTCAGACATCGGCGAGCCTCCCCTTCGGCGGGAACAGCCCGCTCGGCCGACGCTGGATGAACAGGATGACCGCCACGAGCACTAGCACTTGCCCCCACACGGCGCCGGTGAACGGCTCGAAGAACTTGTCGAGCACTCCCAAGCCGAGGCCGGCGTAGATCGTGCCGGCCAATTCGCCGACGCCCCCGGTGACGACCACCAAGAACGATTCGACGATATAGTTCTGGCCCATGTCGGGCGTCACGCCGCCGATCAGGGTCAAGGCATAGCCGGCGATTCCAGCAATTCCGGCGCCCAAGGCAAACGTATAGCCGTCGATGCGGCGGGTGCTGACCCCGAGCGCCGCGGCCATTTCGCGGTTTTGCATCGTGGCGCAATTCGCAGACCGAGCTTCGTGTAATTCAACAAGCCGTAGATCATCGCCACGCACAAGGCGCACAAGACCACGATGAAGCAACGGTTGAACGGCAGCACGAGGTCTTGCATCACCTCGAATCCGCCGCGAAACCAGGTCGGAGCATTGACGCCGATGTTGTTGCCGAAGATCACGCGCACTCCCTGAATCAGAATCAAGCTGACGCCCCACGTGGCCAACAGCGTGTCGAGCGCTCGGCCATAGAGGAAGCGCACGACAAGCATCTCGATCAAGTAGCCGGCGATCGCCGCCGTCAGGAAGGCGACCGGCAACGCCGCGACGTAGTACCAGTTGAACATCGAAGCCGGCAGCGTTTTGACGAAGAATTGCTGCATGAAATACGTGGCGAAGGCGCCGAGCATCATCAGTTCGCCATGCGCCATGTTGATGACGCCCATCACGCCAAACGTGATCGCCAGGCCCAGGGCCATCAGAATCAAGATCGAGCCTTGCGAGATTCCGTCGCGGATGTAACCGAGCCCGCGCACCAGCCGCTGGTAGCTTTCGATTTGCGCCACGGCTGCTTCGTAGCCTGGTTTCAAGTCGCTGTCAACTTTGCCGCTGCCGGTGCAAACCAGCTCGTATTCCAACACGGTTTGTTCGTGTTCAAGTTTGCTTTTCGGGTCTTTCAACTTGGCCGACAAAGCCGACAGATCGAGCGACGTCAACGCGGCCTCGACCTTTTGAACAACCTCGGGACTGGTGGTCGGCAGTCGGACCTCGATCGTGTCCGGTTTCGATTGCGCGGCCGTCGCCAGATCGGGTTTGGCGAACTCGCCGGCCTTATTCGCCTTGTCGGCCACCTGGCGAGCAATCTCGGCGATCTCTTTGGCCATGTGCTCGAGGCGGTCGTTCAGAATGGCTTCACCTCGGGCACTGCGCATTTGGCCGAGGTCGCGAGCGGCACTTTGCCGATCTTCCGGCTTCGTGTCGAAGCTTTGAATCCGGATCACGTCGGCGACTTTCGCGGGCCATGCGGCGGATTTTTTCCGAAGCGTCTTTGTCGGCGGCGACCTCTTCCAGCGACGGGATCAGCACGCATTGGCGCCGTTGCCGGCTTTCTGGACCGCGGCCATCCGTGCCTCGGGATCGGTCAACCAAAGCTCGAGCCTGGTGATTGCCTCGGAGACGAGGCGGCACTGCATGCCGCTGGGACTGATGTCGGTGAGTTGATCCTTCGGCGCGACGATCGGTTTGCCGTCGGCCGACAGCGGCGCGAGCGTCAACGGGTCGGAGAGCGGCGAATTGCTTGTCGCCGTTCGCGTCGTTCGTCATTTTCTCGCAAAACACCAGCCGGTCGCCGCTTTTCCAGAAATAGATATTCCCGGCGCTGTAGGCCTTGAGAAAATCGATCATCCGCCCGTCTTTGGAAGCGGCGATGGCGTTGATCGCTTGCCGGCGAACGGCGGGCTTCTCGTCCGCCAATTGCCGCATGGCCGCATTCAGCGGCTGATCCGCGGCCGATGCGGCGGTTGCAACAACCGTCGAACTGACCAAACACGACGCCCAGAGCAGCGTCAATAGAATCCTTCGTCCGACCATGTGGTAGCGCAGCTCCGCACTGCGTGGACAATCACCGAGCCAATGCACGCCCTACAAACAACCGGCTTGCGGGTCGCGTGGACCCGCAAGCCGGTAACTATAGACCATTCCGCGCTCCGATCATACGGTGATCGCCGGTTTAACCAAGCTTGACCGGCGGCGAATGATCCGACCAATCCGATTTAGGCTTTCTTCGGACCGCCGGTCGGCGCTGGAATCTTCGACGGATCCGGATGGAGATACGGACTGTAGGAGTCGGGCTTCACCAGACCCTTCGACTTGTCGATGATCTTGAACTGCCCGTCTTTCAAGATTTCTCCGACATAGACCGGCTTCCAAGTGTGCTGGTTTTTTGGATCCATCATCTTGGGACCGCCGGGGGCGTCGAACTTCATGCCATACACTGCCTCGCGAACCTTGTCGAGATCGAAGCTGCCGGCCTTTTCCGCGGCCGCCTTCCAAACGTAGACGCCGAAATAAGCGGCTTCGATCGGATCGTCGGTCACGCGGTCGGCTCCGCCGGGCAGCTTGTGCGCGACGCAATAGGCCTTGAAGTCCTTGACGAATTTCTTGTTCTCCGGAGTGTCGATGCTCTGGAAGTAATTCCAGCAAGCCAGGTGGCCGACCAGCGGCGGAACGTCCATCGCCCGCAACTCGTCTTCGGCCACCGAGAAGGCCATGATCGGGCAGTCGCCGGCGGTCAGGCCCTGGTTGGCGAATTCCTTGTAGAACGGCACGTTGCTGTCGCCGTTGATCGTCGAGAGAACGCAGGCGTTGCCGCCGTTGGCGAACGCCTTGATCTTGCCGACGATCGTCTGGTAGTCCTGATGATGGAAGGGCGTGTATTCCTCGACGATGCTTCTTCAGGCACGCTTTTGCCAAGAGATACGCCTTGAGCACCTTGTTGGCCGTGCGCGGGAAGACGTAGTCGGTTCCCAGCAGATAGAACTTGCGTGAAACCCTGGTCCATCATGTACTCGGCGGCCGGAATCAACTGCTGGTTCGGCGCGGCGCCGGTGTAGAACACGTTCTGCGACTGCTCTTCGCCTTCGTACTGCACCGGATAGAACAGCAACTGATCGTATTCTTCGAAGACCGGCAGCACCGACTTGCGGCTCACCGAAGTCCAGCAACCGAACGTGACGGCGACGTGATCCGTGTTGATCAATTCGCTGGCCTTGTCCTTGAATAGGTCCCAGTTGCTCGCGGGATCGACGACCACCGGCTCGATCTGCTTGCCGAGCACGCCGCCGGCCTTGTTGATCTCTTCGACGGCCATGAGCACGACGTCGCGGAGCGACGTTTCCGAAATGGCCATCGTGCCGCTGAGCGAGTGGAGCACGCCGATCTTCACGGTGTCGCCGGCCGCGGTGTTCAAAGCGACTTCGGTTTTCGGCGTCGTTGCCTTCTCGGGCGTCGCTGTCTTGTCGGGCGTCGCTGTCTTGTCGGCGGTTTTTCGCGCCGGGGTCGTATCGGCCGTCTTGTCGGCTGTCTTTTCCGGCGTCTTATCGGCGGTCTTGTCGGCCGTTTTATCCGATGTCTTGTCGGCCATCTTGTCGGTCAACTTGTCGGCCGTTTTCGCCGGCTCCATTTTTGCCTTGTCGGACGCCGAATCGCAGCCCCAGCCGGCCAGGCCAAAGGCCAGCACTCCCGCCATCATCAACATACTCAGTCTTTTCATCGTTCTCCCGCCTTTCCGACCGCTGCAAAGAAAATCAGTCGTTCGAATTCAACACGACCAACAAAACTCTGACAAGCGGTCAAGCACGTCATTTCCGCTACCATGCCCAATTACCATGCGGCGAATTGTCCCAGTAGGAGCGGTCCGCGCGCGAAGACTCCGCATCAGACAACCGCCGTACGGCTGGCCGACTCCAGGTCAACCTGCATGTGTGGCCGTCATATTAGGCAAATTATGTGCCGCCTGCGATACTCCACAGCCGCGACAACGTGCAAATTTAGCTAGCACAACAACTTACGAGAGAACTCAATGATAGGCCCGGTCCGCAATCGAGATTCGCTGCCTAGTTAGCGCGCAAGACGGGGAGAAGCAATAGGCACTCTCGCAGGCAATTCGAGTCCCCCTTTTGGTCCTCCGGTAAACCTATTTGGTCTCCTCCGGCTTCGGCTGCTCTTGCTTGACGAATTTATAAAGCCATGTTTCGCGGTCGGGCGTTTGATCGTAGCCTTTTAGCTCGGCGCTTGTTATTTGTATGCCGAGATCCTTGGCGTCGTCCGGCATGGCCAGGAACTTCACGTTCTCGAGCACATATTTGCCGAACCGCAGCTTGGGCACGACCACCAATCGGCATTGTACGGTCCGCTTGGCGTTGCCGGAGAAATTCAGCGTCACCATCGGTGCGGAGGGATCGACCGTGATTCCGGCCTTCGTGAGCACGTCGGTCGGAGCCCAACTGGCCGACTTTCCGTTCACGGAGTCGATCCGGACAATGACCGGCGTCGTTTCGTTCAATATCGCGCCGACGCTATCGAGCGCACCTTCGCGATAAAACGGCACCTCGCCCGACATTGCCGTCGCCTCGCACTCGGCCATTGCCTTTCGGTCCTGATCGAATTCGGGCGAGCCGAGATGGTTTTTCTTGCCGAGCGATTTGAGCGCGGTGGCGACTTCGGGATCGTCGGCCAGATCGCGATATTTCTTTTCGAGCTCGTCGAAGACCGGCTTGGCGGGGAAGTAGGCGAGAATCAGATTGTTGTCGGCCAACATCCAATCGGCGATCGCGGATTTTAGCGAGGCGGGCATGTCGCCGGCGAATTTTCCCGCCAACTTCGGCCGCAGCTTGTTGAGCGTGTTGACCTGCTCGTTCAAATCTTGTTGCAACGCCTGCATCATTTCCTGCTGGCTGCGAAACTTGGAGGCGATCTTCTGCGGGATCGTGTCCGGTTTGTCGGCGTATCCCTTGAGCTCCGAATAGCGCGGCTCGGCTTTCGACAGCGTCTCGCGGTCCTTCACGATTTGAGCCGCCTCGGCTTTCGCCGCTTTCGCCGCCACATGATAGGCCGTCGCCACCTTGAGGAAGTCGGCAAGCTTTTCGTGAGTCTTCGCGTCGTCGGGCAGCACCCAAGGAATCGAGGTCAACGTCGCTTTGAGCTTCTTCAATCCTTTATCCGCGAGAACCTTGAACGCCGCCGCGGGCTTCAAGGGCACGAATTTCGGCGGAACGACCTTGGTCGGGGCGACCGCTGGAGCTTCGCTTGGCGAGTCGTCGGCTACCGCCGGGAGAGCCATGACCGCGATCGCAAAGAGCCCAATGCCAAGGGCCGCGGGCCACGCCGAATGCCGCACATCCTGTAAATCGCGAAATCGAAGCATAACAACCACCTTTCTTTCGAATCGACGAAATACGAATCGCTCTGCTGGAAGCAGTTTCAAAACCCCAAGGCAAAGGGGACTGTCCCCGACGGTTTTGAAACTGCTTCTAATACTTCTAACCTATTCTTGCCGGCATCCGCAAGGAATTCCGTCGATAGATACTGGGGCCGATTGCAAATCGCCAACGGCAGAGCCCACCGGCGGCTAGCTGCTTGCCGCTCACGCGCGAAAATGTGAGCGGCAAGGCGCGTAGCCGCCAGTGAGTACCGCCACGCCCAAATTCCAGACTAACCCAGTGCCACAACTTGACCTGGCCATTCCGCCTCGATAGCATCGACTCTTAGGTGAATCGGGTTTTCGCGTCGCGTTTCTCTTCATCGAGCCCCTCACAATACCGCCGGGGACTGTCCCCATTTTGCGCAGTCCGCGGGGCAAAACGGGGGGACTGTCCCCTTTTCCCCGGCGGTTTTGTGAGGGGCTCTCAGACACATCGACCGCGCCTCCGCCGGAAGGACGTTTGCCATGAATCGATTGGCTAATGGGTCCGCTCAAGCCCAGTTCCGTTTTCCCTCTCGGCTGTTGCTTTTCGGAGCGCTGTTCGCCGCGGCTCTGTGCTGTTGGCCCTCGACAGCGAAAGCCATCTCGCCCGATAGTCCCGAAGTGAAAAACACGATCGAAAAGGGTCTGAAATATCTCGAAACCGCCGCGGATGGTCGGCTCGGCGCTCAAGCGCTGGTTGGCCTGTGCTTTATCAAGCATGGCGAGGATGAGACGAATCCGCAGGTGCAAAAGGCCGTCGATGCCTGCAAGTCGACCACTCGCGGAGGCGGAGGTTTGCAAGGGAATCCGGATATCTACAGCACCGGCCTGGCGATCGTGTTTCTCTGCGAACTGAATCCCAGCAAATACCAACATGAAATCAACGCTCTACTGAAATCGCTGCAAGCCCGGCAAAAGAAAAACGGCGGCTGGGGTTATCCCGAAAAGCCGACCGGCGACACGTCGATGACGCAATACGGCGTGCTCGCCAGCTGGGAAGCGAAGAAAAATGGATTCGTCGTGCCGAACGAATCGATCGAGAACGTCTGTCTGTGGCTCATGCATACGCAAGATCCCAGCGGCGGTTGGGGATATCAAGGAACCGAAGGCCAGCCTGGCACGTCGGGCGATATTATCCTGGTCAAACAAGATTCCGTGCGACACGGCCTCTCCGCCGCCGGCTTGGGTGCCACGTATGTCTGTAGCGATCTGCTCGGTTTCTCCCTGGCGACCGAAGAGGAATCCGACGCCGGGCTGCCTGCCGCTCTCAAGGCAATGCGCGAGGATGTCAACAAATTCAAGCTGAATCAGCCAGTTCCGCCCGGCACGGTCGGGCCGCGCCAATTGGCGCAAACGCAAGAGCGCGGCCGCGGCTGGTGGCGCGAGCATTACAAAATCGACACGCCCACATTTCCCTACTACTACCTCTATGCTCTCGAACGCAGTCAAAGTTTCTACGAATTGATCGCCGGGCTGCACATCAAGAATCCCGGCTGGTACGACGACGGTTACAACTGGCTGCACAAGCGCCAAAAGCTCGATGGCCACTGGGAAAGCACGCAAGATATGAAAGTGCCCGACACGGCCTTTGCCATCCTGTTTCTGTTGCGTTCGACGAAGAAGAGCATCGAAAAATCAAAGGGCTTCGACGGCGGCTTGGCGCTCGGCGGACAGGGCTTGCCGCGGCACTTGAATGAAGTTCGCGCCGACGGCGGACGAGTTGTCGCCAAGCCTGTCGCCGGTTCGACCGACACGCTGCTCGCCATTTTGGCGAATCCCGATCATGCCGATTTCCACGATCTGGCCGACGACCCGCGCGATCTAATCTCGCAATTGCAAGCGGAGGAACCGGCGCCGCGCGGCGAACATCTGGCACGTCTGCGCCATTTGGCGGCTGAGGGGACAGCCGCGACACGATTGGCGGCCATTCGCGTGTTGTCCAGCGTGCGCGACGTTGCCAATGTGCCCGCGCTAATCGCCGCGCTCTCCGATGCCGATTGGCGGATCGTCTACAAGGCCGATCAAGGATTGCGGCTCTTCAGCCGGCGCATCGGCGCCGATCTGCTCACCGAGGCGCCCGACGAACAAGCCCGCGCCGCGGCGATCGCCGATTGGAAGCGTTGGTACGCGTCGATTTCGCCGAGCGACGAGGCTGCGCCGCCGCGCCGCGCGGCGGAAAGTGCGAGTCGGTAACGATTCGTGCTCTCGATCAGCGCGACGCGGGGTCACGGCGCACCGGCGGCTTGCGCCTTGCCGCTCACGTTCTCCGCGCGTGAGCGGCAAGGCGCTAGCCGCCGGTGTCTTGTTGCAGCGGCACCGCCGCGATGATCGATTGCAGCGTCGACCAGCCGACCGGCTTTGTCAGATGCTTTTCGAAGCCCGATTGCAGTGCTTTGGTTTGGTCGTCGTCTTGGCCGTATCCGGTGAGCGCGACGAGGTAAGCATTGCGCGTCGTCTCATCGGCGCGTAGCGCTTCCGCCACCTGATAGCCATCCATCCCCGGCATGCCGATGTCGCAGAAGACGATTTCGGGCGGGGATCGCCGCGCGGCCGCGATTCCGCTCGCGCCGTCGGTGGCCACTTCGACCTGATGGCCGACTTTTCCCAACAGCATTTTCAGCGTGTGCGCGGCATCGCGGCTGTCGTCGATGATGAGAATTCGACGCGGGTTTGGCGCGGATCGATTGCGAAAGGCATGATCGGGGATTCCACCATCGGCGTGCTAGCGGCGGTCCTTTCCGGTGGCGAAAGATTCCGCACTGTATAAAATCAATCATCAGGGAACATGCGCAGAGCATAACGGGGCCACGGGCCAGAGGCCAGGGGTCAGGGAAATGCAGTGCGGTTTCGCGTAGGTCAGGCTTTCCAGCCTGACTTGGCTCGGCCCGCGTCAGCCTGGAAAGGCTGGCCTACGGCACACAACTCGGGTCATCAACACAATGCGGTCTTTTGATCGAGGAATGCTCGTCGGAATTGGGCTCGTCGTCGCGCTGTTGATCGTCAATGTGGCGATCACTTTCCGCAATACGATACGGTTGCAGGAAGACGCCGAGTGGGTCGACCATTCCGATCGGGTGTTGGAGCAATCGGCCAACGTGCTTTTGCTGTTGGTCGATATGGAGACCTCCGAGCGCGGCTACGTCATCACGGGCAACAAGGACTTCTTGGAGCCATTTCATTCGGCTGCCGGCCAACTGGATACGACGCTCGCATCGCTGACACAGTTGACGAAAGACAACGACGCTCTTCAGCTGGCGATCCGGAAATTGGAATCGCTGAAGATCGCTCGAATCGGATTAGTCAATCAGGCCATCGCGCTGCGCGAAAAAAGCGAAGACGACGCCAGAGCTTTCATTGCTGGAAAAAAAGGCAAGCAGGTCATGGATGAGATTCGCGATTTGCTCGACAACGTCGTCCGCGACGAGCACGATCTGCGCCAAAAACGCCAGCAACTTTCGCATGGCACCTACGTCTGGTCGCTCGTCAGCGAAGCGACGGCCGGCGCGCTGGCGCTGTTGCTCTTCGGCGGCTTCATCTGGTATCTCGATCGCGGCATGGCCACTCGGCAGCGAGATGCCGCCGTCCTTCGCGACCAGCGCGAATGGTTTCGCACGACGCTGGCCAGCATCGGCGACGGCGTAATCGCCACCGACGCCGAGGGCAACGTCACGTTTCTGAACGCCGTCGCGCAACAGCTCACCGGCTGGAGCGAGCAAGAGGCGCAAGGCAAGCCGCTGGTCGGAATGTTCAAAATCGTCAATGAGCGCACCCGCCAGCCGACCGAGAATCCGGTCGAAAGAGTTCTGCGCGAAGGGATCATCGCCGGGCTGGCCAATCACACGGTGCTGATTTCCAAATCGGGAACCGAATGCCCGATCGAGGACAGCGCCGCTCCGATTCGCGACACGGCGGGGAAGATCATCGGCGTCGTGCTGGTGTTCCATAGCGTTTCCAATCAGCGGAAAGTTGAAGACGACCTGAAGCGCAGCGAGCAGCGCTACAGCCTGACGGCCGACGCCGTCAACGGAATCATCTACGATGTCGACGTGCGGACTGGAAACACGCGCCGCTCGGAGGGTTTGTTCGAAGTCGTCGGGTACCATCCCGACGAAGTGCCGCCGACGGCCGACTGGTGGGACGAGCAAATCCATTCCGACGATTTGCCGCGTGTCAACGGCGAGCATCAATTGGCCGTCGCGACCGGGGCCGACCGCTTCGTGACGACCTATCGCGTGCGGCACAAAGATGGGCGTTGGCTGCACGTCATGGATCGAGCGCTGTTCGAGCGCAATGCCGCGGACAAGGTCGTTCGCATATTGGGGTGCGCCGTCGACATCTCCGAGCAAAAGCAAGCCGAGGAAACGCTGCGCGAAGACGATCGCCGCAAGGACGAATTCCTGGCGACGCTGGCCCACGAGCTGCGCAACCCGCTGGCCCCGCTGCGCAACGCGCTGGAAGTGATGCGCCTCGATCCCGACAACCGCGAGATGTTTGCGCATCTCAGCGAAATCATGGAGCGGCAATTGGGCCATTTGGTCCGGCTGGTCGACGATCTGCTCGACGTCAGCCGGATCACTCGCGGTAAAATCGAATTGCGCAACGAACGGATCGATGTCGCCAAGGTCGTCGAAAGCGCGCTGGAAACGAGCCGGCCGCTAATCGAAGCGGAAAACCATCAACTCTCCGTCCTGTTGCCCGGACATCCGGTGTTCGTCATGGGCGATCTGACTCGGTTGGCGCAAGTCGTTTCGAATCTGCTGAACAACGCCGCCAAATATACGCCGCCGCACGGCCAGATCGGCTTGACGGTTGAGGCGAATGGCGGCGAGTTGTTGATCCGCGTGCGCGACAATGGCCTCGGCATTCCCCCGACGATGCTGCCGCGCGTGTTCAACATGTTCACGCAAATCGAGCGCACGCGGGATCACGCCCAGGGCGGCCTCGGCATCGGCTTGACGTTGGTGCGCCGGCTGGTGGAAATGCATAAAGGGCGCGTCGAAGCTTTCAGCGACGGAGCCAACAAAGGAAGCGAGTTTGTGATCCATCTTCCCTTGATGCAAGATACCTCGGGATATCTTCGGTTCGATGGCGTACAACGTGAAGCGTCCGAAGAAATGGGAACTGACTCGCATATCCAAGATGGAGCCGTTCGCTCCCGGCTTCGAGTTCTCGTCGTCGACGACAATCTCGATTCGTTGACCAGTTTGGCGATGCTGCTGCGGATGTCGGGCGATGAAGTGCGCACGGCGACCGACGGCACGGCCGCTCTGGAAGTGGCCAAGGCATTTCGGCCCGAGGTGGTGCTGCTCGATCTCGGCCTGCCGGGCATGGATGGCTACGAAGTCGGCCGTCGCATTCGGAAAATGCCCGAGGGAAAAGGCGCCGTCTTGGTGGCTCAAACCGGCTGGGGTCAAGATGAAGACCGCCGCCGCAGCGCGGAAGCCGGCTTCAACGCCCATCTGGTCAAGCCCGTCGATCCGGCCGAATTGCAAAAAATTCTGGCGGCGCTGCCGAAGCGGGCGACGGCAAATAGCGGTCGCTCGACACGCCCGCCATAAATGGACGGGGCTAACATCGAATAAATGGCGGGCTAACCGCGCTGCACGTCCGGCGTGTGAATATGCTCCGGCCGCACGCCGATGCCGACCAGTCGCGCCGGGATTCGCGCCAAAATCGGGAAGCGGCGCAGCAACCGTAGCGGCCACGGCAGCGTTAGCTGCTGTTTGCTGGCCAGCACGCGGCTAATCACTCGGGTTTGAATGAACACCTGCGCCCGCTGCGTCAATCGCGTTGGGAATTCTCGCCGGCGCTGTACGTTTTGCAAATCGGCCGACGACACTTCTCCGCGGCCGAGCGGGCCGGCCAAGAGATTAGCCGTCGCCACGGCGTCTTGAACCGCCAGGTTGATCCCCACGCCGCCGATCGGCGACATCGCATGCGCCGCGTCGCCGATGCACAGCAGGCCCGGCCGATGCCATCGCTCCAATCGATCGACGGCCACGGTCAGCAGCTTGATGTCGTCCCAATCTCTTAGCTCGTCAACGCGATCGCGCAGAAACGGAACGATCTCGATCAGCTCGTTGCGAAACGCCTCGAGCCGCGCCGCCGCACTTCCTCGAATCCACCTTTCGCGATGACGAAGGCGCATTGCCAGTATTCGCCGCGATCGATCATCACCAGAATCCGGCCGCGATTGAAATTGCCCAAGGGATTGTTCCGATCGTCGGGCCGCCGTGAGACGCGCATCCAAAGCACGTCGATCGGCGCGCCAAGATCGTTGACCTTCAATTTCGCTCGCTGGCGAACCGTGGAGCGCCGACCGTCGGCGCCGACGACCAGTTCGGCGCGAATCTCGAGCGGTCCCTGCGGCCCATTTGCCCGAATGCCGACAACACGATCGCGTTCTTCGATCAGATCGGCCACCTCGGTTTGCATTCGCAAGTGGAATGTCGGATAGCGCGCGGCATGTTCGGCGACGAAGTTCAAAAAGTCCCACTGCGGCATCAGGCCGATGAAGCGGCAACGGGTTCGCAGGTGCGTGAAATCGGCGATCATCACCTCGTTGCCGCCGATAATGCCGGTGAGATGCGTCGCTTCCTGATGCGGCCGCTTCAAGAACTCGTCGAGCAGGCCGAGCTCGTGCATCAATTGCAGCGTCGAGGGATGGATCGTGTCGCCGCGGAAATCGCGCAGGAAAGTCTTTGTGCTTTTCCAGCACGACGACTTCGACGCCGGCGCGGGCCAAGAGGAATCCGAGCATCATGCCCGCCGGACCGCCGCCGGCGATGCAGCAGCGGACGTGTTGCGTCTCGGTTGATGCCGCGGGATTTTGATTCAAAGCGTTGCTCATACGGTTCATTCTAACGAAAAAACCGCTGGGGACTGTCCCCATTTTGCGCAGTCCGCGGAGCAAAACGGGGACTGTCCCCTTCGCCGACGCGGTTTGTGATAATAAAAAAACCGCCCGTCGGGCCATTGCGGGCCTGACGGGCGGTTTCGGGTGCATCGAGTATTGGAAAGCCGCGGCCCGCCGGGATTGACCGGCAGGCCGCGGTTCCGAAGCGTTGTTAGAACAGCAAGACCGCATCGACCGAGTAAACCCACTGATGGTTCGAGGTGCCCGAGCTGTACGGCTTGACGCCGTTCAGATCCGCGCCATTGAACACGTCGTAGCGAATCTCCGGACGAACCGTCAGGTTGGCGTTCGGCTTGTAGTTGAAGCCGTAGGTGACATCGTAGAAGTCGCCTTCGAATCCACCCACCGACGCGACGTTGTTGCCCTCGAAGTCGCCCACCGGGGCAACCCGCGTGCCGTCGGTGTCGCGGAACCATTCAGACCGCAGGCCGGTGGTCCAGCAGCAGTTGATCTTGTAGGTCAAGTAGTCCACAAGGCCGAACCACGAGGACGTTCCGCCGTCACGCTCGCCACGCGTTTGGAACCCATCCGCATTTTCCAACACGAAGGTCGTGCGGTCGGTCAGGTTCTTGGTCAACACGATGCTCTGCGTGTAGCGGTTGTCAACCGGGCCGGTCACGCCGGCAATCGGTTCGTTGCCGACCTGGAAGAACCAGGCCAACGTGGTCTTTTTGTCGCAGCTCTTGACCGTCACTCCACCCGTGTAACTGAGGTTCTCGTCGGTGTCGTTGAAGTTATCCCAACCTTCGTTGACGCCGAAGTTCCAGGTCACGTAGTCGCTCGCGGTGTACGTTCCCAGGATGCCGGTGTGGGTGAACGGATAGGCATACAGGAACGTGTACGAGTGGGTGTAGAAGAAGTTGCTCGGCGAGTTGACCACTTCGTAGCCCAACAAGGTGTAGAAGTGACCGATTTTCCAATCCAACTTCGTTCCCTGCGTGAATTCCAAGTAGGCTTGCGGCAAGGCTTCGCCGTAGAACTTGCGGTTGTCGATGTACCACTTCGGCGTGCCGTCGTCGTGGGCATCAAGGCCGCGAGCCAACGGATAGCGGTAGTCGGTGCCGAAAATCGTCTCAACCGTGAAACCCCAGCTCCAGTCGCAAGCAACCGGCTTGACGGCCTTGCTGATAACCGTGTCGATCTGGTTCAACTGGAATTCATTGTCCCGGTCGGGGAAGCCGTCCGGGCCGTTGAAGCCGTCGCCGCGGGGCTGGTCGCGGCCGGAGATGCCGGCTTCGACATAACCGGTGATCGTGATGCCTTCGCACTTCAACCAGCAGTTGTTCTCAAACAAACGCTTGACCGTCTGATCGGGGCAGGTCAAAGGGCATTGATCGCCGATCAGGTTCAGCCACGGGTGCGAGCAGCAGCACGATTCGCAGCCGCAAGAGCTGCAAGCCGGAGCCGCAGCCGCGGCAAGTCGGCGCAGTCGCCGCGGAGCAATCGGGCCCAGCCGCGGCGGCAGCCGGAGCAGCCGGAGCCGCAGGCGCGGCAGCCGGAGGAGCCGGCGGGGCCGACTTGTCGGTCGCCGTCGCGGCGCCATTGCCATCCGCGTAGTAATCCATGCTCTCATACGCCACGGGTTGAACCGCGCCCGGATACCGGAGCCCGGTCTGTGCGAATGCGGAAGCGGCCGTACAGCCGACAGCCATCGCAACGACAAATCTCAAACCTATTCGTTTCATGGTTCCGTCACTCCATCCATAGAAAGCCGGACGCCACACGACCATTCGCGCAGCGAGTTGAGGAAATCGCCGTGATGGCATACAGGCTCAACATCCACCTGTTGTCGATGCACCCGACGCCAAATTTGCTATCGACTCCGCTCCGAATCGGAGTCCACCGGAAAAGAGGCAAATCTGGCGCGTCTGGCTCAATTGGCACGCCGACTCCGTAGACTTTGACGGTCTGGAAATCTAATCCGGCGGCTCGGCGGCAAACCATCGCGCGCAGCGCGGCTTGAAGGCGAAATTCACGGATTTTGCGGCACGACCCCAACGCCCCTGCGCACCGCAAGGAATCGCCGATTGCATTCTAGGTAAGCCGGGAAAGCCTTGAGGCCACAGGCTGAAGGATACAGGCTTGAGGCTTGAGGCTTGAGGCTTGAGGCTTGAGGCTTGAGGGCCGGGACCCCAGAGCACGAGTTCTCTGGCGGTGGTCCGCGGTCTCGCTCTTTGTTCTTCGTACCTCAAGCCTGTAGCCTCAAGCCTCAAGCCTTATTCCTTTCCCACCCGCGCAGAATCGTCCGCTCGGGAAACCGTTTCTTCAGCAGCCGCTCCAACCGCATCCGCATTTCCTCGGGCGAACCTTCCCGAAAGCGGAACTGGTTTCCCTTCAGCGTCGTAAATTGCGGATAGATGGCCAGAAAATCTGGCTCCGGCGGTTGATCGCTCGGCTGACATATGGCCGACCAGGCCGCTTGCAGCGACGCCACATCGACTCCTTCCACTACGATCGAAAACTGGCTGGCTCCGGCTTTCGGAGCGGCGGCCGGCCGAGAATCGGCTACCACCGCCTGAGATCGGCTCATCGGTTTCGGATCGTCGGCCACATAACCCAAGACACCCAATTCCGGAATATCCAACCCTTGCAATTCCGTCGTCATGCTGACGCGATTGCCGATCAGCCGATCGAGCAGCCAAAACAACAGATACGAAGCGATCGCCATCCAAATCAGATTTGACAGCAGCCCAACGCACTCGGCCACGAATTGCGACCCATTGCCATAAAACAAACCGGTCACGCCTTGCTCGGTCCAGCCGTCGGGCAACACGTTCGGTCGATCCGCTTCGGCAACCCATTTCAAAATCCCGCCAGGCACTCGATACCAATGCGAGTTGTTCCAGCCTTGGCCGAACGTGCCGTCGGCAAACAATCCGAGCGCCAGTATTCCCCATGCGCCGTTGACGCCATGCACGCTGATCGCCCCGACCGGATCGTCGAGCTTCGCGATCCGTTCGACAAACAGCACGCTGCCGACCACCAGGATTCCCGCCACCAGCCCGATGAACATCGCGGCCGTCGGCGTGACGAAAGCGCACGGCGCGGAAATGGCAACCAGTCCGGCCAACATGCCGTTGCAAATAAAACTCGGGTCGGGCTTTTTGTAGAGCCGCCAAAGATAAAGCATCGACGCGACAGCGCCCGCCGCCGACGCGATGGCCGTGTTCGTGGCGACGCGTCCGATATTCAAGTCGCCGGCAACGCAATGTCCGCCCGTGAAGCCATACCAGCCGAAGGCGAGGATCAGCGTGCCGAGCATATACATCGGCGCGTTGTGCGCGATCATTACGTTCACCGAGCCGTTTCGACTGTACTTTCCGATCCGCGGCCCGAGCATCCAACAGCCGACCGCCGCCGCGACTCCACCCGTCATGTGAACCACCGACGAGCCGGCGAAATCGACGTGCCCATGGCCCAAGCCGAAATTGGCGCCAAGCTGGCTCAACCAGCCGCCACCCCACACCCAGTTGCCGAAGACCGGATAGATGAGCATGGTCATCACCGCGCCGTAGATCACGAACGACAAAAACTTCCAGCGCCTCGGCCAGCGCGCCGGTCGCAATCGTCGCCGCCGTGCTGGCGATCGCCGCTTGAAAGAGAAACGCCGTAAGAATGCCGAGATCATTGGCCCGGCCGGAAAGCAAGAAGCCGTGGTGGCCGAATAGCCCGAAACTTTTGCCGAACAGCGAAATCGCCGATTCCTTGCCCGCCGATCCGCCACTGCCGCCGAACATGACGGCAAAGCCGCACAGAAAGAATCCGAGCACGGCAATGCAGTAGATCATCAAGTTCATCGCGGTCGTGTGCGAAACATTCCGCGATCGCACCAGGCCGGTTTCGACCATCGCGAATCCGGCCTGCATGAACATGACGAGAAACGCGGCCAGCAGCACCCAAATCATATTGATCGCGATTTGGTTGCGGGCGGCGAGATCGGAACCTTTCGCCGCCGGGCCCGAGGCGCCGGGAATCGTCGCAGCCGGTTTGCTGTCGTTCGGCGTCGGACCTTGCGCAAAGCAAGAGCCAGCGCCGCGCAGCAGAATCGCTGCTACGACCAACAGAAAGATCGCGAGAGTTCGTCTCACGGCAAGATCCCCGCCTGGAGAAAAGAGTCGTCGGACAAAGGCAAACAACGCCGCGCACCGGGCTCTTCACGATCCTTGTGGAGACCCGGTGCGCCGGCGCGATTCGCGTGATTACACAGAATACCGCGTTGTAGAAGGAAGGCTCCGCGGCACTGTGACGATTAACGCCCGACGATCAAAATCCTCCTCCAATCCCGCCAGTGGCCGCCAAGGCCTGCTCCTTGCTGAGCAGCGCGGTGCGGCCCTTCTTCTTGCTGCCGAGAGCAAAGTAGATGGCGCCGTAGAGGCCCCACAGGGCAGCAATTCCCAGAGCGATATACGGCTCATGCCAACTCATTCCGTACACGCTGAATGGCCCGATGAGATAGAACAGCATGCACGCCAGGTTGGCCAGCAGCCCGAAGACGGGCACGACCATGTGCTTGAAACCCGAAAAGCTGTGGTGCTCCCGGAACGCCACGATGGCCACGATGTTGGTCAACATGTACAGCAGGAATGTGCCGAAATTGCTGGCCAACGTGACGATCAACAAGGTGTTGGGCAACGTCTTTAGACCGTCGAGCGTGGGAATCAGGAACGCCGGATACCACAGGCTCTTCGACTGGTCGGGGGACAGTGCCGCGATGAAATCGGTCGATGCAATCGGCGAGCATAACGGCAATAGGACCGCGAATATCCCGATTACCATGGAGATCGTCGCCAGAGTCCAAATTGCTCGGTGCGGCGTGAGATTCTTGCCGTGGAGCATACCGAAGTGCGAGGGCACTTCGTCGTCGCGGCCCATCGCATACGTGACGCGGGCTCCCGTGTTCATGCAGGAGAGCGTCGTGCCGATGAGGGCCAAGAACACCGTCAAGGCTTCGATGTACATGAACCAAATGCCGCCCGTCGGCCCAAACAGCGACGCACCGACGATTTTCATCATATCGCCGATCGGCGCGCTCGAGCCCGCGGCAGTCGTCATCGTGTATTGCGGATTCAACGCGAAGTTCGCGGCGAAATACTCGATCAGATAGCAGATTACGCCTTGAATGAACAACGATAGCAAGACAGCCCGCGGGATGTCGCGTTTGGCGTTTTTCGCTTCTTCACCCATCGAAGTGACGGACTCGAAACCGACCAGAATCAGAATCGCAATGCAAGCTTGGATGAAGATGTACGAAATATTGTGCGGCTTCACCACATCCCCCGCGGAATCGAAGAATTGCCGCGTCGGCACCGTCTTCTTCGGGTCAGCCGGATCGGGCGCGTCAGTGACGGCCTGCGAAGCTTTCTTGTCGTCAACATAACTCAAGGTGAGCGGCACATCGTTGCCCTTGTCGTCCTTGGCGACGATCCATGCGTCGGCCTTGGGATCCTTCATCGGCTTGCCGCTGTCGTCGGGCACCAGCTTGGCAACATTCTCCGCCGGCAAGTTGCCATCCTTGTCAAACAGCGACGTGCCCTCCTTGTTAACCGGAGTCGTCCCGTCTTTGTCGACTTTGAACTTTGCCAACGTCACATTGATCGGATAACCATCCGGATCGAGCGTCCAGCCTCTCGAACCTTCCGGATGGTTTGCCCGGTAGCCGATGGCCAGCACGGAGAAAATCAACAGCGCGCTGATTTGCACGATGTTGATGGCGATATTGACGCCGGTCGCTCCGACGACGCCTCGATACGCGATATACGCCACGCCGAACGCGAAAACGACGCAGAACCCGATCATCAACGTCGGGCTAGGAACGCTCGGGTTGAATATCTTCGGAAAGAACTGCCCCGTCATGTAGCCGATGAGGAGGGCTGTCACCCCGACCATCACACCAGGATAAATCCAGTAATAAAGATGGCTTGCCCAACCGATGATGTACTTCGACAATCGCGCGAATTTGTAAGCATGAGTCTTGGAGAGAAACGCTTGCTCGGCGAAGAAATACGACGAGCCAGCCCCAGGATAGAGCTTCGACAATTCGGCGTAAGAGATAGCCGTCGCGAAGCACAACAGCAAAGCTGCGACGATGCCGAACCACATGTCGGTGCCCGCCATCGGCGCGCCGTACAAGGATTGTGGCCCAAACGTCAGCCACAAAAACGCCCCCGGCGCGATCAGCGCCATGGCGTTCATGGTCAGGCCCGTCAGGCCCAACGTCAACTTCATCTGCGGACCCGATTTCTTTTCACCCGTGGACACTTGATACCTCGCTTCCACATTGCTGAAAAAAAGGCGCGAAATTAGACACCACTTCGTTCGGGACACGCCATTGTCCCACGCTTTGGGCGAGCAACGAGAATCGAGGTAGAACCTCGAACCCCATGCGCACGTTTTCGCCCGCCTAGGACGCATCGGGTTGCTTCGATCAGAGCCACAAAACCCACAAGCCACAAAAAAGCCCGTGCGCTCCGTGGCGTCGCACAAACTTGCATCTTGCAATTGGCCCGAGGGGCAATTTGCAAGCTAGACGCTGAGTGTGATCCGGGCAGAGCAAATGAAATGCCAAGGGTTTTCAGGCATCCAAATGAAATCTCGCCAGGATTTCCTAAACTTTGTATTGGCAATTGATTAGGGCAACGGGCAATCGACGCGCCCGGGCGCGTTTGTTTGGGCCGCGATTCGTTCCTGCTTACGATAAACGCAAGCCGTGCCTAAGCACTAATCCTCGCGCATGCCTATCTTTTATTCGCAGCGCCTTTAGAATTCGACTCACTGAGAACAAACGCTCCCTCGCGCTCGCTGGTGCGGCATTTGCTATGAAGTTGACCTACGCCCAGCTCAGCTCGGTCGGCCCGGTGCGCTCGAACAACGAAGATTGGGTCGGCTTCTGGGAGCCCGACGACGAACAAGAGTATCTCACTCGCGGCGCCGTCGCCGCGATTGCCGATGGCGTCGGCGGCTTCGGGCGCGGGGAAGTGGCCAGTCAACTCGCCGTCGAAACGGCCATGCGGCGGTTCCTGGAAGTCAAACCAGGAACGCTCCCGCGCCAGGCGCTGTTCAAAATGTTCACCGCCGCGAACACGGCCGTCTACGACCGCAGCATGTCGGAGCATGAGCTGGGAAAAATGGCGACGACCCTCACCGTCGCCTTGTTTCGCAATAATGAAATCAACATCGGGCACGTCGGCGATTGCCGTTCGTTCGTCGTTCAAGGAGGCGTCATCTCGCAACTCACCTCCGACCACAACTATGCCGCGCAGCAACTCGCGCTTGGATTGATCTCGGCGCACGACGCCGCCACCAGCGACATGCGCTGCATGTTCACGCGCAGCATCGGCCGGGAGTTGACGGTGCAGGTCGATTACGCCACCGTGCAAGTTCAGCGGGGAGATGTCCTCGTGCAATGCTCCGACGGGTTGCACTTTTGCGTCACCGAGCAGGAGGTTTTGGATTTCGTCACCAAGAAGTCGCCGCAGGAAGCCTGTCGCGAATTGATCCAATTGGCCGAACGGCGCGGCACCGACGACAATCTTTCGGTTCAAATCATTCAAGTCGAACGCGTCAATACGTTAAGCTACTTCCGCGGCCAACCCGTCTTTCACGAAGCAGAGATTCCCATGTCCCACGAGATCGAAGTCGGCGATGTGTTGGACAACTGCTTTAAGATCGAAAGCCTCGTCAGCCGCAGCGGCATGGCATCGATCTTCAAGGCGACCCATTTGAAATCGGGAGAGACCGTCGCCGTCAAGGTGCCGTTCATGCAGTTCGAGAGCGATCCGGCGTTCTTCTCGCGATTCCAGCGCGAGGAGGAAATCGGCAAGTCGCTCAATCATCCGGGCCTGCTGAAAATCTATCCGGTCGAAGACAAGAATCGGCCCTATATCGTCATGGAGTTTCTCGAAGGCGAGACGCTCCGCAACGTTTTACACTCGGTCAAGATCGTGCCGGTCGGCGAGGCGGTCGATATCGCCGCCAATCTGTGCGACGCGCTCGAATACATGCACAAGAACAATATCGTGCATCGCGACCTGAAGCCCGAGAACATCATGATCTGCAACGACGGCCGGGTGAAGATCATGGACTTCGGCATCGCCAAGGCCACCAGCATGCGCCGCATCACGTTCACCGGCTTCTCGCCCGCGATGGGCACGCCCGACTACATGGCCCCCGAGCAGGTGAAAGGCAAGCGCGGCGACGCCCGCACCGACATCTACAGCCTCGGCGCGATTCTGTATGAAATGGTCACCGGCCAGCCGCCGTTCGAAGGCACGAACCCGCTGGCGATCATGAACGCCCGTTTGATGGGCGATCCCGTGGCTCCGCGCAAATTGAATCCGAACATTTCGCCGCAAGTCGAAGAAATCATTCTGCACGCGATGGAGCAACGGCCCGAGAATCGCTACCCATCCGCGGCGGCAATGAAGGCCGAGCTCGATGCGCCGGATAAAGTCGTCGTCACCGGCCGCGCCGATCGCTTGCGTCCCCGCGCAATGGACCGGCTCCTGGCGCCCCCCGCGAACCGTCGTCTTCGCCCTGATCCCAATCGTCGTCTTCGGCCTGATGTTCATCTATTTCCACTACTTCGCGCACCACTGAAAAAGGGCGAGGGTGTAGGGGACGAAAAACGAAGAACAGACTCGCGCGCTCGCCACAAGGGAGCTGCTCAATCAAACGCCGTGGCAAAGCTCGCTCGCAGCTTCGCGCGGCCCTCTCTTCGTCCTGTAGCCTGTAGCGTTCAGCCTTTTTTCTGCTTGAATTTAGGCCAGCACTTGTGGCATATTCACGCCTGTAGACGACTCGGAGCGAGGCACTTGTGAGAGGCGACGCGGGAGGCTTGAGGCTTGAGGCTACAGTCTTGAGGTACGAAGGCACGAAGAACGCGCAGCGGCCGCTTGCGCGTCCTCAAGCCTCAAGCCTCATCCCTCAAGCCTCCCGCATGACGCGATGCCGGCGGTTGTTCCTGTCCAAAAGCAACGCTAGTCCCTCATGCTGTGCGATGTTGAATTCGGGCTGCTGTCGACGGCAGTTCGCGTTCTTCGTAGCGCCGGCCCAACTGTTTGCCGCCCGTACAGCCGCAAAACAGACCGAGGTAGTGAGAACCGAGTCGTGGATCCTCAGGCCCCTTCCCCGCTCACCTTGGGGTTATCAAGGTAGAGCCCGAACGATGCGTGAGAAGTTCAAGATGAAAAACGTTGCATCAAGAGCCGATCGCACGTCGTTCACAGTGTGGGTAAAAGAGGGCTTCCCCGTGGGGATGATAACCCAGTGCGCTGCCGCCGATGCTCGAAGCTGGAGGAGACCGTGACACGAAAGCCTGAAGCGCAAGCGAAGGGAACACCAACCCGAAGCGTTAGCGAGGGCGAATCGTGCCACCACGGTATCCACCGTGCTTCGAGTGAGTACGACACTCGTCAATAGGGCGTGAGTGGGACCTTTCCGGGTCGCGTGCCCTCGTCACGAGCGGAGTTGGAAGACTCGGGCGGACGTGATTGGAGCTTGGATGCTTCCGTCGCGGCCGCAACCCGCCGTGCGGTTTAGTCACGGCCCTTTGGCTGCGTAAGGATTGATGCAGTGCGGAAAACACGAACACCTGCCAGCTCCTACGGGCGGCGGTGGCGCACGAACTGCGTTTTGCGTGTCGATGTGACAACCCACTCGCGCAATGGCCGCGGTGCGCAATCACCGCGGCCTTGCTGTGCGCGGGCGGAAACAGGCTTGAGGCTTGAGGCTGTAGGCTTGAGGTACGAAGAACGAAGAGACGAAGAGACGAAGAAATCCAACAAGCAAACCGCCACCGCTTTGCCCGTCCCTTGATCTCTGACCGCGCGTCTCTTGGCCCTGCATTCCGCTCGGCGGGTCCGCCGATCGATGTTCACGGTGCGCTCTTGTCCGGTGCCGTGACAGTCGTCTTGTTGTTTGCCGGGAACAATTTTAGAAATTTCTGATCGCCAGTGCTTATCTTTTCAAGCGGGACGGAAAACTCGCGGCTGTCGTCGGCACGGCGAAGCTTGATCCGTTGATCGTCGTGGTCAAGCAATATCGCGTTGACGACTCGCTTGCCCGATACATCGACCCATTGGCGATGGATTTGCCCCGAGCCGCCATTGCATACCGCGGCTCCCAACAGAAACGCCGTCAGGTCGGCGGCCGGAATTGCAAACCCGGCCCCCTCGATCCGTCCCTTGAGCACGATCATGCCAATCACTTGCCCGCGACCATTGAACAACGGGCCGCCACTGGAGCCGGGATTCACCGCAGCAGAGGTTTGAATGAGCGACTGATCCTCGATCTTGCGGCGGACGCTGCTGACGATGCCCGCAGTGACCGTGTGATCGAGCACCGTAGCGCCCAGGCCTGGGTTGCTAATGAGCGTGACAGCCTCTCCGTTGCCGACGGCGTCGGGCAAGCTGATTTGCACTGGCTTGAGCGGCGCTGCGCCGTCGATCTTCAATAGCGCCAGATCGCGCGTCGTGTCGAGCGCCATGACTGCTGCTTTGGCGCTCGCTTCGGCCGGCGCCGTCCCATCCTTGGCGACGACCCGATAGTGCAGCTCGACCTGCTCCGTGTTATCGATGCAATGCGCGCAGGTCACAAAGTAACCTTCGGAGCCGACGACGAACGCCGTGCCGGTCGCATCGCCGCTTTTCACGACGGCGACCGAATCGGAGAACTGCTTCGCGATGTCGGCCGACGACATTTCCTCGCCGAGCCCACCGGCCAAGCTCTCGAGCGCCTTGAGCGGGAATTTCTTTGCCGCGACGAAGTCGCCGCTGCTATCCGGCAGCCGGTCGGGCGGGCCCAATCGACCCAGTTCCTCGGCCGAGAGCTTGAGCGGAAACCGCTTCAAAAACGCCGCGCCGCCGGTGGTTTGAACGGCCACCAGCGATCGGCCGTTCGGAGCAAACCAAAGCCGGCGGATTATTCCTTCGGCGGGGTTCGGGATCAACGAGGGATAGGCGACGTCGAACCGGTCGTTCAACACCGCGCCGGATTCCGTATCGAAAAGGACCGCGCGATTTGCTCCGATAGTCGCTGCAATCGGGAGGGTCGGATGAAATGCGAAATCATTCGCGTCAACGGTCGCATCGCCGCTCGCATAGTTCCGCGGCAACTCGTCGAAGTCGCTCGTATTCCAGCCGCGCAGAGTGCCGTTGCCTCTCGCGCTGCCGACATTGACGATTTGCTTACCGCCGCGGCCGACGTGCAGCCCGCCATTGCTCGGCCCGATCTCCGCGCGGAAGCCGCGAAACTCTGGAGCCAACGCATCCGAAAGGCTGTATTTAAGCAGCACGTCTAATGCGCCGTAGGCTTGCACGATGCTGAGCTGCGATGGCGGCCCGGTGGGTTGGCCCGGTTGCGGACGCGGCGTGGGCCGCTTAGTAGGCCGGTTGTGCGTCACCCGTACCCGTGCCCCGGATTTGTAAACCTCGTCGTACCCGGCATACAGAAAACGGCCCGTTGGATCGATCGCTAACGTCGAGGCTATGAAATCCTTATTCTCCCGCGCCTTGCCCGTCGATTCGTCGAACGCCACGAAATGGCAACTCGGCACCACCGCCGAATCGCGCATCGCCACATACGTGATGGGCTTATGCGGATGCATGGCGATATCAAGAATCGAAGTGGCGGGCAGCGGTTGACTCATCGTCACGTTGCCAGTCGCTTCGCTGATGACGTCGATCGTTCGCGGATTCAAGCTCACGCCGATCAGGTTGCCTTCGCGCCGGCCGATGAATTCGTATTCCTTGGGCAGCGTGATTTCCTTCGACGCGCTGTAGCCATCCGGTCCGAGCACGATGAGGTGGGTCGAATCAATGAGCAACAGCGGATTCGGCCCCCCGCTGCCGATGAAGGGCCGGAATTGACCTCCGTGAATTTCTTGCCGCCGTTCGTCAACCTTCGTAAGTCCCGGCACGCCATCGACACTATGAAGCGTATGGGCTAGCTGGCGCCGCGAATTCGGTTTTTGGACCACCCGCGGAGGCGGCTGCGTCGTTGGCGAGGGAGAGGTGGGGTTCGGCGGAAGCACCGGCGGTTGGGTCGATGGCGGGACGAACATTCCGACCATGTCGCGGCGAGTCGACCGGTCTTGAAGATTGAATTGATAAATATCGTTCTTGCCGGAATCATCGCTAATCACAATCGTCACATTGACGGAATTGCCCGCGATCACGCTGTTCGGCGTCCAATGAACCACGCCTTCTTTCGACAGCGTCATTCCCGGAGGCCCGGATTGCAGGGCGTAGCTGACGCCGCCTCGGCGCGACAATGTCTTGATCGCGTAGCTCAGTGGCTGCGCCGTCGAATAGTAAGTCGGCGGCGACGAAACGACCGCCAAATAATCCTTGCCGCTGGCCTTCAATTCCTCTTCCAAGTCGACGCGACGCAGCACTACTTCGTCGTTCGATTCCGGCAGCGTCGCAAGCATATCGAGCGAGGGGTTGTAAACGATCCGTTTGTCCAACGAGATGGTTTCATGTGCAAACTTGTCTTCGTAACCGGCCAGCCGAATCTCAACATTGGAGAGAGTCACCAGCGGTTCCCGCAGACTTTTAAGAAGAATCGTCACCATCGTTTGCTCCCGAGGAGCATTTCGGCGCGAGTTGCGTTGTATCCCAAGCGGCGATTCGACGTGGGCACGCCGACATACAATGGGCCCTCGACAGCCGGAATCGGCAACACGCTCCCATTCGTGACATCGCGCGGTTCTTTGCAATGGAGAATGACATCGAAGATGCCGTTGTAGCAGAACACCTCGTTTCCGGCCGCATTGGGACGGACATAACCGACGCTGTCGTGTTGGTAATTCTCGACCGCGCAATCTCCGAGAAAAATCAACACCCCCATCCCCGTCGGCGAAGTTTCCCTTCGCCACATGCCGAACATCGTCCCTTCGGCCGACGGGCGAACCGTCGTTTCACGATTGCAATCCACGCATGCCGCCATCGGCGGCATTGCTACTTGCAGCGGCTTGAGCGTCGCCAAATCGAGAAACTGCGCCGTCGAGCGCGTCGATTGTTGGTTTACGGTTTTTTCGCCGAGTCCCAGCAACACTGGCCCGTGCGAAGCATAGCCCATCGAAACTAGTGTCAACGGCTGATCCACCTCTGAATGCACGGTCAATTGCAACTTGCGCGTGGCCAGGTCGAACCGTTCGATGATATTGTCGGCCGGCTTCACGACCACGACTTCGTCTTGTCCGGCCGTGAACAGCGTTTCGCCGTCGCCGGCGGGAATCGTTCCCGCGAGCTTGTCGGTTTGTAAGTTGACAATCGCCAACTCCGATTCTGTGGGGATTCGCAACACGAGAAATCGGCCGCCGCCCGCGAGGCAAACGTCGTCGAATTTGCCCGGCATGGCGATTCGCATCTCCGGTTTGTCGGCCGACAGTAGGCCGGTGATCGGCGGTGCGGACTCGGCCGCCGGCGCCGCTGATATCGGCGCAACGGCGGTCGTGGCGATCAGCAGCGCGGCAAGCAATTGAAGGCCACGATGAATCCGGCGGCGACACACACCTCGAATCATGATTCCACCCCTTGCGGCCAGAATTTGGAAAACTCGATCCCGCTACGGACTTTCGTTCTGCATTTTCGAAATAGGCAAAAGCCCGGGGCCGATCCAGGCTCGAAGGTGCGGCTATCTTAGCATGGCACCCCCCCATTGCGTCCAGCACTTTGTTGATTGCACCGCGCATTTTTTCATTGGTCTCGTCATGCAGGGCCATTTGACAATTACCATCGCCCGCATAATGATCGCACGAATGGCCGCTTTCTTGTTCGCATCGATATCTCGTCGTCGCTGGCCGATCGCCTTTGCGACGGCGGTGATGTTTCTTTTGTTGCGCGAATCTTGCCGGCGCTCACCCCATCGCTGAAAACGCCATCGACGTGGTCGTTGGGCCGGATCGAATTGTTGTCGAGGCGCGGATCTCAAGCGAAGAGCTGTTTGTCGTCGCAACGGTCGGCGATCTTTCGCCGACCGAGGAGGAATTGCAGAAGGCCGTCGAAGCGCACGGGGCCTACGTCTTGAATCATCTTCAGATTCAAGTCGACGGGAAACCGCTCGAAGGCACGGCGAAATGGATCGCCGACGCGGGGCAATCGGGCGCGGACGATGCATCCGGGCCGTCGATGTATGTCTATCGGCTGGAATATCCGCTTTCGCAGCCGCCGAGGCAGATTCGGGTCGAACAAGATTTCCTGCGAGAAAACAAACGCTGGACCGCGCCCTGCGAATTGCGGATGCGGCAAAGCAATCAGAACGAATTTCGATCGTCGCTGTTGCTGCGCGGCAAGTCGGCCACGCTGGATTGCACGTGGACCGCCGACACGCGGCCGGCCGATACCGAATCGATTCACACCGAGGTTCAGCCCTGGCCGACGTTTTGCGCCTACATGGGCCACGGCATCGAGCACATTCTCACCGGCTACGATCATCTGCTGTTCGTCACCGGGCTCGTGCTGGCCGCAACGTCGCTTTGGGACTTACTGAAAGTCGTCACGGCATTTACGGTTGCACATAGCCTGACGCTCGTTCTGTCGGTGTTCAACATCGTGCACCTGAGCGAGCACGTCGTCGAGCCGATGATCGCGGCGAGCATTGTGTTCGTCGCCGTGCAGAATATTTTTTGGCCCGAGCGCAGCACCGGCTGGAACGCGATTGGCCGTGGCCTTCGGATTCGGCCTGTTTCACGGCCTGGGATTCGCCGGCGGCTTGATGGATGCGATGAGCGAGATGCCGAATGTCGCCGTGTGGCTGGCGCTGGTCGGATTCAGCCTCGGCGTGGAAATCGGCCATCAAATCGTCGTGATCCCGTCGTTCACCGCGTTGCAACTGATGAAGAACTGGCGAGCGCAGGTGCCGCGGCTGCTGCTGATGGCTCGCATCCGCCAAGTCGGCTCCGCGTTTATTGCAATCGCGGGAGTGTATTACTTCATCGTTGCGTTGCAGGGGGGCTAGGGCCTAAAAGAAAAAGGGCTCGGCCGGCTTCGCGGGGAGCCGACCGAGCCCTCGAACCGTGAAAAGCATGCGCTCCCGTAGTGGGCAAAGGTCGCCATATCGCGGCGACGCGACATTTAAGGTTCACGGCAACTTGTCGTGCGATCGTATTCGGTTTGGCCCTCAAGACGCTGCGGGGGCTGTCTTGAGGGCCAACTGGGTCGCATTGAAGTCGAGAGCGATGAATAGCACAGGGCGTGCCAATGTCGGCATCTCGATCGCGATTCATGAGAAATTGCGTTTCCGCCGTACAGAATCGACCCAGAATTGCACGAAATTGCAAATATGGGAAATCGAGCAGCCGGATTTTACCCCAATTTACCAGGCTAGCATTGTAAGTTTTGCAAAAATGGAGGGCGGCGGTTGCGGCTTTCTTGCGCCGAACCCACGGAAGGCGGTCGAACATCGTCGCGAAGGCAAAGTTCCCGCTCCGCCATCCGTGGGCTTATCGCATCTCCGCTCCCTGCTCCCTGCTCCCTGCTTTCTGCCCCCTAGCCCCTCGTCCCTTCCCCCTTATAATTGCCCGTAGCCCAGTTGAGCAAGCACGACCCTGCCATCATCAAACCAGGAGGTCGAATTCATGGCAACGGACACGATGTGCATCGTTTCTCAAATCGGCGAAGTGGCTGGCGAAGTTTGGCATCTGCTCGAACGCAAAGGTTCGATGAGCATTTCCAAACTGGTCAAGGAGATCGACGGGCCGCGGGATCTCACCATGCAAGCACTCGGCTGGCTCGCCCGCGAAGACAAGATCAACATCGAAGGCGACGCGAAGACGCGGATCGTTTCGCTACACTGATCTTTCAAGCCGATGCTATTCCGCGCTCTTGACAAAGGCTTCGATCCGATTGAAGCCTTCGCGCAGATTTTCCAGGCTGGTGGCGAACGAGATTCGCGCGTAGCCTTCGGCGCCGAATGCCGAGCCCATCACCGTGGCGACGTTCTGCTGCTCCAGCAGCGTCAGGCACCACTGCGCCGAATTGTCGACCTGCCGGCCGCCATAGCCGCGGCCCAGATGCGCGCGAACATTGATGAATGCGTAAAATGCGCCGGCCATGTCGCGGCAGCTTAGTCCGGGAATCTTTGCGATTCGCTCGCGCGACGAATTCACGTCGCCGGGCAAATTCCTGGCAGCATCTCCTCGACGCATTCCTGCGGCCCTTCGATGCGCTGCAAGTGCCGCATACTGGCTGATGCTCGCACGGGTTCGACGTCTCCTGGCTCTGCAAATCGGCCATTGCCATGGCGACGTTTGTCGGCGATAGCGTCCAACCGATTCGCCACCCGGTCATCGCGTAGGCCTTGCTCACGCCGTTGACCACGATCGTGCGTTCTTGCAGGCCCGGCGCGAACCGTCGGAAAACTGGCGAAGCGGTGCGAGCCGTAAATCAAGCGGTCGTAGATTTCGTCGCTGACGACCAATAGATTCCGCTCGACGACGATGTCGGCCAGCGCCGCGAGTTCCTCCGGCGTATAGACGCTGCCGGTCGGATTGCTGGGGGAGCAAAGGAGCAGAATCGTGGTTCGCGGCGTGATCGCGGCTTTGAATTGGGCGGGCGTCAGTTTGAAATCGTTTTCTTCCGCGCGTCTGGACGATGACGGGCTTCGCGCCGGTCAACTTCACCAATTCGGCATAACTGACCCAATAGGGCGCGGGGATGATCGACTTCATCACCCGGATTGCAAAGCGCCGTGAACACATTGTGCAGCGAATGCTTGGCGCCGTTGGAAACGACGACCTGATCGGGCGCGTAGGCCAATCCGTGCCGCTTCGTGTAAGCGGTCGGCGACAGCCTGCTTCAATTCGAGAATGCCGCTGGCAGCGGTGTAATGCGTGTGCCCGGCCTGCATGGCGGCCGTCGCAGCTTCGCAAATATGGGCCGGCGTGACGAAGTCGGGCTCGCCGACGCTGAAGTCGTAAACCTTCTTGCCGGCGCGCGACAATTCCTTCGCCTTGGCTGCCATTGCCAGCGTGGCCGAAGGTTCGAGGGCTTGGAGAATTCGGGAAATGGTGGGCATAGGATGAAGGCTTGAGGCTTGAGGCTTGAGGAACGAAAAACGGCACAGTTAAGTGGCTTTGTCCGGTGGTTTGTTTGGCTTGGCCAGGACGAACCCCAGAATGAACCCGACGACTCCGCAAATTGCGCAGCGTCGTCAAGATGCGTTCCCCGTCCATCGCGTTGTGTTTTGACGCGATCCAAATGACCACGCCAATTACCACGCCAGCCACGCCACCAACGATTCCGGTTCCGATTCTTTGCAGCATGGCCCCTCCTGCGCACTAAAATCGAGCGGCTTGACGGCGCTCTGTAGGGAATGGACAATCATAGTTTCTTCCGTGTTCGCATCCAAGGGTCCGCAGGGAAACGCGGCGACCGGCGGCATCGCTATTCGCCCTCCGCAGCCGCTTGGCGACACGACTCCCACCTCCGCAATTGCCGCACGATCGCAGTTTCCCGCCACGCGGCCCGAGTCTTCGTTCTTCGTTCCTCAAGCCTCAAGCCTTCATCCTCAAGCCTCCCCAATGCCTCGAATCGGACTCTGGTTAATCGGCGCCAAAGGCGGGGTCGCCACGACGGCCATCACCGGCCTGGTGGCTTTGAAAAAAGGGCTGATGGGCGAGGCCGGCCTGGTCAGCGCCCTGCCGCAGTTCGAATCGCTCGATCTGCTCGATTGGAAGGACCTCGTCGTCGGTGGGCACGACATCCGCGACGGCCTCGCTCTACGACGAAGCGATGCGGATGCACACCGAAAGCCGGGCCATCGACGCTCGAAATCCTGCAAAAGTGCAAAGGCGATCTCGACAAGATCGAAAAAAATCTCCGCCCGGGCACGATTCACAACGTCGGCGCGACGATCGCAAAATTCGCCGAGCGGCGAGCTGCAATCGCTGAACGAAACGCCGCGCGAGGCGATCGAGCGGCTGCAAGCCGATCTGCGAATCGTTTCGCCGCGAGCAGAAGCTGGCCCACCTGATCGTCGTCAACGTCGCATCGACCGAGCCGCCGGTCGATCCGGCGGCGCTGCCCGCGCGTTGGCCGCAGTTGGACAAGCTGCTCGACAAGCCGCAGAAATGCCCGCTGTCGGCCAGTTCGCTGTATGCCATCGCCGCGCTCGACTTGGGCTGCTCGTATCATCAACTTCACCCCATCGACTCGGCGCCACGCCGCCGGCCATCCAGCGAACTGGCGATCGAGCGCGGCACGCGCCACATGGGCTACGACGGCAAGACGGGCGAAACGCTGCTCAAGAGCGTGCTGGCCCCGATGTTCGCCAATCGCAATCTGGAAGTGATGAGCTGGGTCGGCCACAACATCTTCGGCAACATGGACGGCAAGGTGCTCGACGACCCGGTCAACAAGAAAAGCAAAGTGACGAGCAAAGATCGCCTGCTGGCGCAGATCCTCGGCTACCCGCCGCAGACGCTCGTGACGATCGAATACATCCAAAGCCTGGGCGACTGGAAGACGGCCTGGGACCACGTCCACTTCCGCGGTTTCCTCGGCACGCCGATGACGTTGCAATTCATCTGGCAAGGCTGCGATTCGCTGCTGGCCGCGCCGCTGGTGCTCGATCTGGTGCGCTTCACGCGAACGGGCCTGGCGCCGCGGCGACACCGGCGTGCTCACGTTCCTGGCGTCGTTCTTCAAAAGCCCGCTGGGCACCGACGAGCACGATTTCGCCGTGCAATTTCAGGCGCTAGAAGCCTGGGCCGCGGAGACGAAGTAACGGATTCAAGCCGCTCGCGCCGTTTCGATCGTGGCAATGTGCAGCAACGAGCAAACCCACGAGCGATCGTTTTCCGCGTCGCCGATGATGATTCTGGTCTTGAGCAATAACGCCATTTCCGGGTGTTCGACCTGAAAAGTTTCCCCGTTGCTCATGCGGATAACGAATGGCTCGAATGGCTGACGATGGAGCATTTCGCGAAGCGTTTCGGTATTCATGCTAGATTCCGAGCAAAACCCGTCGTACAGATCCCTGAAATCAATTGTACATCGAGCCGTTGATTCTGCAATTAAGCCGGCTCCCAGCCCGCTCGATATTCGCGGCTCCACAGTCGCATCGCGTCGTCGTCGTTGAGGATGTGCCCGTTTTGCGGATTGCATTTGAGCGCGCTGCCGGTGCGGTGGGCGATGTTGCCGAGATGGCAGAGGAGCGTCGATTTGTGGCCTTCGGCGATGTCGGCATGGGGCGGGCGGTTTTGGCGGATGCTGGTGAGGAAATCGAGCAGATGCACGTCGTCGCCGGTTTTGATCGATGCTTTTCCCTTCTCTTTGTTCATCAGATCGTAAGCGACGTAGCCGCTGCCGGTGACGACGATCGTGCCCCGTTCGCCGTGAAACGTCGCGCCGAATTTCTCGCCTTCCATGCCGCGCGGCGACCAACTCAGCCCTTCCCAAAAGATCGCCTTCTCGCCGAATTCGAATGTGACGGTGTGCGTGTCGGGCGTTTGCTGGTCGTCGTCGTAGCGATATTTTCCGCCGCCGCTGACGACGCGCGTCGGAAAATCGACCGCCAGTCCCCAGCGGCACATGTCGATTGCATGAACGCCGTTGTTGCCTAGCTCTCCGGTCCCCCAATGCCAATAGTTGTGCCAGAAGTAATGCAGATAATTGTCTTTGTACGGCCGCTCCGGCGCGGGGCCTTGCCACAAACTGTAGTCGATCCATTCCGGAACCGCCGCCGGTTTCCCCTTGCCGATCGAAGGGCGATGGTCGGCATACCAGCAGCGGGCGTAGATCACTCGGCCGATTTCGCCGCCACGAACTTTTTCGATCGCTTCGATAATGGCCGGCCAACTGCGCCGTTGCGTTCCGACCTGCACGATCCGATTGTGTTTGCGAGCCGCGGCGATCGCTAGCTCGCCTTCGCGCGGATTGTGGCTGCAAGGCTTTTCGACATAGACATGCTTGCCGGCCGCGCAAGCGAGGATCGTTGCCGGGGCGTGCCAATGATCGGGGGCGGCGATGACCAAGGCATCGATTGATTTGTCGTCGAGAATTTTGCGAAAATCGCCGACTCCTTGCGGCTTGCGGGCTTGCTTGCCGCCGATCCGCTCGATGCCGGCGGCGAGGCGGCGGCTATCGACGTCGCAGAGATGGGCGACTTCCGCTTCGGGAAGGGATGCCAAGGCGGTGGCCAGCGCAAGGCCCCGCCCCAAGCCCATCACGCCGACTCGGATCGGATCGTTCGACGGGGCCGCGCCGCGTGCAAACGACGGAGCGGCCAGCGTGGCAGCGCCGATCGCAGCGGCGCCGGCGATTGCGGCGGTGGAGGATTGCGCGACGAATTCACGACGGTCGATGGAGGGTTTCATTGCGGTGGGTCCGCTTTCATGGAATCGGAAGCCGCGTTTGCCGCAGCCGGCCCAGATTATAACTCGCGCCGCGCAGGCGACGCAAATCATTGCCGCTGGCGGTATAATGTCGGCAAGGAGTGGTTTGATTTCACGTAGGTCAGGCTTTCCAGCCTGACTTTCCGGGGGCGCCGCCTGAAAGGCTGACCGACGGAAAACCGATTCAAGCGCAGACGACTCCACTCCCCACGGTCCACTCCCGTATGGTAAAATTATTGGATCCAAAGTCCAACTTGCCGATCACCTATGCCAGCACCCATTCGCCGCGTTGATGAGTTGGGATTTCCGTTGCCCGGCTCGTTCAACGACTTACCGGATCAGTCTTTCGAGCCTTCGCGCCCGAGGGGAAGCTGGGGCAAATTCTTCTACAAGTATCGCTGGTGCGTGTTGCTATTGCTGCTGCCGATTCTATTTGGCAGCACTTTCGTCGTCGGAGCGCGGCAATTCGTGGCCCATTGGTTGCTCAATAAGGCCCAAGTGCACTTGGAGCGCGACCAACTGCAAGCCGCCAGGGATTCGGCCGATCGAGCGTTGTTTTGGGAGCCGGATCCCTTCGAGTGCTGGCAAGAATTCGAGATGCGCGCCGAGATTCGCGCGGAAATGCAAGACATCCAAGGCAGCATCGACGATTTGAATGAAATCATTCAACGACTCGAAGACCCAGCGCGAACCCAGCAGTATTCCAAGCAACTGTGCGACGCTTATGCCATGCGCGGATGGAATTTCGAGCGGCTCGGGAGGCATCGCGAAGCGATTGCCGATTCCACGACGGCTTTGAACATGGCCGCCGACGGCACCTCTGCGCACCGTTTGTTGAACCAGCGCGCCTACATCCGTGCGATCGCCAACATCGAGTTGGATCAAGGATTGCAAGACGCCATGCAATCGCTCGCCCTGAAGCCGAATGATCCCCAAACGCTCGACACTCGCGCCTACCTCTTGTTCCGGCTCGACAAGCCCAAGGAGGCGATTAAGGACGTCGACCTGGCCATTCTTCAGTGGACGCGGCCACTAGCCGGATTTCGCTTTCATACCGACATGGTCACGCGCCAGCAATTGGCGGCCAGAGGATTGCCGTCGCGCGAAATCCGCGAATACATCGAGCCGTTGGCAGTGATGATTCACCACCGCGGCGAGATTCGCAAGAAGCTCGGCCAAGATGCGATCGGGGACGCGGATATCCACCGTGCCGAGTTGGCGGGCTACAATCCCGAACGCGGCGTGTATTGATCCGCTTGCGGCTATCTCAGACAACCGGCTGCTCGTGCGTTTCCGCGTGGACTTCTTCCGTGGGCGGGCTCGGTGGTTGCTCCGCTTCCACGTCAACGATCGGGTGAATATCCAGGCCCGAGTGATAAAACACCCGATTTCGCCCGGCCGCCTTGGCGCTGTAGAGCGCGGCGTCGGCCCGCGAGAGCAGCGTTTGAGGTCCGTCGCCATCGACCGCGGCCGCGACTCCGCCGCTGATCGTCAGCGGCAGGTTCTGCTCGACTTGCTGACGCAAACGGTCGGTGAAAATGCACGCCCCGGTGATCGGCGTCTGCGGCATCACGATCACGAATTCCTCGCCGCCGTACCGCGTCACCACGTCGGTGTCGCGCACGTTGTCGGCCAGCAGCTTGGCCACCGATTTCAGAATACTGTCGCCGTACAAGTGGCCCTGATCGTCGTTGATCTTCTTGAAATGGTCGATGTCGAAGATCACGACGGAGAACGGCAGCTCGTAGCGGTTCATCATCGCGAACATCGAGACGAGCGTCTCGTCGAGCGCGCGGCGATTGCTGACGCCGGTCAGAGGATCGGTGCGCACTTCGGTGAACGTCATCAGGTGGTTCGATTGCTGACGGATTTCGTCGTAGGCGTTGGCCAGTTGGGAGGCCAGCTTGAACGTCGGCTTGAGCATCCCCTCGGCTTCCTGGCACAGCTCTTGCCAGGCGCCTTCCGATTGTGCGGCCGCCGAGCGTCACGACGCGATTCTTGAACCGCACGACGCTGGCATGATGCGTGGCCAGATGGCGGCGGATCAGATCGGCGATCTTTTCCAATTCGCGCGCGACGGATTGAGCCCGTTTCAATTCGCGGCGAGCCTGATTCTCGTTGGCATCGTGCCCATGCCGGCGTTTTCGGCCGACGAGGTAGCCGATCACCGACACGATGGCGAGCGCGACGGGAGTGGGCAACTGCAGCGACCAGATATTGAATTCGGCCAAAACCATATGAACAATCACTGGGACATCCGTTTGCTGGAACTAATAATTCGACCGCGATCCGAAGCCTCGCAGGCAAAAAAATCCCGCGACCACCGCGCCGCACAGCACCAAAAACCAACCTTGGCGGTCGAGGCTGTAAAGCCAGTGCAGGATGCCCTCGTACGTTCGCGACACGACGGTGCTTGCCAATAGGCCGGGCGGATCAATCCCAAACATGGCGGCACTTCCGGTCTAATCCGATCGTTCCTGGAATCTCCACTCCACAAACCTAGGTCAAAAACCGGGGCCAAGCGTGGCCGAGAGGCTTTTTTGCAACCTTCGCCACGGCGAAACTTGACCGTGCGGCGAGCGATCCGCGTCCTCAGTCGCGCGAGCCCTGGCCTCCTGGCGCCCCTTGCCGGCAAGGGGAGGCAAGCTATAATCACCGGTTCTCATGGACTGCGGAGAATTGCGCTTTTGCCGGCGGCAGCGGTCAAGACGGCTGCCGGAAAGATTGCAACTTATTGCTGGCCAAGGAGATTGGGGGTGTAGCTCAGTTGGTTTAGAGCGCCAGCCTGTCACGTTGGAGGCCGCGGGTTCAAGTCCCGTCACCCTCGCTCGACACACAAACGCGGCCGAATGACCGCGCGGTCTGCAATCTGTTCTACTCGCCGATGTCCTCGTTCCACAAGTCGGAACGGGCAGCAATGAACTCGCGCATCATTCCGATGCACTCGGCGTCGTTCACGATTTCCAACTCGACTCCCCGGGTGCGGAGATACGCTTCAGGACCCTGGAACGTATGGTTCTCGCCGATCACGATCTTCGGGATACGGTAAAGGAGCGCCGCGCCACTGCACATATCGCAGGGTGACAAGGTCGAGTACAGGACCGCGCGGCGATAATCCTTCGACGACAGCCGGCCGCAGTTTTCCAGGCAGTCCATTTCGGCGTGCAGGATCGCGCTGCCGCGCTGGATTCGGCGATTGTGGCCGCGGCCCACAATTCGATCGCCAATGACAAGCACCGATCCGATGGGAATTCCATTTTCCAACTGTCCGCGGTGCGCCTCTTCGATGGCGGCCTGTAAAAACGGGTCCATTGCACCTCCCGGATAGTTATCACGAAACCGGCGCTTTGCGCGACCTTACAAAAATGGATTCGCCAGGATTATACTGCTCTCAGCCGAACCATTGCCGTTCCGAGTCGCTTTCGTAGAAGCAGTTTCAAAACCGCCGGGGACTGTCCCCATTTTGCGTAGTCTTCGGAGAAAAATGGGGACTGTCCCCCTCGCCTAGCGGTTTTGAAATTGCTTCTACTTTTTTTCGCCTTCCCTTCGGAGCGTGCCATGCCTGATCTTAGCATCACCGTCGATGGCCTCAAGCTTCCCAACCCGCTCGTCATCGGCTCCGGTCCGCCGGGCACGAATGCCAACGTCATCGGCAAGGCCTTTGACGAAGGCTGGGGCGCGGTGATTTGCAAGACCGTCAGTCTCGACGCGTCGAAGGTGGTCAACGTTCAACCGCGCGTACGCGCGATTGCGCACGGAGGGCTCGAATGAAATCATCGGCTGGGAGAACATTGAGTTGATCAGCGATCGCGATTTCGGCGTCTGGCTCGACGAATTCAAGAGGATCAAAGACAAGTATCCCGACCGCGTGCTGATCGCTTCCATCATGGAGGAATACCGCGCGGACGCCTGGATCGAGATCGTCGAGCGCTGCCAGCAGGCGGGCGTCGATGCGTTTGAGTGCAACTTCTCCTGTCCGCATGGATTGCCCGAGCGACGCATGGGCTCGGCGATGGGCGAGAATCCCGAGATTCTCGCGGAGGTCTGCGGTTGGGTGATGAAAGCGGCCAGGGTGCCGGTGTGGGCCAAAATGACGCCCAACGTGACGCACATCGAGGATCCCGCGCGGGCCGCTCTGAAGGCAGGCTGCCAGGGCATCAGCGCGATCAACACCATTCGCTGTGTGATGGGCGTCAACCTCGAAACCTTGCGGCCTGAGCCGACCGTCGAGGGTTTCACGACCCTCGGTGGTTATTCCTGCAAGGCCGTGATGCCGGTTGCGCTGCGGATGTGCATGGAACTCGCCCATCTGATCGCCGATGAGTTTCCCGGCCGATCCCTTTCGGGCATTGGCGGGGTCGAGTCAGGGCGCGATGCCGCCCAATTCATCTTGTTGGGCTGCGACACCGTGCAGGTTTGCACTCACGTGATGAAAGTGGGATATCGCTGCATCGCCCAGATGCTCGACGAACTGTCGGCGTTCATGGATGCACACCAGTTCCGCAGGGTGGCGGATTTTCGCGGACACAGCCTGCAATACTTCACCACGCATTACGATCTGGTGCGCCGGCAGGCCGCGGCCCGCAAAGCCTCGCACGTTGCGGCAACGGCAAAGGGCGCAGGGCAGCCCATCCAAGCCGATCACGAGTGGAAGGGGGACGAATTCGTGCGCCAGACCGACGCACTGTCGCGGGGCTAATTCGTGCTGGCACGAAGTCTCACCGCGCTTATGCGCCGTGAGTCGGTTCGCGTCGGAGCATCTGTCCCTCGTTGCCCGCGCCGACAAACCGGCCATCGCGCACCTGCACCCGGCCGCGCACCGTGACCGTCTCGGCGCGGCCCTGGATGGGCCAGCCGTCGAAAGCGCTGTAGTCGACGTTCATGAGCTGGGTGGCAGCGGAAATTGTGCCGCGATATTCCGGATCGAAGATCACGAGGTCGGCGTCGGCGCCCGGCTGAATCGTCCCTTTGCGCGGAAATAGCCCGAAAAGTTTCGCGGCTTTGGTCGATGCCACGTTGACGAATCGCTGCAGATCGATTCTTCCCGTCGCCACGCCATGCGTGTAGAGTAAATGCACGCGGTCTTGAACGCTGGGAATGCCGTTGGGAATTTTGGTGAAGTCGCCCCGTCCCATCTCCTTCTGCACGCGGAAGTCGAACGGTGCGTGGTCGGTGGCCACGGTATCGATCTCGCCGGTGGCCAGGGCGTTCCATAGTGCCTGCTGATGGCGCAGTTCGCGAAGCGGCGGCGACATGACGTATTTGGCGCCTTCGAATTCGGGCCGCTCGGCATACGTGCGGTCGAGCACGAGATACGGAATCACGGTTTCCACCCACAGCGAAACGCCACGTTCGCGCGCGGAGCGTGCCGCGCAACCCCTCTTCGCATGAAGTATGCACCACGTAGACGTGCGCGCCGGTCAGTTCGGCGAACGTCGCCAAATGATGTACGCCTTCGCCTTCAACCCTGGTGGGACGCGATGGCTCATGCCACTCGGGCCCGGTTTTGCCCTCGGCCAACAGACGCCGCTGCAACTGCGCCACCAGTTCCGCGTTTTCGCAATGCGCGGTGACGATAACGCCCAGGCGGCGTGCCAGCGCGAGCGTCCGAAACAGCTCGCCGTCGTCGATGCCGAAGGCGCCTTGGTATGCAAGGAAAACCTTGAACGAGGCTGTGCCGTCGTCAACCACGCGGCCGAGTGTCTTGGCGGTCTCATCGTCCCAGCGGGTCACGCCCATGTGAAACGCATAGTCGCAAGCCGAGCGTCCAGCCGCATGAGATTTCCACAACTCATACGACTCCCACGGATCGTCGCCGCGGGCCGGGCAGACCATTTCGATCAGCGTGGTCGTGCCGCCCATCAATGCGGCGCGGCTGGCCGATTCGTAGCTGTCCTTGGCAAACGTGCCCATGAAGGGCAAATAGATGTGAACGTGGGGGTCGACAAAACCGGGAAACACAAGCCTTCCGGCGGCGTCGATCACGTCGGCATCCGGCGGCGCGGTCAGATCCGCGCCGATCCGCGTGATCGTCTCACCTTCGCACCAGAGATCGCCGCGAAACCGCGCGGAGGGCGTTACGATTTCGCCGTTCTTGACCAGCAATGCCATGGCTCGACCCTCATTTCAAGTGGTCCGCGGAAAGCGGTCATCCGTCGCAGCGCCTGTCTTGCCGCGAAGCGCCCCTGTTGTCACGCGCGGACGACCGATCGTCAAGCGGCCCAAAGTGGAGCATCCAAACCGGCTCAAGGGCTGGCCGTGAAGTCGGCGAAGGATATATTGTTATGGCTTCAACGGCTGTTTTGCAGCGCTGCGTCGAACCATCTCACGCCGGATACCAGGCCAACCTCGGATTGAGTTCCACTCCCGGGCGAATCGGATGACGACGAACTTTTCCAACAACTCGCCGGCAGTCTCTTTGCGCACCGACATCTGCGAACTTTCCGAAGACGTGTCGTCATCCGGCTACTACAGCGCCGATCTGGCGCCGGTCTCTCGAGCGCGGCGCAAGTGGGGCATTCGCGATCTGGCCGTGCTGTGGATCAGCATGTCGGCCTGTATTCCGACCTACATGCTGGCTTCGTCGATGATCGAAGAGGGCATGGATTGGCGACAGGCGGTGGCGACGATCCTGCTGGGCAACTGCATCGTGCTTGTGCCCATGATTTTGAATGCCCACGCCGGCACGCGGTATGGAATTCCGTTTCCCGTCTACTGCCGCGCAGCGTTCGGCATTCGGGGCGCGAACATCCCGGCCATGATGCGTGCCCTGGTGGCATGCGGCTGGTTCGGCATTCAGACCTGGATCGGCGGCATGGCGCTCTACACGCTGTTGGGCGTCTGGTATCCGGAGTTGCACGGATATCCGCCGATCGCTTATTTGGATATCACGGCGCCACAGCTTGTTTGCTTTCTCGCATTCTGGCTGTTGAACATTTTGGTGGTATGGCGCGGCATGGAGTCGATCCGCATCTTGTTGAACATCAAAGCGCCGCTATTGATCGCGCTAGGGCTGCTATTGTTGGCCTGGGCCTATCGTCAGGCCGGCGGTTTCGGGCCGATGCTCTCGCAGCCCTCGCAATTCGCTCCTGGCAAGCCCAAGGCAGGACAGTTTTGGGCATTCTTTTTTCCCGCGCTGACCGCCAACGTCAGCTTCTGGGCCACGCTTTCGCTCAACATTCCCGACTTCAGCCGCTTCGCCCGTTCGCAGCGAGATCAGGTACTGGGGCAAGCGTTGGGGCTGCCGTTGACGATGGGACTGTACTCGTTCATCGGGGTCGCCGTTACCGGCGCCACGATCGTGATCTATGGCGCGCCGATTTGGGATCCGGTGCAGTTGCTGACCAATTTCGCCAACCCCTTCACGCTAATCGTCGCCATGGTTTCGCTAGGATTGGCGACGCTGGCCACGAACATTGCCGCCAATGTTGTCGGGCCGGCGAACGACTTCGCCCATCTTTGGCCGAAGGTGATATCCTTTCGCATTGGCGGCCTGATCACCGGATTGATCGGCATTCTCATCCAACCGTGGCGATTGTTGGCCAACGCCAGCGTCTACATCGACAGCTGGTTGATCGGCTACTCGCTGCTGCTAGGGGCCTGCGGCGGCGTTCTGATCGCCGACTATTACCTCATTCGACGTACGCGGCTCGATTTGCCCGGCCTTTATCGCCGGAATGGACCCTATTGGTATCGAAACGGTTGGAATCCTTGCGCCTTGCTGGCCCTCGCGGCGGGTATCGCGCCATGCCTGCCGGGCCTTGCCGCCAAGGCGGGATTGACCGATGTGGCGGACTTCTGGTCAAGGCTTTACGACTACGCCTGGTTCGTCAGCTTCGGCGTGGCGTTTGTCTGCTACCTCGTGCTGATGAAGGCGTTCGGTCCGGCGGTGACGCTCGACGATGCAACGCTCAGAGCGCCGTGATGGCGGAATACGTCTCCGGCCGGCGATCGCGATAGAACTGCCAGGTGTTGCGCACTTCGCGAATCAGGTCCAGGTCGAGATCCTGGATCACGATGTCGTCGGTGTTGCGCGCTGCTTCGACGAGGATCTTCCCACGCGGATCGCAGAAGTAGCTTTGGCCGTAAAACTCGCCGATCCGCCAAGGCTCCTCCCAGCCGGGGCGGTTGATGGCGCCGACGAAATACCCGTTGGCCGCCGCGTGCGCGGGTTGCTCCAGCCTCCACAAATACTCGGAAAGACCCGCGACGGTGGCCGATGGGTTGAACACGATTTCGGCCCCGTTCAAGCCCAGGCAACGAGCTCCCTCGGGAAAGTGACGGTCGTAGCAGATGTAGACGCCGATCTGGGCGAAGCGGGTGTGAAACACCGGATATCCGAGATTGCCCGGTCGGAAGTAGTACTTCTCCCAAAAGCCCGGCTGCACTTGCGGAATGTGCATCTTGCGAAACTTGCCCAAGTAACTGCCGTCGGCATCGATCACGGCGGCCGTGTTGTAGTAGACACCGATGTTCTCTTCCTCGTAAACCGGTAACACAATCACAACGCCGTGCTTCTTGCGCGATTTCGCAAAACCGCTTCGTCGTCGGTCCCTCCGGAACTCGCTCGGTCAGATCGTACCACTTGGTTTGCTGCTCGGCACAGAAGTACGGGCCGTAAAACAGCTCCTGCAAGCAGATGACTTGAGCGCCCCGCTCGGCCGCCTTCGCGATCAGAGCCTCGTGCTTGTCGATCATCGCCTGTTTGATTTTGGCGCACCGGGGACGTCGCCGGCTCGCACAGAGTCGCCTGAATCAAGCCGCCGCGCACAATTCGAGACATGACGCCGCTCCACTGATGACAACAGGATCAAGTTTGCCCTATACTCACGCTCGTCGGCCGCAAGGCTCAGACGATGTCGGTCCATGATAGGACAAGATCGAGGGCAAGCAAGCCGATTTTCGCGCGATTCGAGAGATTGCTTCGGCGTTCATATCGGCCCGGAGCGCATTTCCAGCAAATTGAGTTCGTCGCATGTCATCGATGGTTTCCGACCATCGGGCGCAAGGAGTGCAACGTGCCCGTCTATATCGCCGGTCGCTTCGAGGCGTCGGCAAGTGCCCGAGGGGGAGACGTCTTTAATCCGTCGACGGGCCGCGTGCAGGCTCGCGTGCCTCTATGTACGCCCGAGGAGGTCGATCGCGCCGTGCAGGCCGCCGCCGCCGCGCTGCCGGCCTGGAGCGAAACGCCCGCGGTCGAGCGAGCTCGGGTAATGTTTCGTTTTCGCGAGCGGCTGCAGGGTCGCTTCGAGGAGCTGGCCGCGCTAGTGACGCGCGAGCATGGCAAGACGCATCTCCGAGGCCCGCGCCGAAATGCAGCGCGGGATCGAGATGGTCGAGTTTGCCTGCGGAATTCCCAGTCTGTTGATGGGGCAGGCGCTGGAGAATCTTGCGCCGCACGTCGATTGCGAGACGAGCCGGCATCCCGTGGGAGTGTGCGTCGGCATCACGCCGTTCAACTTTCCCTCGATGGTGCCGCTGTGGATGTTTCCCGTGGCGCATCGACCTGCGGCAACACCTTCGTGCTCAAGCCCTCCGAGAAGGTGCCGCTATCGGCCATGAAATTCGCCGAACTGCTGAGCCGAATCGGGCCTGCCCGAGGGCGTGTTCAACATCGTCCACGGCGACAAGATCGCGGTTGACGCGCTGCTGACGCATCCGCTTGGTGCGCGCGATCTCGTTTGTCGGATCGACGAACGTGGCGCGGCACATTTATGAAACCGGCACGGCGCACGGCAAGCGCGTGCAGGCGGCCGGTGGCGCCAAGAATCATCTGATCATCATGCCGGACGCCGATCGTCGAACAGGCCGTCAAGGCGATCCAGACGTCGGCTTTCGGCTGTGCCGGCGAGCGCTGCATGGCGGGGAGTCGTGGCCGTGCCGGTCGGGCGAATCGCCGACGATGTCATCGACGGCGTGTGCCGCGCCGGACAGAGCGATGAAGGTCGGTGCCACCGATGGCGGCGCCGAAGTCGACATGGGTCCGCTGATCAACGCCGCGCATCGCGACCGCGTCGCGAGCTATCTGGACGTCGCCCGCAGCGAAGGCGCCGAAGTGGCGCTCGACGGCCGATCGTTCGATTTGCCTCGCGACGGGTTCCTGCTCGGTCCCAGCGTCGTCGATCGCGTGCGCCCGGATATGCGGCTGGCGCGCGAGGAGGTCTTCGGACCCGTGCTGTCGGTGGTGCGCGCCGATGAGTCTCGACGAAGCCTTGGCGCTGGGCCGGCAATGCGATTACGGCAACGGGGCCAGCATCTTCACCCAAAGCGGCTGTGCCGCGCGGCAATTTCAAGCGCTATTTCAACGCCGGCATGATCGGCATCAACGTCGGAGTGCCGGCGCCGATGGCCTGGTTCCCCTTCACCGGCTGGAACAAGTCGTTCTTCGGCGATTTGCACATTCAGGGGACCGAAGGAGTGCAGTTCTACACGCAACAGAAGATGACCATGACGCGCTGGTTTCGAGTCGACCGAGGAATCGCACGCCGATCCGATCTGGAAAACGAAACGGGGCGGAGAGTAGACGGATTCCTCGCGACGAACGCGTCAACTTTGTCCGCCGGAGACAACGCCGTGGCCGCCACCGCAAAATCCCAAGCCCCTCAGCTTCCACTCTGCAATCACACGCCAGCGCCCTACGACGGCGCCAGTCGAGACGAAGTGCTCGCCCTGCGCCGAAAGTATCTCACGCCTGGACTGATCACCTATTATCGAGAACCGCTGATGGTCGTCGAAGGGCACATGCAATACGTCTGGGATGAGCGCGGGCGACGCTATCTCGACGCCTTTGCGGGGATCGTCACCGTCTCGGTTGGGCATTGCCATCCCTACGTCGTCGAAAAGGTGCGCGAACAGGTCGGCAAGCTGCAACACGCCACGACAATTTACCTGCACCCGACGATCGGGCAATTCGCCAAGAAGCTGGCCGAGCACATGCCGGCCGATTCCGAATTGGACGTGTCGTACTTCACCAACTCCGGCAGCGAAGCCAACGAACTGGCGATCCTGATGTCGCGCGAATTCACCGGTCGCTCCGAGATCATCTCGCTGCGCAACGGCTATCACGGCGGCACTCAAGGCACGATGTCGCTGACGGCCGTTGGCACCTGGAAGTTTCCCAGCAATCCACCCTCGGCGGTCAAGAACGCCACGCCCGGCTATTGCTACCGCTGTCCCTACGGCCTGACGTATCCAAGCTGCGAAGTCCGCTGCGCGCGCGACGTCGAGTCGTTGATCCGCTATGAGACCTCGGGCAATCCGGCCTGCTTCATCGCCGAGCCGATCCAGGGCGTTGGGGGCGCCGTGACGCCGCCGCCGGAATACTTCCAGATCGTCTACGACATCGTCCGTCGGCATGGCGGCTTGTGCATCGCCGACGAAGTGCAAACCGGTTTTGGACGCACGGGCACGCACTTCTGGGGCTTCGAGAACTGGGGGGTGACGCCCGACCTGGTGACGATGGCCAAGGGCATCGGCAACGGCGCGCCGCTGGGGGCTTGCGTCACGCGGGCCGAAATCGCTCGCACCACCACCAACCGCGTCCACTTCAACACGTTCGGCGGCAACCCGATCTCGATGACGCAAGGACTGGCCACGCTGGAAGTGATCGATCGCGAAAACATCCAAGAAAATGCCCGCGTCGTGGGCGGCTATCTCAAGGACCGGCTGCTCGAACTGCAGCAGCGCCAGCCACTGATGGGCGAGGTGCGCGGCATGGGACTGATGCTGGGAGTCGAGTTGGTGCGCGATCGACAATCCAAAGAGCCGGCAAGCACCGAGGCAGCGGATCTGCTGGAACATTGCAAGGAACGTGGATTGCTGCTGGGCAAGGGAGGTCTGCACGGCAACGTGCTGCGCATCAAGCCGCCAATGTGCCTGAACAAGGACGACGTCGATTTTCTCGTCGAGTGTGTCGACGAGGCGCTTCGTTACGCGAAGGGCCCGTGAAACCCGTCGGGCGCGACAAAGTCGTCGCCGTTCGTCGCTCTTGTTATGCCGTGGGAGAACTGCCACGAAAGCGGCTTCTCGCAAACAACAACGGCGGCATCATTCGCCCGTTTCCACCGTCACGGCCATCACGATTGGGGCCGTGGCGTCGGGGCCTTTCACCAGTTCGATCGTGTCGATCGATTCCTTTCGCTGCGGATAGACCGCGAAGTAGCGGATCTGTTGGTCGCGCAGTTTGAAGGCGAATTTCGAGCCGGGCACGTCGACGCGGCGGATGTAGTCGGCGAATTGCTCGCCGTTGTGTAGCGGAATATCCTCGGTCGCGCCGCCGGCATAGTGCAGGCGGACGATCATCGACACCGTATGGCCGCCGCCTGGATAGCCCCAGCCGCTCACTCCGCTCAAGAAATGGATCGCCTTGGCCGGAGTGCTACATGGCAGGCTGACGCTTTTTGGCATCGGGCGGGTCAGTTCGCCGTTCGGACTATAGAGCATGATCACGTTCGGCGCCGTGCCGCCGCGCGGATCGACGAGATGAAACGGCACGCCTTCGAACGTCTTCGGCTCCCAATCGGGAAAGATCAGCCGCTGCTCCGGGGCCTGTTTGCTGTAGAACATCCCTTGCACGCTCGTGATCGTCGCCACGTGGCCGAGCGAAAGCGGCAAGTATTTTCCTTTCGCGGATAGAAATTCCAGCAGGTCGGCCAAACCGTCGGCGCCGAGTTTTTCGAAGCCCTCTGGCATCAGCGAGCGGCGCGTGTTGACCAGCGAATCGATGTTCTCGCGCAGCACAACGTGGTGCTTTCCTTCGGCATCAAGCAGTTCCACGGTCGTGCGGCTATCGCCGACCAGCAGGCCGGAAAACGTGCGGCCGTCTTCGGTCGTCAAATTGTATTGCTGATAGTTGCCTTCGACCGAACGGTTCGGGTCGAGCACGGCGATAAGAATGTCGTTTCGCTTGCGGGCGGCGATGCCGGTGAGATCGGGGGCGATTTTCGCGCCAATCGTGCCGTGGCGGTGGCATTTCGCGCAGTTCTGCTCGAAAATCGCCTGCCCCTTCGTTGCGTCGCCGTGCCGATCGACTTGCGGCATGAACTGATCGACGACCTTCTTGCGGTCGGCATTCGGCAGCCGGCCGCCGCGGGCAAACACCTTTCGAGCCCGCTCGGCCAGCGCCGCATCGGAAAGCTGCGAGAGCTTCTGGGCCTGATCGAGCGACAGATCGGCGACGGTCACGCGATCCTTTTCCAGTCCCTCGATGAGTGCTGCCGACCATTGCGGACGGCTCAACAGAACCGCGGCCGCGGCCGCTCGGCCGGAGTTCGACAATTGATTCCAACGCGCAACGATTCCGCCGCCGACCGATGGCGCGTTGCTATGGGCGACGGCGTCCAACAGGCCGGCGACCAATTCGGGACTGCTCTTGGGCGTGATGCCGTCGAGGAGTTCCTTCGCCGTGTCGTCGTCGATTCCGACGGTGACCAACTGGCTGGCCGCTTCGAGCCGCTGTGCGTCGGCTGCTTTCGAGTCGGCGATCGTGGCGAGCAATGTCTTGCGCATTTCGCCGGCGGCGGCGTCGAACTTGTCGCCCGCCTTCCACAGCTTGCCGAGGGCGACGACTTGCATCCGTCCGCTCGGCGAAAGGCGCGCGAGCAGCTTTGTCAGATCGGCCATCGTGTCTGCGGTCAATTGTGGTGGCTTTGCCGAAGGCCATCCGGCGAGCAAGCCTTTGACGGTTGCTTCGGCGACGGCCGGATCGCCGCCGGCGAGCGCAGTCAGGATGCCGCCGACGGGCTCGCGCGACGAGCCACGTGCGAAATGCTCTGCCACGACATGAACCACTTCGCCAAGTTGCGGGGCGAACTTCGCGTCGGCCTTCGCGTCGGCTGCCGCGGTCAGAAATGCCACATCCCCTTTGGCTGCCGCGGTCACGACGGCGATCGGAATCCAGCGATCGGAATAGTTTCGCGGCTCAGAGAACATCGCCAACACTGCCGCCTCGCTGGCCGGCGTGGCGGGCATTTCCGAAAGCGCCAACAGCGCGTCTTGCGCACCAGCGGTTCGCCATCGAAGAGCGAACGGGCGGCGAGAACCTTTTCCACCGACGCCGGCGTATGCGGCAGGCACGCCAATGCCGAGCGCCGGACTCCGGCCGCTGGATGGGCGAGCCCCGCGACCAGCGCCGCGTCCCATTTACCGCCGCTGTTTACTGCGAACGCGCCCAGCCCTTGCATCGTCCGCAACGCATGAAGCGCGGCGTAACCTGTCTTATCAGGCGCTTGAACTGCCGCGCAGGGCCGCGGCGCCGCGGATGATGGAACCAGCGGCTGCTCCGCCTGTTGCGTTACGATGTCGGCCAGTTGCATTAGCACGTCGGTCTTCCCGCGCTCGACGAGCAGCCTCTGCGCTTGCAGCCGCCAAAAGAGATTCTCATTGCCGAGCGCTTGCAGCAGCGTTTGCGGATCGTTCGGGTCGAGCTTCGGATAAACCGGCGTTTTGAAGCCGTCGGCGACGATGCGATAGATTCGCCCGTGCGTCTTGTCGCGCAGCGGCGTGACATACGCGGCGCCTTGGCCGGTTTGAAAACCATGCGGCGTCGGATTGTGCTGCACGACCGGCGTGTACCAATCCAACACCCACACGGCGCCGTCGGGCCCGACTTGCGCGGCGATCGGCGCCGTCCAGGCGTCGCTGCTGGCGAGCAGATTGAAACCGTCGTGCGCGACGAAGCCGCTCCCTTGCGGCACGAGCCAATCGAGATGCACCAAATGGCCCGTCGGCTCGCAAACCAGCGAGGCGTGATTGCAATAATCGGGCGGAAAGTTGTGGGCCGTAATTAGCTCAGAGCCGGCGGCGGCCGTGTAGCCGCCGAAATTGTCGACCTGGCGAACGTCGTCGGTCACCGGATGAAACAGCTTGTGGTCTTCGATTCCCACGACGGCCGAGCCATGCCAGCCGCGGACCGCTTCGTAGTAGCGGTTCGGAATCGCCAGCAGAACAGAATGTTCGTTGTTCGCTGTCGAGCCGAAAATATCGCCCGCGGCGCTGATGCCGAGGCCCCAAGTGTTGTTGCTGGTTTGCCCCAGCGCTTCGAAGTCGGAGCCATCGGGGCGAAAGCGGAAAAAGCCTTGGCGAAACCGATGCTCGACGCCGCCGGCCTGCACCGTGCCTCCGTCGTAGCCGACGGAGCCGTAGATCCAATTGTCGAGGCCGTAGTGCAGATTCGAGATCGTGCCATGCGTGTCGCCGCGGCCGAAGCCGGTGAGGATTATTTTGCGAAGGCTGGCCGGCATCATGTCTTTGTTCTCCGCCGCGCGGCTGTCTTTAAGATGCAGTAGATGCGGCGCGACGGAGACCAGCACTCCGCCGTGGATCGGCAGCAGGCTCGTCGGAATATTCAGCTTGTCGGCGAAGAGATGGAACTTATGATCGGCCACGTTCGGCGACTGCGTGTTGTCGCAGACCAGAATCTTGTCGCTTCCTTCGCGTTCCGGATGCTGCTCGATCGTGTTCGGATAATCGGTGCTTTCGGCGATCCACAGCCGGCCACGCTCGTCGAACGACATGGCGATCGGCTTGACGATCTCCGGCTCGGCGGCGAATAGCTCGACATGAAAGCCCTCGGGCAGATGGAAGTGCTTCATCGAATCGGCCGGGCTGAGCGGTTTTTGCACCTGCGTGATTCGGCTGCCCTCTTTGCCCCAGCCTTGCTTGGGTTGGTAGTTCGGCAGGCCGACGGTGCTCTCTTCGTATTGCAGCGGCGGGCTGTCGTCGTTCGTTCGTCCGGCGGCCCAGCGGATTCCGCCGGCCAGCAGCTCATGATAGCCGGTTTGATTCCAAGTGCGCTCGTCGTGACCGGATGCCGTGTAGAAAACGCGGCCCTTTCCTTGCTTTCGCACCCACGTCCAGGGCTCGTATTCGCCGTCGTGCGGTCGGACCATCAGCACCGTGCGGTCGTCGCTCAATTCATTGTGGACATACGATTCGTCCCAACTTGTGAAACTATGCACGCCGCGCATGGCCGGATGCTGGGCGTCGATGATCCGCGTGCGAAAGATTCCGGTTTCATGCTTTTGAAACCGTCCGCCGATCAGGGCCGTGTAGCGCTGGCTGTTGCGGAAGATATGCGAGGCGCAATGGATCGCCACCAGCCCGTGGCCGCTTTCGACGTAGTCGAGCATCGCCTGTTCCGCGGCCGGCGGCAGGTCGCCGCTATCGCCGTAGATGGCCAGGCAATCGAATTGACCTAGCTTTTTGGCATTCAGGTCATGAATGTCTTGCGTGAACGTCACGTCGATCCCCATCGGCGCGAGCGCCGGCGTAATCACTTTGGCTAAATCCTCGGGCCGATGATGGCCAGTGCGGTCGCCGAGCAGCAAGACACTAGTCCTGCCCGCCGGCTCGGCAGCCACGACACACGTCACCGAATACAGGGCAACGGTGCCGAACAGAAGAAAAGAACGCAACAACCGGCGAGTTTGCCATGCCATACGTGACCTCCAGGGTGGATTCCAAGCGATCCATCCTACATTCCATCCCCGCGGCGCACAAATCGAGGGCATCCGTAGGTCAGCCTTTCCAGGCTGACGGCGATCCGCGAAAGTCAGGCTGGAAAGCCTGACCTACGTGAAACCGAAGCCCCCAATCCGTTGCATACTCCGTCGCTGCCTGTAAAATGGCGAGTCTTTGGGGAAACGTGGCGAGCGCAGGGAAACGTTCGCTGCCGTCGAAAACAGGAGTCGTCAGGCATGACCGACAAGAAGATCAACGTAGCCATCATCGGCTTGGGCTTCGGCGCCGAGTTCATTCCGATCTATCAGCGTCATCCGCAGGCCGAGCTGTATGCCATCTGCCAGCGCAATCCGAAAAAGCTCGACCAAATCGGCGATGCCTTCAAGATCGAGCGCCGCTACACCGACTATCGCCGAACTGCTCAAAGACCCCGACGTTCGACGCCGTCCACATCAACACGCCGATTCCCGACCACGCGCTGGATGAGCATCGCGGCGCTCGAGGCGGGCAAGCACGTGGCCTGCACCGTGCCGATGGCCACGACCGTCGAAGATTGCCGGCGGATCGTCGAGCTGAGCCGCGCGACCGGCTTGAAATACATGATGATGGAAACGATCGTCTACTCGCGCGAGTTCCTCTTCGTGCAAGAGATGTACGACAGGGCGATCTGGGCGGCTGCAGTTCCTGCGGGCCTCGCATCAGCAGGAAATGGCCGGCTGGCCCGGCTATTGGGAAGGGCTGCCGCCGATGCACTACGCGACGCATTGCGTCGGCCCGGTGCTGGCGCTGCCCGAGCGGCGAGGCGGAGTACGTGTCGTGCTTCGGCTCGGGCCGAATCGACGAAGCGTTGATTCCGAAATACGACTCGCCGTTCGCCGTCGAAACGTGCCACATCAAGCTGCACGACTCCGATCTGGCGGCGGAGATCACTCGCTCGCTGTTCAACACGGCCCGGCAGTATCGCGAGAGCTTCGACGTCTACGGCTCGAAGCAATCGTTCGAATGGTCGCAGATCGAGCATGAAGACCGCGATCGTGTTCACCGGCGAAAAGCCGCGAGCGCGTGAAAGTGCCCGACTATGCTTCAGCGGCTGCCGAAGGACATTCAGCCATTCACGACCCGCGGCGTTTACGATTCCGACGAGCATCAGCACTCTGTCGTTCATTCAAGGCGCCGGCCACGGCGGCTCGCATCCGCATCTGGCCCATGAATTCGTCACGGCGCTGGTCGAGGGGCGCGATCCGCACCCGAACGCCGTCCAATCGGCGAACTGGACCTGCGTCGGCATCCTGGCCCACGAATCGGCGATGGCCGGGGGCGAGAAAAAACTTCTGCCGGAGTTTACACTACAATAAATGGTGGGCAAGCGCCTGCGGGGCGATCTCGTTGGAGATCAGCTCGCCCCTCGCGCTCGAATGCTGAATTCTGGCGAATCCAGCTACCGCGCCGAGGCCAATCCGTAGCTGAACTCGCCAGAATTCAGAGGGGCCCAAATTGTTCTTCTTTCTCCTGGGACTTTGATGAAGATGCCTATCCGCCCGCTGCTAGTTGCTGCAATGTTGCTCTGCGGTGCCGCCGTCCATGCCGAAAACTGGCCGCAGTTTCGCGGCCCGACCGGGCAGGGCGAAACCACCGAAACGAATCTGCCGACCACTTGGGGCGGCAAAGACAATCAGAATGTGCTCTGGAAATCGCCGCTGCCGCCGACGATCGCCAAGGGCGAGGCCGACCGCAATCAATCGAGCCCGATTGTTTGGGGCGATCGTGTCTATGTGACCACCGCTTTTTGGCCCGCCGGCAAGCCGCATAACGACTTCGCGGAGCAGCATGTCACTTGCTATCAATTGTCCGACGGCAAGCAGGTATGGGACACGACGATCGCGCACGGCCCGTGGAAATTGGGCGATCTTCGCGGCGGCTATGCGGCGCCGACGCCGACGACCGACGGCCAGCGGATCTACGTCGCGTTCGGCTCGGCGCGGATCTCGGCCCTCGATATGCAGGGCAAAGAGCTTTGGCACAAGGACATTGAGAATTACCAGAACATCGACGTTTGCTTCGCGAGCAGCCCGATTCTATTTCGCGACACGGTGATCTTGCTGACCGACAAGAACAACAACCTCGGCCGGCTAACGGCTTACGACGCGGCATCGGGCGCGATCCGCTGGGAAAAGAAGCGGCCGACCGTCGTTTACGGACACACGACCCCCTTGATTACAACCATCAACGGCAAGCCGCAGATGCTGATCGCTTCGTCCAATGCGCTGCACTCATTCAATCCCGAGAATGGCGAGATCATCTGGTGGGTCGATTCGGTCAACGATGTTTCGACGCCCGTCTATCACAACGGACTGGTCTACACGGATAGCGGCCGCGGCGGCCCCGGCCTCGCCGTCGATCCTAGCGGCACGGGCAATCTCACCAAGACCAACATCAAATGGAAAATCGGCAATATCCCCGAAGCTCGGCTCGGCCGTGGCATTCGGCGATTCGCTCTACCGCCTGCACACGCCGGCCGTGCTGCGTTGCTTTGATATGTCAAACGGCAAAGAGCGTTTTGCCGCGAGATTGGAGGGCGTATCGACGCAGTCGAGCCCAATCGTCACGCCGCAGGGTATTTTGTATTTCGCCTCGGCCGGCAAGTCGTACGTCGTCAAGGCGGGCCTAAAACTCGATATCCTCGCGACGAACGACCTTCAAGACCCCAGCGAATCCGCCCCCGCCGTCGCAAGCGGCCGGTTGTTGCTGAAGGGATCGAAGTTTTTATGGTGCGTCGGGAAGAAGTGAGACGTCGAACACGCCTGCCAGAAGGATCACGCGAATCAAATTAATGTGAAAGAACACCTGTATTCTGCAATCGAAACTCGCGCGGAGCGGTGGCGTCGATAGCCGTCGTCAATTTTCATCGTCGCTCCGACACGGAATTGATACGCGCTGGTTGCATCGGAAAAACGGTTCTGCCATGTTTTCCGCTATGAATCAGCTCAGAACGATGACAATCTTCTTTCCCTGCGGTGCGTTTCCGGAGGTATCCCGATGGTCTAGATACAGTTTCATCGGGAACGCTTCCCCCGGGTTTTCTTCGTAGAGAAGTGTGAGAGTTGTCTCTGATCCGGTGCCGACTTCTCGGACAATCGTTTTCGGTTCAGGCGATCCGCCCAGTTGGAACTTCTCCGCGATCATTGGCGGCATCTGCATTCTCGTCCCGAAATCAAAGACCAGTTTGCCGATGTTATGCCACACTGACCCGAACCGCGCCCTGTGGTCAGTGAAGCGAAATTCGGCCGTGATAGCCAACATTACGCCCGCATACTGTGCAAACAAGCCGTCAACTTTCTGACTCAGCGCGTGTTGCAAAAGACGCTCAGCCCACATGCTAGCCGTTCCATGGTTGGCTTTTGATGACTTTGGAGTGATGATGGATTCGAGCGGGATCGGATTTGCACCCTTGTCCAATAGGCAGACTTGCACGTCTTTATTTGGCTTTGATTTCCCGAGCCACCATGTGTCTCCTGGACGCGCCGCTCGAAAGAATGCTTTTGCCGAATCATGTTCAAGGTCGTTGAGCGTCAATAAGGTGAAGCCGAACTGCCCGGCCTTCTGCTTAGCACGCTCGGTGAAAGACCGTGCGACAATGATCACCTTGTCTGCCCTGATGCCCGCCGCATTGTATTTGCCGATATATGCTTCAACACCTATGACGTCTATTCGGCGCGAGTGGTCTCTGGCTTCGACGGCAATCGTCACAGGATATAGATCCGTTTGATATTCGACGAGAACGTCAACTTCTCGTCCGTTCACCACTGCCGACGGCGTCACCTTCGCGTTTTGTGGCGCATAAAGGCGTTGAATTAGTTCAACGAGACGCTGAAAGTCGTTAGAGCGCGGCGGCATGGCGTAGTCGAAAGGGAAAAAAGACCCCAGAGCTATCCGGTGCCGGCGCGGCTTTTCTTGGGGAGCGCCCCGCCGATCAACCGCTATTTTTCTAGTCTCGATAGAAACTCAACCACATCGCGCAAATCCGATTTCGACAGCGGCTTGGCGACATCTTGCGGCATGGCTGATTTGCCAGTTGTGCGTTGGTCGATTTGCGATTTTTCGATCGTCACCAGCTTTCCTTCCGGCGTGATCAGTTTCAATTCCTTCGTGTCTTCCGATTTGAGGATGCCGGCGATTTGGCGGCCGTCGTCGAGGGCCAGCACGACCGTTTCAAATCCCTTGGCGATCACTTTGTTCGGATCGACGATCGATTCCAACAGATATTCGCGCGTCTTTTCGGCGCCGATTTTGGTCAGATCGGGGCCGACTTTTCCGCCGACGCCCGACACCGTGTGGCAGCGAACGCAGCCGACTTCCGTGCGGTCGAAGAAAATCACTCGGCCACGCTGGGTGTCGCCGCCGTAGAGCGTTTCACGAAACGGATCGATCGAATCCTTCTTGGGCCGCGCCGATTCGTAGCGGGCCAGTTCGTCTTTGAGCGCGGGAGAGCCGCGTTGCGCGGCTGCTTCGAGCAGATCAAGTTGCAGCTCGCGCGGCGATTGGCCGGCCAGGAGTTTGTCGAAGGCTTTTTCCAAAATTGCGTCGGCCTGCGGGGCTTTGATCGTGCCGAGCGTGGCGAGGGCCGCCTGCTGCTCGCCGCGTGTTCCCGTGTCGAGCGCCTCTTGCAATCGATCGATGGCCTCGGCCGGATGAAAAATCGCCAGGATTCGCCGCGATTCGCTACGCACGGCCGGCTCCGAATCCTTTAATCCGGCCGAGATCACGGCGTTGACGCGTGCATCGCGGAGTTGCGCCAGCGCCGCCATCGCCTGAACGCGAACTTCCGCCGGATGGCTTGTGTCGGCCGCCATTTCCACGAGCACCGGTACGACTTCCTTGATCCCCAGTTGGCCAGCGACTTTGGCGGCGACTTGCCGCAGATGATTGCTGCCGGAAAAGATTCCGCCGAGCGCCGGCCGCAATGCCGCGACGGCGATATCGCCGCTGCGCGGCTTGAGCGGACGCCAGGCGTTGATCACCCGATCGTGGCCCGAGGGCTTTTCCCACGCGGCCAGCATCTCGAGCGCCTCGATTCGCATCGCCTCGGGCGCGTCGGCGCGGGCGGCGAAGCGAGCCACGGCGGCGGCGTTTTCCGCGGTTCCCAAGCGGAAGTTCGCATTCAGCACGCGGCGCAATAGCGCATCGCGTCCGTCGAATTCTTTTGAAATGGCGTCTTTGATGGCGTTGCTGGCGATTGCCGTTTGACCGACCAACTGCGCCAACTCGGGCATTGCCGAGTCGAGCGGCAGATCGTGAATCGCCCGCGCGGCTTCGAGCACCAGCCGTGGATCGGGATCGTGTAGGAATCTTGCGACCGCGGAATTCTCCATGCGCCGCAGCGCCAGCAGCACGCCCATCCGCGCGGCCGGCGAACTGTCGTCGGCCCCTGACGAAAGCGCGCCGACATCGCCGCATCCAACCAGCGCCACGACGCACGAATTGCGCAGCACCGCGTCTTTATTGTCGTTCTCGCGCAGCATTTCCAGAATAGCCGGAATCGCTTGCGGCCGGCCCAGCTTGCCGATCGAAATCGCGGTCAGATGACGCACTCGGAGGCTGTTGTCCTTGAGCAATGGCAGCAGTTTGTTGAATGAATCGGCATAGCGATCATCGCCCAAAACTTTGGCGGCCTGAGCGCGAATCTCGGGATCGGCGTCCGCGGCGAGAGCGACCAGCGGCTGCAGCGCGTCTTTCGGATTCTTGCGGCCGATTTGTCCGAGGGCCCAAATCGCATGAATTCGAGCCATTTTCCTCAGCTTCGACGCATCGTCGCGAGCATCGACGGCCCGGGCGATCAATTTCGGCACGATGTCGCCGCCTTTCCCGGCGAGCGCTCGCGCCGCCAACTCGAATTGCGCTTCCTGGCGAATGCGCATATCGGCATGCGACAACAGATTGACCAACTCGGCGACCGGCCGGGCTGTCATCCCCTCGGCGATCATCTGCTTGACTTCCAGCACGACCGGGTCTTTCTGCGTGGCCGGATCGAAAACTTTATAAATTCGCCCCTTACCGCAACCATCCCAGCCATCGACCCAATCGGTGACGCACAGCGCGCCCTCGGGCGACCAATCGACGTCGGTCGCCAATATGTGCCACAAGAACTCTTGGCTATCGACCAATTCGAACGACGCCCCCTTCGGCTTCACCGCGAACGACCGCACGCCGCTGCCGCTAGGAGAGCCGCGGAAATCAACCAGGAAGAAATGTCCCTGCCACTTGTCGTCCCAGCCGGTGCCGGGATAGTAAACCAATCCCGACGGGCCATCGGCCAGCCAGGCCACCGGCGGCACGATGTAGGCCGCCTGCCCGTCGAATTGCGGATACCAGATTTTCTCGCGATTGAACGGTCCGCGATCGTTCAGATATTGATACGGCATTCGCCAGCCGGTGTCGCCCCCTTCGACAAGATACGTCCAGCGAGAGCGGTCGCCAGAGTCGGAATTGTTGTCGCAGGTGAACAGGTTGCCGTATTCATCGAAGGTCAGCTTTTGCGGATTGCGCACGCCGAGGCAAAACACTTCGACGTCGGAGCCATCGGGATTGCAGCGGAAGATGGCGCCGGTTTCGGAATTGGCGATCGTGTGGTCGCCCGTCTTGACGGAAAAAGCCCGATCGCCGAGTGAGTAATAGAGCTTGCCGTCGGGGCCGAATTTCAGTCCGTGTAGATCGTGGCCCAGAAACGAGACGCGGACTCCGTAGCCATAGCTCAACGATTCGCGCACGTCGGCATGGCCGGTTCCTTTGGTGTCGCGCAGCCGCCATAGATCAGGAATATCGGTGTAATAGACATCGCCATGCCGGGCCAGCACGCTAGCGCCGATTCCTTGCAGAATGCCGTTGAATCCATCGGCGAATACCTCGACATGATCGGCCTTGCCGCCGCCGGAGCGATCTTCGAGCAGGCGAATGCGATCCTCTTGCTTGGTGTATTGATCGATGTTTTTTCCGAGATGCTTTTTCAACAAGGCGAGACGATCCGCGACGGTCTTCGAGGCCATGTCGTCGTCGAGCCAATCCATGTGCCCCCGATCGTCCTCGACACCATGATGGATGCGATACGTTTCGCCGCAATAGATTCGGCCATGTTCATCGACCGAAATGCAAACCGGATTGGCCACCATCGGCTCGGCGGCCCAAAGTTTGATCTTCAATCCGTCGGCCAACTTGAAGCTGGCGATTTGCCGTTCGCCTTGGTCGGAGGCCGCGGCAATCGACGGCGGATCGGCCTTCGGCGGCGTGTAAACGTGGCCGGTCGGCGGTGCATCCGTCTTTGCATTTGTCGGCTCGGCGGCGTGGCCGCGGTTCAAATCCTGCAAGAACAAGCAACCGACGATGAGAGACAACAATCCAAGCGAATGCCGCATGACGAGAATTCTCCAATAGCGGAAAAATGAAGGCGGGATTGAAGTTCGCCGCTCGACTTGGACCGAGACAGTTGCGAACTTCAGGCGTGCTGGCGGGCAGCCTTTACACTACTCGCGCGACGAAGGATTCGCAAGATACGCGCGGCCAGCCGTTCCAGGCTAACGTGCCCCGCCGCAGCCTCCGAATCCCGCAAATCCTTGAACCGAGCCGATCGGCGCGCGATAATTCGGCCCGTCCAGCGCCAATCCCATTCCTCGCGACGGAGGTGCTTCCATGCAGGCAAAACTGTTGCTTACATTCGTCGGCTTCGGACTAATTCTCTGCGCCGGGTGCGGCAACTCCGCTGACTCAATGTTGCGCGAGTCGCTGGCGTGCCAATCGGAACTGGCCGCAGTGCTACCCACGATCCGCGACGAAGCCACGGCGAAGGCCGCGACTCCCAAGCTCAAGGCCATCGGTGCGCGGATCCAGGAGAATTCGAAACGCAACGCGGACTTGCATCTCACCGAATCGCAACAAGCCGCGTTGGCCGAGAAATATCAGCCGCACATGGAAGAAGGCCTTAAGATCGCCAGCGAGATGCTCCGAATCATCCACCTCAACATCAACGACAAGGACTTTCAAGCAGCTCTTGCTTCATGCGGAGCAAGCTCATCCATACAGCAGTGACATGCCGAAGCGCTTTGTGATCCCAGCCACGAATGCGTGGCTTTGGAAATCAAAAAAACGGATACGCTGACCGGCGGTGCTAGCGTCATGAAGTCGAATTCCTCCGCTGGCATGGCGGTCCCCGGCGCGGGGTTCCCTTGCTGGCGCTGCGGGCTTGCTGCAACCGCAAAAGCGACGGAAGCTGTCAATTTGCAGAAAACTTGCCGGTTGTGACCAAAATTACGAAAACTCCGGATGCTCCCGTGTCGATGACTAGCGCGAAGAAGTCGAGTAATACAGCGCGACCACCTTCCCTAGTTAGCTAGCTTCACACGATGCATCGCATTTCGACTTGGACATTCCGACTCACGGCGGTCGCGCTCGCCGCGCTTTCCGGCTGTGGGCTGCACGGCTCGACGCCGTTGGTCGCGCCCGGCGAATTGCTCCACTATCAAAGCGTCGCGATGCAGATTGAGACGCCCAACCTCAAGCCTTGTCTCGACGATCCGGCGCTGGCGACCGTGTCGCCAGAGGTGATCAACGACAAGGGCCCGATCCAGTATTGGGACATGAAGCTGGCCGAGGCGATGCAAACGGCGCTGATGCGATCGCAGGTGATGCACGATCTGGGCGGGGCGGAGCTGCGCAATCCAGCCACCGTGCGCACCATTTCCGATCCGGCCATCGCCGACACCGATCCGCAATTCGGCGTCGAGGCGGCGCTGGCTCAATACGACGCGGTGTTCAACAGCACCGTCGATTCGCAGCACAACCATCGCGCGCTCAACAACATCTTCTTCGGCGGCGGCACGCGGATCCTGATGCAAGACCTCGACACGTTCAAAACCGAAATCGTCAAGGAAACGCCCACTGGAACTCAATTCACGTTCCGGCACAACACGGTCTACGACCACAACAACGAGCCGGGCAACCTGTTCGGCAGCGCCTGGGACACCAACTTCGAAGCCCAATTCCGCCAACATTTGCTGCAAGGCGGCGGCGTGGAATATAACCGCATCGCCGGCCCGCACGGAGTGCCCGGGCAGTCGAATGGCGTGTTGATCGCGCGAATCAACACCGACGTCGCCCTGACCGATTTCGAGATGGGAATTCGCGATCTGGCCAGCAACGTCGAAAACGCCTATTGGGACCTCTATTTTGCGTATCGCGATTTGGACGCCAAAGTGATGGCCCGCGACAACGCGCTTGAGAGTTGGCGGCGCACGCATGCCTTGTTTCTCGCCGGCCGCCGCGGCGGCGAGGCGGAGAAAGAAGCGCAAGTTCGCCAACAGTATTTCCAATTCCAGGAAGAAGTCGAAAACGCCTGGAACGGCCGCTTGCTCGACGCCACGCACACCGACGATGGCTCGGGCGGCGGAACCTTCCGCGGCATCGGCGGAGTGCGCGTCACCGAACGCCGTTTGCGGCGATTGCTCGGCCTGCCAATCAGCGACGGCCGTTTGATCCGGCCCTCCGACGAGCCGGCATTGGCCAAGATGATCTTCAGTTGGGACGAAATCCTTCCCGAGGCTCTCACCCGCCGCGCCGAACTGCGCCGCGAGCGATGGACGGTCAAACGCCGAGAACTGGAGCTCATCGCCAGCCGCAACTTCCTCAAACCGACATTGGACGCCACGGGCCTGTATCGCTTCCGCGGTTTCGGCCACGACCTGATCGACACCGATCCCAATCAAGCGGATTTTGCCAGCGCTTTCGGCGACTTGGCCACCGGGAAGTTCCAGGAATGGGAACTCGGCGCACAATTCTCCATGCCCCTCGGCGAACGCCAGGGACACGCCGCGGTGCGCAATGCGCGAGCTCAACCTGGCTCGCGAACGGGCAATTCTCGCCGATCAGGAGCAGCTAGTCGTTCACGATCTGAGCAATGCGGTCGGCGAAGTCGATCGAGCCTATACGGTCGCTCAAACGGCATACAACCGCCGTATTTCGGCGCGATCGGAAGTGGCCGCGACCAGGGCCGCATTCGAATCCGACAAAGTTCCGCTCGATCTGTTCCTCGAAGCGCAGCGTCGTCAGGCCGACGCCGACAGTGGTTTCTTCGGGGCCTTGGTCGAATACGCCCTCGCGCTGAAAAACTTGCATTACGCAAAGGGTTCGCTGCTCGATTACAACGAAATCTATCTGTCGGAAGGACCGTGGCCGGATAAGGCGTACGCCGATGCCGCCAAGCTCCGACCGGCGAAGCATGAGTTGCTTGACTATCGGAAGACGCCCGTGCCGGTCAGCCTCGGACCCGTTCCGCAGCCGGCCGGAGGCGGAATGCCGTTTGGAGTTTCTCCCGGACCGGTGGAGGGCGTGCCGCCGGGCGTGGAAGTTCACCCGCTGCCTCCGGAGAACATGCCGCCGTCGGGTCCGCCGGCGCAGGGACCAACCACCCCGCCGCCGAACATTCCGCCACCGATTTCGCCGCCGCAACCGCTGCCGCCTGCGTCGGGGCCCGATTTATCGTCGGCCACGAACCGGCAACGGCCCGATTTGCAACCCCACAACGAACGGATTTTTGGTCCGGCGGTGCAAGCGGCAAAGTCGCGTCCGACGGCGATGGATGAACTGGTCGCGAACCAGCCGCCGCCTTCCGCTTCCCCGCCAGTGGTTGCCCGGATTGCCGTGCCGACGGTCGTTGAGCCTGTAAAGCAAGCGGCGGAGACGAACACGCTCAGCATTTATTCTCAACCGATCAACTCGGCGTTTGCCCCCGCGGCGCCTCGAACCGCCATGCAGGGAAGTGCGCCGGCAAATACAGCAGCAAGTGCAGCGGCAAATACGGCGGCAAATACAGCAGCAAGTGCAGCGGCAAATACGGCGGCAAATGGAGCGGGAAGTCCGTCGCAAATTCGCGTGGTCACGGAAACCCCATCGCCGGCCGATTCGCACGCAACGAAACCCAGCGAACCGCCGACCGCCACCGGACCGATGGCCAGTCCTTCCGCGGTGCGATCGGCAACCTCAAACCAGACCAACGGCGCCGCGCGAGTTTCGTGGCCCGAATCGACGATTCAACCTTTTCCACCGATGGATCGCAACGACGGCTCGAATCCGCAGCCGCCAGCCTCCGTCGATGGTTCGATTTTCACGCGTGGCGCGGTTCATCCGGCATCGTATCCGGCGCCGGTCGCGCCGCCCGCCGCCGCGCCGCAATCGTGGCCGGTGAACAACGGCTCTCGGGCGCAGCCGCCGGCAAACGGATTGCAACCGTTGCCGCCGCTGCCCGCCGGCGCATCGACTGCCGGCGCGCCGCCGGCATCGGCCCTGAATATCGTTCAGCCGTTGCCGCCGCTAAATCAGCCGCAGTCGCCCATCATTCAGCCTCTGCCGCCGTTCGCGCGATAAGCGTTCATCGATCGTCGCGCCGGAGCAGTTCTTCCAGCCGATCCAGCAGCGGCAATTGGTCGACGTGAATTTTCCCGCGCGCTTCCCCGAGGGGAAGGAGCTCGGCCTGGTCGATTTCCCAACTGGCACATACTGGTTCCGCATCCGACGGGATTTCGCCGGCGAAGCAATGAACCCGCTTGCGGTTCTTGCGGTATTCGATCGAAGAGAGCGAAATCAGATCGCCTGGAACGACACCCGTTTCCTCAACGGTCTCTCGGCGAGCCGCCGCTTCAGGCAGTTCGCCCGCTTCGATGAGCCCCTTGGGAATGCTCCACGGGGCGCGGCGGTTGTAGTTGCCCGAGGGATGGACCAACAGCACTTCCAGTCCCTCGCGGGTTCGACGGTACAAAAGCGTTCCAGCCGACTCGATCATGAACAACCACTCTTCAGCAGTTTGAAAAAGGGGACAGGCGCCGGGCGACGACGATCAGCGAACGATATTTCCGAACACGCGCCCGGAGCCAGTCCCCTTTTTCAACGACCGGCTTATTTGGCCGCGGCTTCTGCGGCGGCGTCGCGTGGCGTCGATTTGGCCGGCGCTCGCAATTCGGCCTGAAGGCGGGCGAAATATCCCCGCAGCTTGTTCGCATCGACCGGCGCGAGAACGAAGATCGTTCGCGAGCCATAGCGCTGCGTCTTCTCGACGAAATACAGGCCGGGCAACTCGGAGAGCTTCGCGCCGGTGACGGCCCCTTTCGTCGGGAAACCGTGAATCGCGATCGGATTGCCTTCCTCGCGAACGAACGTCGCGCCAATCGCGCTCGAGCCCGGCACGGTGATCTGCGGAGTGATGCTGGGATCGACTTTGATCGGCGTCACGACGAGCGTCGTGTCGTCGATGACTTCGTCAACGCGCAGGTGGTCGTCGATTTCGAGCGGGCCGATTTGCCCGAGCGTGAGATTCGAGAGAACCAGATCGGGCGGTGTCAACGGCGACGCCTTTAGCTTGTCGAGCCGAGTCTTCATCGCCCTCGCATCGGCTTTCGACGGCGTGTCGCGGATTTCGATTTCCATCGAACGGACCTGATTGGCGCGCCAGACGAGCGCATTGCGAAATGCGTTGCGGATTTCCTCGGGAACCGTGGCGTCGAGCGGCACGGTATCGTCGATGTTTCGCAATGTGCCGCGCTGCGTGAGCCGCGCCTTGAGCAGGTCGTTATCGGCGGCGGCCTGCCGAATTCGATCGTCCGCGGCCGCCTGAGCCTTTTGCGCCTCGGCCACTTGGCTCTGAAGCAGTTCGGCGGCGTGCTTCGCTTCGGCAACCTGTTTCTTGGCGGCCTCGAGCGCGGTGGAAAGTTCGGCGGCGCGTTTTTCCGCCGCCGCCTTCGCCACGGTCGCGTCGTCGGCGCGCTGCTTCAACTCGACACTCACCGCTTGTTCGGCCTGCAAGCGAGCTTTGATGGCGTCGACCTCGGCCGTCGATCGAGACTGACAGCCGGCAACGCAAATCAACGACAGGCAAACGATCGTCGCCGCCAACTTCTTCATGGAACCCTCGCAATCGTCGGAGCCGATCCCCGAGCAGAATCCCCGCGCGGCCAATGGTTGGCCGTCCGGCGTTGCCGGATCGCCACCTGCTTGCAATCATATCACTCGGACGGCGAATCGGTCGAAAGAATTTTTTGCGTTTGACGCCAACGCGGCCAGGAATTCAGGCCCGTTGCACAGGGAACGCGCTAGTTCGCGGGCTGAGAAACGACCACGATGGTTAGAAACTAGCCAACGGCGGCACGTAGAAGGATCGAGCGACCCAAAGGCCCGATCAGGCAGAGTTGCAAGCTTATGATGCGGGTCTAGCAATTCCCTAACGCTGCGACCTCGATCTGGTTCACAACTTGGCTCACTCCGGACAAGCCGCCAACGGCCTCTTGGGCCATTTGCTTGTGATAAAATGTTGGCAATTCGCCGCGCAGAGTTAGCACACCCTGGTCGAAATCGCACATTACCGATCGCAAAACAAAATAAGGGCACGCCGCCAAGCGAGCCTGTCCCAAAGCCACGACGCCTGCCTCTTTTCCTGGTGCCACCATGCGAACGAGTTCCTTGTCTAGTAAAGCTGTGCGAAGTTGCCGGTAACCTTGGCGTCGCATCGAGCATTTTTTGTGCCAAGCCACCGGATGCTCGAAGACTCGATTCGCCTGATGCTCAATTTTTCCGCAGGAATGGAACGATCCGCGGCGAAATCTGTGTGAATTCCGTTGCGTCTGCCCTGCGGTTGGATTGCGTGATTTCGGCGCAATCCCCGCCCATTTACTCTGCGGATTCGCCGGAGAGAAATCTCGCGTTCGCTGTGCCTCGAAATTCCGGGGTTTTTCCTGGCAATTGGCTGGCAAATGCTTTCAGCCTTCAGGCCTGAACTGCCCTTGTCCGGCCTGGGAGCCATTGCTACTATCCCGCCCGATTTTCCTCGTCTGTTGCGCCTGGCGGAGCCGCCGGGATCGCAGGGGTTCATTTTTCGGAGACTGGCATGCGGACGGTGGCCGCAGGCTGCGCGCTGGCGATGTTCGCCGGACTGATTCAGGCCGGTTGCGCTCAGAATCCGTATGCCCTGCAAAGCCAGATCACGACGCTGCAACAGCAGCAAACCGCGATAGCACAGCGAAACCAGGAATTGCAGAGCCGTGCGACGACGCTGGATCAGGACAATCAAGAGCTGCAAACTCAGTTGGCCCAGAACCAACGCCAGGCCCGGCTGCTGCAAGATCAAGCTAGCGCTCTGCGAGAACAACTCGGCAGCACCACGGCCCAACTGGCCCAAGCGCAGCAGGACAAGCAGTTGGTCGAACGGAATGCCCAGGCGGTCGTGGCATCGACCAAGCGCCGTGCTGGCGTGACGATAACGCCCAACAGCAGCCTTGCCCAAAATCTGCCGGCGTTGAATCTGCCGGGCGTGTTGGTCCGCCAGGATGGCGACGTCGTGCGGATCGAGCTAGCAGGCGATACGCTCTTCGTGCCGGGCGGCGCTCAATTGCGGCCCGACGCCGCGACGCTTCTCGACGCCGTCGCCGCGGAAATCGAGCGAACTTATCCCGAACAAATCATCGGCGTCGAAGGGCATTCCGACAATGATCCGCCGCCGTCGCCGTGGACTTCGTCGCATCAATTCACGATGGGCCGCGCGATGTCGGTGTTCGACTATCTCTCGACTCGAACGCGGCTGAAGCCGAACCAGTTGTTTTTGGTCGGCCACGGCGGCAATCACCCGGTCGTCAGCAATGCGACGCTGGCTGGCAAAGCTCGCAATCGGCGGGTGGAATTGGTCGTCTATCCCGATCGGGTCGGGCAGTAGGGTTGGCGTCGGCCGTCAGCGTTGGCAATCAAGCGCGAAACCGCAAGCGAGCTTCCACGCGCCGTTTGATAGCAAAGCTCGCTTGCGGTTTCGCGCGTCGGTCCCTAGCTACGCGCCGCGAGCTGAAATGTGCTGGCTCACGTTTTCGCGGCCAAGCCCAGATTGGCGATGACGGTGTCGCAGCCAGGCGTCATGCGGCGGATCTTGTCGATAAAGAGCGTCCGCTCGGAGGCGGTGGATTTCTTCAATCGCCGTTTGAGAAGCTCGATCTTCTTGCGGCGATGCCGGCGGCGCTTGATCTCTTGCTTGCGATCGCTGATTCCACCCACGTTCGAAATCTCCCGGTTAACGGTTCGGCGACGGATTGACCGGCAATACTCTAGTGGCAGAAGAGGCCACCTTTCCAGTCAAATCTTTGTAGCAGCCGCCAGTCCGAGCGTCAATCCGCTCATGGGCCAGTAATCGAGCTTAATTAGCGGCCGCGCTGTGAGAAGGGGCGGTCGATGCCGAGCCATCAGTCTGCGCGGCGGGAGTCGCTTCGCCTTGGGCACCGGCAGCTTGTGGGTCGGCCGATTGCTCCGGCGCGGTTTGATCCGGCGCCGGTTGCTCGGGCACATTCGCGATAATCACTTCCTCGATGCCGTCGAATCCCAGCTCTTCGTTCAGCCGTTCTTGGAAGCGATTCTTGAGCCGAATGAATCGCGGGTCGGTAAAATCGGAAGCACGCATCCGACGCATCGCCTCTTCGACGGCCTGCTGCATGACTTTTTCCTGGTCATGCACGGCCCGGAATCTTGTCGCGTCGAGTTTCTCGGACAGGCGCAGGGTGACGACGAACTGACCGTGTTTGAGCTGCTTGTCGCGGGGATTGATGCGGTTGAATTCGAACGTTCCGAGCACCATCTCCTGGTTTCGCTTGGCCGGCGGGGCCGAGTGCGACCGCATTCGCAGGGCAAAAAAGGCCGCCGAGTTGACTGCAATCAATACCGCCGCTATCGCCAGCAAATACTTGGGGCTCACGAACTTCGCCCAACGGGCGTCGGGCGATGCCGGCTGGACGGCCGCCGATGGCCTGGCGACGGCCGGATCTGGGCCCGAAATCGGCGTTTTTGCGATTGTGGTCATGCGATTTGTCTCGCGATTTGATTTCCGTCGGCTTCGGGTGGGGCGTGGAACTAGCCTCCGCCGAAGCCCCGTTTCGACGTTACGCCGCCTCTCGAACATAGCTTGCAAATAAGGCCGAAGCCGGCCCACCGCTTTACAGTTTCGCCGCAGTCGATCAAAATAAGACGCATCGGTCTCCCGCGGTGTGGAGGCCGTGTTTTTTGCGCCTGCCGTGAAGAGGGAGCCATGCCCGAATTGATTCCAATGACTCGTGCCGGTTACGACAAACTCAAGGCCGAGTTGGATCAAATGGAAAACGTTGACATGCCGAAGCTGGCGCAGCGCGTCGCCGATGCTCGCAGCGAAGGCGATCTGAGCGAAAACGCCGAATACCACGGCGCCCGCGAATCGCAAGGCATGTTGCAGGCCAAGATCAACATGCTGCGCGACAAGCTGGCCCGTGCTTCGTTGGTCGATCTCAGCAAAGTCCCCAAAAACGAAGTTGGATTCGGCTCGACGGTGGTCGTGAAAGATTTGGATTTCGGCGACGAAGAAGTCTTCATGCTCGTCGGCGCCGGCGAGGAAGACTACGACGCGGGCAAGATCAACGTCACCAGCCCGCTGGCCCAGGGGTTGCTGCACAAGAAAGTCGGCGACAAAGCCGAGATTCCCGTGCCGGCGGGCACCATGCGATTCGAGATCGTCGAGGTTCGCTGGGAATAGCCGAGCGCTGGCTTGCAACGAAGCTTAGCAACAACCGGCGAATAAGTTCCGCGAACTGCTCCAACCCGCTAACGTTGTGCGCTCGAATGCTGAATTCTGGCGAACTGGGTATTTACTTGACTCCACCATCCACTAGGGGTTGTGGTTTGAGCAGGCGGTTGAACGGAACTGGGGCGACTTGCACCGCTTGTTGTGCCAATCGGTAGAAGAGCTTGCCGCGTGAGGCCGAATTGCGGCGATTGAAACGGAATGTGAACTCATCGAGGTAATAGTCCAGATGTTGTGCGCCTACAGCCCCTTGATGCGTGCCCAGCAGCCATCGCTTCAACAAGGATGCGACCCGATGCACTCTAGGCATGGCAACGATCGCCGCATCCGGAGGTTGTCCCTTCAGGGTCGTCACGCGATGACCATAACCGTAGGCATCCAAGCCGCCATAGCTCGCCCAGCCATCGGTATGCACCGAACTGCCGGGCGCGACCGCCTGTTGAATGAAACCGTGCAGAAGGCGCTTGGCGGCGTTGGGAATGCAAGCCATGCGAATCCGGCCAATCCCCCGACCGTTTTCTTCGGCGGCAATGACGACCAGCGTCTTGGTCAAGGCACCGCGTCCTTCCCGCCCGCTTTCCTCGCCGCCGACAAACGTCTCGTCAACCTCGACCCGGCCGGTCAGTTGATCCCGACCCGGTCGCACCATGGCGCGGCGGAGCTTGTGCAGAAGTGCCCAGGCAGTCTTATAGCTGCCCAACCCCAGCAGCCGTTGCATGGCCAGCGCACTGGTGCCGTTCTTCTGGCTCGTGACGTACCACATCGCTCGAAACCACAGGGTCAATGGCAAGTGGCTGTCTTGGAAGATCGTGCCCGCCGTGATGGAGGCCTGGTGCCGACAATCGCTGCATACCCATCGCATTCGGCTTGCCCGCCAGCCATCTCTGCCGCCACACCTCGGGCATACGAATCCATCAGGCCAGCGAAGAGCAAGCAGATATTCTCTGCAGGCCTCGTCGGCGGCGAAACGGTGCTCAAAATCCATAAGCGTTTTCGGATAATCCTCAGCCATACCCCAACACTACATATTGGGGTCGGTGGAGTCAAGTAAATACCCAGTTCTGGCGAATCCAGCTACCGCGCGGGGCGAATCCGTAGCTGAATTCGCCAGAATTCAGAGCGAGCGCCCGACGAGTGCCTATCGATTCGCCATCGGAACTTCACATTTCTTGGTGTCGGGTTTCGATTGCGGCGTTGCCTGCGTCGGCGCCGGCGATTTGTAGATCAGCACGGGGCACGGAGCGCCGCGAACGACGGCTTCAGCGACGCTTCCCATCAGCAACCGTTTCAGGCCAGTCCGACCGTGCGTTCCCATGACGATCAGGTTGACGCCCTCTTGTCGCGCCACCCGCATGATCTCTTCCGCCGCGCGCTGAGCACCAAACGGTGCTGGCAAGGGATCGTTTTGTCGTCGGGCACGACTCGTTCGAGCATGTTCTGAAGCAGCTCGCTCGTTAGTTCCGACGGTCCGCAATAGAACTCGCCGCCGCCGTAAGCGATCGGTGGTTCCTCGACGTGCAGGATCAACAGGGTCGCTTGTTGGTCGCGGGCCAGTGCCGCAGCCTCCGCCAAGGCGGCGCTACCGGCGGCCGAAAGATCGGTTGGGAAGAGAATTTTTTTGGCGTTCATGGGGTCACCTTCTCATTTTCTCACCTGTGTCCGAGCGGCGTCGATCGCCGCAATTGAAATTGGTTTCCGACGCAGGAGCAACGCAAAGGCAATGCCAAGTGATGGAAGGACGAGCGGCGCGTCCGTTTTATTGGTTGAGTCGGTGAAACGCGGATCGCGCTGAATTGCACTCGCGTTCGATGAAACAGGATGTTCCGCCGATTCCGGCCTAGGAAGCATTGGCTTTGCCGATTCACCGGCCATTCGAATTTTCTCCGCGAATCAGCGGCAACCAAGCCGATTGAACGCGCGATTTCGTCACTGCGCCGTGCGGATTCGCACATTCGGATGCGTCCGCCGTCGAAATGAATTTCGCATGGTGCGCGATCGTGCCGCGGGCCGACGACTAATTCCGCGGGGTTTATCATGCATTCTGGGCCGAAAGTACGCGTCGATCCATGACGGATTGGATTCTGGCGGCGGTTCTAACGGTTGGCACTAGCTTTGCATTCTCCATCCGCGGAAACATACTTCGGTTCGAGGAAACGAATCGATACGGGGCGGTCATTTACGTGGAAGGAGGTGCCCCATGAACGGCATCGGATTAAACGGCTATTCGCTGAAACTGATCGGTTGCCAGCACCACGACTTGGTGCAACGGGTGCAAAAGCTGCGTCGAAGGTTTGAGGAATCCATCGAACCGCGAAAGCTGGCCGAGGCGTTCGTTCAGCTCCGAACGGATCTCAGCCAGCTTCGCGACCAGATGGACTTGCACTTCCTCTTGGAAGCGACGGGCGGGTATTTGGAAGACGCCGTCTCGCGCGTACCGAGACTTTCGCCGGAAGCGACGGCGCTGGAGCATCAGCATTCGCAGCTGCTGCTTGAAGTCGAGCGACTGACGGAAATGGCCGCCGAGTCGATGATCTCGCCGCCGGCTTGGCGTCAGATCGGCGAACAATACGAGGCTTTTGCAACGCGGATGCTGGAACACGAGGCGGCGGAGACAAGAATCCTTCAAGAAGGATTCAACGAAGACGCCTCCCTGTTCGAATGATCTCGTCGTAGAAGCGAATTGCAATTCGCCCGGCTGGTTTCGCATTTTGCAATCCAGGATGGCATCGCCGAAAACCATCGGAATGACTGAACACCATAGCCTGCTCCGACTTAGGCGATCTTGATCTTCGCGGCACGTTCGTTGCTTTGAACATTGACCGGCGCTTTGCGGCCGGTTGTTTCTGTTCGACCGGAACCGCGGCGATTGTTTTCCTCGCGGGGGAACTGGTCATGGCAACCAAGGTCTATTTCGTTCCTTATGTGCGCGGTCCAAAACTCGATTCCGACGCCGCCCAATCGGTGCGGGTCGATGGTCTGAAGCAGTGGTTCAAGAAACTACGCACAATCGCTGCGGTGATATGGAATTCGCCGGGCAGGCTATCGACCGACGCGACGACGGACGCTCGCAGTCATTGGGCCTACCGAGTCGTCAACTATCGCCAGGCTGCCGCGGGAGAAGCATATTGCCAATGCCGGCAACAATCGCCGCTGCCCGTTGAAGTGTGCGACCTCGAACTCGAGGCGATTGCACCCGCCAAATTGCGGCCGGGCGATATCATCGTCGTCGAAGCCGGCGAAACGATCTTTGCCGACGGAACGATCCTCGCCGGAACCGCGATCGTCGATGAATCGGCGATTACGGGTCAATCGGAACCGCTGGTCTGCTCGGCCGACCATCGCGCGACGATCATGCGCGATAGCGGCGTTATCGCCGGGCGGATTCTGGTGCGAGTCGCCGATCGCCGGGGCCATCCTTTGGACTGGATCGATACTCCGCCGGCGCCCCACGTAATTACCCAGTCTGCCTTGCGACGTACGGCGGTTCGGTCCTAGAATGCCCGCCCGTTTACGATCCTCCCGCGTGCCAGCGTCTTCGACGGAGTGCGATCGATGTTCGACGTCGCCCAGATCACCACGCTGCAGCGGACGATGGTCGAACGGTGGCATGCGCAGGAAATCTTCAATCCCCATCGCGATTTGCTCTCCCTGGTCTGCGAGCAGCACAAGTTCAACTTTCTGCTGTGGCACGAGGAAGACATCGCCCGCAGTCCCGACGTCGGCGATTCGCGGATCGCGGCCGTCAAGCGGGCGATCGACGGCTACAATCAGCAACGCAACGATGCCATCGAGCGGATCGACGACTTTCTGATTCGCACTCTGGCTGAGCGGCGCGTCGAGCCATCCCCGTCGGCGCGGCTCAACACCGAAACGCCCGGCAGCACGATCGATCGGCTGTCGATCCTTGCCCTGCGGCTTTATCACATGCAAGAACAGGCCGACCGCGCCGACGCGACGCCGGAGCACGCGCGCGCTCGCTCGACAAACTGGCGATCCTGCGCGTGCAGCACGAAGACTTGTTCACGGCTCGATGAACTGCTGACCGATCTTGCGGCCGGCCACAAGCGATTGAAGATCTATCGCCAATTCAAGATGTACAACGATCCACAGTTCAATCCGTACCTGTACGCGGGCAAACGGCTGGCGGGCTGAGTGTGATCATTCGACCGCGCTGCGTCATGTGCCCGGAACGCCACGGAGGGCGTTCCCTACAGCGCCGTCGGACTGTAGGGAACGCCTTCCGTGGCGTTCCATAGCCATTCTCTCGGTCATTCGACCGGCGCCAGTGCGAGTTCGCGCAGCGCGTCGAGCGCGGCCAGCACGTCGTCGCGAGCCGCTTCGTGCCAGCCAGCGAGACGATGCCGCACGATCGCCAGCTTGAACGACTCGAATGCTTCGGCCAAGTCTTCGGGCAATTCGGCCAAATTGGCAAACGGCGCGGGCCGAGCCGCCATTTTCTCGGCGACGAACGGTGCATCTTCCTCGGAATCGGATTCGGCGAATTCGTCGTCGCCGGTGGATCGATGCCGATTTTCGGTGTCCGCATCGTCTTCACCGCCGGGGGCGGTTGCGGCCAACGTCGTGCTCGAGTTTGTCTCGGTCATTTCATACGGCAGCGGCGCGAAATCCTCGTCGGGCGAATTGCCGGTGATGTCGGTTCCGTCGGACCCGCGTCCCTCGGCGGCGCCGCGTGTTTCCGATCGCTGGCGGCGCATTTCGGCGACCGACCAGCGGCTCTGCACGGCCCCTTCGAGCCACATTTCGGCGTCGTCCCAATCGAGGGCGGATTGAAAGTGGCTCCAATAGAGGCCCGAAAACTCCGCCGCGATCGGGCCGAATCGCTCGAATACTCGTCGCAGCCGGCCGACATGTTGCCCGGTCACGTTGCCGACGCGGTTGCTCCAGGCTTCATCGGAATACTCCGCCGCGGGCGCGTCGGCCGATGACAAGGCCATCCGCCATTCCTGGATGATGCGCCCCTTCTCCCAATTCGTGGTGCTGACCAGCCGATGCCATTGGCCCAGATAAGGCGCCGATGCCGTGTCGATCGCCGCGACTGCCGTGGAATTCATATCGATCATGCCCGCTCCCGTGAGAAATGTGGCGGACTCCTTGCCCGCGTGGGACATGATTTTAACCGTTGGACCGTTTCTCTGTTTTTGAATTCGGGGAAACGGCGCGAACGTCGTTTGCGATTCACTTGCGGAAAGCGAGAAAAGAACGAACGAGAGACGATCTCCCACTCGATTGGCGATCCGCGCGGAGCGGTTCCAACGGCTGGGGATAAATTGTCGATGCGAAGGCGGCGAAGCGAGATTGCCGAAATCTCGACTACGCCTGCGTGGGTGGCGGAGACGGAGCCAATTCCTGCGAAATGAATCCGCACGCCTTGTGCGCGCCGTCGCAGAACGGCTTGTTGGCCGACTGGCCGCAACGGCAAAGCGCGACGATCGGTTTATTTGCGGGAATCGGAAACGCCGCGCCGTTCTGATCGACAATCTTCAGCAACCCATCCAGAGCGCTAGTGCCTTCGATGACCAAAGGGCCGTTCGGCCGCAAACGAATCGTAATCTCCGCCATCGATGGAATCCTCCAGATCGGTTATGAAGCAGCGAACGCCAGTGTATCGCCGCGCCCGCAAACGGGGAAGCCGCCGTGACAATCTCGGAGCAACGGCTGTAGGGAACGGCCTCCGTGCCGTTCCGGGTCCGTGTGTTCGCCCGGAACGGCACGGAGGCCGTTCCCTACAGACCCTTCATAAAATTTCCAATTTCATGCAACGCTATTTACAGCGCCGCTTCCGCCGTTTCGCCGGTGCGGATTCGCACCACGTCGAGCAATTCACTGATGAATATCTTCCCGTCGCCGACCTGGCCGGTTCGGGCAGAGCGAAGGATCGTGTTGACGACGTCGGCCGCGTCCTGTTCATTGACGATGATTTCGAGCTTCACTTTCGGCAGGAAATCGACGGCATATTCGGCTCCGCGATAGATCTCGGTATGCCCTCGCTGCCGGCCAAATCCGCGGACTTCGGTGACGGTCATCCCCTCCACTCCTTTGGCGTGCAACGCGTCTTTGACCTCTTCCAACTTGAAGTGGCGGATAATGGCTTCAATTTTTCGCATCGAGATCTCCGATTGAGGTTTCCGCACCGTCTTCGACGTTTGGGTTCTTCATCAGTTTACCAAACTCCGCGGTCATTTACCTCCCACCGCGTGTTTGACCGGCCGCAACCGGTCTGCTATTTTGCAGGAATTCAGAGTCTCTTCGCGCGGTGGGCTGTTCTTGGATTCATTTCCTTCGATAACAGAGGACCGGATATGTCATCGATTCGTGGCCGCTTGGTTTCGGCGTTGGTCGTGGGCCTGGCAACGACAATGTGGGGCTGCTCCTCGAAGACGCCGGATCGTGTTCCCGCGCCCGAAATCGATTCGGCTGGGGCGGCAGCCAAAGCGATCGCCCTGTACGACAAGAATGGCGACGGCGCCATCTCCGGCGACGAATTGAACAAATGTCCGGCTCTGAAGTCGGCGGTCAAGCGTTACGCCGGCAGCGACGGCAAAATCACCGCCGCGACGATTACCGCCCGGCTCGACAAGATTAAGGAAAGCAAAGTCGGCATCATGACGCTGATCGCCAACGTAACGCTCGATGGCGCGAAGGTCGACGGGGCGACGATCTTGCTGGATCCGGAGCCTTTCATGGGCAACAGCATCTCGCCCGCCTCCGGCAAAACCAATGCGGCTGGCTCGGCGAGCCTGGCCATCGATCCCGAGGATCGTTTCAAGAAGGGCGTGAATCCGGGTCTCTATAAGGTGCGAATCACCAAGGAAGTCGGCGGCAAGGAGACGATCCCGGCGAAATACAACAAAGATACCGAATTGGGCGTGGAAGTCGCGCAGGACAACTTGGATATCCAAAACGACCTGCGATTCCAATTGAAGAGCCAATAGCGCGATCGCGATTCGTGCTCGAAAGCTGAATTCTGGCGAATCCAGCTACAGTGCGGGAGCAAGTCCGTAGCTGAATTCGCCAGAATTCAGAGCGCGCGACGAGCGCCTGCGGAAGGACCGCGGTTATTTCTCGTGCCGTCCTAGCAGTTCGTGCAAATGAAAATGAAACTTGCCGAGCTTTCCGCCGTAATTGCCGGCTGAGATGGCGACGACATTCGGGCCGGCCGCCGCCCGCATCGCCGCGGTCATCGCGCCGCCGACCGTCGGCTCATCGACGCCGTCGATGACGATCTCATAGGCGAAATTCGCGTCGGCGTGAAGTTGCGACTCAACGCGATCGCGCAGCGTCGGGCAAAAAGTATCCGCGGTCGAGGCTTTGAGTTTCTTGTAGCGAGAGCCGACCTTGCTGCCGCTGCGCGCGACGCCGCCGGGAAAGGGCGAGATGGCTCCGCGAATCGTCGCCACCGCTTCGACGCCGCGCCGCGCCGCGGCCAGCGCCTCCGGCAAACTTGCACTTTGCAAAATGATGTTTCCGCCGCCAATCCCCTTTTCGACACCCAGCGATTCGTCCACCAGGAATTCACCATCCATCACCGGAATGCGCCAAAATCGCCGGCCTTCGACGAGCTTGCTCTGCTGGTGTCCATCGCCGAAGAATCGAAGCAATTTGCCCAGCGGCACTCGCTCGACAGCGTCAGGCAGCCCGTCGTAAACGGCTGTCGTGGGACACGTCATCAAGCATTGGCCCGTGCGATTGAGCAGCGCCCGGCCCAAGGCGTCGGCCGAGAAGCCGAAGGCCAATAGCGCAGCGCCAGGCCGGTGGTCGGGCGTTTCATCCGGCGGCAGCCAGCATTCGACTCCCGCTTCCGCGTCGCAGCCGATGATCGAACTGGCGTAGCCTGTGAATTCGGCAGCCGCGGAGCGCAGCCAGAATTCGTCGTGCGCCGTGACGATCAGCCGCGCATATCTCATGCGGAAGGCCTCGGCAAACGTCGCGTCGATCAACGTCGAGTCGAGATGCACAGTCGTGGTTTCCGAGAATTCGCGAGAGGCCAAGCCGACGGCAAATCCACCGGCATCATGATGACTCGGTAGCCGATCGCGTGCAAAGGGGGTTCGCCAACATATCTCACGGTTTTAAGGTATGTTTCAGCAATTGCGGCTGCGGGCCGTCGCGGCTTATAATGAGCGTTTATTGAATTCGAGCCTTTCTGATTAAGCGTTATCCAAAGAGGAGATCCCTTCGTGTCCAACGGCAAATTCTTGTTCACCAGCGAATCGGTCAGCATGGGGCATCCCGACAAGCTGGCCGATCAGATTTCCGACGGCGTGCTCGATGCCCTGATCGCTCAAGACCCGCATAGCCGCGTGGCCTGCGAAACGATGGTCACCACCGGCATGGCCATCATGGCCGGCGAAATCACCACCAAGGCCACGATCGATTATCCGAACGTCGTCCGCCAGGTGATTCGCGACGTCGGCTACATCGACGACCAGATGGGCATCTGCGCCGACACCTGCGCCGTGATGGTCGCGATCGACAAGCAAAGCCCCGACATCGCCCAAGGCGTGAACGAGAACTCGAGCGGCCGGCAAGGAAATCGGCGCCGGCGACCAGGGCCTGATGTTCGGCTACGCCTGCAACGACACGCCCGAGTTGATGCCGCTGCCGATCGCCCTGGCGCATCGCATCCTCAATCGGCTGACCGAGGCCCGGCAAACAGAGCGAAGTCGATTGGCTGCGGCCCGACAGCAAGAGCCAGGTGACGGTCGAATACGACGGCCAGCGGGCCGGTGCGGATCGACACGGTCGTCGTCTCGACGCAGCACGCGCCCGACGTGTCGCACAAGGAAATTCGCGACTACGTGATCGACGCAGATCATTCAGCCCCTGCCTGCCCGAGGAACTTGATCAACGGCGACATCACGTACCACATCAATCCGACCGGCCGGTTCGTCGTCGGCGGTCCGCAAGGCGACTGCGGGCTGACCGGGCGCAAGATCATCGTCGACACCTACGGCGGCTGGGGCCGGCACGGCGGCGGCGCGTTCAGCGGCAAGGATCCGACCAAGGTCGATCGCAGCGCCGCCTACATGGCCCGGCACGTGGCCAAGAACATCGTGGCCGCGGGGCTGGCCGATCGCTGCGAAGTGCAATTGGCCTACGCGATCGGCGTGTCCGAGCCGGTGAGCGTGCACGTCGACACCGAAGGGACCGGCCGGATCGACGACGAGCGGATCTGCGAGCTGGTTCGCGATCTGTTCCCGCTCACGCCGAGCGGGATCATCAAGTATCTCGACCTGCGGCGGCCGATCTATCGCAAGACGGCCGCCGGCGGACATTTTGGCCGCAGCGAGCCGGAGTTCACCTGGGAAGCGACTTCCAAGGCGGTTGAACTAGCGGAAGCGGCCGGCATCGGCGCGGCAGTGGCATAGCGGGAGTTGAAAAAGGGGACTGGCTGCGAGCCCCATTTTCGCTTTGCCCCGTGTTGATACGTCGCCGCTCGGTGCCTGTCCCCTTTTTCAACGGCGCGGACAAATCGGTTTGAAATCCCGTTGCGTGAACTCCGGAAAGCCATCGGCATGGACGCTGGGTCGATCGATCTTGTAACGGTCTGGCAACCGGCGGCAAGCCGGATTCGCGTGCGGCTGTCGGTTTGGGTTTCTCTGCTGCTCGCGGCCGCGCTGGCGCTCTCGGCCCTGCTGATCGCGGGCCGACGATTGGCGGGCGGACTGGAACAACCACTTTCGCCGCTATCGATCGGATTCGCGGCCGCGCTGGCCGCGATCTTGGCGGCAGGGTCGCGGTTTTGCGGGCCGATGACTCCCGTCGCGAATCCTTGGGCCTCGTTTTCGGCACGCTGGATGCCCGCCGTGTTGTTGGCGATGTTTGTCGCCGCGCTGTCGGTGCCGGGAACGTCGGTCGCGGCGACGTCGATTGGTTGGAGCATCGTCGTTGTCGAAGAATCGTTGGTGTCGCTGCGATTTCGAACTGTCTCGCGGCGTCGAGCCGTTTCCTCGGCGCCGCGGGGCTTGCAGGAGACCATTGAACAACTTTTGAGCGAACCGCGCCAGAGCGGGCTTCCGTTGGCGATTTCGCGCGTTGACGCACCGGCGGCTAGCGCCTTGCCGGTCAAGGCGCTGCCGCTCACGGCGCCGGCGCTCGCGCCCCAATCCGCCGCGCTTTCGCCCGAAGTCGTGCAGCAACAAACGCGGACCCATTTGGCAAACGGCATGGATCGGCTCAGCGGATGGTTGCAAATGTCGCTGGCGACCAGCGAACGGAATGCGACGACGCACATCGCGTTCTGCCCGCCGTTTGTCGAAACGCCAAAAATTTCGCTGCGGCAAACGGCGGGGCCGGCGGGACGAATTCGGGCCGTGCAAATCTTGCCGCATGGTGTACGATTGGAGTTGAAACTAGACTTCGCGCCGCGGCAGCCGCAACGCGTGTCGGTCGAATTCGTCGCCGAAACACGGCGAGGATGACCCCCAGAATCGCTCGAACGGCTACATCGAAATATGGCCCGATGGCCGCGACATGTTTGGACGACGCTGTTCACTTACCTGGTGATTTTTCTCGGCTTCCCGCTGCTTTGCTGGCTGGCCTACGCTTGGGTACATGGCTGGCTTTGAGAATAACCCCGATCCACAATCCACGGAACGCCACGGAGGGCGTTCCCTACAGTACCAGGCGGTACTCAATTGTAGGGAACGCCCTCCGTGGCGTTCCGTGGCGCACGAGAAAACTCATGCAACCTTCGCTGGAACAAGAACTTCGCGATCACGATCAGCATCACTTGCTGACGTTTTGGAACGAGCTCTCGCCGGCCGAGCGCCACATGCTCGTGGAGCAAATCCGCGGGATCGACTTCGCCGAACTCTCGCGATTACTGGCCGGACAAGAGACGGCGACCGACTGGGGTGCACTGGCGCGGAAGGCTGAGCCGCCGCCGGCATTTCGTTTGTCGGACACGGGAGGCAAGCGACAATTCTCGGCTGAAGAGGCTCGAGCGCGCGGCGTGGCGGCGCTGGCGGCGGGCCGCGTCGGTGCGATCCTCGTCGCCGGCGGGCAAGGGACGCGACTCGGTTGGCCGCATCCGAAGGGAACCTATCCGATCGGGCCGGTTTCGAAGGCGCCGCTGTTCCAGATCATTTTCGAGCGGCTCGTCGCATTGGGACGGCGGCATGGCGCTCGCGTGCCGCTCTATCTGATGACCAGCCCGGCGACGCACGAGGAAACGGTCGCTTATCTCGACGAGCACCGGCGGTTCGGGCTGGCGGCCGACGATTTGCGCATTTTCTGCCAGGCGCAAATGCCGGCCGTCGATGCGAAGACCGGTCGCGTGCTGCTCGAAGTGCCGGCGCGAATTGCCTTGAGCCCCGATGGGCATGGCGGAATGCTCTCGGCGCTTTTGCGCAGCGGCGGGCTCGACGACATGAAGTCTCGCGGGCTCGATCATCTGTTTTATTTCCAGGTTGACAATCCGCTGGTGCCGATCGGCGATCCCGAGTTCTTGGGCTATCACTTGTTGAGCGGATCGGAGATGTCGACGCTCGTGGTCGCGAAGCGGCAGCCGCGGGAGAAGCTCGGCATCCTTGTCGCCATCGACGGCCGGGTGCGGATCATCGAATACAGCGATTTGCCCGACGACCTGGCCGAGCAACGCGATCTCGGCGGCGGCTTGCGATTTTGGGCGGGCAACACCGGCGTCCATTTTTTCGAGCGCGAGTTTCTCGAGCGCGTTCAGCACAGTGCAACGGGGTTGCCGATGCATTTGGCGCGGAAGAAAGTGCCCTGCATCACGGCGGCCGAGTGTGCGTCAAAAGGGGAGCGCATCGAACCGGATGAGCCGAACGCAATCAAGTTCGAGCGATTCGTGTTCGATCTGTTGCCGGAAGCCCGGCACGCGATTGTCGTCGAAGTGGACAAGGATCGCACGTTCGCACCAGTGAAAAATGGTCCGGCGCGGCGAGCGATTCGCCCGAGGCGGCGCAGGCGGCGATGATTCGTTTGCACACGGAATGGCTGCGCGCGGCAGGAGCCGAGGTTGCGCCGGACGTGGCGGTCGAGATTAGCCCGCTGTTCGCGCTGGATGCGGCCGAACTGACGGACAAGATCCAGCCGGGATTGCGGGTGACGAAGTTGACTTACTTTTGTTAGTCTGGTAGCGCACGGGGTCTGGCTCGTTTTTCGGCCGCCAAAGGTCGGAATCGCGACTGCACGTTACGCCGAAAAATGTGCCTGACCCCCTCGGCGGCCCAACTGTTCATCCACTCGGAATCATGGTTCGCTTTCATGTTGCATGCCGTGATCATGGCCGGAGGATCGGGGACGCGGTTTTGGCCTGAGAGCCGCGCCGATTGGCCGAAGCAATTGTTGCCGCTCTCGGGCACGCGGTCGTTGATTCAAGACACGGTCGATCGGCTGGCGACGCTCGTGCCGCCGGAACGAGTGCTGATCGTCACGGCCGCGCGGCTGGTCGATGCTGTGCGGAAGCAGTTGCCCGAATTGCCATCTCAATCGGTGCTCGGTGAGCCCTGCAAGCGCGACACGGCCCCATGCATCGGCCTCGCGGCGTGTCAAATCCTCCATCGCGACCCGGAAGCGACGCTGGCCGTCATGCCGGCCGACCATGCGATTCTGCCGGCGCAAGCGCTGCGTGATGCGATTGCTTACGCGGCTGGAATGGTCGCAGCACATCCCGAGCAGATCGTCACCTTCGGCATCAAGCCGACTTATCCCGCCGAGAGCTTTGGCTACATCGAGCGCGGCGAACGATTGGGCGTGAGCGGTGGGGACGACGAGAGGAAGGGGCAAGCTTATATCCACGCCGCATTCAGCGAGGTGTCGCTAGCGGAAGCAAAGCGGTTGGCGTCGATCGAACCGTTGAATGCCTATGCAGTCGCGCGGTTCCGCGAGAAGCCGCCGGCGGCTGTGGCGCGCGAGTATTTGGCCGCCGGCAATTTCTATTGGAATTCGGGCATCTTCGTTTGGAAGGCGCGGACGATTCTTGCCGCTTTGGAAAAGCATCAGCCGGAATTGTTCGCGCGATTGAAGACGATCGCGGCCGCTGACGGCACCGGCGAATTCCAAGCGACATTCGAGCGCGAATTCGCGGCGATTCGCGGCATTTCGATCGACTACGCGGTGATGGAACATGCTCGCGACGTGGCGGTGATCGAAGCGCCGTTCACTTGGGACGACGTCGGCAGTTGGCAAGCGATGGCCCGGCTGCGCGGCGTCGATACCGAGGGAAACACGATTGCCGCCGAGCGGCACGTCGCCGTAAACACGTCCGGCACGATCATCCGCTCGACCGACGAACATTTGATCGCGACGGTTGGGCTCAAAGACATGATCGTCGTCCACACGCCCGACGCCACGCTTGTGGCGAATCGACACGATGAGGAAGCGATTCGCCGCGTGGTGAAATTGCTGGAAGAGCGCGGCTGGAAAGAGTATTTGTAGGCGACGCTCCGTTGCAATATGGCTGCAAAACAGGAAAACGTGCCGGGCCGATTGGCGGGGATCGATTTCGGCACGGTTCGCATCGGCGTCGCGCTGACCGATCCCGAGCGGCGGTGGGTCAATCCATTTGCCAATTACACGCGTCGCGACATCGCTGCAGACGCCGCCTGGTTTCGCAAGCTGGCGGCCGATGAACGCATCGTGCGGTTTGTCGTCGGCCTGCCGGTGCATCTCGACGGGCGCGAGAGCCAGAAATCGATCGAGGCGCGAACGTTCGGCGCGTGGTTGACGGAGACGACGGGAGTGCCTGTCGTGTTTTTCGACGAACGATTCACTTCGAGCGAAGCCGAGCAACTGTTGGCCGGCGCGAAGATGACCAAGAAGCGGCGCAAGGCTCGGCTCGATAAGCTGGCCGCGCATATTTTGCTCACGGCTTATCTGGAGGCCGGCCAGCCGGAGACGCAGGAACCGAAGGGATTGGATCAGTGAGAATTATTACGGACAACTCGTGTCCTTGCCCGCCGGCACTCGCGGCCTTACAATCCCGTTCGGCGTGGCACTCGGTTGAGCGGCATCGGATTTGATTTATGTTGCAGCGAAAGCCTGTTTTTCCCCACGTGATCGAGATCAACCACCAGGCCGGGCAGCGGCTGGGGTGCAACGTCTATTTGGTCTACGATGCCAACGCACTGGCTGCTGATCGACGTCGGCTTTCAAGACACGGCCGACGAGATTCTGGAACTGATCCGGCAACTCGATTTTCCGCTGTCGCAATGCAAAACGATCATCGCCACCCATGCCGACGTCGACCATATCCAGGGCCTGGCGCAATTCAAGCAAGCGCTGAAGACGAGCGTCACCGGCCATCGGCTGGCGGCCGAACGCTGGCTCAGCGGCGACTTGATCAAGACATTCGCCGAAATCGACGCTCAAAATATCCACATGGAAATGCCGCCGGTGGAGATCGGAGCATCTGGTCGACGACGGCGATCGGATCGCGGTGGGCAGACTTGAGCCTCGAAGTTTGGCACACGCCGGGACACACCGACAGCCAGCTTGTCGTTCCGCTTGGGCGACCTGCTGTTCAGCGGCGACAATATCTATCGCGACGGCTGCGTCGGCGCGATCGACGCCCATCATGGCAGCGACATTCCGGCGTTCATCCGCTCGCTGGAGCGGATTCGCGCGAGCGACGTGGAATGGCTGCTGCCGAGCCACGGCCCGATCTTCCGCAAGGACAACGCGCTGTTGGATCAGGCGATCGCCCGGCTGGAACACGTATCTGCACATGGCCGATTTCGGCACCTGCGCGATCGACTGGCCGCTGCTGGAGCAGTGGGACGAGGAACTGGCCGAAGGACGGCTGCCGGCCTGAAGCCGAATCAATTCGCCTTCGATTTTTGCAGCCCCGCCGACTTGGCCTTCGTCTTGCGCAGCGAGTCGGCGAATTCCGACCAGAGATCATCGAGCGGCTTTTTGGTCGCGTCTTTCCACATGTCTTCCTTGTAATTGCCGGCTCGCAGCGCCGCGTTTAGCTTGTTAACGAGCTCGGCGTCGTATTTGTTTTCGACCCATTCGAGGAACATGGCGGTGGTTTTGTAGGCGTCGGTGTATTTTGCCCGGTCGGGATTGAGACGCGGCCGCGGGGCTTTCGGCTCGTATTTCACGATGCGAATGTAGTCGGCAATTCCTTCGACGAGCCAGCCCGGCTTGTTGCCGCGGCCGTGATACTGCTGCACGACGTGCGTCAGTTCATGCACGACCATGCCGAAATCGTCGGGATGCTTGCGAACCCAATCGGGCTGAATCGTGATGACGTTGCCGGTCGTCGCCGCGAGACCGCGGAAATTCTTGCGAAAGCGAATCTCGACCGTTTTCGGCGGCGAGAAGCCAGGGCTGGCCAACAGCTTGTCGATTTTCGGATACCAATCGGCGGCAATCTTTCCGGCTTTCTCGGCCCAATCTTTGAGCTCCGGCGTTTCGCTGCTGTCGAACGTGATCGTCACGCCGATGCCGCGGGCATCGACTGTTTTTCCGGTCCAGATGGCATCGTCTTTTTTTGGAGTGTCGGTTTCGTCTTTCGCCAACGCGATCGAAGCTAGAGACGACGCAAGGCACACCCCGAGCAACAACGCGATTGCGGTTTTCATTGGAATCCTGCCACGGACTAGTGATTGAATAAGAAAGCCGGACTATTGATCAACGCCCAAACAAGGTCCTGCGCTCCCAGCAGTCGAGCATTGACACGGTCATTCGAATGCTGGGCGACGGCGAGTTGGAGCCGGGCCAGTTCTGGGTCGAGCGAACGGAAGTGTTGCGTCAATTCGGCTTGCTCGGTGGCCGAGCGCTTTGCGGGCGGGATGGCCAGCAAGCGAGCGACGCTGGACGGCGCGCTTTCCAATCGCACCGGGCGCTTCGACGTGCTTGCCGATAGGCGGAATTTGCCGAGCAGATGATGGCCGTCGGGAAACTGTTGATCGAGTGTGAACGTGAGCAGCGTTCCGCCGGCGAAGCCGACGTTCTTCTGGCATTCGAACAGCGCGACGTGGTCATGGCCTTCTTGACCGTCGATCGCCCAACCGGTGGCCAAATCGCCGTCGATCGCGCCGGTCACATGCCAGCCGGGCTGATTGTAGTCGGCCTGGGCATTTTGCAATTGCACGGGCTGGGCCTTGCTCGGATCGGAAGCCGGCGCCGCGGTGACGTGAAATTCGCTGAGCACCTGATTGCCGTTCGGCGCGCGGCCGGGGCCCGATTTCGGCAAGCGTGGGTCGGCGAGCGCTTCGAGCCGGAACGCCGAAATGTCGAGCAGATCGGTTTTCACCGTCAGTGTATACAAATCTTTCTCGAGCTTGCCGGAGGCGAAGATCACGTCGTTGGGTTCTTTCGCCAACGTGCCGCCGACGGCCGACTTGGCCGATTGCACTTCCAGCGGCATCCAGGTGATCGACGCCGTCGCATTCTTTTCCCATTCAGCTTGCTTGGCCGGCAGAGTCTTTTCGTATTCGGCCAGCTGGGCGACGAGTTTGGCCTGATCGTCGTCGAAGGAACGCAGCGTTTGCGTGCTGGCGGCGATTTCGGTCGGCGTCGGCGGGCGGTTCAACACGCGCATGAAAATCTCGTCGATCAGCCGACCATCGTCCTTTTCCGAGGCGACGAGCTGCGTGAGACCGTTGTTCGGCTCGTTGATGGCGTCGGCGATCGTCGGACCATTGATCAGATTGAGCGCCTGGCCAAGCATCACGCCGGTGAACCGCTCGCATTCGCACGAACTTTGCCGTGGCGGCGCGTCCGAACAGATCCAAGAATCCGTCGGGCGAATTGACGCTGGGATCGGGCTCTTCCGCCGCGCGGGCGCCGCTCGGCAAGCCCGACAGCTGGCGCGTGGCCCCGGTCACTTGAAACACGGCGTCGTACAGCACTTCGGCCGGCAGGCGACGGGCCATCGCGTGCGAGTAATTGACCGTGTCGTCGCTGTTCCACTTATTGGTGCCGAGCGAACGTTGATACGTGGCCGATTTGCAAATCAGCCGCTGCAACTTCTGCACGTCGAAGCCGCTGGCGATGAAATCGGCCGTCAGGCGATCGAGCAACTCGGGATTGGTCGGCGGATTGCCGGCGCGAATGTCGTCGATCGGCTCGATGAAGCCGACGCCCGTCAGATAGCTCCAGATCCGATTCACGTAGCTCTTGGCGAAATACGGATTCTTCGGCGAGATGGTCCAGCGGGCGAATTGCTCGCGGAGCGTGCCGGTGCGCGGGGCCATGTCGGGGTAAGTGTAGGGGAAGTCGGGCGTCTGTAGGGCTTGCGTCGTCGGATTGCGGACTTCGCCCGGTCGTGCCGTCGTAAATGACTTCGCCGAGCGCCTTGCCCGCTTCGACGTCGGTGCCGCCGATTTTCTTGTCGGCGTAGTGCGGATCGTCCTTGCGGTCGACCTTGGCGAAGAACGCGGCCAGCTGCCAGTGCTGATTCTGCGTCCAACGCTCGAACGGATGGTCGTGGCACTTGTTGCAATTGAACCGCACGCCGAGGAACAGCTGCGTCGTGTTCTCCATCAGCGGGCCTGGCTCGCGAAGAATCTTGTAATACGAGGCCGGCGGATTCTCGATGTTCGAGCCGCTGGCCGTCAGCACGGCGTAGACGAACTTGTCGTAGGGCATGTTCGTGGCCACCGCCTGGCGAATCCAGTTGCGCAGAGCCCGGGCCCCTTTTTCGCCGAGATACTTGTCGTTGCACTGCAGCAGGTCGGCCCATTTGTTGCTCATCTGCTCGACGTAGGCCGCGCTGCCGATCAAGCGATCGATCAGCTCGTCGCGCTTGACGTTCGGGTGTCGCGCGAGTCGGCCAAGAAGGCGCGCACCTCGGCCGACGTCGGCGGCAGGCCGGTCAGATCGAGATAGACGCGGCGGATGAAATCGGCGTCGGTGCACAGCTCGCTGGCGGCAGCGTGCTGACGCGCTTCAGCTTGGCGTAGACCAGTTCGTCGATGTAGTTGTTTTCGGGCTGATCTTTCCAGGCGAAGCCGCTGCGGTCGCCCATCACCGTGACCGTCGTGGCGGCGTAGTTCCCTTCGTAGCGAACAAGCACGGCCGATTCGCCGCGGCGCAGGGCCGTGATCAGGCCATGCTTGTCGGCCTCGAGCACTTCGATGTTGCCGCTCTCGACGAAGGCCTCGGCCGTCACGTCGCGGAGCGGCCGTCGGCATACGTGGCCAGCACGCGGAATTGCTGCTTCATCTTCGGCAATGGGATGATCGGCGCCGGCGGCGAGACTTCGACCTTCGCGACCCGCGGGGCGCTCGCGATCGAGCTGCCGCCCCTTCGGTGATCCAGCTCTTGAGCAGTTCGTAATACGGCTCGCCCGGCTTGATGAGCATGCCGCCGACGTGCGGCACCGAGCCGCTCGGCTTGAGCAGCATCAGGCTTTGCTCGGGCATGGCGCGATTGAACCGGCGGGCGGCCAGATCGTCGGTCAGCGCCACGTGATCGAACAGCGGAGTCGTAGCCGCGCAGCGAAAGCTTGAAGCCGTTCTTGCCCTTGGCCGAGCCGTGGCAGGTGCCGGCGTTGCAGCCGATTTTCGACATCGTCGGCATCACGTCGCGCACGAAGCTGACCGTGATAGTCGGCTGCCGAGGCCAGCGACGCTGACCGGGACGACGACCGATTGCCCGGCGAGCGAGAATCGCAATTCGCCCTTGCCGTCGGCCTTCGGGCGCACCATTCCGGTCGGCGAGACTTCAACGACGCCAGCCGCCGGCTGGCTCGAATCGGCCATGCGGCGTCACATCGACCTTTTCGCCCGCCGGCCAGTCGTCGCGGTGAGGAGCACTTGGCGCATAATCGAAGCGATTGCTGCAAGCTCGATCGTCGACGGGCTGAGCGTCGATCGCGTAGCGATCTTGCACGCCGGCGGCAGCGATTGCCTCGGCAGCCGCCGAGGCTCAGGCCGAGAGCGATAGAACGAGCAGACCGGCCGCGATCGCCAAAACCGTTGCATCGTCATTTCGCCGAGGGCATGCTGAGCATGTAGTGCCGCATGTTTCTCGACTGTCCGAGCGGCTTGGAGTGCCGTCCTACATGACTTCGATCTTCGACCTACCTCCGGCACGTACAGCGTGCCCTGCCAGCCCCAATCCCGCCATTCGGCACCGGCACGAACTCTTTGATCGAGCTTGCCCGTTGCCGCGTCCATCAGCATCACTTTGCCGCGAAAAGCCGGCGGCGGCGACTTGCTTGCCGTCGGGGCTGAAGCGGGCGGCGTAAATCGGGCCGGGCTGGCCTTCGAATTTCGCAGACCAGACTGGCCGTAGTCGGCATTGTAGACGCGGATCTCGCCGGTCCCGTCGCTGCTCGAGCCGGCGACGATCCGCCTGCCGTCGGGGCTGTATTCGCACGGCGTAGATCCGGCCGGGCATCGCCTCGAAACGCGCGGATCAGATTGAAGTCGTCGCCGATCTGCCGCGACTTTGGCCGGGCGATACATGTGATAAATCTTCGGCATGCCGTCGGCCCCGCCGACCACCAGCTTCGTCCTTCTTCGGATGCCGATCGACCGAAGCCAAGCCCGCCCTTGAGCGCGCCGGGCGTGATGCTGGTGATGTTGTCGACGAACCGCTGCGTGGCGACTTCGATCAGCTTCATCGAGCGATCGCGGCTGACCGAAACCAGATGCGAGGCGTCCGTCGAGAACACGGTGTCGAGCACCCAATCGTTGTGCGCACCTTGAAACAGCACCTGCTTGCCGGTCTTGGCGTCGATCGCGCGCACGGTGTTGTCGGCACAGCCGAAGGCGATCTTGCGTGCCGTCGGGCGACCAGCTGACGCCGTACAGCGTGTCGTAAGTCATCGGCACCGAGAGCAGCAGCTTGCGCTCGGCGACGTCCCAAATCTGAATCTCGCCGAACCGGCCGGGCGAACCGCCGGTCACGGCCAGCCACTTGCCGTCCGGCGAAAACGCGAGCGATTCGATCCGCTCCGAAAGCCCGACCAGCCGGGCGACGAGCTGCCGAGCCGTCGGCCTTGTGCAGAGCAGCACTTCGTGATAGCCCGAACGGCCAGCAGCGTGCCGTCGGGCGAATAATCGAGCGCCGTGAGCACCGGCGGCGCGTGATAGACGGGCGGATGGTCGGTGTCGAACGTCGACCGACGCGGAGGCGGGCGTGTCGTCGGCGGCCCCTTCGGCGATCCAGCGGCGAGATCAGATTCGATCTGGGTCTCGGCGAGCGGCGGCTTGTCCTTGGGCATCTCGGCCTTGCCTTCCTGGCTGCGGCGTGATCTGCTTGAGCAGATTGCTCTCGTCCGGCTTGCCGGGCACGATCGCCGCCTCGCCGCTTTCGCCCCCTTTCAGCAGCGCGGCGAACGGCGTCATCACATACTCGCCGCTCCGCTTGGCCGGCTGATGGCAGCCCTGGCAATGCTCCTGGAAGATCGGTCGCACGTCGCGGAAATAGCTGACCTTTGCCGCCGGCTTGGAATCGGCTGGTTTCGAGTCAGCCGCCAGCACTGGACCAAGTTGCGTCAGGAAACCCACGAGGCCAGCGACGGCAATCGCCAAACCCCGACCGAACCGGCTCATGCGTCGAGCGTCGATCATGCCACACACTCCTCGCGAAGGAAAAACACCAGCAGTGTACCAACCCGAAGCGTTAGCGAGGGCCGGCCAGCGTTGGTCGCCATCCTCGCTGACGCTTCGGGTTCGTGTATTGGGTTGGCGCGGCTAACGTGGGTGGGCATAAAGGCGGGCAGTCGGTGGAAAAACTTCCCAAACTACGACCGGCGCCGCAGCCAATCCCGATCGACGTCGCACAATTCCCCGACTACCGCTGATTGTAGCCAAACAGTGATGGCAAGAGCAAGCAAATTTATGGGCACGTTCGGCCGAAGCGGATGGTGTGGAAGGGTTTGAAGCGATTGTGGAGTCAAGCTCCTTGGTCGCGTTCGAGACTCGGCCGGAGGCGGACTGCCGGTTAAGTCATCTCGCACCGTGCGGTCAATGTTTCACGAATGTTTGAATAGCCGGCCAGTTCCCACTCGTAACCGCTTTGTTATGATGTTGGGCGAAACCGGCGGTCGGCATTGTGAGCCCACGGCGCTAGCCGAGGGTTGGAGCGGTTTTATCCACCCCTGGCTAGCACCGCGGGCTCAGGGTCAGGGAATCTTGGAACGGAAGGATCTATCCTTGTCGAGCGTCACGCGAAAATTGTCGCCAGCGGGCATGAAGCCGGTCGAGCCTGCGATCGTCGGGCGCGCCCTTTCCAATGGGTCGAACGGATCCAGCGGCGCGACCGACCATATCAAACGGGTGCCGCAGCCAAAGTCGCTGCGCGAGCGGTTGCGACGCCAGGCGGCAGCGGTTTCCGGGCGGCTTGATCCCGCACGGGCCGCGACGAAAACCGAATTGGATTCGCTCGCTCGGGAACTGCTGGCCGATCTCGAACTGCCGGAAGCCTACGTCGGTTGGACGATGGTCATGCTGGCCACGGCTTTCTGGCAGCCGAAAGTTGTCTCCGTGCAGCACGACCGGCGGTTGCTGCTGCTGCCCGGCAATCTGGCACACTCATGCGATGGCCGTGCCGTGTCGCGTGTTGAAAAAGGGGACAGGCACCTCGCGGCCGTGTCAAAAGCAGGGCGACGCCGAACGGGTGCTCGGAGCCAGTCCCCTTTTTCAACACGCGAAATGCCAGTTTGCGCCGCGTGTGGCATTGCTTGGCTGCGGGCGATGGCCGAGGAATTGGGATACCGAGTGTTGTGGGCCGAAGAATCGGTCGCGGTGTTGACGGCGTTGGCCGGCGCGGAGATCGACGCGCTCCTCGGCGTGGCTTCGCTCGATCTGTTGGAAAAGGCGATCGACCAGATTCCGCAATTCGATATCCCCTGCATGGCGATTCCGCTGCTCGATACGTCGGCCGTTGCTGCCGCGCCGTTCGATGCCGATTGGGTCCGCCAGATGATCGAGTTGCCCTATGAGGCGGCCGACGATTCGACGCCGAACTACCGACATCTGATGCGGGCGGCTCGGCGAATGTTCGAGCCCGACGAGTTGGAGCATCTCGCCCCGCGGATGCGCAGCGGTCCTCGCCTGGCCGAGTTGAATGGCCACGGCGCCGCGAGCCTCGAACCGCTAGCCGGCACCGAAGCGATCGCTTACGACTTTCTGACGCGCGGCGGCAAGCATTCGCGGCCGTTCATCACGTTGGCCGTGTACGACGCCATGACCGGGGGGCGGTGTACGCTGGCCGATGGTCATCGACAGGTTGCCGAATTGCCGTTGGCCGTGAAGCGAGCCGCGGTGTCGATCGAGACGTTTCACAAAGCGTCGCTGGTGCATGATGACATTGAAGACGACGATCAGTTCCGCTATGGCGAGGCGACGCTGCATCGCGCTCGGCGTGCCGACGGCGATCAATGTCGGAGATTTTCTGATCGGGCTCGGCTATCGCCTGGTGAGCCGAGAGAGCGCCGCGCTGGGGGCGGAGGTCGTCAGCGACATCATGGACCGCCTGGCCGACGCTCATATCAAGCTGACCGAGGGGCAGGGCGCCGAGTTGTTGTGGCGGGATTCGCGGCGGAAGCGGCTTTCCGCGGCCGAAGCGCTCGAGATTTACGCTTTGAAGACCGCGCCGGCTTTCGAGGCGGCATTGATTACGGGCGTGCGGTTGGCGGGCGATAGCAGACCATATTTGACGCCGATCGCCGAATTTGCCCGGCATCTGGGCGTTGCTTTTCAGATTCAAAATGATCTGGCCGATTGGCTGCCCGACAATCATAATAAGCTAATCGCCGCCGGCGACGTGCTGGGCGGGCGGCCGACGGTGCTGTGGGCTTTGGCCCTGGAAGGATTGTCCGAGCCGAGCGTGGCGCGATTGGAGGCGCTCGCGGCGAATGCGCCGGTGACGGAAGCGACGGTGCAAGCGATTCGCGAGCTGTATGAAGAGGCTCGGGTATTTGACAAAGCGGAGCGTTTGGTACAAGAATACGATAAGCGAGCTCGAGCGGTTGCCGAGTCGCTCCAGCCTTGGGCATTGTGCCGGCTGTTGCAATACTTGATTGATATTGTTTTGAAGCCGCGGTGTTAGAGAATTGCGATGTGGCCCGGCGGCTGCAATTCTGCGAGCGCGACCAAAACAACCCACCCCAAATCGTCCCACCTGTTTCATCGCCGTTTGGTCTTTCCGGACGGCCGGCCTGAAAACTTCGGCCTAAATTGAGCCGAATCGATTGGCGTGAGTACGCATCCGCGCGTCATTCCTGAATTGGAGACGCTGGTGGCGTTGTTTTACGACGCCCCAGAGCAACTGGGCTATTGCCGCGAGGTGACGGCCAGGCAGCTTCCGCCCGTCTATCGCAAGTTGCTGGCGCACGATCACCACATGACCGTAACGGTCGAGCAGCATCATGGCACGCTGGTGAACGTGCAGGTGCTCGAGACGCGGTTGGATGCTGACCACTATTCCCGCAAGATTCTGCTGCGGCGGCAGGACAACGGTCGCGTCGTGCAGTTTGGAATCGTGCGATTAAATTTTGCGCATGTCAGCGATATCGTGCGGCAAGAGGTCGAAAGCCAGTCGGCGCCATTGGGGCGGATATTGATTCGCAACAACGTGCTGCGGGAAGTGGAGTTGTTCAATCTGTGGGAGATTGCGCCGGGGCCCGATTTGTGCCGCTTGTTCGATATGCAGCCGGAGCAACGAACCTACGGCCGCACGGCATTGATCCATTGCAACGATGAGCCGGCGGTCGAGTTGTTGGAGATCGTCGTACCGGAGTGAGTCGCGAATCGGCTGGGAATTCGGAAGTCGAATCGGCGGCTGGAAGAGGCCGCGATTTGGCACTATTATCGAAATGCCCGGCGCGACACCGGCCGCAATGAACGAGCGGCATTGGTTCTCCTACGACAGGATCGTGCAGCGAATGTCGTTGTACTGCCCAAAGCCCTGGTCGAAGGTGACGACTTCAAAGCCGCCGGTTCGAGCAAAGGCGGCCAGATAGGCGTCGTTCCAGGCCTTTGGCGAGAAAACGAGTCCTTGCGTGTTCGACCGCCAGACAGGCTCGATGCCTTCGGGTTCGTCGGCGAACGCGACGTTTGGATCGGCAAGCAGGGCGTCGTAGGCGCGCCACGCGTTCGCCATCGTGACCGCCGCCGGCCCCATGGCAGCCGGGTTTGACGCGAGCCGCAAAAAACCCGCTTGGGTGAACCGGCAGAACAGACTTCGTGCGGCCGCCGCGCGAAACCAAGCGGCACCCTGCGCGTGATGCATGTGCCGCTTGAACGCCAAGGCGAGCCAGACGTTGATGTCAAGCAGATGCATCGTCGCGATCCAGGATTTCCGCGATGCGCTCGTTGGTCAATGCGATGTCCGGCGGCCCGTCGTAGTCGAAAATCGGCAGCATGACTGGCCGCTGGTCAACCGCCGAACGGATGCGTGGAGTCGAATTTCCCTGCCCAATTGAAAGCACGGACACGGAAACCCGCGTTCCCTCCGGGAAGCTGACGCCCTCGTCGAGAACGACGACGCCGTTCTGAATGTGGCCCAACGTCTGCATGTCGCAATTATCCCTCAAGGCAACCGCAAGTTCAATCGCTTTATTAAGAAAGCAGCTCCTATCGCGTGCTTGTCCCCTTCGGCGCCATTGCTCGCACCGGCCCATACGGATTCTGCCGCAATTCTGCGGCTTGCTCCAGCAAGATCCGCCGGACTTCGAGAATCGCCAGCGGATGGCTTTCCACTCGCAAATGGTCGGCCGGCACGATGATTTCCGAAGCCACGTCGTCCAAATGCGCGCTGGCGAAGGGAACCACGCCGTCGCCATCGCCGGCGACGTGCCCCAAGAAGTCGTGCTGCGGCACGCGGCCGACGATATTGTGATACGTGATCCAGGGCCCACGCGGCGCGCTGAGCATCACCGGCAAGATCGTCAACTTCGGCGACAGCGACTCGATCGTGTTCGACACTCGGACCAACGAGTTCGGCGGGAAGAAATTCGGGTTTTCGGCCAGCAAATCCCTGGTTCCTTGCACGGTGTCTTTCGGCAAGGAGATGAATCGCCGGCCAAGCCACTGCGTCGTTTCGTTCGAGATGTTCGTGCCGCGATGGGGCGTGGCGATCGTGATCACGCGGCGGACCGATGGATTCGGCTCGAAGAAGAAGATGTCGGACAGATCGGCGCGCATTCGGGCGTCGGCCACGAGCTCGGAGAACGGTTTGTCGCTCGCCAGCCGCCAAAAATCGTTGCCGCTGGAGAGCGTTTGCAATCGCGCGATCAGTCCGCCCATGCTATGGCCGACCAACACCATTTGATCCAGCGCCAGATCGCGATGCTGCGGATCGAGCGTCGAACGGAGTTGCACGAGCGTCCGTCGCAATTCGGCGGCGCTTTGCCAAAAGGGCTGGCCGGTCGGATAGGTGTAGAACCAGAATTGGTAGTTCGCGCGAATTCCGCCGAGCCGTGCAGCGTGTTGAACATCTCCATCCAGGTGAACGGGCCGGACCACAAGCCGTGGATCATGATGACGGGGATTTTGTTCGGCTGGAACGGTTCGAGCATGTAGAGGCCTGTCAGATGCTTCGGCGAATCGGGCCGCAACAAGCCGATCGTCGGCTGCTGGATCTGTTGCAGCGCGGGATCGTTCAGCCCATAGGCCAGCGGCGTGCTCAAGTCGGTTTCCAACGGAATTCGCCGATCGTCGACAACCAACTCCGTCGCGGAAAGCGGATCGTAAAGCTCGAGCACGGCGCGATGGTGAGTGCCGGCGGCGGCGGTTGTTGCTGCAACGTTCGGCGGCGCGATGAACGACGCGGCGCTGTTTGGCAATGCGGGGCCCGCGAGCGGCACGCCGGCGGGAATCGCCTCCGGTTCGTCAGGCAGCAGCCGAAGGAAGGCGGTCATCGGGAAAGCAAGGCCCGGCGCATAGTAAGGCTGCGCGGGATCGTTGCGTCCGGCTGGATTGCGAACGACGATCAGCGGCACGCCCAAACCGAACGTGTGATTGGCGTCGTGCAGGCCGTTGGTCTTGTAGTCGGAAGCGAATTCGATGCGGCCGAAATCTTCGTCGTGCCACAGACCATCGCGAACCGCGACCGTGATGTCCCATTGCTGACCTCCCATTTCGATCGATTCGTGGCCGCCGGGATGGAGCAATCCATCGGCGCGGGCGATGCGCAGCGCGGCTTCGAGCGCGGTGTTGTAGATATCGCAGGCACCGCGGAATTGGGGATCGTACGGATTGCGCCGACGCGCGAATCAGGGCCCATCAGATAGAAATGGGCATGAACGACCGCCGCGGCATACAGATCCCGCGCCGGCCGTATCGGATTTGCGTTGCAGCTTGACGCCGCCGATATAGGCGACCTCGGCGGCCGCGTAGTTGGCTTCCGACGACGGATCCTGTTGCACGACTTGCTCGACCTCCGCGAGCAGTTTCCGCGGATCGCCGGCCAAATCGTCGGCCAGATTGTAGCCGCGGAGAAATTGCAGCGTCCGGTCGCTTGGTTTTGGTCCGCTATGCGACGAAATGGCCAGGCGATCTTGCAGCGGATTGTTGGGCGCCGCGCGAGCGGTGACATAATGCATTTTCGCGCAGCCCGTGCCCACTACCAGCAGGAGAATCAGGCACGCTGGCATACAGCGCACGCCGCGACGACGCATCACTCGCTGCGCGGAAATGAGAATCGAGCGATCCATCGCGCGACAATTTGCTGTCAGAGACAACCGCGAGCGCTAGACCATCCTGGGAGCGTCGCGAAGGTTTTCAACCGCCTGAATTTTACACGCATGCACTTCAATCGCGGGGATCGCAACTCGTTGCGGACAAAGGAGTCGCGAGCGGATTGCCGGCAAACGCGGACAATAGAAGCGGTTGCCAGCCCGGTCAATGTCGGATCGTGCCCGCGCGATTGCTAGCTTCGCGCCGCGCGAAGCAGTGCGCCACGATCGGCGGACGAGCTCCCTCAAGCGGACGTCCCGCTAACGCGGCAAATGGGGAACGCCGGTTGAAACCATTCCGTGTCCTGCCGCAGTGTCCATTTCGATCGGGGCGGGAACCGAAACCGGCTTCTCGGCCGTCGGTTCGTCAAAGGCGCGCAACTCGCCGCGCACGATATGCACGGTCGATGGAGCTTCGATTCCCAGGGTCACGCGGGCGCCTGACACCCGAGTGACCACAACGACAATGCCATCGCCGATGACGATTTTCTCGCCCACTTTGCGTCTTAGGATCAGCATGACAATCCCTCCTGAATTGCTTCGCTCAAGGCTAGAAAGGGTTTCCTGACCTTTCTGTGTGGAAATGCTGAATTGCAATTCGCGTACCGCCGACACGGATTCGCCGTCACTACCCATAAATCCGGCTGCAAATTGCTGATACGAAAGCTGTTAGCGGCATTGGACAAGCGATCGCTACAATCCGTAGATCGGCGCCGATGGAAGTTTTCGTCCCGGAACGAGCCGGGGCGTCTCAATTCAAGACGAATCCGCACGCTATCAGGGCGGCGTCGCACAGGGCTGTTGACTGCTATAATCTCCCAAGGTCTCACCTATGAAAATTGCCTACATCTCCGCGGGCGCGGCCGGACGGTATTGCGGCGCCTGCTTGCACGACAACACGCTAGCGTCGGAGCTGCACCGCCAAGGCGCTGAAGTCGTTTTGATTCCGACCTACACGCCGTTGCGGACCGACGAGCCGAGCGCCAGCGAATCGCGGGTTTTTTTCGGCGGCGTCAATGTCTTCTTGCAGCAGCATTCGGCGCTGTTTCGCCATACGCCTTGGTTTCTCGATTCTCTCTTGGATTCGCCCACGCTGCTCGATTGGCTGTCCAAACGCAGCGCGGGGATGGATGTGACCAAGCTCGGTGCGCTGACCGTGTCGACGCTCGCCGGCACCAAGGGACGGCAGCGAAAGGAGATCGCCAAGCTGCTGCGCTGGCTCACGGTTGAACGTGCGGCCGGAGGTCGTCCATTTGTCAAACGTCATGCTGGCCGGCATGGCGCCGGCGTTGCGCGAGGGATTGAAAGTGCCGATCCTTTGCACGCTTTCCGGCGAGGATGTTTTTCTGGAGCAACTCGCCGAGCCGCACTACAGCCAGGCGCGAGCGCTGCTCAAGCAGCAGGCTCGCCAGATCGATCGGTTCGTGTCGCTGAATCATTACTTCGCCGATTTCATGGCGGATTACCTCGACGTGGACCGCGCGAAGATCGAAGTCATTCCGCACGGACTGAATCTCGACGGGCATCGCCAGCGCGCGCCGCGTGAAGCTTCACAAGGGCTGACGGTCGGCTACTTCGCTCGCGTCGCGGCGGAAAAGGGTTTGCATATTCTGGCCGATGCCTTTTGTCTGCTGGCGCTGCGCGACGATTTGCCGCCCCTGCGATTGCATGTGGCGGGCTATATGTCGAGCGGCGATCAACCCTATTTCGATCAGATCGTTCGCCGCTTGACGGAAGCCGGCGTGCATGACCGATTCGAGTACCACGGCGAGTTGGACCGCGCGGGCAAAATCGCGTTTCTGCAATCGCTCGACCTGATGGCGATTCCGACGGTGTATCACGAGAGCAAGGGTATCTCGGTGCTCGAGGCGATGGCCAACGGCGTGCCGCTGGTGCTGCCGCGACATGGAACGTTTCCGGAATTGATCGAGCAGAGCGGCGCCGGCCTGCTCTGCGAGCCACTCGATCCCCGATCGCTGGCCGACAAACTGGTCGAGCTGATCCGCGATCCGGCTCTCGCTGCCGAATGCGGCCGCCGCGGCTATGAAATGATTCAAGCCGAGAACACGGCGGAATTGATGGCCCGGCGGCATCGGGAGTTGTACGGGAGAGTGTTAGGGAAGGGACTAGGGACTAGGGACTAGGAGCTGCGCGAAACCGCAAGCGCACTCCAATACTCCGTTTGACTGACCAGCTCGCGTGCGGGAATCGCGCGGTTTTGTTCTTCGTCCCCTAGTCCCCAGCCCCTAGTCCCTCGCCCCTTCTTCAATCGCTCGCACAACGCCGTCCATCGTGTATTCGGTTGCTTCGGCCGACGGTTCGTGGCCGAGGGTGCGGAGCGTTACCGAGGTAATGGGGCTGATGCTGGCCAAGCGAGCTTTTCGCAGATCTTCGCCGAACATTTGCGCGAGCGATCGGGCGATGGCGGAACTCGTGACGGTGACCCAATCGATTCGACCGGCGGACAACGCGGTGGCGATTTCGGGGTCGGGCTGCGGCACGTCGGTGCTGGTGTAGACGACGATTTGCTCGACGATCGCCCCGGCCGCGATGAGTTCATCCGGCAGAACTTCGCGGCCGCGGCTGGCGCGGGCGAGGAGAAACCTCCGGCCGCGAGCGTCGGGCTTGAGCAGCGCGGCGAGCTCTTCGGCCCGATATTGCTCCGGCTGCATGTCGGCTTTGAGATGATAGCGCGATAATTCCTCGCCGGTGCCGGGGCCCATCACGGCCAGCCGCACGCCTGCGAGTCGCCGCAGATCGCCCCCTTGACCGAGCAATCGTTCAAGTAAAAAGCGAACCCCGTTAGCGCTGGAGAACACCAGCCAGTCGAATTCGTTCAACCGCGCAAGCGCCGAATCGACGGGCGACCAATCCGCCGGTGGGCAAATTTGGATGGCCGGTTGCACGAGGCATTCCGCACCCAATTCGGTGAGCCGACTGCAAAGTGTTTCCACTTGATCGAGGGGCCGCGTGACAAGCACTTGCTGGCCAAACAGCGGGCGCGAAGCGAACCAATCGCAGGCCGTCGCTGCCGCTACCGAGCCGACGATCACGATCACCGGCGGTCGCATTTTCGCGGCCGTCAGTTCCTCGTTCACTCGGCCGAGCGTGGTTTGAATCACGGTTTGGTCGGGCCACGAACAGCGGCGCACGATTGCCGCGGGCGTGTCGGCCGGTTTGCCGTGGAGGATCAACTCGGCGGTCCAGCGGCCGGCGGTGGTCAAGCCCATGTAGAAGACGAGCGTACCGGGAAACGCGGCGAGCGCGGCAAAGTCGAGACCGGCGGATTGCTTGTCGTCGGTCTCACGGCCGGTCACGAGCGCGACGGCCGAGGCTTCGTCGCGATGCGTGAGCATGATGCCGGCGTAGCTGCCGGCGGCAAGGGCGGCGGTGATGCCCGGCACGATTTCCAGCGGAATGCCGGCCGCCGCCAAAGCGTCGGCCTCTTCCGCGAGCCGGCCGAAGACAGCCGGATCGCCTCCTTTGAGCCGGACGACGGTTCGGCCGGCGCGAGCCAATTCGATCAGCCGCCGATTGACGTCGGCTTGCGGCATGATCCGATCGCCGATTTCCATGTGGGCGTTGGGGCCGCCGTGACGGCCGAGGCATTGGAGCTCGGCGCCGGGGCGGGCGTGGATCAGAATATGCGGATTGACGAGATAGTCGTACAAGACGGCGTCGGCGCGCCGCAGGCATTCGACGCCCCGCCAGGTAATCAGGCCCGGATCGCCCGGCCCAGCGCCGACCAGGTAGACTTTTCCGAGGCGGTTTGGTTCGAGAGGCGGCATGGGGGAACGCTGGACCGGTCAGGGAGGCACGGGGACCGAATTCTTACAGTGTACCACCAGTTGCCGGTCGGTTGCGGCGGAGGGGCGCGCTGAGCTAAGATAGACGGGTTATCAAGGATGGTATTTTTTCCCTTCAACCCACATCCGCCGCACCGTCCCCAGCGCGTCGGTAATTTCCCAGTCGATTTTGTTCCGCGCCCATGGCCGACGAAACTCCACAAGACAAACGCCCGAAGCTGGTTCAAGCCAAGCCGGTCTCTCCCGAGCAGCGGCGGCTGCTACAGCAGAACTTCGACAAGGGAGAGCAATCGAAACTTCGCAACCGCGACTACGCCACCGAAATGTTCGCGCAGTGCGTTGCCGGCGATCCGGGGAATCCGTTGTACGTGCAATCGTTCCTCGACAATCTGCAAAAAAAGTATAACAACAAAGGGAAAGGGGGCAACTTCGCGGCCATCCAAGGAATGGGCTCGAAAGCGAAGTTGAAGAAGTCGCTCGCCAAAGGGGAATTCTCGACCGCGATCCGCGCGGGACTCGAATTGCTTAAGTTGAATCCCTGGGATATTCCCACCCTGATGCAGATGGGCACCGCCTCGGCCGGACTGGGCTGCTACAAATCCCAACTCATCTATCTGAATCTGGCCACGAAGAGCGCGCCCGATCCGGGCGACGTCGAAATCGCGCGGGCTTGCGCAGAGCGCTTTGGCCCTGGTCGGACAATTCGATCAAGCGATGGGCTGCTGGGAGCGGGTGAAAAAATATCATCCCAATAACGAGGAAGCTCAGAGCGCCATCGCCGGGCTGCACACCGACAAAATCGCTTGGCTCGGCAGCGGCAAGGAAGACGCCAAAAACGCCAAGAAAACCACCGGCGGCAAAGACAGCACTCGCGAAACCGAGCTGCGCCACAAGCACGAGGCCGATCCGGCCGACGTCGATTCCGCCAGCGATCTCTCCGATTTGCTGGCCGCGAGGAGCGATATGCCGAGGCCGAAGAAGTGCTCAAGACGTCGCTGGCGGCTAGCGGCGGAGCGGTGAAGGTGCGCGAGCATCTCGAAGACGTGCAACTCCATAGCAATCGTCACCAGGTGACCGTTGCCGAGAAGCGGCTTTTGGACGACCCATCGGATGAAAACAAAAAGGCGCTGCACGACATCAAGAAAGAGTTGAATCGAGTGGAATTGGAAGTGTTCCGTGCCCGCAGCGATCGCTATCCGGGCAACACCACGTGGAAATACGAATATGCCGTGCGGCTGCAGCGCGCCGGCAACTACAACGAAGCGATCAAGGCGTTTCAAGAGGCCCGCGGCGACCCGAAGCGCAAGGCGGCGGTCTTCATTTCGCTGGGCGATTGCTTCATGAAGATCAAGCAACCGAAGTTGGCGGTGAGCAATTACGTGGCCGCGCTGGAAGTGATGACCGAGCGCGACGTCGAGTTGCGCAAGAAGGCATTGTATCGCGCCGGCGTGGTGTCGATGGACCTTTTGAACGACATCGATGCCGCCGACCGGTACCTGACGACGTTGGCCGGCTTGGATTTCGCCTACGAAGACGTCTCCGCGCGTCTGGACAAAATCAACCGCGAACGTAATAAATAGTCATCGGCCGAACGGCATCGTTCGATGAGCCGAGCCCCTAGCCCCTAGCCCCTAGCCCCTTTCCTCATGCCCAATACCAAGAGTGCCAAAAAACGCCATCAGCAAAGCGTCGTTCGCCGCGAGCGCAATCGGGCCGTCAAATCGAGCTTGAAAACGCAAATCCGCAAGACGCTGGAAAAGATCAACGGCGGCAACGTGTCCGAGGCTCAGGCCGAGTTCAGCACGACGGCCAAAAAACTCGACAAAGCCGCCGCCGCGAAAATCATTCATCCGAACCGCGCCGCGCGTCAAATCGCGGCTTTCTCATCGGATCAAAGCGGCGAAGGCGGCAGCGAAATAGCAGCATGTTGAAAAAGGGGACAGGCACCTCGCAGCCAAAACACGCGCGACGAAACTGAAGTGTGGCTCGAAGTCAGCCCCGTTTTTCAACGGCCTGATCGTCACTGCGGGTGTCCGCAAATCGCGTGAGAATCGCGCAGAACGGTTGCATCTGCGGCCAGAAGGCGTAGCATCCCAGCTTGGGTTGCTTATCTGATTTGCCTTTCTTGCGTCTGCCGTGTTCCGACTGGAATCTCCAGTTCACTTTTCTGGCTCGTTTCCATTCAATCATTTGGCTTGGCTAGCCCGCTCTTGCAGCGGAGAACGGCGGTGATGTATGAGCCTGTTTTCGCGCAAACGTGCTAGGAACTCGCAAACTTCGCTTGGTTCGAATCGTCGCACCAATACGTCGCGGCCGCGCACCAGAACGGCGGAATGCTTGGAGAAGCGGGCAATGTTGTCCGCGAATCTCGGCATCCTGGTGCTCGATCCAACCGGCATCGGCGCTCTGACGCGCACCGGCAACAACACGATCGCCGTCACCAACGGCGACATCGTCATTGATTCGAGCAGCACGTCGGCCGGCAAGTTTTCGGGAAACGGAAGCGTTTCCGCCAACAATATCGACGTAACGGGGAAGCTTTCGAACTCTGGCGGCAAGGTTGTCGGCACCGTCGTCACCGGCTCGCCGGCGCTGGCCGATCCGTTGGCCGCGCTCCCCCAGCCGACGGCCCCGCCGACGAAGTTCACGAACACTTCGATCAACGGCAAGACGGTCACTCTCTCGCCGGGCACTTACGTCAACGGCATCACGATCAGCGGCAACTCCAACGTCACCTTGCAGCCGGGTCTTTATTATCTGCAAGGAGGCGGATTCCACGTGCAGGGGAACAGCAAAATCTCCGGCGCCGGCGTGACGATCTTCAATGCTCCGGTCAAATCCACCGATGCCATCAATTTCGCCGGCAACACCACCCTCACGCTTTCGGCGCCCGCCAGTGGAATTTACCAAGGCATCGTCATTTTCCAAAGCCGGACGTCGAACGTGCCGCTGACTTTCGCGGCCTCGAGCATGAAGCTGACGGGTGAGGTTTATGCGGCCGGCGCTCTCCTGAGTATCTCCGGCAATGTGTCCGACTCCGCCAACGGCAACGGAACAACGATTCCCGGCGCGCTGATCGTCCGCGATCTGACATTGAACGGCAACGGCAGCTTAAGCGTCGTCGCCAATGTCGGCGGGCTCATGGGCGATCTTTCGGTCACGAAAACCGACAACGTCGGGGGGAAATACTCCGCCGGCGGAAACATCACCTACACCGTTACCGTCGCCAATACCGGTCCCAGCGAGGCCATCGGCGCCACGGTGAGCGATCCCATTCCAGCGGCGATTACATCCGACACGTACACGATTGTCACCACCGGCGGTGCCGTCAACGTCACTCATGCCGCCAGCGGCAACGGCAGCATCAACGACACGGTGATTCTCCCGACCGGCAGCTCGATCACCTATACCGTTTCGGCGACCATCAGCGCGAGCGCCGTCGGTCAATTGGTGAACACAGCCACCGTGACGGCACCCGGCACGTTTAAAGACACGAACCTGGCAAACAACAGCGCCACGGTCGTCGATAACTCAACCGCCGACCTGGCGATCATCGAGCTCATCGACAATCAAGGCGGTTCGAGCGGCGCGGGTGGCGGCCCGGCAGCGACCGGCTCGGTTCTCTCAAGCGGCACGATCCAATACACGATCGTCGTGACGAACAACGGCCCGGGCGGAGTGCTGGGAGCCATCGTGTCGGATAGCTTCCCCACGGGAATCGCTAGCGACACATTCACCGTCGCCACGACCGGCGGCGCCGCGGACCTCACGAACGCTGCGTCCGGCAGCGGCAACATCTCCGACACGGTGAACCTCCCCACGGGCAGCACGATTACTTACGTCGTGACGGCCAACATTAGCGCCATCGCAGCCGGCACGCTCACCGACACGGCGTCGGTGGCGGCGCCCGCCGGCGTCGTCGATCCGACTCCGGCCAACAACACGGCCACCGACTCCGACACGTTTTCCACGTCGTCGAACGAGCGGCGTTTGGTCGGGCTATGCGATCACGCCGATCAGTTTGGTGTCGGCCGTCGGCGGCACCTGGGTCGTGCCGGCGATCACGAGCGCGGGATCGTCGCAGGTCAGCATTTGGGTCGGGATTGATGGTCAAGGGACTTCCACCGTGGAGCAAACCGGAATCGCTTGGACGACCAGCGGTTGGGTTCCTTGGATCGAGTTTTTTGGCGATGCGAAGGGCCCCGTTCCTCCGAGCAGCAACAAGGCGCCTTACTACAGTCAGACGAATATCACCGCCGCGACCTTTCCCGGCACGGGCGTCCCCAATTGGGCGATCACGACGGGAGACACGATTTCCGCCAGCGTGACGTGGAATTCCGACCCGACGGCAACGACCAGCACATTCACGTTCGTATTTCAAGACACCACGCAAAACCAGACTTGGACCGACCAGCTTACCACGAGCTACATCAAAGCCGCTCGAGGATCGGGCGAATGGATCGTCGAATCGCCGAGCGGAGCCACGAAGCCGCTGGCCGCCTTTGGCACCACGAACTTCTCCGGGGCCTGGGCAACCGCGGGCGGCTTCACCGGGCCTGTCACCGCGTTCACCAACGTCGGTCTGGCGATGACGCCGAATGTCGGCGTCGGCGGCGGCACGACCACGTTCTCCGGCATCACTAACTCCGCCAGCCCAGGGCCATTGCAACCCGGCGCCGGCGCCAGTTCGAGTTTCAGCGTGACGTTCGTCAGCGCCGATCCGCCGCCGGGCGACACCGGCGACGGACCGCCGCCAACCGGACCGTTCACCAATGGTCTTTCGAGTCGCGGCGTGTCGAGCGCAGCGCTCGCCAGCTTTCCCATCACCAAGATTGCGGTTTCCGACGTCACGGTCGCCAGCGGTGCGGTTTTCAATAGCGCGGCATTCGACGGTCCTCCAGTGAGTCCGGCTCGCTTCGACCTCGCGCCAGCAGCGGTCGATCGTTGGTTCGATGATTGGAACGGAGAGAGCTTGCGGCCGGCATCGCACGACGACGATGCGGCGGTCTCGCTATCTGCGCCGCCCTCGGCGAACGTCGCCCCATCGGCGGACTATGACTCGCCATCTCTCGTCGATGCGCTATTGAATTCGGTGGCGAGCCAGCAGGACTGAACAAGCGGCGTGAGGCCGATCTTGGCCTACCAGACAACGCGTTCGGCGTCGAACACCGGGCCTTCGACGCACGTGCGGCGGTAGTCCCAGGCGCCCGATGCGTCGCGGATTCTTGCCACGCAACTAAAGCAGATGCCGATGCCGCAGGCCATCGGCGTTTCCAGCGATGCAAAGCATGGCACGGTTGCCGCTCGAGCGACCTCCGCGACGGCCTGCATCATCCGCCAGGGCCCACAACAGACGATCCGCCGCGACGCCAACTTTGATGATGCGGCGGCGGATGATTCCAAGACACGGCGCAGCACTTCGGTGACGAAGCCATGATGGCCCGCCGAGCCGTCGTCGGTGCTGAGATGCACGTCGATGCCGAGTTGCTCGAAATCGCCGACGCCGGCCAGATAATCGGCGCGGCGGGCGCCGTAGCAGAGCGTCACCTTTTCGGCGCGGGTTTGCAATCGAGCGGGCTCTCCATATTGCCGTCGCTCGAGCGATTCGCGGGCGTAGGCGAGAAATGGCGTTTGCCCGATGCCGCCGCCGACGAGAATCAAATGTTCCACCGGATCGGCGGGAAAGCCGTTGCCGAGCGGTCCCCACACATCGAGCTTATCTCCGGGCTGAAATCGAGCGAGCCGCGAAGTCATCTTGCCCATGACGAGATAAACAACGTCGATACCGATCGGAACGCCGGCGCCATCCAGCACGGTGTCGTAGAGCGCAAACGGCCGTCCGAGCATCGGATCTTCGTAGCCGGTGAGACGCATCATTAAGAACTGGCCGGGAACAAACCGCGGTGCCATTTCCGGCGCATGAAATCGAACTCGCCAGGTGTCGGTGGCCAGACGAATGTTTTCGACGACTTCGACGGTCGTGAAGCAGGCGCGATCGGCAAAGCAGACCGCCTCGGGCGACTCGCTCATCGTCGCTGCTCCCGGCGATCCTGAAACTGCTTCCGCCGTCCGCCGGCAACTTTCGCCGGCCGCCCATTCCGCGCACGCCCTCGCGCTGCGCCGAATTTCTTGCGCCCTGCGCCAACGTTCGCCACCGCCCCGATCACGGTGCCCCCCTTGCCGCCGACAGGCTCCGGCACCGCGCGCTCGACAATTGTGCGCTCGACAACCGTGCGCCGCGCAACGCTTTGTTGTTTCACCGGCGTCGCCGAGTCGGACGCCGCCACGTTCGTTCGTGCTTCGCTCCCAGCTCCATGCTCCGTGCCCCCTGCTCCCCGCTCCCGGCTTCCTGCTCCCCGCTCCCTGCCCCTCGCCCCTGCTTCCGCCGCTTCCCGCAGCGCTTTCACTTCTTCGCGCTTCAGCGGCCGGCATTCTCCGGGCGGAAGTTCGCCGAGACGCAACGGACCGAGCGCCGTGCGGCGCAGGTGCAACACCTTGTGTCCGACTTGGGCCAGCAGGCGGCGGACTTCGCGGTTCTTTCCTTCGTCGAGCACCATTTCCAAGATCGTGCTTTGCTTGTGCTGACTCTTGATCCACACCCGCTTGGCATGGGCCAGTCCTTCGGCCAAATGCACGCCGCGCCGCAATCGTTCGAGCACTTCCGGCTCGGGCAGCCCGGCGACTTGCACTTGATACGTTTTCTCGACGCCGTAGCGCGGATGGGCGAGCAAGTTGGCCAATTCGCCGTCGTTCGTGACGAGGATCAGACCTTCGCTCGAAACGTCGAGCCGCCCGACCATGAACAGCCGCTGTCCGTCGGGCGCCAGATCGATCACGCGTGGCCGGCCGTCGGGATCGCGCGTCGTCGAGACGACGCCCAAGGGTTTGTTGACCAGATAATAGACCAGCCGGCTGCGCGGCAGCGGCTCGCAATCGACGCGAACATCGGCCGCGTCGGGATCGACTTTCGTGCCGAGCGCGGTGACCGTGCGGCCGTCAACGGTGACACGTCCGGCGGAGATCAGCTCTTCGCATTTTCGCCGGCTGCCGATTCCGGCCGAAGCCAAGAGCTTTTGCAGCCGCACGGTTCCCTCGGCTGTTTCGCCGGCCGAACTCGTTTTCGGCTGACGCGCGCCGCGATGCTTTGCCCTGGACGACGGCGACCGCGGTTTCGGAGGACTTGATCGAACTTTCGAGCGGTGACGAATCGGAGTCAACATGGTTTTACCGACGATCTGTGCGGGGCGCGGGACAAGAGAGTTGCTCCCATCATAGTCGCCGAGCGCGGGCAGACCCAGGGGGCAACGTGCGTGCGCGCGCCGCGTCGTTCACTGCGGCAAGGCGTACGGCGATGGCGCTGGGCCGGGGACGGGAGTCCAGTTCTGCGAGCCGGAATAGGGCGTCGCTCCTGGATACGGCGCGGGAGATGCCGCGGGGAACGAGCCGGGCGCGGTCATTGGAACAGAGCCCGCGCCGGGATAGGGGGTCACGATCGTGCCGCTCGGCGCGGGAGTGACGATGATCGGATTGGGCGATGGCCGGAGCGGGTAGGGCTCGCGCGGCTGATCGTAACCGAGCGGCCGCATCCCGCCGTCGCTGTGCGACAAGCTCGGGTCGGGATAGGGATCGAACCGCTGCGCCTCGGCCTGTTCATAGGCGGTTTTTTGGGCAGGCGTCGCTCCAGGCACGTAGAGTTGCGGCCAGCCAAAATGCGGATCGTTAATGCAGCCGGTGAAAAGCCCCGCGCACAGGCAGCCTGCAATCGCAATGCAATAACGCATGGAGAGGTTCCCGAGCGATGGGCGCCGCCGCGGCGCGAGCTGTGTGATGAGACGACCGACGAGCGGCCAATTATAGGGACGAACCACCGGCGAAAGAAGACATCCTTCACGGTAAATAGACGTCCAGCAAAACGGCCCTCGCGCCGATGGGTGCTAGCTCGATGGGCCCGACGGATGCTGGCAATAGCAGCGTTTCGCCCAATTGCAACGGCCGTCCGCTCGGTTCGCCGATCACGTCCAGCGCCCCTTCAACGACTAGCACGATATGACAGCGGCCGTGCTCTCCGACTCGATGCGGAGTCGATAGCTCCAAACGATCGAGGATGAATTTGTCGCAGGCGACAAGGCGATTCACTTCGGGGCTGCCGGTTGGCGTGGGCCGAATCGGATCGACAGGCCCCCGGCGAAAGTCGATTACGTCGAGCGCTTGCTGAATATGCAACTGCCGCGGTTTTCCATCTGGCCCGACGCGATTCCAATCGAACAGCCGATACGTCGTATCGCTCGACTGCTGTATTTCGGCGATCATCAACCCGGCGCCCAAAGCGTGAACGGTTCCGGCGGGAATGAAAATGCAATCGCCGACGCGCGGCTCGAATTGGTGCAGGCAAAGCTCACAGGTGCCGCGGCTCAATTCACGCTCTAGCGCCGGCCGGTCAAACCCGCGCTTCAGGCCGGCGTAGATTCGGCTGCCCGGTTCGCCGGCCAGAACGACCCAGGCTTCGGTCTTGCCAAGATCGGGCGGATCGAGCCGGGCGGCCTGTTCATCGTCCGGATGAACCTGCACGGAGAGTTTTTGCTTGGCATCGAGCAGTTTGACGAGCAACGGAAATCGGCGCTGCGGACGGTGCTTGCCCAGCAGCGCTTCGCCGTGATCGCGCACCAATTCGCCGAGCGATGCACCGGCGAGCGGCCCGAATGCCACGCGGCTTTGATCCGCGCCGCGGTCGACAATCTCCCAACTTTCCGCATAATCGGCCCCCTCGCCGATCGGCTTGCCGAGCACGGTTTCCAATCGCCGGCCGCCCCAAAGATAGCGGCGAAACAGCGGCTCGAAGCGAAGTGGATACAAGCTTGTAGACATGAAAATCGAGCTACGGGCCGTTTCTTGACTATCCCAGCCGATACGTCGTCAAAATCCAGCCGATGCCGAAAGCGCAAATCCCGAGGGCCAGCAATTGCAACATACGTCCGACGGAAATCTCCCCACTCAACTGCATCAAGCTGGCCAACGGCAAGATGATCAAGCCGGCCATTTGCAGAAGTCGACCGAATCCGCGCATGAAGGTTCTCGCCGATGTTTTCGCTTGATGGTTCCAGGGCGTAGCATACAAAATCGCGTGATTTGTCGCACTAAACGGCAACGTCGTTAAGACCGGCCGAATTCCCGAAAGTTCGCTATCTTTTGTAGCAATAATGCTCCGCACAAGCACTAGGGTTTGCCGATTTCCTCTAACAGAAACAGTTTGCTCTGTCGATCCACTTCCCGAGGCCGCGCATGTCTCCGCTCGACCATCAAATCCGCGACGCATTGGAACAAAGCCCGCATCTCTTTGGCCGGACGTTGCGGTTCGAGGCCAGCGAAGGGCGAGTGACGCTCAAGGGCGTGGTGCGATCGTACTATCAAAAGCAGATGGCGCAAGAATCGCTCCGCGACGTGGCCGGTGTCGATCAGATCGAAAACCAGTTGGAAGTGAGTTGGGGATGAGGGAAGGCTACAGGCTACAGGCTTGAGGCTTGAGGTACGAAGAACGAAGAGGATGCGCACGCCGCAAGAGAGACTCCCGCCGAACGCTGCTTACCTCAAGCCTCAAGCCTCAAGCCTCCCAACTGATACAGGAAAATCCCGGCGGCGACGGCGACGTTTAGCGAATCCGTTCCGCCTTGCATCGGGATTGTGATTTTTCGTTGGCATAGCTCGACGATCTCGGGCGGCAGGCCGTGGCCTTCGCTGCCCAGTAGTAGCGCGAATCGCTCCGGACGAGTGGCTTGGTCCAGTGGCTCGGCGGTCGGGTCGAGCACGGTGGCCGCCAATTGCACGCCGAGAGGACCGGCGAGTTCTTGCAGATCGGCCGCGAGATTCGACGACTTTCGCACGGGAATCTTTAGCGCCGCGCCCATCGAAACTCGCAACACGCGGCGCAAAATGGATCGGCCGCCGCCGTGCCGACGACGACGCCGTCGCCGCCAAGCGCCGCCGAGATTCGCAAAATGCTGCCGAGATTCTCCGGGTCTTGCACATTCGGGCAAACGACGAGCGTCGTGCGGCGGCCGAGCGGCGCGAGTTGCTCGAGCGTCGGTTCCGGTTTGCGCCGTCCGCAGGCCAAAATTCCGCGATGAAAGTTGAAGCCAACCAATGCTTCGACCAACTCGTCGTGTACGACCCACAGCGGCGCTTCCGGCGGCACGAGCGCCGCGAGTTGCGCCTCGAAGCGATCGCTGAGCAAAATCGATTCGAGCGGATAGTCGCTGGCCAGCAGCCGCCGGACAAGCTTCTCGCCTTCGACGATGAACCGCCCGGCCCAGCGCGTGCGATTGGTGTCTTTCAGATTCCGATAGGACTCTAATCGCGGATCGTCGATCGAATTGATGAACTCGCGCGGCATGGGGTGCGATTGTTGCTTGCAGCCTGAAAAAGGGGACAGGCACCGAGCCGCGACGTCAACGAGCAGTCGCCAGCGTTGTCGGTTGCTCGGAGCCAGTCCCCTTTTTCAACCCGCCGCTAATAGATCAAGCCGAGGCGGAGCATCAGTGTAGTCGGCGGATCGTACGACGGCGTGTCGCTGGCGTATTTCAAGTGGCGGTCGAAGACATATCCTACTTCCGCCATGCCGCCGAGGCCACCGCACGTGCTGCGCCGCTCCACGCCCAATAGCGCGCAAATCGTAATAGGAAGCGACGTCGTGCGTGCCATCGGGCTGACTGATGGCCCATTCGCCGCCGCCGAGTTCGCCGCCGACATACAGCCAGTCGTCGAATCCGTTGCAAGATTGAATGCGATATTCGATTCGCGGCTTCGGCGGATAGAGCTCGAAACGCGTGTCGGGATTCGGCACCCAGATCAGCCCGACGATCGGAACCAGGCCGATGTCGCGCCGGTCGAGATAGCCCACGCCCACGCCCATCGCGAACGTCGGCGAAAATCGATAACCGATTGCGGCGTAAAGTGCCGTGCGGAAGTCGTGGCCCGAGGAAGTGTCGTCGCCATCGCTATGCCAGCCGGGCTCGGCCGCCAAGTCGAACAGCACGCAATTCGGGAGTTGACCAAGAAACTGAACGAGCACGCTGGCATCGTACAACCGGGGCGGCAAGTCGGGCGTGATCGGTCCGTCAACGAAATGTGCTTGAGCCTCGGGCGTGACGAGAAGGTACGACTTGTCGCCGGGCAGCGGCATCGGCAGGGCCACAGTCGCATCCACGTCGGCATCGATGAATCCAATGCCGCCGCCCCCATCGCGCGGCAGCCAGGTCGTCGTGAAATCGACTCGTTGCAGCGCGCTGCTTTTGGCATAGGGAAAAAACAAATCCCCCGACGCTGGCGACAGCATTGGTCCGGAAAATGGCGCCGCGACGCCCGGCGGGCAAGGGCCGTTTTCGATGACGACCGGCGCGAACGGATCGCCGGGCAGACAATAAGTGCCGGCCGTACTGCGGCCGCAGGGATCGGGACATTGGCTCGCCGGCGTCCACCAGGCGGCTTGATACGCCTCGTCGTCGCTCACCACGTCGTTTCGCGCGGCCGCCATGCCGCAGAGCAGAACGAAGTGAATCGACAGCCAACCGCCAACTAACAGAGTCGCAATGCGGATTCGGCGTGTCATGGGATTAGTACGAGGTTGTGCGTTTGCCAGAATTTATTTGGCCGTCGGCCACACTAACCCGAAGCGTTAGCGAGGGCGAAGGTCAACGCTGCGCCTCCCTCGCTAACGCTTCGGGTTAGTGTGGGAAGCCTTAATACGCGATACCGCCGCGGATGAGGAACGTGTTGGGTAGATCGATATTGCTCGGTGGATACAGGCGATAAACGATTTCGCGATCGGTGGCGAAGCCCGCCTCGATGTAGCCGCGCAGTCCGGCGTGACATTCGGGAACCCATTCGATGCCGATCGCGACGCGGATGTCGTTGTAGTCGAATTGGTCTTCGACGATGTGCGTCGGTATGTGCGTGAGAGGGTTTGACGGACCGGGAATATCGCGCCGGAATGTCCACGATCCTCCGCCGTATTCCCCGACGACATACCACCACCATTGATACGTGGCGGTGGTGAGGAAGTGGTGTTCGTACTTCGGCCGCGGAAAGAAGATTTCCCAGCGCGTGTCGGGATCGGGAGTCCAAAACAGGCCGAACGCGGGCAACAGTTTGATCCGGATGCGATCCATATAGATCGCGCCGAGCTTGAACTCCGTCGTCGGCGAATAGTTGAGCACGCCCAGCGCTCGGCCCATGATGCGAATGCTGTGGTCGGTGAACGTGTCGAAATCGGAGTACACGCCGACCCGAACTCCAAGCTCGGCGCCGAAGTAGGGCGACGGCTGCGGATTCCAGGCGGCATCAAGAAAAGCGTCGTAGGTCTGTGCCGGCAATTGCTCGGTCTGCGGGCCGCGCTCCCAAGTGTGCAAGCCGAAGCCGGGCGTGATCAGAAACGGAGCGTTGCTCCAGTAGACCGGCAGCGCGAACGTCGCCGACGTCTCGATGTCGTTCGTCTCGACGCGGCGCTCGCCTTCGCCATAGACGAACGTTTCGTCGAGCCGAATTTCCTGCAAGAATCGCGTAAACGTGGGGCCGCCGGCAAGATAGGGCACGCCGCATCCGCACCCGGGAGCCAGCGATGGGCCGCCGTTAGGATACAAATAACCGGGCGTCGCTGGATTGGCGGGATAATAAGGCTGCGGCACGGCCGAAGGCGAAGCGGCATAGGGGGCAGGCACGGCGTATTGCGGCGCCGGAGTGTAAGTTGGCGCACCGCTGTAAGGCGCGGGAGTGTACGACGGCGGCGCCGGAGTGTACGTCGGAGCAGCGTTATACGGCGGCGGAGTGTAGGTTGGCGGAGCCGGAGTATAGGACGGTGCGCCACTCGAGGGCGCCGGAGTGTACGTTGGAGCGCCGCCGGAGGGCGCCGGAGTGTACGTCGGCGCCGCACTGTACGGCGCCGGAGTATACGTTGGAGCGCCACCGGAGGCCGGCAATCCTCGATTGGCGTAGGGATCCCAAGCCGGAGTTGTCGTCGACCGGCCGATGTCCGGCGCCGCAGGCGGCGGCGGAGTCGAATCCGCAACCGGAGTCGGGAATTGCACACGCTGGCCCCACGCGGGCGCCGCGAGCAATCCGACGAAGAACGACGCGGCCGCCAAGCCGCTAAGACGCAGCGCGGTCAAGGGCACGACCCTTGTGGTTTTGAAACAATGCCGAACGGCAAACGAGGAGAAGCACGGAATTCGCTGTTAGACAGAAATTCCAGCGGTTAAATACTGCGCCGGCGAACGCAGGTCAAGAGCGACTGCGGTCGATGCGACTGCGTGATAAGATGGCGGGGGAAGGGGCCAGGGGTCAGGGGCGAGGGGTCAGGGACGAGGGGCGAGGGAACGAAGAAGCAGATGCCGGGTGCCACTGGCCAGCGCAGTCGGCCAGTGGGGTGCGCGAGTTGATAGTGTTACCGAAATCCATGAATCACGGCTTGCTTGCAATGCCCGATATTTCTCGAATCGATACGGCCCGATTGATTGCATCTGGGATGGCGGCGCGCGTCGAGCACTACGAAGAGCTGTCGTCAACGCAAGATCGGGCGAGGGAATGTGCCGGCGAACCGGATTGCTTGCTGCCGCTGCTTGTGGTCGCCGATCGACAATCCGCGGGGCGTGGCCGACAGGGGAATTCTTGGTGGACCGGTCCGGGGAGTCTGGCCTTCAGCCTGTTGTTCGATCCGGCGACGTTCGGTTGCCCGCGGCGGCCCGCGCCGCGATCGGCGCTGGCGGTCGGTGTGGCGATTATCGATGCGATAGCACCACGAGCGACCGATCATTGCGTCGGACTGCATTGGCCGAACGACGTTTATGTCGGCGATGGCAAGCTGGCCGGCGTGTTGGTGGAGGTATTGCCCGACGGCCGGCACATCTTGGGAATCGGACTGAATTCGAATAACTCGGCCGCCGATGCGCCGCTCGAATTGGGCCGGCAAGTGGCGACGCTCCGCGATCTCACCGGCCGGACGCATGATCAGACGCAACTGTTGATCGACCTGCTGGACTGCCTGGCGAACCGATTGCGGCAATTAGGCGCCGACGATCCGGCGCTCGGCGAAACGTTCGATGCACTGTGCCTCCAACACGATCGGCCGCTGACGCTCTATCTCGGCGACCGCACCGTGACAGGCCGCTGCGCGGGGATCGCGGCGGATGGCGCGTTGCTTCTCGACACTCCGGAAGGCCGTCAATCGTTTTACGCCGGCACACTTCGGCGTCCGCAATCGGCCGCGAACGCGGCTGCTCCGCGACCCGACACTAACCCGAAGCGTTAGCGAGGGCGTAACGCGGACGCCCTCGCTAACGCTTCGGGTTAGTGTGGCGGTGCTTCGTCGTTCCTACGGCGGCATCTCTTCGCGCGTGGCCGGTCATTGCCGCGAGGCAGAAATCGTGGCGATTGTGGTGCAACTGCCGGGCCTCGACTTGAGCGAATCCCCACGACATCACTCGCTTCAGGTATTCCGGCACTTCCAACGCCGGCGTGCCGTCCATCAACTTGAGCGTCAGCAGCAGGCCCTGGATATGAACTTCGTCGTGCGTGACGATCGCTTCGACGGTGTCGAGCGTGTAGCGCGGGGCGACGTTCATGTCGGCCGTCAGCCAGCGGACTTTGCGAAACTCACGGCGGCGGACATCCGCGCCCGCATTTTCCAATGCTCGAAATTCGGATGCGCGACGACGACCGGGTCGATGTCGGCCGGGTCGATGCCGATCACATGCAGCCCGTGGTTCAATAGCGCCTGGCTCGATCCGCCGGGCGCGGTGCCGATTTCGACGCACAATTCGCCCGGCCGCACCGGCAATCTCGACCAGGCCAGTGCTTCCTCCATTTTCAGGTACGCGCGGCTGACGGCATCGGGCGGCGTGGCAGCAAAAAACAATCCGCCGGGCCAACAACTTGCCGTATCGAAAGCGCGATGGTAGCCGACCCACCATTCCTCGGGCTCGACCAGCACGCAGTCGAGCACAAGATCGCCGGGAACGGTTCGCGCGGTGGGATCTATTGTAAATTGCGCGGGCATATTCCGGCGAATCGCCGCCTCCGCTTCCAACACGACCGGCGGTCGTTCGGCCGATTGCATACTGCGATGTTCCGGCGAAAACAAATCGCGGTGCCAAACATGCAGCCGATCGAAACGCCGACCCTCGGCCAATTTCCAGACGGCGGCAACCCGCTCGTCGATCGTCGTGCCGGCCGCCTTTCCCAAGGAAAACGCCGCCGCGCGAGCAAACACGGAGCCAATCTCGCACTTGTCGTTCAACGACGGCGGCGAGACATCTGTAGGGAACGGCCTCCGTGGCGTTCCGGCGGTGGCGCACTGCTGCTCGCCGACGATTTTGAACGTCAGAAACCCCGGCCGCGAATAGGCAAACCGCAGCGCCGGCCAATCGCGGGCAAGCTCTCCTTTCACCGCCGCTTCGGCGCCGATCTGACAGGTGATGAAAATAAATCCGGGTTCGTTCATTGAATTCAGCGTTGGGCGGTTTCGATTTCTGGCGTGGCGTGGCTCGCGTTGGAGTTCAGGCTTTAACCGCCCGCCGGCAGCCTTCAAGATACGTAGTATAACGCTGGCGGCGACAGCATGTGCGAGTAGGTCAGGCTTTCCAGCCTGACATTCCCGGGTCGCCGTCAGCCTGGAAAGGCTGACCTACGGCAAAGCATGCCACTACGCGAACAACTTGACGCTGTTTCGGACAGCAGCTATCATCCGGCCGCTTTGTCGCTCACGTTTTCTTCAATTCGTACCGCCGGAGCACGATTGTCGCGATTTAGAACAACTCGGATGATCGAAGTCAACTCGGCCCCCGGCACTGGCAGACGTTGCTTGCCAGTGCCACACGGCCGACGGCGATGCGTGCGCACGATTCTTTTGATTTGTGCAGCGAACATCGCTTGGGCCGCTTCGATTGCCGTCGCCGAGGATTGGATCGATCAGCGGCCGGCTGGGGCGTTTCATTGCCATGCCGATTTCCGGCTCGACTCTTATCAACCGCTGCTCGACGACCTGGCGAATTTGCAAACCGATCTGGTTCACACGTTGGCCGTCGAACCATCGCGCGAGCCGGTCGAGCTATATCTCTTCGCCTATCAAGCGGCTTACACGAGTTATTTGGGTCAGCGGTATCCGAACGTGCCGTATCGCCGCGCGCTTTATATCAAAGACCGGGGGCCGGGCGAGATGTTTGCTCAAATCGGTCCCAATTTCGAAATTGATCTTCGCCACGAGGCGACGCATGCGCTATTGCACGGCAGCCTGCCGTCGGTGCCGCTGTGGCTCGACGAAGGGTTGGCCAAGTATTTCGAAATGCCGCGAGACCGCCGCATCGACGGCAATCCGTATATGAGCACGGTCAAGGAAAACATCCGCCTCGGTCAGTTCCCCAAGCTGGCCACGCTCGAGCAAAAGCGCGACCTGCGAGAAATGGGCGTGCCTGAGTATCGCTATTCCTGGGCCTGGGTCCATTTTCTCATCAACGGCCCGCCGGAAGCCCGCGTAGAATTGATCGCCTACCTACGCGACATCCGCGATCACAATTCGCCCGGGCGATTGAGCACGCGCCTCGATGGTCGCTTGCCGGATCCTGATGCGGCGATTGCTCGGCATTTTCTTGAATGGAAGAGTCCGAAATAAAGCGGACGTGCCGGTCAAAGGCGACATCGAAATGCGGTACAATACCCGCATGAGAACTGTTCAAGACGCGATCACGTACATCGACTCGATGATTTCCTATTGTCTCGAGCGTCCAGAGATGTACGCGTGGAATCCAGTGGCGCTAGAAGGACTGCTGATGACGCTGGACAATCTCGCCGCGTTCTTGAAGAGCGACGACGATCGGCCGATCTTGGTTCACCGCTCGCGCTATCCGGACTTCGTCAGATCGAAGGGTTACGGTGCTGTACAGTTCATTGGCCAGAATCCAGTGGATTCGACCGTCGATGAGCATAGCCGCGCCGCATTCCAGCCGCTTTGCGACTTCTGGCGTGAATACCTCGCGGTGCGCGATCTCGCCGCGCCGTTCCCGGAATTTCCATACGAGTGATCCGCCAATCGTGGTATCATTCCGATATGTCCAGCAATTCGCAAATCTTGCCTCACGGAGATCGGTACGAGAATTCCGAGGGGAACGCTTTTGCGCTCGTCGTAAGCGGGGTCGTCTATTTAGTTCTCGCTTGCCCGCTCTATTTCCTTGGAAATGTTCTCTGGGCGGAAATGGTGGCGATCTACGGCGTCGTCAATTGGGGCCTGGCTTTGATGCAGGCTTGGTTGCGCGGCGCTAGTCCAAGCCAGCCTTCTACTTGACTTCTTCTTGCATCAAGAACGCGACCAAATCGCGAAACTCCTGGATCGTCAAAAGGTCCGCCAATCCTTCCGGCATGATCGACGTTCGCAGCGGATGACGTTCATCAATGTTGGCCGGACTTAGAACGAACAGCTTGCCGGTCGAATCGGAATACGTTTCCAGATCACCCGGGCCCTCGGTCACCAAGAGCCCGGCGAACGACCGGCCATCCTTGGTAATCAGTGACCAGGGAATGAACCGCGGGGCAATCTCCTTGCTCGGATCGACGATCGATTCCACCAACTTCCTGCGCCCAGCAATCGCGCGGCGCTCGACAGGTCGGGGCCGACGTGGCCACCGCGGCCATGAATCTGATGGCAGCGGAAGCAGCCGGCGGCCTTCGGATGAAAGAAAATCCGTTCGCCGGCCGCCGCATCGCCAGGGCCTTCGAGCGATTTGAGCCAAACGTTGACATCATGCCGCGGCGGATTCGAAGGGGTCGGCGCTTTGAGCACGAAGTTGACCAGATCGGCCGTCGCTCGATCCTTTTTGACTAGCGGGTCCAATTGGCCCCGTTGCGATTCCGACAACGGGGCGCCGCGCAGTGATCGGAGCGCCTCTTGTTGAATCGTGGGGTTGTCGTCTGTGGCCAATGACAACAATAACTCTCGTTGCGGCTCGGAGTCGGACAGACCGACGACGGCTTCGGCACGCAAAATGGGTGAGTTGAGCGCGTCGCGAGCAATGGCAGTTAACAGATCCATTCGGCCGGCGGCTCGCGAATCGCGCAAGCTGCGAATCGCTTCCACGCGCAGCGCCTGATCGGGCGACGCCAAAAAGCCTTTGACTAGCGCGACGGTCAAAGCCGGATGATCCGGCCGGAGCATTCGCAGCGCCAAGCGGCGCATGGCATTCGATGCGTGCGGATCGTGCAGCACGCCGACCACGTATTGCTCGCCATGAAACTCATCGGGCCGCTGCGTGCCATCGAGCAATTCTAACGCGGCCACGCAGGCTCCGAACAATTCGCGGGTGTCGGCCTTCCCGCCGAGCATCTCGACGATCTTCGACCGCAAATCCTTCACATGCTCTTCGCCGACCCATTCGATCGCAGCGAACCGGATCGCCGGATCGGGATCGTCCAACAATTGCGGCAGCAGCTTTCGCCCCGCCGGCTCGTCGGCCGCGCGCAAAGCAAGCATCAGCCCGAGCCGTTGCCGCGCTGTCGGCAATTTGGCCGGATCGATTTGGACCAGTTCGGAAGCCATGTTGCCGAGCGCAACGCGCGCCGCTTGCTGCAAGAACGGATCGTCGACGTCGAGCGCGGCCAGCGCCGCGTCGCGCGTCGAGGCAATCGTATCGCGCCGCAATGCTTCCGCACGAACCGCCGCCGGTTGATCGCCGGCGATGAGCTTCGCGACATTCGCGGCATTCAAGATCGCCGCCGGCACGGAACGGACCGCCAGAGCGCGCACTTCAATCGATGGATCACTAAGAGCAATCGCTTGAAAATCGGTCTCGCCATCGGCCACGTCCGCCAGCGCCGAGATGGTCGTCGCACGGGTACGAACATTGGCATCGTGCAAGGCGAGTTGCCGCAATAGTTGCCGGCCGTGCGAAGTGTCGGCTGCCAATCGTCGGGCGGCTTGCTCTCGCACGGTTCGGTCGGCCGAATGAATCGCCTCGCGGTCGTCGCTCGGCTGATCGGCTTTCTTCGGCTCGGCTGCATGAATATGCCAAATCCTTCCCTTGCCATGCACCGAATACGATTTATCAACCCAATCGGTGACATATAGCGAACCATCCGGCGCGACGGCGACGCCGACCGGGCGAAAATCCGCGCCGCCGGTCACGAGCGGCTCCATCTTCGCCCACACGGTCGCACCATGTTCGCTCGGAACGAAACGATCGACGCGATGATCGCCCCACGAAGTGCCGAACATCTCGCCGCGATATTCGGCCGGCAAATTGTCCGACTCATAAGCCACCAGGCCCGACGGCGCTTCGCCGGTCGCCGAGGCCATCGGCAGCGTACCCGGCAATTCGCCGTTCCAAGCGACGAACGGATGTAGACCGGAGCGGCCGTAGCGGAAGCGGTATCCGTAATCCCCGCCCGGCACGACGTGCAGCATTCGGCAAGGCGGCCGCGAATCGGGATCGTTGTCGACCGACATCAGCCGGCCATAGGTGTCGAAGCAAGTGTGAAACGGGTTCCAAAATCCGGTGGCAAATCGCTCGAGATGGCTCCCATCGGCCCGGCAGCGAAAGATATTTCCTCCTTCGCCGCCGCCGCTGACGCTACTGCCGTCGCTGCCGATGAGCTTGTATTTCGCGCCGAGATTCTCGCCGATGCCGAAATAGAGATCGCCGTGAAAGTCGAACGAAATGCCCGACAGCCCGTTGTGCGGATAGTTGCCGTCGGTTTGCAGATGGGCGATTTCCGTCCGCTCGTCGCCGACGCCGGTCCCCTTGGAATCGCGCAGGCGAAAGATTTCGTTCCGCGTGGCGACATAAACCGAGCCGTCGCGGTAGACTTCGACGTCCATTGTCGAACTGGTCCCCTCGAAGAACGTCGTGATCCGATCGGCCCGGCCAGTGCCCTTGGTATCCTCGAACATCCGAATCCGATCGGCTGCGGGCCCTTTGTATCCAGGCGGACGGAAATGCGTATGGCTTTCGACGACCAACAGCCGCCCCTTCGCATCGACGGCCACGCCGATTGGCGTAACAATTTGCGGCGATTCGGCGAACAGATCAATTTTCAGCCGCGGATCGGCAACCTGCGGCGGCGCGGCAAGCGAATCGCGCGTCGACATGGATGCAGCGGCGAAAAACAGTGACACGATGGATAGACGAAACGGATAGTGCATTGGAGTTCTCTTGTCAGGCAAAGGCGAACGTGTTCCCCCGGACGTCAGCGCTGCGAGACACTGTGCGAATGTGTCTCTTGCGCCGGCGGCAGAACCGCTATCCTATTCTGGCGGAGTGGCGCGCAGCAAGTCAGGCCATCCTCCCAGTGGCCGTCACCCACGTTGAGTCGCTGTCGCCCTGTTGACCAACGCAACGTCGTGTAGAATATCGGAGCGGTTCTGATCCCCACGTCGGCCTCCAAGGAGACAAGTCATGCGTCGGCTTCCAGTATTATTGATCGCTTTGATCGCAGGCTTCGCCATCGGCGCCGAACCGAAGGAAGATCACGGCGCCGACGGAACCTGGATCATCGCCGCGATGGAGTTCGGCGGGATGAAAGTCCCCGAAGATGCCCTCAAGAAGCAAAGCACCAAGTTGACATTGGACGGGGAAAAATGGACGTTGAAGGTAGGGAACGACGCAGGCGCTGGCACGAGCAAGGTCAACGCAGCGAAAAATCCAAGGGAGATGGACATCACGACGACGGAAGGCGCGAACAAGGGCTCGGTGATCAAAGCGATTGTCGAACGGACGGGCGACACGATGAAGGTCTGCTTCGACAACAGCGGCAAAGAACGACCGAAGGATTTCAGCACCAAAGACAAGCCGACCTACATCCTGATCGAGTACCAACGCGAGAAGAAGTGACGAGGCCGGCCCCGAAGCTCGCCGCTCCGGACGCCGTGCTGCATAAGATTCTCAGCCCATCCCAGAAATCTGACCGCGAAGGACCGACGCATGACACTCACCGAATTCCTGGTACTCTTGCTAGTCGCGGGGATTTGCGGAAGTTTGGCGCGAGCGATGGTCGGCTATAGCCACGGCGGATGCCTGGTGTCGATCGTACTGGGATTCATCGGAGCCCTGCTGGGTGAATGGCTGGCGCGCGCCACGGGTCTGCCCGAGTTGTTTGTCGTGCAGATCGGCGGCCGGCCGTTTCCGATCGTGTGGTCAGTGATCGGCGCGGCGTTGTTTGTCGCGATATTGGCGCTGTTATCCGGTCGTCGATCGTCGGATGTGTGAAGACGGATTTGAACGGCCCGCGCCGTGAAAGCGGACGATTGCGAATCGAATCGTGCGGCGCTATGCTGTTGTCTATCGGATGCACATTCAACTCCGAGGACTCTCTCATGCCACGCACAAAATGGGACACGTTGGAAAAGGAGTGGGACAAAGCCAGGCCGTTGACGATGACGGAAACCGGCGTCTCGGCCAAGCTACGCGCGATCCAAGTGGCGCTCAAAGGCTACACGCGAGAATTCGTCAACGTGACAAGCGGCCCCGACTCGGCGAAATCCGACGACGAGCGATTTCAAAGAGGTTTCACCGCGCACGTCAAAACGGCGAAAGACTTGCTCACGATTGACCCGCGGGTCGCCAAGAATTCGAAGACCAAGGCGTTTATCGACAAACTGGTCGCCGACCTGAGCGAAGAGAAAGAGTTCTGGGACGGCAATCCTTGCCAGAAGGCGCACGGGAAGAAGGTTCGGTTTGCGGAACCGGAGAAAGATCCGGAAAAGCCGTTCCAAAATCTGGCCAAGAACATGCTCGGGGCGCCGAATTATCTGCAGGCGACCAACAGCTTTATCAAGTCCATCGAAACCTGCTTTGGCCAGGATGGCGAAAACCGGCGCAAGCTTTCGGGCTTCGCGGGCCACTTCAAGGCCGAAGTCATCGCGATCAGCAAGGCGATTTCCCAGGATCCGCCGGATTTGGCCTCCGCGCGCGGTAAACTGAACCGCCTCAATCCGATCGCGGCCCAGCTTCAGACCGATTTCACGACGGGCGGCGTTCTTCTGAAAAAAGCAGTTGAAGCCTCCATCCTTCATCCTTTGGAAAAAGTCGTCGCGCAACACGAGGCGGGGCAGGTTCCTAAGGGATAGACGGGCTCGCGCGGATTGCATGCGTTGAACAATCCGGCCGAAATGCAGCGATTCTCCAGCTTGAAGAATCTGATGGAAACACTGCGTAGCCTATTTCTATTTCTATTCGTAGCTCTCGCGACCGCGCCGCCGCAAGGTCAAGCGGCTGAGGCTGCCAATGAGGCCGCGAAAGCCGAAGCGACGAAGACGGCGGCCGATTTTTATATCTCGCTGCATGGCCGCGATATTTGGTCGGGCCGATTGGCCGAGCCCAAGCCCGATGGCAGCGACGGTCCGCTAGCGACGGTCGCCCGCGCAAAAGCGTTGGTCCGCGAATTGAAGCTGCGCGAGCCGCACCGCGAACGTCCGATCGTCGTCGTGATCCGTGGCGGCACGTATTTCCTCGACCGTCCGCTGCTGTTCGAAGCCGACGATTCTGGCGCCGAGCGAGCGCCGATCATCTACCGGGCTTATCCGGGCGAGCGGCCCGTCTTCAGCGGCGGCGCGCGGATCGACGGATGGAAGATCGCCGGCGACGGCCGCTGGCAAGCAGAGCTTTCCGAGGTGAAATCAGGAAAGTGGTCGTTCGCGCAACTATTCGTCGATGATCAGCGCTGTTACCGCCCCCGGCTTCCGAAGCATGGCTACTACACGATCGCGGCCAGATTGCCTCCCTCGACGAAACCTGAAATCAAAGGAGACGACCGATTCGAATTTCGCGGCGCCGACATACGCTCCGACTGGGCGAATCAAGCCGATATCGAAGTGATGCCGTTCTTGATTTGGTCCGAGGCTCGATTCAAAATCGCCACGATCGATGCCGGCCGCCATGTGGTACGCTTCACCGGCACGACGCCCGCTCACGACGCCTGGGCCGCGCTCGACAAAGGCCATCGATATTTGGTGGAAAACGTCCGCGAGGCGCTCAGCGAACCGGGTCAGTGGTATCTCGACCGGCCGGCTGGAAAGCTGATCTATATTCCGCGACCGAACCAAAAGCCGAGCGACACAATCATTATCGCCCCGCGGTTGGAGCAGTTGGTCAATCTCGTCGGCAGCCAAGACAGACGGCCGGTCGAGCATTTGCGATTCGAAGGCCTGACGTTTGCCCATTCCAACTGGACTCTGCCCCCGCAAGGCCAGGCGATTGACCAAGCCGATATCTCCTTGACCGCGGCGATCTCGGCCGTTTGGGCTCGCGACGTCGTATTCGAACATTGCGCTGTCGAGCACACCGGCGCCTACGGAATGGAGTTCGGCGCCGGCTGCCGACGGAATCGGATCGAAGACTGCGAGCTGGTCGATTTGGGAGCCGGCGGAATCAAGATCGGCGACGCACATCCGGCCGCCGCGCGCGATGTCGTCGCGATGCCGGCCGATGCCCGGACGGCGCCGTCGGAACAAATCGTCCGCAATTGCCTGATCGCGCACGGCGGGCGATTGCACCCGGCAGCCGTCGGCGTCTGGATCGGCCACAGTCCGCACAACACGATCGATCACAACGAAATCGTCGATTTCTACTACACAGGCGTCTCGGTCGGTTGGATCTGGGGCTACGCGGCGAGCAACGCCCATCACAATGCGATCACTTCCAATCGCATTCATGCGATCGGCCAGCGGGTGCTTTCCGACATGGGCGGCGTCTATTCGCTCGGCGTTTCGCCCGGCACCTCGATCAGCGGCAACGTCATTCACGACGTGCAATCCTTCGACTACGGCGGCTGGGGCCTCTACACCGACGAGGGTTCCTCGGACATCCTGCTGCGCGACAATCTCGTCTATCGCACCAAGACTGGCGGAATGCACCAGCACTACGGCCGGGAGAACCACTTCGAAAACAACATCTTCGCGCTGGCCGACGAAGCCCAACTCATCCGCACGCGCTCGGAAGACCACATTTCGTTCTTCCTGGAGCACAACATCGTCTACTGGGACAACGCCAGCCCTCTATTGGGCTCGAATTGGAACGACAACAATTTCCGGCTCGACTACAACGTCTATTGGAATCCATCGCATCCCGCGATTTCGTTCGCCGGCAAGACATTGGATCATTGGCGAGCAGATCGCCACCAAGATGAACACTCGCTCATCGCCGACCCGCTGCTGGTCAACCCGATGCACGGAGATTTCCACGTTCGGCCCGATTCGCCGCCGTTGCGCCTGGGCTTCAAGCCATTCGACTACACGAAGGCAGGCCGCACGAGCCCGCCCGATCTAACAAAAGACTTGCCCGCCGTGCCCCCGGCATTTGAACCGCCGCAACCATAAGAGCCTCGGATGGTTTGGTGATCGACGCAACACCCACCATGATTATTTGGCGTGGTTCTCGCTTCGTCGGCGCTTTCCTGCCGCGGGAGGAGCGGAGGCGGCGTCGCCGATTTGCGGCGGTTACTCGTAAGCTATTGGCCGATCGCGTTGCCGCTCGGCTGTTCCTGGGAATCGCGCGACGCAAAGCCGAGTAGGCTTTGAGTGAGCGGCCCGCCTTCCACCACCAGTTCATGGATGGCTTCGTCCAAATGCCGGTCTTCAACGATGTCGCTGCCTTCGTCAGCGGCGAACAGCGCCGCCTTTCGCATCATTTCGCGGATGAAGGCCGGGCTCGCCCCTTCGGTTCGCTGTATGAAGTTCTCCCAATTCACCGTTCCAACCCTCAATTTGTCCGCATACAGTTCGAACAGACGACGGCGACATGGCGCATCCGGCAGCGGAATCTCGACTGCCTGGTCCACGCGGCCGGGGCGCGAGGCCAAAGCCGGCTCCAGGATATCTGGACGGTTCGTCGTCAGCAGGAATAGGACGTCGGCGTCGTCGGCAAGGCCATCCATTTGATTGAGCAATTCGAACAACAGAGGCCCGGCACATGCAGCGCCGGGACGGGTGCGCTCTTCCGCCACCAGGTTGACGTCTTCAAGGATGACGATCGATGGTTGCAACGCGCGGGCCAACGCACACGACTGCTCGATCATTCCTTGACCCCGGCCGGTGAGCAGCAAGACGGTGCGGTTTTCAATCGCCTGAGCAACATACATGGCGGTCATCGTTTTGCCGGTGCCTGGCCGCCCGTGCAGCAGGATGCCGCGTTTCAAATGCCGTCCGGCGGCAATTAGCTTGTCGGAGAGCTGCGAGAAACGAACGGTCTGCCGTTCGATCCTTTCCAGCAATCCTGTCGGCAGAATGATGTTCTCCCTCCGTACGCCCGGCAGTCGGTGAAATTTGATCTCCATACCTCCCATTCTCGTTTCAGCCAGGGAGAGCACATGGCCGCGATAGACGTTTCGCTTCCGCATCGCAGTGCGCAGACTGGCCAAGAACTTTTCCGCCACTTCGCGGCTGCTCGCCATCACCTGAATGCCGACCTGAGCCATTGGATGAAATTCCTGCGCCGGGCCGGTCATCAGGATCGCCAGTGGCTCACCACCGCGTTTGACGAAAAACAAGCCGCTTTGGACGCAGGACAAGACCCGGTCGTCGGCCAAAGTGAGGTTCACGTACTCGACGGGTCCTTCGCTCAACTGTCCGTCGCCCATAATGCCAGCCTTTGCCGGAGCGGCCAACATCGACAACGTGGCGCTCATATAAGGGTGGGGACTGATCACGCCGTACGTCTCCACCGAACAATCCGTGCCGGAGAGTTCCGATTCAACCGCGATGTGCAGATTTGCATGCTCGTAAGTCGGGAACTTCTCGGCCAGCGTGGGAAGCTCATTCGGTTCCCGTTCGAAGTGCTCTCGCAAGCGCCGGCGAAAAACTGGCTCCTCCGCCGGTGCTGTGGCGGACATCTGGTCGAGAAAGCCTTTGAATGATGCGCCGAAATCTGTCGGAGAGATGGCCATTTCGATGTCTCCGTGCGAGGGTTGAAGAGTTGCGATGCTTCCGTCAGGCGTGCCGACCATTTCGCTCGTTCAGCGACAAACGTTTCAATATAGCGAAGAAACTCAGTGCCAAGCAGGGCACTGCCCAGATCAGCCTGTGGGAGTGTGCAGCACGGCGCCTCTGCTACAATGCAACCATGGCCGAGAAGCCCAACGCCTCTGAGCCGACTAAGCCGCGACGCCGCTGGTTCCAATTCAGCCTGCGGACACTGCTGATCGTGGTCGTGCTTATCGGCTGCGGCATGGGCTGGCTCGGACCCAAAGTTTACAACGCGAGGCGACAGCGGGCCGTCGTGGCAGCGATTCGGCAATTAGGCGGCAAGGTGGCGTACGACTACGAATTCAACGCTCAGGGGGAACCGGCGCCAAACTTGGAATCGCCTCGAAAGGCATGGCTCCATGCACTGGTGGGAGACGACTTCGTTGGCAGCGTGTACGAAGTTTCATTTGACGACCCGGCAAACCATCCGCTCTCCGATGCCGATTTGAAGCTCGTCGGAGAGCTGACCCAACTCAGAACAGTTGGTTTGAGCGGCATTCCGATTACCGGGGCCGGGCTTGAACATCTCAAGGGATTAACGCAACTCAAACAACTGGATATCGATGGCACGGAGGTCACCGACGCTGGATTGCAACAACTCCAGGGGTTGACGCAGCTCGAAGTGTTGTCGCTCTCTTTTACGAAAATCACCGATGGCGGGCTCCAATACCTCCACGGGCTGACGAAACTCAGCGACCTTTACCTCGGCGACACGCAGGTCACCGACGCCGGAGTGGCAACGCTACAAAAGGCATTGCCAAACTGCCACATCTCGCGATAGGCCGCCGAACGACCACGCAGCTTTGAGCCACCGGCCGGTCGTGCAGTCGCTTGACCTTGCGCGGTGTCCGTGACCGCCCGCGATCCCGGCGAGGTTTTTCCTGCGCTGGTATAATGCGTCTAAATGCCGGCTGCGGATATTGCCTTCTGCTAGAATGCCGCTATGCCCGACAAGCCCACCACTGCCGAGCCGCCGAAGCCACGACGCCGCTGGTTTCAGTTCCGGTTGGCGAAGATGCTTGGCACCCGCTGCCTCAAGAGTGCATGGTGTATCCCTCTCCTCGCAATGCTCACTTGGCCAACTTTGCAGGCCGCGGAAACAGTTCAATCGTCGAATGAGACGACGGCTGGCTGGGTGAAATATCCGAAGAATCCGGTTCTCGGCGGCGATCTCGGAACCTGCTTCGACGTGTCGGTTCTCCAAGAAGCAGGCACTTATCGGATGTGGTTCTCCTGGCGGCCCCAAAGAAGCATCGCTCTCGTGGAGAGCAAGGACGGCATCGAGTGGAGCAAGCCATCGATCGTCCTCGGTCCCAACGAGAAGTCGGGTTGGGAAGGCGATGTCAATCGCCCTGTCGTCATCAAACACGGCGACATTTATCAGATGTGGTACACCGGACAGGCACGAAGCAAATCCTGGATCGGGTATGCCACGAGCAAGGATGGAAAGACATGGCAACGGGAAAGCGACAAGCCAGTTCTCTCACCGGATAGACCGTGGGAGAAGGTCGCGGTGATGTGCCCACACGTCGTATACGATGACAAAGACAAATTCCAACCGTATCAAATGTGGTACTCGGGCGGCGAGCAAAACGAACCCAATTCCATCGGTTTTGCATCGAGCCGAGACGGCGTGAAGTGGAACAAGTGCCAAGGCAATCCCATCTTCAAGCCCGAACCGGCAAATGCATGGGAAAAAGACCGAGTGACAGCCTGCGAGGTTATTCGCCAAGGAAACGGCTACGTCATGTTTTATATTGGCTTTCGAGACGAGAGCCATGCGCAGATCGGCATCGCTCGATCCAAGAACGGCATCACCGACTGGCAACGACATTCGGCTAATCCGATCATCCGTCCCGGCACGGACAAGTGGGACAACGATGCAGTCTACAAACCGTATGCATTATTCGACGGACATCGGTGGCTGCTGTGGTACAACGGTCGCAGGGGCGGCGTCGAGCAAATCGGACTGGCAATTCACGAAGGGAACGACCTAGGGTTCTAAACAATGCGAAGAAAAAACGGGCGGGGACTGGCTCATTTTGCGATGCCTTGTGAGCAAAATGTGCCTGTCCCCGAAAAAGTCGTTGCTCAACACGAGGCGGGGCAGATTCCTAAGGGATAAAAAGGCGATGAACGTTGCCCGAAGCATCTTGACTGCGGTTCTCTTGTTGGCGCCGTGGCGCGGAACGGCGTGCATTGTCTCCGCGGAAGAGCCAGCGGCGCCGCCCAGTTCGCAATCGTCGCTGCCGGGCACCGAACCGTTGACTTGGACCGGCGATATCGCCTCGCGGCTCGTGGATGGCGCCGATCGTTTCCTTTCGGGCGAGTTGGAAAAGTCCGTGGAGCGGCGGGGCAGATATTGGAAGCGCGACACTTCGTCGGCCGAAAAGTACAACGCTTCGATCGAACCAAACCGCGAGCGACTCGCGCAGAATCTTGGGCGTCCGCGACGCGCGAGTGAATTTCGATGCGCCGGAATTGGTCGGCACGACGGCCGAGCCGCCGCTGATCGCGCGAGGAACCGATTATCAGGTGTTCGCCGTGCGCTGGCCGGCGTTCGGCGACGTGCATGGCGAGGGACTTTTGTTGACGCCCCTCGGCCGGCGGCTGGCCGACGTGGTTGCAATCCCTGATGCCGATCAGACGCCTGAGATGTTGGCCGGCCTGGTCGCGGGCGTGCCGCGCGAGTCGCAGTTTGCTCGTCGTTTGTGCGAAAGCGGCTGCCGCGTGCTCGTGCCGGTGCTTATTCGGCGCGGCGCAACGGAGGGCAAGATTTCCGATCGCGAAATCCTGTATCGCTCAGCGTTCGAAATGGGCCGGCACATCATCGGTTATGAAGTGCAGAAGGTACTGGCCGGCGTCGATTGGTTCAGCAAGGATGCGAGCGCTGGGCCAGCGCAAATCGGCGTGATCGGCTGGGGTGAAGGAGGGATGCTCGCCCTGTACGCGGCGGCTCTGGACCCACGGATCGGAACGGTCTGCGTCAGCGGTTATTTCGATTCGCGGCAAAATGTTTGGCGGGAACCGATCTACCGCAATGTCTTCGGTCTGTTGGAACAATTCGGCGACGCGGAACTGGCCGCGATGATTGCCCCGCGGCATCTAGTCGTCGAAGCGGCGCGGGGACCGGAACTCGTCGTGCCGCCCGGCACAGGCGGCGCGCCCGGCCGGCTGGTGACGCCAAAGCTGGACGACGTGCGGAGCGAGGTCGCTCGCGCGCGTCAGTTGGTCAAAGGATTCAACCCATCGCCGCCTCTCGATTTGGTGGAAAGCGGCGATGGCGCCGGTTCCTATGGTTCGCCGCGGGCCTTGCAAGCATTTCTGAGCGGCGTTTCGCCGGGTGCGACTCTGGTGGCCTCGGGCGATGGGGCGAAATTGGTTGGAAAACCGATGGATACCGAAGCACGGCAGCGGCGCCAATTTCACGAGCTGGATCTCCACAACCAAGATCTGCTCCTGAACGGCCCCAACGTGCGGAAGCAATTCTTCGCCAAACTCGACACCAGTTCGTCCGACGCCTTTCGAAAGAGCGTCGAGCCGTACCGCGAATACTTCGCCAAGGAAGTGATCGGCCGTTTTGACGACCGGCCGATGCCGCCCCATCCGCGAACACGGAAAAGCTACGAGGGGAAAAACTGGATCGGTTACGAAGTCGTGCTGGATGTCTACCCGGACGTGTTTGCCTACGGTGTGCTGTTGGTCCCCAAGGATTTGAAGCCCGGCGAGCGGCGGCCGGTGGTGGTTTGCCAGCATGGGCTCGAGGGCCGGCCGACCGACACGATTCTCGGCGACAGCCGCTACTATCACGATTTCGCTGCCCACTTGGCCGACCGCGGCTTTATCACGTCTCGCGCCGCAGAATCTCTATCTGTTCGGCGACCGTTTCCGCACGTTGCAGCGCAAGGCCAACCCGATCCAAAAAACCCTGTTTTCGATCATCGTGCCGCAACACCAGCAGATCGTCGATTGGCTGGGGAGCTTGCCGTTTGTCGATCGGCAGCGGATCGGTTTCTACGGGCTATCGTACGGCGGCAAGACGGCGATGCGCGTGCCGCCGTTGGTGAGCGGCTATTGCCTTGCCATTTGCTCCGGCGATTTCAACGACTGGGTCGCGAAGAACGCCTCCAGCCGCGACCGCGAATACAGTTACGTCTGGCGGAACGAATACGAGATATTCGAATTCGACCTGGGGAGCACGTTCAATTATTCGGAGATGGCGGCCCTGATCGCGCCGCGGCCCTTCATGGTCGAGCGCGGGCATTTTGATGGCGTGGCCGCGGACGAAACGGTCGCCTTCGAATTTGCCAAAGTCCGCTTTCTTTATGAAGCGCGGCTCAAGCTGACGGATCGTTGTCGGATCGAATGGTTCGACGGCCCTCACATGATTCACGGCGAGGGAACGTTCGATTTCTTGCATCGGTATCTTGATTGGCCCAAGCGGAAAGACGGTCCGTGATTACCCGCTCAGTGCCTTGTAGACTCTGGTGACGGCGGTGACGATGTCACTTGCTGCCGAGGAGCTTTTGGATGGCGGCCTTCATCAGCGGTTCGGAGCCAGGGCCGACGCCCGTGTCGGTTGGCTCGTAGCCGCCTTCCTCAAACGCCTTGTCGGTGCAAATGTAGCCCGGGCCGAGGTCGCCATAGGCGGCCACGGCCACGAAATCGTCCGCCGCCGCTCGCTGGGCGAACAACTGATAGTCAACGAGGCATTCGCCGGGCAGACCCAAGATGTGCACGCGGCCGATTTGCAGGCTGCTCAGCGGCAACGGCCGATCGATGCGGTCGGCGAAGGCCACGAACATCGCCGCGAATTCCAGTCGCGTGTCGGCGGTTTGCTTGGAGTCGGCCATCCGCGCACGGTTCTCGGCGAGCGTGCGTTCCGGACCGGCATAGAGCGGCAACTTGACTTCGCCGCTGCGCCACACGATCGATTCGGCGGGAGCCATGCGCGTCGCGGCAATCGCCGCCTCCATGCCCGCCAGGATCCGCGCGGCGAACTTCGCCCGCATGACCGGCGTGCCGTCGTTGTACTTGCCCACCAGAATATCGCCCGCGCAGCCCGTGAAATAGATCTGAAACACGTTTTCTTTCTTTTCCAATTCCTCCCGCGCCATGCCCGGAAAATCGTAAGACACCCGCGGATCGTGGAAATAGCTTTGCGGATGGGTGGCATAGTAGTGCAGGCGCACCAGGGGCTTGTCGCCGCGGGCCAGGGTGATGGTCTTTAGCATCGGGTCGATCAGCCCTTCCGGCTCTTCCCGCAAGGGAAGGTCGGCGCCCTTGACGAGGCTCCAGCGGGGATGGTGGACCTTTCCGTCCTTCTCGATGAGCCGCCGCGTGGACGCCACGCGTTCGACACGTCCCTGGCCCGCGCCGATGCGATCGAATGTCTGCAAACCGCCGAGCGACTTTTTCACGGCCGCCCCCAGCCGATCGGCCGCCGTCTCGAAGAATTTCAGGTCGGGGCAAGCAGGTGGGTCGGTGGTCTGCAACAACCTCCGGTAGCCGTCGTTGTCGGCGATCGGCGCGGTGTGCTGGTGGACCGTGTGGATCGCCACGCGCGACGGATCGGTCCCGGCGCATTCGGCTACCTTTCGGCGGAACAGATCGTAAGTCGAGTTGCAAAGCGTACACCAGTCGATGGCGCATAAGACGTACCGGTGCTGACCATCATCGAGCACGATCCCCTTGGCCAGGAGCGGATGTTCGATCGTCTCCAGCGGTTTGAAACTCGGAGAGGTCACGAATCCCAGCGGCGGCGTGACCTCGCAGCGAAACGTGGCCACGCGGAGCTCCGCGGCTTCCGTCAAGCAAAGCGGCGACCAACTCCAGACCGCGGCTACCGCGGCCGCCCAAAGCAATCGGGGAAAAATGGAACGCATTGCATCCTCCGATCTTGGAAATGTATAGAAGCAGTTTCAAAACCGCCGGGGACTGTCCCCATTTTGCGTAGTCTTCGGAGAAAATGGGGACTGTCGCCTTTGCCTCGCGGTTTTGAAACTGCTTCTAAGGAACTTACGGTTACGTGCCGGGTGATCGAGACTCGGAATGATTGCGATTCTAACAGCGTCGCCCCTCTCGCGTCCAAAGCGGATTGGAATTTCTTCACGCTACGGCGGCGAGTCGATTGCCTGGCTTGCGCGTCCTGATTTTCGATACGAAGTAAGACACCGGCACGGTTCTTCGGCGCGCAGTCGCTCCAATCGGCGGCCGACACCGCCGTGCGCAAGATCGCCCGCCTGCCGTTGCCCCGTCAACGTCTGTTCGCAGTCGCCCTGCGTGATTGCAACGATTCTGACACGCCAAACCGAATCACTATTCATCGTTTGCAAGACGGCGAAAGTCGAACTGCAATTGGCGACGCGATCGATCTGATGATCGGCGCATTGGGCCGCAGCGCGATGGTGGCGCTCGAAAGCGCGGTGCCCAAAGCGCCATCGCCGTTGCGCGGCCCGCTGGAAGAGACGGTGGTGAGAATCCGTCTCGGCGACACACCGCAGGCCGCTTTCGCCGGCCTGCACGAGCGATTCCGGTTACGATAGTGCCACGCACGAACCTGTCTGCTTCAAGTCCAATTGGGCGGCACAGGACTCGAACCTGTGACTTCCACCGTGTGAGGCGACACTTGTACACTGCATAAAACTGCGTTTTACTCGGGGAATACAGGCATTTTAGCAACCGCCACGGCTTTTACAAGCCTTCGCACGGCATTGCATGTTTTCACGGGAAAGAGCGGTATCGCCGAAACAAAAACGGTAGTTTACCGGATTATTCCGGGCGGTTGACGCCAGTTCAGCAATGAACGGCTGGCCAACAACACCTACGCTCCCCCGCACGTTGATCGCACCGGCCAGGGTGTTGCCGCTCGGCTCGGCCCCTGGAAGCGTGCCAGGCGACGCCAGGCGCAACGAGGATTGAATCTGGCGTGGTCGGTGCGGACGATCGCTACTGATCCGGCGACGATGACGACGTCGAGCTGCTTGTGCCGTCGGCTCCCCGGCGATGTAGAATCACGATCATGCGTATCGCCTTGTGCGGAGCTGGAACGGGCCTCCCAGGCACATGTGATGACGCTGATCACCGCTCCCCGGAACGGCCGCCGAAGTCTGCATTCGGGCGAAGCGGCGGGCCGGGGAGTTGCTCGGCGGAATGGAAAAGCGGAAGAATCAGAACGGCGCTGCTTCCACGCTGGAAGCGGCGGGCGGGAGAATTGCTCGGCGAGACTGAAAAGAAATGCAATCGACATTCTCGCGCTTCCACGATGGAAGAGCTAGGAATCAAACCAACTCAATCCCATCGCTGGCAAGCCATCGCCTCAATCGACGAACCAGACGTCAACCACCTCGATGCTCAGGCACGACCACCTCGCTGCTCCCACGCGCGCACGAGGCGGAATGCGTTTTCCGGCAGGTCTGCCGATTTACGCAAGAGGCCTCGATGCTCCCACGCGCCACGAGGCGGAATGGCATGATCTGCCATATTCACCCTCGGGACAGCTTTCGAGCCGCTTTGCCGGAATTCGGCTTCGCCATTTGCGCAGGAATCGCGCGGACGGCCTCGGGTGAGTCTAAACACGTTGCCCGCAACCGTGCGGCTGATCGCGTCCTACGCTGTCGCCGTCGCTCGAACCGGAACGACGTCGACGGCAACAGGTCGGCCGCTGCTGTCGGTCGTCAAGGTGAACTCGACCAGCGTGTCGTGCATGATGCCAGGGCGGATTGCCCGGTTGTCTGACCACTTGAAAAAAAACGGGCAACGGTCCTTTGTCGTGTAGAGCCACCCGCCGCGGTCGCTGCAATGCTGGGCATCGATCCGGCCGCGCAGTCGAGTTGCGGTGCTGGCCATCGTTGCCTCATCGCCGTTGCGTGAAAAAACCCCGCGATGGTGCCGAAGCCACCGCGGGGTGGAAGCCGCTCAAGAACGGCAACCGGAGAATCAATGAACCAGATACTTGACGGCGCGGTTCGCTGGATCGAGCAGCGCTCCGTCGAATCGGCCGAACGCCAAGAATCCGGTTTGATTGAATTCGGCGTACCGCTCGACCAATTTCTTGACGACGATTTCCCTGACGCGGCGAACCTTGTATTGGTCGAGCTTGCCGAACAAGATGGTCCTTTTGCCGCTGGCAACGGTCGAGTCCATGCTTTGACACATGTAGACCGGCCAGCCGTTCAACGACGGGGGCATACCGGCTTGCGTATTCGGCTGCCACAGATAACGGCCCTGACCATCTTTCAATTTCTTGACGACGTTGAAAATCTGCTGGTGCATCACGTAGCCGGCACGGTTCGGCAAGATGTAGGCCGGATCGATGCTGCTTTCCAGGTCGAACAAATCGTCGAACGTAATCGTCGTCGGGCTCGCTGCCGTCAGCCCGGCGACAGCGCCGGTGAGAATTCCGCTAGGCTGGTTTCCGCCGGTGCCGCTGGTCAAGAGCGGCGACAAGCAGCGGCCGATTCGCTCGCCGCACATATCGCCCAAGACACTCGACAAGTCGATTCCAGAATCCTCGATTAGCGGATTCGGAACGCGAATCACGTTGCTCGTGATTACGAACGCGCCGAACGTCACGCGGCCGAATTTCGGATCGACGCCAGAATCGCCGGCGGCCGTGTTCTCGCCCAGAAGCGCACCGACGTTTTCCGAATCGTCGGCCGTCGGCCACGGCAAATCATTTCCGCTGTCGGTCGTCATCACGTCGGCGGCTTGCATCACACCCGCGAACGAGAGCAACGCGCGTTCGAGCCGTGGAATAAACCCCTCGGGAATCACGCTCGCGCCTTCGCTGATTTCGCCGGTGCTCATCGCGTTGCGGAACAGTCGAGCGCCGTTTGTCGGGCCATGCGTCGGCAGTTGGATCGAAAACGCGCCGGAGTTTAGCGCGATGCCGTAATCATTGCACGCATCGGCCTGGGCGGGCGACACGCTCTTACCCATCGCGTTCAGGGCCCAGGCGTTCAAGGCTCGGTCCAACGTGCCGCCGCTGCCGCCGCCGCCATGCCAATCGGAGTTGCGAGAATCGTTGTCGTATCCTTGACCGCGAAGACGAGCGCTCATTTTTCGATGCTCCAAACTTTTTTCGTCGTACCGGATATTCAATTGGTCCCACGCTTGCCGATCGGCGGGCGTCCAATCCTGTTGCCGCGCGGCGAGAGAACGAATCTGGTCGGCAAGGGCCTTCCGCTCGCCGTCCGATTGCTGTCGGCGGTCGATACCGCTTTGAATCTGTTGGTTCGTGAATGTGGCCATCGCGGTTGTTCCTTGTTATCGTGCCGCCGCGGAGTCGATCGCCGCGGGCTCGGGCTGTTTGGATTGTTCCGATTCCCATTTCTCGATCGCACTGATGGACCAACGGAGCTGCCGCCCGACGCGAATCGGCTTCGGGAATTTTCCGGCGGCCGACTGTCGGCGGATGGTCAACGTAGCAACTCCGAAGCGCTTGGCGACTTCTTGGCAATCGAGATACATGGTTGCTCCGTTGTTAGTTGCTGGCGAACGAGCCGCGCTCAATCAATCGCCGGTTGACGAACGATCCGACGAAAAGCAATAGGCCATCGGCAACGTCGCGTAGCCGCTCCGTCGTCGCGGATTGAACCAGAACCAGCGTAGCGCGAAAACATGCCGCCAGATTGCTGCCGGCCATCGCCCAAAAAGCCGGCGGGTCCGGGAAGCGTGTCTGCCCTTCGGAGCGCCGTTGTCGCTCGGAATCGACCAGGCGAACAATCCAATCGCTCATCGCTGGATACTCCGCGTGGAAGTCGTCACACTGACCGCGGAGCACGTCCAGCTCGGGATCGGCAAGATTCGCCAGCGGCGTCGAAATTCCGGCAACGAGTTGTAAGACTTCAACGCTCATGGTTAATTCCTTCGATGTTTGGATTATCACTTGTGAACACGGATTGTCAGCGGTCTTGCGTACCAACGTTGGTACGTCGGCGAATCGAGTCGGCCCGGTCGATTTGCTTACCGGCGGCCCTGCTGCAAACGTCGCAACGGAGATAACGGATCGCATAATTGCCGCGCTGCCGTGTGCAGTACACGAACAATCGGCCAGTGCAGCTCGGGCAGTTATCGCCGGATTTCATGGTTTATTCTTGCCCTTCCGCTTGCGCTTCACCTTCCGCCGCGGCGTCGGCGATTCTTCGAGGATGTGAAACTTTGCTTGCTCGAGCGCCATGAGAGCTACATCGAGATCGTGCGCGTCGCTCATAAGGATTTCGCTCAACGCCTGGTCGATCCAGGCAAGTAGCAGTTGCGAGTCGAGGGGCATGGGCTTTCCTTTCGGTGTTTGGGATCATTTCCGCCGGGTCCGCTCGCGCCGATTGTGCTGTCGGCCCCGCGTCAAAAATTGCTCAAACTCGTCCGGTTCGGCTGGCTTCTGCGCTTCGGGGATTCGCTGCCGATCCGCTGGGGTCAAACCGAATCGGGCTGCCAGCCGGTCAAAGGTCGCGGCATACGATACGACGGCAATGCGCGCGTCCTTGCTCGCCGGCTTTTTTTGCGCGGCTTTCAACGCCTTGCGATACAAGCAAACAAATTCGGCGAGCATCGCCAATGCGGTCGCATCGCTCGGGCGCAAAACGAGCCTCAGTTGCTCCGCGAGCGTGTCCCACGTCGCCGACGCCTCAGGGGACAAGCCAGCCGGCTTCACAATCGGCACTGGCGGTTCGACGTCTGCCGGTTTCTCGCCGTGACGATCGCGGCGATAACTGCCGGAGATCAGGTGCAGCTCGATCGGCTTGCGTATTCTTCCGCTTCTGGGTGAACCGCTCATAAAACCTTCCATTTTTTGACAAAAGATACGCGTCACTCGGGTGCGGTTCCGGAAGTCGATGCGCGCCACAATTTCGGCTCCCCCGGTGGCTCATGTCCGTGGATTGCTTATCGCGGTCCCGCAAATCGTTGGTCGCTTGCGCCGGCCAGGTCGGTCAACTCTCGCAGCAGCCGGTCATGCTCTGCCTGTAGCTGTATCTGCCGTGCCGTCGCCTTGGCCAACTCGGCTCGAACTTCCAACAGTCGCCTTTGATCGTCGTCGCTCATGGTCGATGGTCCCTTTTTTCTCTCGGCGCATAGTCACCCCCAATCCCTGCATTGAACTTTTCTTCGTTCAGTGCCTCTCGGTCTTCTTCCCCTCCGCGCATGGTCAGTCAGAAAGTCAGAAAGTCAGACAGTCAGACAGTCAGACAGTCAGCGCGCGGCGGGTCAGTATTCAGTGCGGTTTGGTGCCAAACGTCGGACGATTGAGCCTTTTCAGTCAATCGGGTCCGAAAGAAACGGAATCGACTCGACGCCATCGCTGGCGCATGCAGGACCGGGTCGCTGGGGTTGGCGTTGCCCGGTTTTTGTATTGAGTCGCTCGCGCTTTCGTGAGGGGTCGTGAATCCCTTCCCAGACCGGATCGCTCCGGCTTTCCCATCCCGGCAATAGGGCCGGGCTCCGTGCTGAAACAAACGTCGATGTTCGATCCTGATAACGTCGTCGCCGCCATCCGAATCGTAGTCTGCCGCCGGATTGATCCGGTATTGGTTCGGCCGACGATCGCCGGGGATTCTTGACATTGCAGGACCATCCATCTAATCTTGGGTCAGCGAGTTTGACCGCTCCGCAAGGCATGACGAACGACCAGTCCGATCATGCCGTCTTCGTACAGGCTTTAGGCCGCGGGATAATCTCCGCGGCCTTTAGCTTTTCTGTTCCTTTTTTTCTGCGTTCGCTTCGTCTGCTCCGAAATTTTGGGAGTCGCGGATAGCTCGGCGCAGTCCCAGCAGATCCCGGCGCACAGCGGCATATCGCGCCCGCAGCCGCGGCATCGACCGAGTAGCCCAGCGCGACGGAGCTTGCGCGAAAGATTGGCCGGAGCGGATTGGTTGCGCCGGCGGGGAGGTTTCCTTGCCCGTTGCTGTCTGGCGTCATGCCGTGGTATCATCATTTTTCCTTCGGGGTTGAATCACGAAAGCGCCGCTTGCCTGCCAAAGCAACAGCGGCGTTTTTCGTTGGTGCCCTTACCACCCCGCCGCGGCCAAATCCGCATTGGCCTTCGCCGACGCACGCTGCCGCTGATTGCTCGTGCGAGCCGGCGGGGCTTCGCCGTCGTTTACGGCACCAAGCCGCTCGAAAAAACGCTGGAGCGCTTCGAGGCTCGTGCATTTCGTGCCGCCGACCTGGAGCGTTTCCAGCTTGACTCCGTGTAGCCCGCGCTGGCACCAGCGGTAGAGCGTGGCGACGTGAACTCCGCGGTCGCCGCGGCGGTGCGGAAGATGCTCAATGGCTTCCGACAGCGAAAGCACGGTTTCGTGCTGCAAGTCGATCATCGTCGTTTCTCCGTGTAGCTGTGCGAACAGTGGCTACACGTGACGATACCTTACGCCCCCAATGGGACCGCAACCGGAGCGCTACGGGAGCGCTACGGGAGCGCGGCGAGAATCGCCGAGAATTGCCGGGTCGGATTCGGCGCACCAGCGGACGCCTTTGCCGGTGCCGTCGCTGGAAAAACTCATTCCCGATAGGCCGGTGTTCAGGGACCGGACGGTTTCATTGAGCCGCCGCGCGGCCACTGTGGGCTGCTTCTCGAACGGAAGCGGATCGTCGATTCGAGCCGGCCAGCCTTCCAGTTGCAAGCAGTCCAGCACGGCCACGACGTTCGTTGCCGAGCCCAGATTCTTGACGCGCTTCGCAACTGCGCCCGCCGATCCTCAATTCGCCGGCGCCCTTGTTCCACGCCGGCCGTGCGGCGATGCGTGAGACAGGCGGACCGTCGGGCAGCTTAGTTTCGCTGGCCGGCGGGTGCGCCGTCGCCCTCGAATAAATCTCATCGTGAACGACAGCAAGCACGATGATTGCCCGGTCGAGCGTTTCGCAGAGCTCCAGTTGCGGCGGGAGTCGGTCTGCGTTCCGGTCGTTGTGCCAGGCGTTGACGGACTCGTAGACCCGCAGCACGGGCGAACCGTCGAGCATCGGGAATTTTCTGGAGACATACGCGACGATGTTTGAGGTTTCCAGATACCGCAGTCGCACTCGATCATCGGGACAAAAGCTATCGGTGAGATAACTTCCCTCGGTCCGAAATACGGCATCCTCGGGCGTGTTTCGCCAGATGCCAATATCGTCGATCTCATCGAAAGCGGTCTGCTGCCAGCGCTCGCAGACTCGCAGCGTCGCCATATCGTCGTTGTTGAGCCACGGCATATTTCACCTGTCTGTTGGGCCGGGCCGACCAGCCGCCGCGAGCCAGGTGAAGAACCCGCGGCGGATGATCGTGGGCCGGAGCTACCGGCCGAACCCGACGAACCAGTTTATCCTTTACCCGATTTGCCGCATACACTCGGCGGCCTTGCTCAAATCACGCTCCGCATAGACCTGCGTTACATCGGCCGCCGCATGGCCCAACGTGACCTGCGCCGCCTCTAGTCCGAACCGCTTGCGAATTTCTGTCGCGGCCGTGTGCCGCAGTCTGTTTGGCGACCAGCGAGAAACAATCCGCTCGTCGGCGGCAACCTCGGGTTGATCGTCGTGCGCCTTGCTGTCGGCGGCATCACAAGCGCGATGGATTGCCCGGCGGTAGGTGTTCGCGGTGTAGCTGCCCGTTCGAGCCCAGCTTGGATTTCCGGCGGATTTGATTCGAGCCCGGCTTGTTACCGCACGACATTGGCGTCTTGCGTGCCGCGTGCCGCTTCTCTCGACATTCGGCAGCCGCTTCGGCCGGCACGAAACAGAATGCTTCGGAGTCGCGCAGCAGATACGCACGGAGAATGTCCTGCCCCTTGGGACCGATAAAGATGATCCGCTTGCGGCCGTGGTGCGCCGTCTTGTGTTCCGCCGGAGCAAATCGCCAAACGTCGCCGGTGCGGTCGACCTCGCTCGGGCGGAGACGGCACACTTCGTCCGGCCTCATTCCCGTGAGCCGTTGCAGCCGGACCATTGCCGCCGACGTATCGGATAGATGCGGCAACGTCGCATCGACCACCGTGTCCTCGACAGGACCGATCGGCTCATTCTCCGGTGCCTGGAGTGTGACCGCACCGCAAACCGGAAACGGTCGTCAAGCCTGCCAAGTCGAGACGGAGATCAGCTGCTCGCTCGCTGCCCATTTGAACAACCGGCGGATAATGTCGGTCAGCCGATTGCAATACGTGCGAGATAGCTCCGCGATCGACGAACTGCTGCCGAACCGCCTTGAGGCCAACGGCCCGAATTCGACTGCAAGCGTGTTGCCGTATCGCAGTCGCAGACTCCGGCAGGCGGTCGCCGACGTTGTGGAGCGTGCCGCCCTTGACGTAGTACCCCTCGGCATGGAGTTTGTAGCGTTTGCACCAACTCCGCGATCGTCGATCCGATCGGACGGCGTTGCGGCGGACGACGGACGGCCGGCGGTGATCCATTCGCCGATGAGCCGGTCGTATTCCAGCTTGCTGGCCTTCGTGCCGTGCGGGCCAAGATAATGGCCCGGCCGCCGATCGTGACGACGGCCTGCCCGGTTGCCCGGTGCCTTCGGTACGTGGGAATTGAAGTGCCTGCGATCGTGGCATAGTGCGGTTCCTCCCATGGTTGAAGAATAAAACGGTAATTACCGTTTTATTCCTCGGAGAAAACGCCGCACTGCCGAACGTCGGCAGGTAACTTAAGTCGTATGTTTCGGCGAGACTTAGTCTACAATGGGCGGCACAGGACTCGAACCTGTGACTTCCACCGTGTGAGGATGGCGCTCTAACCAACTGAGCTAGCCGCCCGGAATCGAGTGATCTTAACGTGTTTATTTGCCGGCGGCCAGTCCCCGATCGACGGGCGACGAGGGCAGGGAGCACGGGGCAGGGAGCGAAGAGGCGCAGCTGGCTCAAAGGGAAAGCGCCAACTGCGACCGGCAGCGGGCCACGGAAGACACCGTTACGCCGGTGACGACGGTGGTTCGGCCGGTGGCGGCTCGAATTTGGGGGCCGTTTCGTTCCTCGTAGTCGTCGATCGAATTGGTGTACGACGACGAACGGCGCGAATTGCTCGACGACGAGTCGCTGTAGAGCGCCGAGTTGAATTCCGATTGAATTCCCGACAGGCTCTTTTTCAAGTCGGAATAGCCCCGGCCCACCTGCCGAGCGACGTCGGGCAGATTCTTTCCAAACAACATCACGGCGATCACGCCGATCAACGCCATCTCGCCGACACCGAAGCCAATTGCGAAAAGCATCACGCCATCCTTCGTCGATCAATCGAGGCACTTGAGAAATCAAAAAACAAATCGAGCCAAGGCCAACGCAACGCGCGAAATCGCAAGCGTGACGCCGCGCGCGTTTGCACAACAGGATCGGCCGTCAGACCGGGCGCTCTTCCGGCTTGCGAACTTCGTCGAGTTTGCGGCTGTCGCCGTTCATTCGGTTGTCGCCGTTCACGCGGTTCTCCAATCCCTCGGGCTGTGCGGCGAATCTTTGCGAGGGCGGCCGTCATCATCGTCGTCGTCGCTGTCGCCGCCCTTGCCTTCCATTCCCTTCTTGAACTCGGTGACGCCTTCGCCCAGACTCCGCATCACGGTCGGCAAGCGGTTGCCGAAAAACAAAAACGCCAACAGCGCGATCACCAACCAGTCGTATGGGCTGTTGAAGAAACCGAACAGGATCGTCGTTGCTAGGATCGTCATTGCAAGGTTCCGAAAAGGTTATACCGTGGGGGAATCGTCGCCATCGGCTTCAGCTATTCCCCTTTTGAAATCACAAACTCGGGTTGCCGACGAATCCGCGGCGGTCCGCGGAAAAAAAACAGGTACGCCAGCAGCGCGATTACCGCACAATCAAACGGACTGTTGAAAAAACCGAGCAAGATCGTCATCGGACGGTTTCGTCGCCTTCAACTCCATCCATTCCCTTCTTGAACTCAGTGACGCCTTCGCCCAGGCTCCGCATCACGGTCGGCAAGCGGTTGCCGAAAAACAAAAACGCCAACAGCGCGATCACCAACCAATCGTACGGACTATTGAAGAAACCAAATAAGGGCGCCATGGCATGGGGTTCCGAATGTTTTACGCGGTGGGAATTGGAACGAGGCGGGTCGGCCGATCGCAAATCGGGCCGGCACGATTGCAATTAGCGCAACAGCAATCGCACCCATCAATTGTAGTGAGTCGCGACCGATTGTCAAACAACTTGCTGGCCCGAATTCAAAACCGCCGTAGCGAGGCATCTTCTTGCGATTAAACCAGTTAGCGACGTGAAAAAGGGGGCAGGCACCTCGCGGCAACCTCGCAATTGTGCAATACGCGTTGCGTGGCTCGGAGCCAGTCCCCTTTTTCAGTTAACGATCCAGCACGTCGATCGGCCGGCGGGTTGTTGCCGGAACCGGGGTGTTGGCTGGATTGTTGTAAAGCGGCAGGAAGCGGTAATACACCTCCAAGCACAAAGCCGACATGGCCGTGCTATATACCCGCCCGCCGTAGCCGCCCCACACGCACACCGGATCCCAACTCCCCGCCAGATCGCCGTCGGTCTGTTGCCGGCCGACGAGTGCCGATTGCAAGGCTTCATTCCAGCGCTGCCAATAATCGCCTTGCAACTGATACATGCCGAGAGTGCCGTAGTACCAATAATAGAGATTCACTTTGTCTTTGCTGGGCAACTCGCCAAGCAACGCTTTGCCGGCTTCGTCGGCGGCCGGATTGTCGCGTGCCATGCCCAAAAACTGCCGGCAGACCAAGGCTTCGGCCGTCATCGAATGGCTGGGCTGTTCGCCGGGGCGATAGCTGGCCAATCCGCCTTCCTCGCCCGATGCGACACTTTTCAAAAAACGAATCGCACCGGCACGCGTTGCCTCGGGCATCGGAATGCCGGCCAGCTCCGCGCTCTTCAGCGCCATCAGTTGCCAGCCGAGTTGGCTGGTGTCGCCCATTTCGTGCGGCTTGTACGCGCCAGCCGCCGGTGGTCGGATGTTGCGCGGCGATGGTGAAAGCGATGGCGCGAGCGCAGCGGCTCTTCGAGGCGGCGATCGTGGGTCATCGCGTAGGCTTCGCTCATGGCGAACGTGGCCATGCCGTGGCAATACATGAACGAGAACGTCTCGGCTCGGCCGCCGAGATTGCCGTCGGCGCCTTGCACCGAGAGAAGATACTCCAAGCCATGCTGCACATTGCGAGCGTAGGGGCCGTCGCGATGCGTGTTGCCGCTGCCCAACAGCGCGAGCAGCGCGAGGCCGGTGACGGCCGTGTCGGCTTTTGAACCCGCGCCGCCGCGGTCGTGACCCAAGGCGGATGTCTCATGGCCAGCGCCGTATTTCTCGGCATCGAAATGTCCGTCGGGCTCTTGATGGGTGACGAGCCATTTGAGCGCGGCTTGCACGGCCGCTTCGGTTTCGGGAGAACCGCCGCGACGGCGCAGCACCGAAGGACGATCGCTCGTCGTGCGGTCTTTGTAGATTTGCGGCAACGGGGGAACGGTCGGCAAATGGCTGGTCGAGCCGGTCGCATTGGGCGAACCGGCGGGGGCGACGGAGCCATCCGAGTCGCCCGTTGCATCAGGATTCAGGGCGCGCAGCCGCGCCGGGCCGGCGGCGAGCGAGCTGCCAAGCCGGATCGACGGCTCCGGTTGAACGAATGACCTGTCGCCGCTGGATCGGCGGTTCCCCCTTGCGTGCCGCCGTGCGACGCATCGGCGTGGATCGCGCCGTCGGCCGAATCGAGGGGCGAAATCGCATCGGGCCCCGTCGATGGCATAAGCGACGGAAGGCCCGCGAGCGCGGCGGCGGCATCACCCGGTTTCGATTGACCGTCGGGCGCCGTCAACGGCTGACGATCGGGCGACAACGCACTGGGTTGCACGTTGGCGGCCGACACGGCTTGCGGGGCTTCGGCGGCGTCGATCGGCGCGGCTGATTTTGCGTGCGCCGGTGCGGCGGAAGCAGTCGCGCCGGTGTTCGCGGCGTTGGCTTCGGGTTTGATTTCGGCCGCCATTTCGGCCGGCGACTGATCCAATAGCGGCTTCGACGCGGCGGCGATCGTTTCTCGCGCGAGTTGCGGTTTTTGGCTTTCGACCGTCGGAACCGATTCGGATCGCGCGAGACCCGCGGCGGGCGGAACGATTGGCTCGCCGCCGGCGGTGAGTTGATTCCAAACGGCATTTTGGCTGGAATTGGTCGTGTCGGCATCGTCGGCCAGAGTGATCGTGATCTGGCCGTTGGCCGAATGTCCATCGGGCGAACCGGCGATGACGATCTGCACAGTCGTCGCATAAGCGGCCAGAAGCAGATGCACCAGCAGCGACAACACCGCACACTTGCGCAGCGGATGCGACTGTCCCCAACTCGTGCGCGTGAGCACGATCAGCCCGATGATCAGCGTCGCCAGGCCAAGCCACAAGATCACCCAGGGCAATTGCGGCCCGGTGACGAAATGTCGGAGGTGTTCCCAAATCGGCATGGGCTACCTCGTGGCCGTGTCGAGCTTGACCGAAATGGCCAACTCGGTGATTCCGGCTCGCTGGCAAGCGTTGTACACCTCGGTCATGCGACCGTGCGTCGCCAGCTTGTCGCCGCGAATGAGCACGCTGAGTTTTTTGTATTGGCTATGGGCCGCGGCGAAAGTTTGCTCGTCAGCTCGTCGAGCGTGACAGGCGTCGGGCCGAGCGAAACATGGCCGTCTTGATAGACGTTGACCACCTTTGGCTCGGGCGCCGTCGAAAGCGGCGCCTGGTTGCTGACGACCGGCACCTTCAGGTCGAGCTTTCGTTCATCGTCGCGAAATTTCGTGGCGACCATGAAGAAGATCGTGAGCACCAAGATGACGTCGATCATCGACGTCACATTCAGCACGGGATCTTCGTCGGCGTGTGTCTTGAGAGGCATCGGGCGGCTGAGGAGCAGGGGGCTGGGAGCAGGGGGCCAGGGGACGAAGAACAGACGAAGAAGCGCTACGCTGCGGTCTTGCGTCACGGCGCGGGTGGGTTTGGCGGCTTCTTGGATGGCTTCGGCGGAGATCAGGCCGACGACGTCCTGGCCCAATCGCGTCGATTCGCACGGTGAGCCGATCAACGACGCTCACGAACCACCAGTAGAGCACGATGGCCGGCACGGCAACCACGAGGCCGGTGGCGGTGGTCAGCAGCGCTTCGCTGATACCTTTGGCGAGCAACTCGGGCCGGCCCATCGCGTCCGACGAGGCGATGTCGTTGAACGCGCGGATCATGCCGCCGACGGTGCCCAGCAAGCCGAGCATCGGTCCGATCGTGGCGATGCCGTTGAACACTCGCAGGTAGCGCCGCAGTTCGTGGACGACCCGTTCGCCGGTGTCGATGATCGCCTGCTCGACTTCCACTCCGGGCCGGCCCCATTTTTTCGCGGCCGCGCCGAACACCCGCGCGATCGGGCTGCCGTTTTCCTGGCAGACCTTGATTGCGCCGTCGCGATCGAGTTGGCCTTCTTTGAGTTGCTGCAGAAATCGCGTGACGAATGGGCCCGGCACGACTCGGCCGCGCCGCAAGCTAATCGTTCGCTCGAAAACGAACACCAGCAAAATGAACGAGCAAACCAACAGCGGCAGCATCGCTAAGCCGCCTTCGCGGACGATGCTGAAAAGATTGCGCGTGGGGATCGCGTTTTGGGCAGCCTTTGAACGTGGTCGCGGGGCTCGCGGGGTCTTCGGAAGCGGCGGCGGGCGTTGTTGCGGCGACCGAAGCCACATTAGGCACCGCTGGGTCCGCAAGCGTGGGAGCCGACGTGGGCGAATCCGATGATTGGGCCATACGCGCGGTGTATGCTTCCGCCAAAATTCACGGCCAGCGCCAGCGCGAATGCTAGCACGGCCGGTTGTGTGATAGTTCGTCGGAAAACAACTCTGAACTCCTCATGCGTGCATCCTTGCTTGCGTGCGAGCGCTCAAATATCAATGTCGGACGGTTCCGCGATTGGTCGTATCTCTCGCGGCGGTGGAAGGCGTCGTTGCTGCGGTTTCCAATAAATGGAGCCGCCGCGTCCCTTCTTCTGTAAACTCGGTATTGGGATAGGCTTTAATGAGCCGGGCATACAACTCGGCGGCTTCTTTTCGCCGGCCGAGCAATTCCTGGCACTTTCCCGCCTGCAACAACGCCGCCGCTTGCCAGCGCGGGTAGGCATAGAGGATTTCGACCCGCAGGTATTCGCGTAGGGCCGCGTCGTAGTTTTCCTGATGGAAATACGATTCGCCGATCATCCATTGTGCCATCGCGGCCGTTTCGGTCTTGCCGCCGGTGGTGCTGCGGATCACAAGCTGATACTCGCGGCGAGCCGCCGTCAAAGTCGGCCTGCGCGGCCAGCGGCACGGCCGAGCAAGTAGTCGACTTCGTATTGCTGGCCGAAATTGGGGAAGTCGCGTTGAATTTGCGACGCGATCGCTTGCGCCTCGGCCCATTTGTGTTGCTGAGCCATCACCTGGGCACGCCGCAACGGAACCATCGCCAGCCACGGATCGTTGTGCCCGGTGATTCGCTCCGACAATGCCGCCAGCCGTTTGCCCGCCTCGTCGAATTTTCCTTGCCGATAGTCGGCTTCGGCAACCCAATAGGCCGCCGGCAAACCCAACGGCGACGCCGCGAAATCGTGGGCCACCTGGTCCATCCGGGCTTCGACTTCGTCCCACTTCTGTCGCCCGGCGGCCAGTTCGCCTTGCAGATAAATCACGTGCGCCAGCATGTCGGTCGGCGGCTGGGCTGCCATCAGTTCCGCCAGCAGCTTGCTAGCAACGTCGTACTTCTTATCGGCCACGGCGCTTTCGGCGAGGCGAAATGTCGCGTCGTTCCAGAAATGGCTCGTGCGAAAATCGTCATGCACTTTTTGAAACTGCTCGTCCGATTCGGCGCGACGGCCGGCGTCGCGCAGCGCCCAGCCGAAGCCGTATCGGGCCGCGTCGACTTGGGGCGACGACGAATGGCCCGCCAGGAATCGCTGATAGAGCTCGATCGCTTGCGCTGGTTGATGGAGTTGATCGTGCAACCGCGCGGCGGCCAACAGCGCGTCGAGGAATCGTTTGCTCGACGGATCTTTATCGACGATCAAGTGGTACGAAGCTAATGCGCCGTCGAATCGCTTGAGCCGCTCGAGCGATTGGCCGCGCGCCCAGGCGGCTTCGGCGGCGGCGTCGCTATCGGGATATTTTTCGAGCAGCCGATCGAACGTGGCGGCGGATTTTTCCGGTTCGTTCGCTTCAAGCTGACACCAACCGAGTCCGCTCAAGCCGCGAACGATGTATTGCTGCGGATTTCCGTCGGCGGCCAGCGCGGCAAATAATTCGCTGGCCCAGTGAATTTTGCCGCCTAGCAACGCGGCTTCGGCAAGGTCGTGGGTGGTCGAGAGCCAGAGTTCGCTTGGTTTGCCCGAATCAACTTTGGCGGTCGCTTGCAGATGGCCGCTAGGGGCAAGCCGGGTGTAGGATTTTCGCGCGTCGTCCCAGCGTTTGCTCTTGGCATAACAGACGGCCAATTGAGCGACGGCGCGAGCCGCGTATTCGTCGCCCGGCTTGGTTTGCAGGTAGGCTTCGAGCGCCGCGGCGGCGAGGGCGAATTGCTCCGTCGCGATCAGCGACGCCGCGCGGGCCAGTTCGATTTTCGGTTTCCAGGCGGCATTGGCCGACGGTTCCATGGCGTCGAGCAGCTTGAGCGCGTCGGGATGGCGCTTCGAGCCTTGATAAGTCAATGCAAGCAAATAGCGCGGAATTCGACGGCGCCGCGCCGGTCGAGGATTTGCCATCGCCGACCATTGGCTCCAGGATCGCGCGTGCCTGGTCGAAATGGCTTTCCTGATACAAGGCCCGCGCGTGTTCCAGCCGCGCTTGCGAGAAATCCGGGCTTTTGGCGTATCTCCTTTCGAACGATTCAAACGTTGCGACCGCTTGATCCGCATGTCCGTTTGCGACTTGCAGCGTGCCCAAGCGCAAAAGTGATTGCTCGGCCAGCGCGACATCTGCGCCATCGGCCAATTGACGATAGAGCTTTTCCGCTTCGTCGGACTGGCCACCCAACTCACGGGCGCGGGCCAAGCCGAAACGGCATTCGTCGTGCGGCGGCTCCGTGGGAAACTTAGCTAGCGATTGGCCGAACAAATCGGCGGCCGCTGCGGCTTCGCCATCGGCGAGCGCCAGTTGGCCGAGATAATTGAGCACGTAGGCGTTGAGCTTGTCGTCGGGATACTTGGCGCGAAATTCGGTCAGCGCCGCCCGGGCGGCGTCGGAATGGCCTGCCAAGAACGCGGCCTCGCCAGCTCGAAACAAAGCTTGCGTGGCGAACGAGCTTTTGGGATCGTGCGACAGGAAGTCGCGAAACTGGGCTTGCGCTTCGTCGTAGCGGCCCATCTGCATCAACGCTTCCGCCAGAAAGAAGCGCGACTTCGTGGCGCTGCGATGCTCGGGATGATCTTTCAGCAGCGAGCGGAATTCATCGACGGCCAACGACCAGCGCTGGGCGGAGTAGTGGGCCGCGGCGACGGCGTATTGATCGTCGCCCGCATCCGCGCGGAGTTGCCTTGCCGGCGATGAGACGAGCAGCGCAATTAGCAGGATGGCGGCCCGGCGACACATGGTTCGGCCCCGGCAAGCAAAGGTGGCGAGAATTGGGGGCGGTATGGTATCGCCGCGACGGCCCAGGCGGCAAGGCGAGATTGGCGAGAATTCGGCGGATCTGGCGCCGCCAGCGAAAACGGCGGTTAACGAAAAAAGCCCAAGGAACGCGTGGTTCCTCGGGCTTGGATGGCCGATTGCGATGGTTTGTTCGGCTAGCTTAGTAATTCGCGCTAGCACCGGTGTTGACGTTGCCGACCATGTGCAAGTGGTTATGGTCGATGTAGACCACTTCCTGAGCGTCGTCGACGCTCGTCGTGTATGGCAGCGGCCAGCCGACTCGGGTCACTTCGGTGAAGTAGACCGTGCATTTGTAGTGGGCGTGGTGTTGTTGAGCCGGACCGACCAGCGGATAGACGCGCGGCGGATCGATGTAGTCGGCGATCTTGTCTTTGACGATCCGCACATTGTTCCGCTGCCGTTCCCAGAGCAACGGAATGCCGCCGCGGACCGGGCGAACCCGCTCGAGCGATTCCATCACTTCGTCGTCGCTCGGCGTGTCGACAGCCACGCAAGGAGCGCCTGGAGCGATCGGGCCAAGGATTGGAGACTTCTTGTATTTCTCGTGATTTTTGAACCGTATTTCCTGAGCGTCTTGGAAATACGGGCTTACCGGCGTCGGGATCGAGAACGCTCCCAGGTTCGGGCCCATCTGCGCGATCCAAAAGCAACCCGTGTTGGTGATCGCCAGCATCCCGAACAGCAGACCGGCGCACCAGAGCGATTTCGTGGACATGCACAAAGCTCCTCGAACCTGGATTTCCTGTCGGAGGGTGATCCGCAATTGCAGTTAGCGGCGGAGCAGCCGACCGACTTCGCACCGCCGGGCAGCGAAGCGCAAGACCCGGTGTGTGAAAGTTACAGCTAGTTATCGTGTCAAACTGTGCCGAACTTGCGGGTTTTTCCGTTCGTGCCGAAAAAAGGGGGTGCTAGCGGGTACACCAACCCGAAGCGTTAGCGAGGGCGGCGACGCCCTCGCTAACGCTTCGGGTTAATTGTCACACGCCAACGAAAAAACCCCTGGCGGCGCGTGCCGCCAGGGGTCGGAGGAATCAACGTTTTGGAACTCTCAGACTCGACCGTGTGCGGAGACACGGCGCGGCGAGCAGCTTAGTTGCAGCCATCCTTGAAGTCGAGATTCCACCAGCCGTTGTGCCATTCGAGCGTCACCTTCCGCCAGCCCAGCGGCACTTGCGGATAGGGATAGAATGGTCCGATGAACGGCCAGGCGGTCGGCGAATACTGACGCGGATAAGTGATGCCCGCGTAGTTGGGATACGAGGCATAGCTCGGCCACGCGTAGCCCGGCATGTTCGGACGATCGAAATGAGCCGGCGCGATTCCGCCGCCGACGCCTGGAGCGTAGGCCGGAATCGGTCCGCCACCCATCCCGCCATTCATTCCGCCGGCCATTCCATTCGGTCCACCGTTCGCGGCGCCCGGCATCGGCTGAGCCCGAGCCATGGCCAACGGACGCGGCACGCCCGAGCCATGCGATTGAGCGGCGACCGGGGCGTTGGCCGTCGGCTCTTCGCTCGGCCGAGTGCCGACCGCCAATTGAGCCGACGCATCGACATCCGGGCCGGCGGACGCTTGCACGACCGGGCTCGGGTCGCTCATCTTCAGTCCGTTGACGACCTTTTCGATTCCCGGAATTTCCGAGACGATGTTCAGCGCCGTGCGCAACTGCTGCTGATTGCTGACCGAGCCTCGAAGCCAGCAGGTTCCGTCGGCCACTTTCACGTCGATGCTGTAATGGTGGAGTTGGCCGCTGCTCAGGCTGCTCTTGACCTGGTCCGCCAACTGCTGGTCCGCCGACTTCGCGGCCGACGCTTGATCGCCTGCATGGGCCCAAGCCGGAGCCATCAGCGTCAGGCCGGCGATCGCCAATCCGAATAACAAACGTTGCATGATTTCCTCCTGTAAAGTCACCTCACCCTAAAAATCACCGACCGATAGCCGAACCGTCGCGGGGTTGAAACGGTGTCTGACTATAGGTGTCGGTTGCGGGTTGTGCCGAAGGGGAGTTTTTTTTCGATTTTGCCACCCGGCCGGGATATGCCGGTTGTCCGGAAGGCGGTTGACACGCTCTGAAACCGTTGGCCCACAATAGCTTGGGCAACGACCGGCAATTGGGCTTCCGGCGATGTAGCACCCCAAACCACGGAATCGGAGCGATCGGAAAAGTCTGCCAAAGCCACTGCACTTTCCGGGCGAAAGCGAGTCAGCTTCCAGGATTTTGGGATGTCCTGCAGAACGTAGCCCAACGGGCTTCCGGCATTTAGCCTAGGGTTGCCCGCCGAAGGCGGGCTACCCTAGGTGGACAGGCAAGGCGAACGTTTTCTACGCCAACGGCGTTGCGTCCGCCGAGCGAAAATCATGGACGCAACCCCCCGTTGGGGTAGACAGAGATCGTGTTTGACGTCTCCCCAGCGTAGAACGCCTGCGGCGTTCAACGCTGGGCTAGAGGACGAAAACGCCTTTGGCGTAAAGCTCAAAAAAACCCCGTCTGCCACTTCTCGCGGCCTTTGCCGAGAGTCGTGGAAGACGGGGTTGGATGGAGGTTTGATAGCGATTTCGCAGTCACGAAATCGACAGAACAACCGCGTTACTTGGAGCCCTTGTCGGTTTTGTCGGTCGAAGCCTTCGATGCCGGAGCCTTGTCGGCCGAGGTGTCGGTTGTCTTCGTATCGGTCGAGCCCGCGCTTGTGTCGTCCGATCCGCCGTTGTCCTTGTCGAGTTTTGCCAGCATTTCCTTGGCATCGGCGCGGTGGACGAAGAATCCGCGGCTATTCGACAGAGCCGACTTGAGCTTGGCAATCGCCTCCTTCGTTTGGCTATGCTCTTGGAACAAGCGTGCCTGGTAGTAAAGGATATCGGGGCTGGCAACGCCCGTGTTGATGATCGCCTGCGTCACCTGATCGGCTTCCGGGATGCGATTCATCTGGAAGAGCACCCAACCGAGCGTGGCGGCCGATTCGAGCGCCCGGGCTGGATCGCGTCGCCCTGCATCGCCGGCTTGCGCGGCGGCCTGATTGTTCATGGCGATTTCCAAACCACGTTGCTGCTTTTCCTTGTCGGTCTTTTGCTCGGCCAAAACCTGGGCCAATTGGTTGCTGGCTTGGAAGTTGCCCGGCGAAGACATGAACACTTCTTCGAGCATTTTTTCGGCCGTCTTCGTATCGCCCTTCATCCGCGCCGCGACGCCCATGAGGAATTTGGCCTCGAGGGTTCGCTTGGCTTTCGAATCGACGGGCACCTCCAAAGCTTGCGAGGCGTAGCTGAAGGCATCATCGGCCTGATTGGTATCGAGCGCCCAGCGGGCCGCGGCCAGCAACGTGGCCAATTTCGTGGCCGGATCGGTCGGCGGTTGAAGCACCGCGTGGGTGATGAACCTCTTGGCCATAACGTGGCCGTCCGGCATCTTGGCGTCTTCGTACAGTTGAGCCAAGGCAATATCGGCGGAGATAGATTTGGGGTCGTCGGCTACCGCAAGCTTGAACTGTTCGTAAGCCGCCTTGGCGCCGGCCGCTTTATCCACGGTGGGGTCGGCGTGGAACAGAACGCGGCCGAGCCGATCGTGTGCATTCGCGCCGGCGGTGTTCGGCGTGCTGCCGTCGGTGTGAGGAGTGCCGTCGGGATCGACGATTTTCAGCCAATTCTTGAGATAGGTCTCAGCGGTATCCCACTTTTCACGGCTCTCCGCGACGGCGGCGAGGCCGGCTTCGGCGCGACCTTTGAAATCGTTCGCCCGCTTGGCGTTTTCCTTGAACGTCGCGGCCAACGCCTCGGCTTTGGAGAACAGCAGTTCCGACTCGGCGACGCGCCGGTCGCTGAAGGCCAGATCGCCCAAGACGAGATAGGCTTCCGGATCGTCGGGATTGTTCTTGACGCACTCTTCGAGCGCATTGCGCGCCGGAGCCGCCTGGTTGGCCATGATCCACATTTGCGCCAGCATCATTTCCGGCGGGGGGAGTTTGGGATGATTTTTCTTGGCGATCGTGAGGGTGTCGAGAGCGCCCTCGGCGTCGCGATTTGTGAATTTCTTGATCGCGCGTTCCACTTCCGGATACTGGTCTTTCGTCGGCTCGGAAACCGACTTGCTGAGCATCGACTCGACCGTGATTTGAGCTTTGGCCTGATTGCTCGACGCCAGCGCGAGAACGCCGGCCAAGAGTGCCACCAATCCGCAGCGGAACGCGCCGCTTTGGAAAACCGACGCCGGCCCCCGCAGGCCAACGCCCGTCGATTGTGCTTCACCCCGCAACGAAATACTCATGTTAAAAACCCTCTCTCGGAAACGAAAATCTGGAAATGGAAATAGGACAAGTGGAAACGTCCGGCCGGTGGCCACCGCGAAAAGCATTACTGCGAAATGTACCGCCATCGGGGACAAGACCTCTTCCCCGCGCGAATCCCATCAAAGAAGAATGCATCGACATGACTGCCCGCCGGTACATTTATGTATGCCATGACCTAACCGATTGCACAAGTAGTATAGGACAAAAAGAGTTTCCGCCGGTCGCTTTCCGCTCGGCGACCGGCCGTACAACCCGCACAATCGGATTGGCCAGTTGGAGTTCAGCCTTTAGGCGTTCCCGGCAGGCTAAAGCCTGAACTCCAACAGTCAGGCACATTTTTCGGCGTCATACGTGAATTACGTCGCCAAGCCGGGGTGTGGCCGAAAAATGAGCCAGACCCCTGACCGGCTCGCTCCGTCGCTCAAATCGCCGTTGCACGAAATCAGTGCCGCGGCAATGATACTCCCTTCCAATACGCAACCACCGGCGCCATGGTTTGGCCGCCGATCCACCGGCAGGGAGGCTGAGCTATGCGAATGCGATCGATTCAGGTTCTGTTTTCGTTGGCCGCCGCTATTTCGGCCGCCGGATGCGGCTCGCACGACGCTGCCAATCCGCCCACCGCTAGCATCGCCGGCGGCTCTGGCTCCCCCGATCAATCGGCCTCCGGCAAGACAACGCCGGCTGCGCCCGCCGATCGCTTGCACCCGCTCGTACAATTCCATACTACGCAGGGCGACATTACAATCAAGCTCGACGCCGAGCATGCCCCGATCACGGTCAACAATTTCCTGGCTTATCTCGACCGCGGTCAATACGACAACACGCTGTTTCATCAAGTGTTGCCCGGCGTGGCGATCCTGGGCGGCGGCTACGACACTTTCGGCAAGGAAAAGGCCACGCTTCCGCCGATTCGCAACGAAGCCCATAATGGAATCAAGAACCGACGGGGGACGATCGCCATGGCCCGCCGGCCCGATGTGGTCGATAGCTCGACGTGTCAGTTTTTCATCAACTTGGCGGACAATCCGAATTTGGACTACAAGAAGCCGGCGGCCCAGGTTGTCGATTTCCGCAAAGTGAAAGGCCCGCGCGAACTCAAAGTGCCCGACGCCGCCGACTACGGCTATTGCGTGTTTGGCGAAGTCGTGTCGGGAATGGACGTTGTCAACCAGATCGGCAAGGTGGCCGTGCACGACGCCGGAAAATTCGCCTCCACTCCGGTCGAACCGGTTATCATTAAGTGGGTTCATCTGACGCGGTAGCGACAATCCGACGCGGTAGCGAGATGGTGCAAGATATGGATGCGGGCCGCCGCCGCGTTGTCATCGCAGGAATCACGCCGCAGGTCGACGGCGGACGCTGGGCCGTCAAACGGGTGCAAGGCGATACGGTCGTCGTCGAGGCCAATGTCTTTGGCGACGGGCACGACGAAGTTCGCTGCACGCTGCTCTATCGGCATCAACAAGCCGAGCATTGGTCGCAATTGCCGCTCGAGCCACTCGGCAACGATCGCTGGCGAGCGAGCTTCACGGTCGAAGAGCTCGGCACGTATCATTACACCGTTTGCGGCTGGATCGATCATTTTTCGACCTGGCGGCACGATTTCGAAAAACGCGTCGCGGCCGGCGGCGACCTGAGCATCGATCTGGCGATCGGCGCGCGGTTCATCGAAGAGGCCGCCGATCGCGCTGCGCCCGGCGCCGATGCGATTCGGCTGAACGAACTGGCGGCCGCGATGACCGGTTCACAGGATATTTCCGTTCGCGCTCGCGCCGCCGTCGATGCCGATTTGGCCGCGCTGCGCAAAAGTATCCCGATCTGCGAATGTCGACGACGTACGAACCAGAATTGCGGTTGACGGTCGATCGGCCGCTCGCGCGATCGAGCGCGTGGTACGAAATGTTTCCGCGCTCGGCGAGCCCTGTCGCCGGACGGCATGGAACGTTTGCCGATTGCGAGGCGCGGTTGCCGTATGTCGCCGAGATGGGTTTCGACATCGTGTATCTGCCGCCGATTCATCCGATCGGCACGGCATTTCGCAAGGGAAAGAACAACTCGCCCGTGGCGCAGCCCGGCGACGTCGGCAGCCCGTGGGCGATCGGAGCGCGCGACGGCGGCCACAAAGCCATTCACCGCGAGTTGGGCACGATCAACGATTTCCGCCGGCTCGTCGCGGCCGCGAAGTCGCACGGCCTCGAATTGGCGCTCGATCATCGCCTATCAATGCTCGCCCGATCATCCGTATGCCGCGAGCATCCCGAGTGGTTTCGGCACCGGCCGGACGGCACGATCCAATATGCCGAGAACCCGCCGAAGAAGTATCAAGACATCTATCCGTTTGATTTCGAGACGAAAGCCTGGCGGCCGTTGTGGGAAGAACTGAAGAGCGTCGTCATGTTTTGGATCGAGCGAGGGAGTGCGAATCTTTCGCGTCGATAATCCGCACACCAAGCCGTTTCCGTTTTGGGAATGGCTGATCGACGACGTGCGGCGGCAATATCCCGACGTGCTGTTTCTGGCGGAGGCTTTCACGCGGCCGAAGATCATGTATCGACTCGCCAAGCTCGGCTTCACGCAGTCGTACACCTATTTCACCTGGCGAAACACCGGGCCGGAAATCACCGAGTATTTCACGGAGCTGACGCAGCCGACGCTGCGCGACATTTTTCGGCCCAATCTTTGGCCCAACACGCCCGACATCTTGTCGGAATACTTGCAAACCGGCGGGCGGCCGGCGTTTGTCACTCGGGTGGTACTGGCCGCGACGCTGGGGGCGAATTACGGAATCTACGGCCCGGCGTTTGAGTTGTGCGAAGCGCGGCCGATCCAGCCGGGAAGCGAAGAATATCTCAATTCGGAGAAGTATGAATTGCGCACTGGCCCATCGATCGGCCCGACAGCCTTCGAGATTTGATCGGCAAGCTGAACCGAATCCGCCGCGCCAATCCGGCGCTTCGGAGCGATGCGAATATCGAGTTTCACCCGGTCGAAAACGCGGCCCAGCAATTGCTGTGCTATAGTAAGCGGACCGATGATTTCGGCAATCGGATCGTGGTCGTCGTGAATCTCGATCCGCATGGCCCGCAGGCCGGCATGGTGCATCTGCAATTGGATCGGCTGGGAATCCAGCCGGACCAGCCTTATCAGATGCACGATTTGTTGGCCGACAAGACGTACGTGTGGCGAGGCAACGAAGGCTACGTGCAGTTGGCGCCCGGCGCGGTCGACGCGCACGTCTTTCGCATTCACCGCTGGCTGCGCACCGAAGGCGGAAACGAGATTTTCGAACCATGAGCCGCGAATTCCCCGCCTCCGCGCTAAAGGTGAGCTTGCGGCAATGGTTGTCTTCGCGGCGCTGGTTTGGCGGCAAGGCGCGCGCCGTCGTCCGGATCGACACGGTCGGTTTGCCGTTGCCGCTCTCCGGGGCCGGCTTGATGCTGCTGCGTGTCGAATACACGTATGGCCCGCCGGAGCTCTATCAATTGATGTTCGTGGCCCGCGAGGGCGAAGCGGCCGAGCGGCTTGCGGCCCAGCATCCCGATGCCGTGGTGCATCGGAACGATCATCGCGACGGCGAACCGACATCCCTGCTCGCCGAAGCGTTGGCCGACGCCGATTTTTCGTCCGGCTTATTGGAACTGATGGCGGGCGGGAAGAAGGTTCCTGGCTCGATCGAATTTCCGGACGTGCTTCGCGCCATTGGCAGGGCAAGCGGAGTGCTTGCCGCGGCGTCGGTGTCGGAATTGGCCGAAGTGATGAAGGCCGGGCGCGCGAATCTCGTTCCGGTGCCGCTTCCGGCCGATCAGAGCAATAGTTGCGTCGTCTACGGCCAGCGGCTGTTTCTGAAATTGTTTCGCAAGCTCGTGCCGGGAATCAATCCGGAATTGGAAATCGGGCAATTCCTCGCGGCGAACGGCTCGTTTCCGCATGTGCCGGCTTTGTGCGGTTCGCTGGAATATCAGCCGTCGCAATCCGGCGGCGAATCGCTCACTTTGGCCGTGCTCCAACGATTCACGCCCGGAAAACCCGCCTGGCAGGCCACGTTGGACGGTCTGGCGACCTATTTCCAACGCGTCGCGGAGCTTATGCCCGAGGACCGTCCGCGCTCGGCCTCCACATTCGAGCCGATGACGGGAAAGACGCCTCGCGACACAGCCTGCGGCAAGGCCGACACTGGCGGCTCGCTGTGGAGCATGGGATTGCGGCAACCGGTTGCCGCGGCCGAGCCATTGGCCGGCGAGGAGTTGCGCAAGATCGCTCTATTAGGTCGGCGCACGGCCGAATTGCACTTGGCGCTTGCCTCCGACACCGAGCTGGCCGCCTTCGTTCCAGAGCCATTCACCGAAAAGCAACAGCAATCGCTACGCTGGTCGATGCGCGATCTGGCCTCGCGCACGTTTGAACTGCTGCGGCAGGGACTCGCGAAACTTCCTTGCGAAGTTCAGCCGGCGGCGCGCGACGTGCTCAGCCAAGAAGCTCGCCTGCTTGCGCGGTTCGATGAAATCGTCGTCGAGCCGATCGATGGCCAGCGGATTCGTTGCCACGGCGATTTTCATCTCGGTCAGGTGATCGACACGGGCGATGATCTCGTCATCATCGATTTCGAGGGCGAGCCCGCGCGGCCGTTGGAGGAGCGGCGAGCCAAACGTTCGCCGCTGATCGACGTTGCCGGCATGATCCGTTCGCTGCACTACGCCGCATCGCAAGCGATGTTCCAGCGATTGCGCTCCGCCGAGAGCGGCCGCATCGAGGCGAGCGAGATGCGCGACGCGGCGGATTGTTGGTATCGTTGGTCGGTGTCGGCGTTTTTGGGGGCTTACCGCGCTACGGCTCAATCGGGCCAATTTTTGCCGCGCTCCGCCGCGCTGTGCGACCGGCTGCTGAGTTTGTTCGTGCTGGAAAAGGCCGTCTATGAACTGGCCTATGAATTGAACAATCGGCCCGAATGGGTCGAAGTGCCGCTGGCGGGACTGCGGGAATTGCTGGGGCAAACCGCTGCACAATCGCGTTGACTCATCCGCGACTTTCTGCAGACTTTGCTAGCGATCCCAAACGCGCTTCGATTTGCGAATGCTTGCGGCGATAGGCGGAAACCTCGGGATGCTCGCTCGCAAGCGCTTCGTACTCGGCGAGCGCTTTGCGATAGGCTTCGACGGAGGGCGCGAGCTGTTGGTCGTCGGCGTAAATGCCGGCGAGCGTCTCCATTGCGTCGGCATGGCCTTCACGATAATGAGCGTCCGACGCATAGCTGGCGCATTGTGCATACACGCCCAGCACTTGATTGATCGCCGTCATCGCCGCGGACGACTGCTTCGCGTCGTGGCGCATTTGGCACAGATGGAGCCAGTTCGCCGCCAATTCACAGGCCGGACTGCCGAGCCAATCCTTCCAGCCGCTTTGCGCATAACAGCGATTCGTCCACACCGCGATTGCGCGATTGAAATCCGCTTCGGCTTCGGGGAAGTGATGCAGTCGCGCCGCCATCGCGCCGCGGTCGTGCCAGATGTGCGCCTGATCGTCGATCAGATCGATCGTTGCGTCGGGCCATTCTTCGATCAGTTTGGAAAGGATCTCCAACGCGGCGACATATTCGGTTTGCGCCGCGTCGGGATCGCCGATCGATTCCTGATAGGCCGCGACCTCCGAACGAGTTTCCGCCAGCGTCCGCTTGTAGAGCCGAATCTGCCCCGAATCGTGCTGCGTGGCCGCGAGAACTTCGAGAATGCGGATCGCCAGCGAAAAACACAGTCGGGCTTCGTCGGCTTCGTGCAGCTTGAGCCGGATCAGGCCGGCGCGTTTGCGAGCCACGGCGATCGCAAATCGTTCGGCCGGCTCGATCGGGTTCTGATCGTAGATGGACTTGTAGAATTGCAGTTGCATCTGTTCGAGCGATGGGGTTTCCAGCTCGAGAGCATCGATTCGATCGCCGACCGTGGCCATCGCGAGGAGCAAGTTTTCGTCGGCGCACCGACATTCTTCCTTGGTGCGTTGAAGCCGATCGACCAGCATTTGCCTTTGCCACAAGGCGCGGGCGAGTGGGATGGCGGCGCATATCGCCGCGACAACCGCCGCGGCGATCCACCATCGCCGCCCGCCGCCGGAAGTCGCCCCGATAAATGAACGACGGCCGGCAGCGACAAGAGCTCGCAGCGCATTGGGAACGCGAATCATTGAAATCCCGAATGGAAGATTTTGCTATTCCTCTCGCGGTTTGTTGGCCCGGAGTATAGGCGATTTCAAGAAACTTGGAACGGCCAATCAGTTCGGTCCTTTGTCATTTCGCCGACAGCACTTGCGGCCGAACGGGCATCCTCACGTTTTGCCGTCTTGACCGCGCGAACCTCTGGGCGGTAAACGGGGTCTCCTTTTGGACGGCACGGGTTTTGCTTTCCCGATGGCGACCTGATAATCCCAACCAATCGTGCTAGCTTACCCAACTTGAATTTCCAACAATTTTCGCGGTTGATCCGGAATTCGTTTGCGGTCCATTCCGGGGACGATTAACATGGTTCGTTGGAAGATAAATACCAGGGGGACTGGTAATAGGAGGTACCGTCGGATGGCGAGCCCCTTATATTTCGTTCAAGAATGCCCTACCTGCGGACGCAATCTGCAGATACGGGTCGTCTATTTGGGCAGGAATGTCGTCTGCCAGCATTGCCACGGCAAATTCCTGGCCAGCGATCCCGCGAGCGGCGCTCCGTTGCCGACCGAGTCGGGCATGGCGCTGATGAAGCGCGCGGATGAATTGCTGGAATCGATCAGCACGCGGCAGTTGAACGCGCGAGAAGGTCAATCGACGACCGTTCGTTGATCCAAAACCGCCGGGCACTGCTCGCTCTGAATTCTGGCGAATTCAGCTACGGATTCGCCCTCCGCGCGGTAGCTGGATTCGCCCCGCGCGGTAGCTGGATTCGCCAGAATTCAGCATTCGACCAGATCGCGATTAACGTTGATTCTCGACAAGGCGCGCCAGATCGCGGAAGAATTCTGGATACGTTTTCTCCGTGGTGCGCGGGTCCAAGATGACGACGCCCGGCACGCGCAGTCCCACCAGCGCCAAGCTCATCGCCATTCGATGGTCGTGATATGTGGCGATCCGCGCGCCGTGCAGCGACCGCGGCACGATCGTCAGCCCGTCGCTCGATTCGACCACCTCTCCTCCCAGCTTCCGCAACTCGGCCGCCAGATTGCCGATTCGGTCGGTTTCCTTGTGCCGAATGTGTGCGACGTTGCGAATCGTCGTTGGGCCTTCGGCGAATAGAGCCACGGCCGCAAGCGTTTGTACCGTGTCGCTAATCGCATTGAGATCGGCTTCGATGCCATGCAGCGGCCGGCCGACGACGGTGATCTCGTGATTGCCGTACTCCACTTCGCAGCCCATGCTCGCCAGGCAATCGCAAAAAGCGACATCGCCTTGCAGGCTGCCGCGGGCGAGCCCTTCGACGGTGACTCGGCCGCCGGTAATGGTCGCCGCCGCGAAGAAATAACTCGCCGCCGAGGCATCGGGCTCGATTGCGTAGGGCCGGCCGCGATAGGAGCCGCGTGGGATGCGAAACCGGCTCAAATCGCCGGGCGTTTCCACTTCGACGCCGAATTCCCGCATGACGGCCAACGTCATCCGCACGTAGGGCTGCGACACCAACGGCCCTTCCAGCTCGATTTCGACGGGCGCTCGCGCATACGGGGCCGCGAGCAACAGCCCACTGAGAAACTGGCTCGAAATATCGCCGCGCACGGTTGCCCTGCCGCCGCGCAAACCCGCTGAATGAACCACGACCGGCGGACAACCGCCGGCCGATTCGGCTTGCGCCTCGACGCCGAGCTGCGCCAAGCCGGCGAGCAAATCCTGGATCGGCCGTTGCCGCATGCGCTCCGTGCCGTCGAGCCGAAACGTGCCTTGGCCCAATGCGACAAGCGCCGTGAGAAATCGGATCGTCGTGCCGCTGTTGGCAACCGAGAGACTGACATCGCGATTGGGCAAGCGACCGCCGCAGCCGAACACATGAAACGCGCGGTCGGCCGGATCGACGTTCACTGCAATTCCGAGTCGCACGAGCGAATCGATCATCACTCGCGTGTCTTCGCTTTCGAGTGCGCCGTCCAATCGGGAAGCGCCGTCGGCCAACGCGGCGGCGACCAGCGCCCGATTGGTGAGGCTTTTCGATCCGGGCGGGCGCACGCGGCCGACGAGCGGTCCGCTGACAGGCTTGATGGCGAGCGTTTCCATCTATTTACTTGCCAGCGATTCGATCTCTTTGCTGCGCTGCGTGGCCTGCTTGATGAGTTGGTTCCCCTTGGAAACCTGGGCCGCCGCGACCGCTAGTTGAGCCAATCGGCTGGCCAGCGCCACTCTCTTGGTGTTCACGGCTTCTTCGACCAGCGCCAGCAGCGAGCGGGTCGCTTCGCGGCCGCCCGACTCGGTGGTCGGCGGGAAATTCGTGAATGTGTCGGCCTTCATGTCGAGCGCATCGACGCGGAATTGCCGCGCGATCCGGTTGACGGCGTCGATCGCCAGCTTGGACCGGCCAGCCTTGGCCGCCATGTCGCGGGCTTCAATGCAAAGCGCGTATTGCCGAACGGGATCGTCGCTGCTGTCGGCCGTGTCGAGCAGCTTCTGAATCAAGTCGCCTTGCTTGACCGGCGTCGTGGCGGCGACGATCGCGTCGTCGAATTCTTCCTTGATCTTTCGCGTCGCGCGCTCGACGGCGGCCGAATCGGGCACCGGCGGAAGCGCATCCATTTCGCCGCTCGACATTTCGGCTTCGACAGGCTCGGGGTTCAACAGCGGTAGCAGATAGGCGCCGTCCGACACGCCGGCCGCCGAGGCTTCGTTCCACAGCCGCTTGGCCTCGTCTCTGTTTTCCACGTATTTGGGATCGACGGCGCAAAACGCGCCGACGAAGATCTTGTTCTCCGGTTTGCTGGCGTCGAGGAATCCATTGGCCAGCGCGATGGCAAAGCCGCTGGGCATGTCGCGAAGCGTGATCCTTTTGTTGCCCGCTCCGGTGTGGATCGTCATGCTTTGCGCGTCGTTTTCGACGACCACGACCTTCGTCGAGCCGACGTCGATTTCGTCGGTCGGCTTCAAGGCCTTCATTGCATCGCGCACCGCGCCCAGAATTCGCCGACATATTTCACCAGCGCGCTCATCCGCTGCACCCGCTCTTGCTGCTCGGGCGTAACGGCCAGCGATTTGGCTTCGGCGATCATGCGATTCGCGTTGTCTTGATTCCGTTCGGCCAGCTTTTGCCGAACCTCGGCCAAAGTTCGGTTCAGCCGTGCCGCCTTGGCGGGATCGACGGCCGGCGGCTTCGGCGGCTTGGGCGTCGTCGCGTCGGGCGTCGGCTGCAAGATCAGCGGCTTGGGATTCTTGTTCGGGCTCGGCGTGCCCGAATCCGATCCGGGGTTCTTCATCGGCGCGGGCTTGGGATTCGGATTCGTTCCTGCCGGGATCTTCGACGGCGGCACGACGGGAGTTTTGATGTCCGTATTGGAGCCGGCCGGCGTCGTCGGGCCAGTGATTTTCGTGTTGGAAGGGTCGTGCGCTGAATTCGGTGGCGCGACGGGCGTTTTCGTCGATGGCGGATTCTGCGAAGTGCCGGTCGAACCATCGGTCGAGCCGTTCGCCGCGGGGTCAGTTACGGCGACCGGCGGCTCATTTCGTTTGTTCGACAGGATCACCGCGACGACCAGCACGGCCGCCAATAGCGCCACGGCGGCCAGCGCGCCGCCGATCAGCATCGTGCGCGAACCTTGCTTCGAACTCGAGCGGGGTCCGGCCCTGCGGAGTTGCGATGTGTCGGCGGCCGACGCGTCGAAATCCATCGACATCGCCGGCGACGGCGATTGCCCATAGCCGGATTGCTCCGCGGCGACTGGACCCGGTTGAGCGGAATTTCCTGGCTGCCAATCGATCGTCGCGGACGACGCGTTTCCCGAATCGCCGAAGCCGAGCTCATCCATGGGCGAACTTCCGCCACGACTCGGCCCGCTCAAAACGTCGTCGAGGAAATTCGGACTGGCGGTGGGAGCAGCCGCTTGCGGTGCAAAAGCCTGTGGCGTCATCGGCTGGCCTGGCATCGCCTGAGGCGGCATCCCTTGCGGCGGATAGTTCGCCGCATATCCCGGCATCGCGCCCTGCTGCGGATAATAGCCGGGCATTCCGCCGGGCGGCATCGGCGTCGGCGGAAAAGCGTTGGGCGCGGCGGGAGCTTGCGGAAAATAGTTGGGCATTCCGGCGCGGCCGGCTGGAAATTGTGGTAACTGCGGATTGAAGCCCGGACGCATCGGCCCGCCAGGAAGGAATTGGCCTGCGAACGGCGGTTGCGGCATCGGCTGCTGCGGAAACGGCTGCTGCGGCATGGCGCTGGGCGGCATTCCGCCCTGCGGCGCTAGGCCCGGCATCGGCACAGGCGGGAATGGCCGCGGAAACTGATTGAATCCGCCGGGCTGCGCCATGGGCATTGGCGCCGGCTGCGCGGGCACCGGCAAAATAGGCGTCGGTACATTTGGCGCTGTGGATTGCGGAACAGGTGCAGCGGCCGGCGCAATTGGCGCCGCAGTCGTCGGGACGGTTTCGCCAGGGAATCTCAGCTTCGGCGCCGCCGGGGCCGGTTGCGATGGTGCGCTGCCGGTGGAAGATGGCGTTGGCGCCGCCGGCGAAGTCGGAGCAGCGGGCGATTCCGTAGCGCGAGCCGATGGCGGCGTCCAAGCTTTATCCGCCGCGGGGGCCGGAATCCAGGCTTTCGCCGGATGCGAAGCGCCAGGCGAACTCGGCGCGCTGCCTTTATTCGCCGCGGCGGCATCAGAGCCGGCCCGCGCGCCTGGCGGAAGCAAATTCATTCCGGGTTGCCACGGCATGCCGTCCGCGGAACCGCCGCCCGCCGCGGCGCCAGCCGTTGTTTTTCCGCTGCCGAATGTCGGCGGCAACGGATTGGAAATCGCGGCGTCGCTCACTTCCATATATGGGGATCGATTCGAGTCGGTCGCCATGCCGCCGTTTTGCGGTGCCGGCGGCGCGTTTGCGCCGATCGTCGAACCCGACCATCCGCTTTCGCGCAATGCCTGATCGTACTTCGATTTTTCGACGAAATCGGTCAGGCAACGTTTGGCGGCGCCCAACTCATCGAGCACTCGGCTCCAAACATCCAAATGCGCTCCCGGCCGCACGCCGCGAACTTTTGCCATTTGCATATTAGCGGCGGTTTGAATCGTGTCTTGATTCGATTCGAACGGCTGCAGCCGCAGCAATTCATAATGGTTCGGCTGCGCGGCGGTGCTGTGAACGCCAAGCCACTCCGCATACGCATTGAACGATTCAGCCACAAAAACCTCGTTGCGGAAATTGAGCCCCTGAAACGTCGCTGTCCGCGATCTTGCGTGTATCAAACCGGAATCAAAGTGCGCTATCTGAATTTAACCCCTATTGTGGACCAAAGTCCCGGCGCATGGCAAGATTATAGACGCAACGGGCGCGGAAAGATTCCCGAGAACTGGGGCCGCGTGGGATTCGTATTGTGGAGGCACGCAGCGCGGTCTATAACGCGGCTTCCACCCCACAAGGCGCGATTCGCCGACCATCGACCACATCATTCACGCCGGCAAAGCCGCTTTATGAAGCTTTCTCGCCCGAAATCTTGGCCGGCTTGGGCAGCCCGCGGGTCGGCTCTCGGCGTGGTCCTGGCGAGTTGGGCCGTGTCGATCGTCGCGGTGCAGCCAGCCGATCCGCCATCGCGGGCCGAATTGCGAAAAGAATTCGAAGCCGGCAACTTCAAAGACGCCTTCGAAGGCTTCCGGCGATTGCTCACAAACTCGGCCGACGATTCGCGGCAAGCCGGCGAGGATTTATCGCTCGCCTGCCGGGCCCTGCAGCAGCTTGGCCGGCTCGACGAATTGGACGATTTTCGCGAAGCGGCGATTCGTGCCCATGCGAAGAATTGGCGGCTCCTCGGGTCGGCGGCAAACAGCTACATGGCCTTCGACCATGCCGGCCTGTTGGTGGCGGGCAAATTTCACCGCGGCGCCAGCGGTGGCCAAATCACCGCGCCCGGCGAATGCCAGGCGGTCAATGCGACTTCGCGGGATCGAGTTCGGGCGTTGCAATTGCTAACTGCCGCCATGCCGCACGCCGACGCCGATCCGGCGCGTTCCGATGTTGCGAATCTCTATCACGAGTTGGGGCATACGTTGCTTTCGAGCCGCGCCTTCAATGGCTCGTGGCAGTTGCAGTCGCTCACCGATCTCGCCGAATTGCCCGACTACACGCCGCTCGGCTTTTCCGACGAGTCGATGCAAGGCGCGCCGGTCGATGCCAACGACGCGCCGGTTTTCTATCCGCGCCGAAGCATTGGACCGACGCCGCCAACGACGGCCAGCGCTGGCGTTGGCGCTCGCGCAAGCCGCCGAATACGACCCGGCGCGGTTGAATACCGTCCGCTGGGAGACAGCCCAGTTTTTCCAAAGCCAATTCGGCGTGGAAACGTTGGCCGACTATCCGCAACTTTTCGCTGCGTCCGAAGAACGCAAGGCCGACAACGGTAATAAATCGCCCGACGCTGCTGAGTATGCGCTCGATACCTTGGCCGAGGACGAAACGATCGCGCGGCTGGCGAGCGGCGTCCGACGCTTCAAGCTGCCCGATGAATTCAACCCGATAAAAATTTATCAACAAATCGCCGCCGAACCGCAAACCGGCCATGGCGCCGAAGCGGTCGAAGCATTGGCGGGCATTTTCGAAAACCGGCGCCAATACGATCGAGCCGCCGATTATTGGCTGCAAGCGATTCGCGAATATGGTCCCGGCGCAAGAATTTGCGCCGCGATCGGTTGGATCAGATTGTGGGAAACTGGGGCCAATTCGCGCCGGCGCGCTGCAACCCGCGGGCCGCGGAGCCACGGTCGATTTCCGCTTCCGCAATGGTCGCCAAGTCAGCTTCGAGGCCCATGCGATCAAGCTCGACAAGCTGTTGGCCGACGTGAAGGCCTATTTGAAATCCAATCCGCGGCCGATCGACAGTTCCAAAATCGACGTGCAAAGCATCGGCGCGCGGTTGATGCAAGAGAATCAAGAGCAATACGTCGGCGCCAAAGTTGCCGCGTGGGATTTGGAGTTACAGCCGCGCCGGAATCACTTCGACCGCCGAATTACGGTCACCACGCCGCTGCAAACCGCCGGCGCCTATCTGCTGACGGCTCGAATGGCCGACGGCAATACAAGCCATATCGTGGTTTGGCTGGACGACACCGTGATCGTCAAGAAACCGCTGGCCGACGGCACGTTTTATTACGTCGCCGACGCCGCCACCGGCCAGCCGATCGCGAAGGCCAATATCGAGATGTTCGGATACCGTCAATCGCAGCCCATCGCCGGCAAACCGGTCGATGTCGAAACGATCGATTTCACCGATCAAACCGACGCCGACGGCCAACTCATCGTGCCGCATCGGCCCAACGAAGGTCAATTCAACTGGGTGGTGATCGCCAAGACTCCCGCCGGACGATTTGCCTATCTCGGTTTCACGAACGTCGCGTCGTCAAATCTGCTCGACACGGAATACAACGAGACCAAGGTCTTCGCGATTTCCGATCGGCCCGTGTATCGGCCGGGCCAGAAGGTGAAATTCAAATTCTGGGTCCGCCACGCAAAATACGATCAGCCGAATATTTCCGACTTCGCCAACCAGAGCTTCACGGTCGAGATCCGCAATCCAAAAGGCGACAAGCTCCTCTCGAAAACTTCGACGACCGACGCCTACGGCGGCCTCGACGGCGAATTCGAAATTCCGCCCAATGCGACGCTCGGCGTTTATCAATTCTCGCTGGCCAACTATGGCGGCGGCAGCTTCCGTGTCGAGGAATACAAGAAGCCGGAGTACGAAGTCTCGATCGACACGCCCGCCGAACCGCTGATGCTGGGCCAACGGGCGAAGGCGACGATCCGGGCCAAATATTATTTCGGCTCGCCGGTCGTTCGCGCGATGGTGAAATACAAAATTCTCCGCAGCCGATATAGCGGTTCGTCGTTTCCGATCGGCGATTGGGATTGGCTGTATGGTTGCGGGTATTGGTGGTTCGGCTACGACTACAATTGGTATCCCGGCTGGACGAATTGGGGTTGCCAGCGGCCGGCGCCGCCGTGGTGGGGCGCGGCGAACGAACCGCCGGAAGTCGTCGCGGAGCGCGAAGTTCCGATTGGGCCCGACGGCACGGTCGCCGTCGAGATCGATACGGCCCTGGCAAAAATCATCCATCCCGATCAAGACCATCAATACGAAATTACCGCCGAAGTGGTCGATGCCTCGCGCCGGACGGTCGTCGGCAGCGGGCGAGTGCTCGCGGTGCGCAAGCCGTTTCAAGCGTTCGTGTGGGTCGATCGCGGCTACTACCACGTTGACGATGTCGTGCAAGCCGATTGTTTCGCGCGAACGCTCGACGGCAAGCCGATTCGCGGCGACGGCAAGCTGAGCTTGCTAAAGATCGCTTACAAAGATGGCAAGCCGCAAGAAACGTTGGTCCGCGATTGGAATCTATCGACCGGCGCCGATGGCCGCGCGACGTTGCAAATCAAAGCCTCCGAGCCGGGCCAATATCGCTTGTCGCTCGTGCTCGCGGACGATCAGAAGCGAACCGTCGAAGGGGGCTACTTGTTCTCGATCGTCGGACAGGGCATCGATGGCTCGAATTTCCGCTTCAGCGATCTCGAAATCATTCCCGATCGCCGGCAATACTCGCCGGATCAAACCGTCAATCTGATGGTCAACACCGCGCGGCCCGATTCCGCCGTGCTGTTGTTCGTGCGCCCGGTGGGCGGCGTGTATTTGCCGCCGAAGTTGCTGCGGCTGACGGGCAAATCGATCGTCGAGCAAATCCGAGTGCTGAAGCGCGACATGCCGAATTTTTTCGTCGAGGGCCTGACGATCGCCGACGGCAAGCTTTACAGCGAAGTGCGGCAGATCATCGTTCCCCCGGAATCGCGAGTGATGAATGTCGCGGTGCAGCCGTCGCGCGATGTTTACAAGCCTGGCCAACCCGCCACGGTGTCGCTGAAACTGACCGATTCGTCCGGCAAGCCAGCGGTTGGATCGGCGGTGGTGGCGATTTACGACAAGGTGCTGGAATACATTTCCGGCGGCTCAAACGTCGAGAATATCAAAGTTTTCTTTTGGCGCTGGACGTGCAGTCACGAGCCGGTTGCGGAATCGAACCTGTTTCGCGGCTTCGAAAATGTCGTCCGAGCTAATCAATCATGGATGCAGGATATTGGTGTTTTTGTCGCCGCCCGAATTGATTTGCCGCAATGCCCGCCGACCCGAGCCGTGTCAAAGAGAATCTGGCCCGGCGATCAAGCGGCGAATCGTGTGGCAGATGGCACCGATCACTCCGCATTCGTGCGAACCGGTGAGCGGGCACCACCTAAGTAGGTACCTCTCGCCATCATTGTCAATGAGACTGCATACATGAATTTCAAGCAAGCAACCGACGGTCTGTTTGATCGAACGGAACACGCGGATTTGGCCAAAGCCATGAGCGTATCGGTGGCGTTGATCCGGCAGGCACGGCTGGTGCGAACGGCAAAAGCCTATCGAGCGCCACCCTCGAATTGGCGGCAGGCCGTCATTCGGCTGGCGCGCGAACGCATCGTGCAATATCGCAAGCTGATCGACAGGCTCCTGATAGCGCGCTGACCGTCCGCAAACGGCCTCGGCGGCGGCGTGCTGAGC
>CAVTYW010000024.1:0-52086 GCA_963738955.1 Pirellulales bacterium | reverse complement strand
AACATCTTCTAGAATGCTCCACGATCGGTCCCAATACCGGGTGAGCGTAGTACCACAGCGCCGAATCGGAGTCCCTCAGACTTGCCGTCCGAGTGGGCAGGAACCGGGCTCACAAGCCTGAGCGCCAGCGAAGGGCGTTCGAAAGATGCATGTCGTTAAATGCCCTTCGCTGGCGCTTCAGGCTTGTTGCAAGCGACTTCCCCGGCATCGTTTCCATTCTCGACGGCGATCGATCTGGCGCTGTAGAAATAGTACCGTGAATTCTCATCTGATGTGACAGAGCGACTCATGCCGATTCTGCCCGCCGAGCCCGACTTCTTCCACCCGACCTCTGGGACGATCCGACGGCCGTACCACGGACCAACGCCGAAGCCGTCTGGTGGTGCTTGCACTCCAGGCCACGCCAGGAGAAGGCAACTGCGCGTGAGCTTCGGAAACTCGGAGTCGCGTTCTTCCTGCCTCAGGTTCTCAAAGAAGATCGCACGCCTCAAGGTCGGAAGATCCGCTCCGTGATCCCGCTGTTTCCAAGCTATCTGTTTCTCTTCGGCGATTACAACGACCGGCTGAGCGCCCTCCACGGCAACCGCCTCGTCGCCGTGCTGGAGGTCAACGATCAAGAATCACTCGAGCGCGACCTGCGGCAAATTCAGAAGATGCTCAGCTCGGGCCTGCCGGTACATCCCGACTCAAAGACGGAAACCTTCGTCGCCCTGCGACTGTTCGTCGACAACTGGCGATGGGCCGGCGTGCCGTTTTACATCCGCACTGGCAAGCGCTTGCCCAAGCGCGCCAGCGAGGTGGCGATCCAATTCCGCAATGTTCCCCAAGTGCTGTTCAACACCAATGTCGACATGCCGTTGGAGCCGACCGTGCTGTCGTTGCGAGTGCAGCCGGAGGAAGGGCTGTCGCTGCGAATCGCGTCGAAGTTGCCCGGACCGAAGGTGCGAATCTATCCGGTGAAGATGGAATTCAACTACAGCTCCAGCTTTGGTGGCACGACTCCCGAGGCCTACGAGCGACTGATCCTCGACGTGATGGCGGGCGACGCGACGCTGTTCATGCGCCGCGACGCGGTTGAAACGGCGTGGCAATTCGTGATGCCGATTCTCGACGCCTGGGAAAATAGCCCAGCCCGATCGCTCCCCGAATATCGTGCCGGCACTTGGGGACCCTTGGAAGCCGACAAATTGATCGAGGCGGACGGACGGCAATGGAGGGCCTTATGAGGAACTCGGATGCATCGCTGGCACCTTCAGGCACGCCGGCCTTTGCGGCGGATTCCACCGCGGTTTCTCTGTGGAACATCGAGCGAGAGCTCAACCGCCAACTATCGCCCAGCGGGCCCGACGAGCATCACCCCGTGCATCGCGCGCGAATGTCGAACTTGGTTATCTTCTGCGACACGGAAACGCGGGCCTTGCAAGTCGCCGCCGAGATCCCGGCGGTCATTGCCATTCACCCGGCCCGCGTGATCTTGCTGCTCGGCGAGCCGGAAGCGAGCAAGGGCGTCGCGGATAAAATCGACTCCTGGGTGCGCACCTGGTGTCATCGCGGCGGGGGTGGTCAACAGATTTGCACGGAACTGATCACCTTGCGGGCGCGCGGGCCGGGCGTGGCTCGGTTGCCGTTTTCCGTCCGCGAGTTGCTGCTCGGCGACCTGCCGACGAATTTGTGGTGGGTCTCCAGCCAACCGCCCGGCTTTGGCGGCAACGTGTTGTTCGACCTGTCGGAAAACGTGGAGCAGATCGTCTACGACAGCATCGGCTGGCTTGAGCCGGCACGGGCCGTTGCCGCCACTGCAACTTGGCTTGCGAAGTTCGAACGCGGCAGCGGCATCGGGCGGCGTCGGGTTGCCTCCGATCTCAACTGGCGGCGGCTGAAATACTGGCGCCGTCTCTGGGCCAAGCCTTGGCCCCGGCTTCGGCGCCTGGTGCGCTCGAATCGATCACCGAAGTGCTCGTCGAGCATGGCCCGCATGCGGTCGTGCAGGCCTGGGAGTTGATGAGTTGGCTGGCTGCCCGATTGGGCTGGCGTGTGCAAACTGGCCGCGTGCAAGAAGGCGTCGAGATCGACTGGCAGGTCACCGCGCCGCACGGTCCGCTTCGCGTGCGAATTGTTCGCTTGTCGGAGGGGCGGTCCGTCGTGCGGCGATTGAGGATCGCTTGCACTCTCGGGGGAAAGTTCGGAGCCTTGAATATCGTTGACCAGGACGGCCAGCATTTGGCGGTCCTCCCCGAGGGAACGGATGCGGCGCCGCGAACCGTTCTGTTCAAAGTCGAAGGGCTCGCCGACCTAGCGGGACGCCAGTTGGCCGACCGCGAGTTCGACCCCGTTTTTCACGATGCCATGACGGTCGCGCAGACGTTTGCCCAGAGTGTCTTGCGGTAGTGGAATGTCAGCGACGATTTGATGTTTCGTGAATCGGCATCAGGTGCCCCCAGCCGAGCAGTTCGGGATCGCGGGGCAATGGGTCGGCTGGCTTTAGATAGCCCGCCATTACCAGAATACCCACCTGGAAATAGACCGCGTCGGCGTCGGAGGGGCTGCCTGGAAAATGGCCGAAGCCGCCGTCGGCGTTGCGGCAAGTCAGGGCCCACTCGGCGGCCTTGTCGATCGCCGCGCGGCACTCGGGCGAGTCGTTGCCGAGGTGCTTCAACGTGAAAACGGCGTCGAATGCCGCGTGCCGGTCGCGGGCCGGCGGGTTGAGAAGCCAACTGCCATCGGACTTCTGGTCTCGCAGCGTGCGGCGGACGATCGCCTCCGCTTTCGGCGTCGGCTCGCCGAGGAGTGAGTAGTAATGGGCGGCGTGAAACGTCGCCGCGATGTGATCGTTGAGATAGCCGTCGTCGGTTTGCACCATCAGGGCGCGCACTCGGCGGTCGAATTCCTTGGGCCACGGCACGCCGGCCGCCCGATAGGCCAGCGGAAAAAAACTCGTGCTGTAAGCCGGCAACTCCGTGTAATCTCGCCGCATGACCTGCTCGAAGACCGGCAGCGGATCGTATTTCGGCCGCACGCCCAACGCGTGCAGCGCGACGATTCCTTGCGTCGTGTTGTAAATGCGGGCCGATGGACTCTCGGGCTTGTTCGAGCCGGCGACGTTGAAGAACGCGCCGTCCGTGTGTTGCCGCGATAGCAGGAACGCGATCGTCTTTTGCTCGTCGGGCAGTTTCCAGCCGAATGTCTTGTGGAGAATGACGGCATAGGTGACCGGGGCAAGATCGCTGGCGGCGCTGTCGGCCATGCCTTTGTAATCGGGGTCGACGCCGGGGCGGAAAGAGCCGTCGTCGTTGGCGGTGTTCTTGTAGAAGTCGCGCAAGCCCGCAAGAATTCGATCGGGCGCGGCCGGCTCAGCGGCACGGCTCGGCCGAATGGATACGACCAGTGCGAGAAATGTGAGCAGCAGGCGGCCGAGGATTGCGTTCATGGAACCAGCCTAACCGGGCGAAATGCAGACGGCAAACATTTGCTTGGCGCCGCCGGTCTGGGATAATCCGTCTGATGCCGGCAACCTCTTTGCGGAGATGTAGCGATGCGGCTGATCGACTTGCGAACCACTTGCTTCGCGCTCCTTGCCATCATGCTGATTCCCGCGATCACCCGATCCGCCGAGCCGCTGGTGCTCAAGGGGCATGAGGGCTGGATCGGCGGCGTCGCGTTCTCGCCGGACGGCAAAACGCTTGCCACGGCGAGCGCCGACAAGACGGTGCGCCTATGGGATATGCCCTCTGGCCATTTGCGGCTCACATTGCAGGGCCATACCGATGCAGTTTCGGCCGTCGCCTTCGCTCCGGACGGCAAGTCGCTGGCCAGCGCAAGCTTCGATGGCAGCATGAAGCTATGGGAAGCGGCAACTGGCGCGGCGCTGCGTACGCTTCGCGGCCATCGCGGCGCGGTCCTGGCCGTCGCTTTTTCTCCCGATGGCCGGACACTGGCGAGCGGCGGATTCGATGCCGACGTGCGGCTCAGCGATCCAGCGACCGGCGGCGAGAAATCGGTGCTTAAGGGACACAAATCATGGGTGAATGCCCTCGCCTGGAGCGCCGATGGCGCGCGATTGGCGACCGCCAGTTCCGACGGCACGGTGCGGCTCTGGTCATCAACGGGAACGGCGGTGGCGACATTGAGCGCCGCATCGGACGACGGCGAAGTGCGCTCCGTCGCAATCGGCCCCGACGGCAAAACCGTCGCGGCCGGCATGCGCGACGGCGCCTTGAAAACGTGGGACATTGCGTCTCACCGATTATTGCGGAGCATTGCCGCCCACCGCGCCGACGTCTGGCGCTGGCCTATTCGCCGGACGGCAAACTGCTCGCCAGCGGCGACGGCGATTGGAACCGCGCCGGCCCAGTGAAAATCTGGGACACGGCATCTCTCGCGGCTCGCGGTGAATTCGCGCACACCGGCGAAGTATTATGCATCGCATTCAGCCCCGACGGCAAACGCCTGGCCGCGGGCAGTTGGGACAAAACAATCCGCGTTTGGGACGCACTGAAGTGATCGCCGCCAAGAGCCCCGGGCCCGCAGCGCTAGCAAGGGACAGCACTGGTCGCCGCGTCGAGGATTCGTCAGCGCTGATGGCCCAATTCGTCGAAGTTCGCTAGAGTGAGACTCCTTTCGTTTCTCTGCATCTTCGACATCGACCGATCGATCAAGAATGCCGTCACCCCGCCTCGGCCTCTGCTGCCTGTTTCGCGATCAGCCGATTCGATTTGTCACGACGACGGCCACTTCCCTCGGCAAGATGAATCGAGCCGATGCGTTGGCGAAATTGAGTCGCCTGTGTCGAGCGAACGCCGACGCGTTGCTTGCCGCCCTCATGTTCTGCGCGGAAAACGGAATCGGCTGTTTCCGCATCAATAGCCAGATTCTTCCGGTCAAGACACATCCCGCCGTCGGCTATCGGATTGAAGACCTTCCCGATCATGCCGAGATAGTCGAGCAATTCCAAAACTGCGGTCGATTCGCCCATGAACACGGTCTGCGGACGTGCTTTCACCCGGATCAGTTCGTCGTGATGAACTCTCCGCGGCTCGACGTGGTCGCGAATTCCGTGCGGGAGCTCGAATACCAAGCCGAAGTGGCGGATTGGGTCGGGGCCGATGTCATCAACATCCACGGCGGCGGAGCCTACGGCGATAAACCGAAAGCACTCGCCGAATTCGCCCGCAATCTCGACCGGCTTTCATCCCGCGTCAGAAGTCGTCTAACGGTCGAAAACGACGACAGAATCTTCACGCCCGCCGATCTGTTGCCCATCTGCCGGGCGACCGGAATTCCGTTTGTCTACGACGTGCATCATCATCGCTGCAACCCGGACGGCCTGACCGTCGAGCAAGTCACCCGCCGGGCGATTGCGACCTGGAATCGCGAGCCGCTGTTCCACATTTCCAGCCCGCTCGATGGCTGGAATGGACCAAAGCCGCAGCGCCATCACGACTTCATCGACATGCAAGATTTCCCCGCGGGTTGGCGGAAGAAAAGAATCACCGTCGAGGTCGAAGCGAAGGCCAAGGAGGTTGCGGTGAAAAGACTTCAGGATGAACTAGAAAAAAGGTGACAGCCACCAATTTTGAGTAGTCTACGAAAACTCGCCCGACGCAAATCGCCCAGATTTGGTGGCTGTCACCTTTTATGAATCGATCGACCTTGGTGCCCCTACATACCAAAATCCCTCCGCGCTTTCGAGCAAGTTGAACGGGTACCTGACAGCTCTGTACAATTTCGACGGCGCAGATTGGGCGGGTGTTCCTGTCGAGAGCGATGCGATCCTCGGCAAGCAATTGCAGTTGTATATTCCTTCCGGAACTGTTACGCGAGCGCAGCAAGGAGTCCTTGATTATTTGAGCGAGACAGGCCAGCTTAACGATATCACCGTAACCATCACTCCCCACCCTTGAGAAATCTTTGCAGACATGTTGTGGAGCATTTATTTGCGCGATGGGTTAGTTTACCTGCCGACGATGGCTATGATCCGTCCTGGCTTTCACATGGGTATTGAACCGGTGGAGGTGGTCGCTGCGTCTGACACGAACGCTCTTGAGCACGAGATCTTGCGGGTGCTCGGACGGGGCAACCCTCGCGTTCCCGCCCCGAAGCGCGCAAGGTTTCCGCCGCCGGCGGTATTGAAACACACGACGCTCAAATCGTGGTCGGCCTTTGAAAGGGGCGCCCGAACCTGGAAGATCGTCGAGAAGGATGGACAGTACCAGATCAGAGCAGGTCGACGGAGGCATGACAGGGGATGGGAGGACGACCCGGAGGGGATTGAGGATATGCCCCCCGGTGCGACGATTGAATATGTGGCAAAGCGCGCCGCTGCCATAGTAAGATCATCTCTCCCGGCTAAGTTCGCGCGTGGGACGGCCGAAGACTCGACGAGAAAATCGCTTGGCGAAAATCCCAACGGCGGTGGGCGCGCCGGCGAGGTGCATGAAGGTAGTTTGCCCGGCGACGTCGACCGCGTGGCAACTGCGGTCCCTAATGAGCGCTTACCGACTTTGTGGTGCGTTTATTTGCGGGAAGGGACTGCGTACATCCCGACAGTGGCGCGATCCGATGCAGGTTACTGTATATCTGTCAACCCGGTCGAGATTGTCTCAGCGGCAAACGCTGGCGAACTGCGGTTGGCGATTGAACGAGTGTTCGTGCGCGGCAATCAGCAAGCATCGGTGCCGCCACCGGACGAAGCGCCCAATTTGGCAAGGTGTGCGGGAGTTGAGTCGTGGTCGGCGTTCATACAGGGAACACGAACTTGGAAGATCATCGAGAAAGATGGAGTGTATGAGGTCACGCAAAGTGGATTGAGCTCTGGTAAAGACATTAGGGACGAGGCGAGAAGGACCATGAGGTTGACCGTCAGTACATCTCTTGGCGAAGCTGCGGAACGCGTTGCTGCTTTGGTACGGGCAGCCGCAGATGAAGCGGGGTGTCCTGGTCCAGCGGATGTTTTACAGAACGAGTGAGGGGTTGGGCGAATTCCGGGGACACTAGGCGAATTCCGCCAATTCCGGGGGAAGTTCGGGGGACACCATACTTCGGGGGAATTCCGGGGACACGGAATTCCGGGGACACCATACTTAGAGCCTATCCGATTACTGTACAAACGACTACTGGCACGCGAATTGCAATTTGAGGAGGCAGTTTTCCTCATTTCGCATGGAGGTGTGCCAATGGCCACGGTTTCTGCCTCACAGTTTCACCAAATTCCCGATGCCCTCTGGGAATGCATTGATCTGCTTTTACCAATTTACAAACGGAGCCCCAAAGGCGGACGTCCCCGGTTAAATCTGCGGAAAGTGGTGAATGGGATTTTGTATGTTCTGCGAACCGGCTGTCAGTGGAAGGCGATGCCCAAGCAGTTCGGCTCTGGCAGCGCAATCCACGCCTACTTTCAGGAATGGGTGAAGCTCGGCGTGTTTGAGGAGCTGTGGCGTCTCGCGTTGGAAGAATACGACGACCTGAAGGGAATCGACTGGAAGTGGCAGAGCCTGGACGGGGCGATGAACAAATCGCCGCTGGGTGGGGAAAAAAACCGGGAAAAACCCGACCGATCGTGGCAAACTCGGCGTCAAGCGTTCTGTGTTGATCGACGGTCGGGGCGTGCCGATCGGTGTGGCGGTGGACGGCGCCAATGTGCATGACCAGAAACTTTTGGCCGCCACGCTCGACGACATCCCGGTCCATCGCCCGAAACCCACGCGAAACAAGCCCCAGCATCTCTGCCTCGACAAAGGCTATGTCGGCAAGCCCTGCGAACAAGCGGCTCTCCGCCGCGACTACATCCCCCATCTCCCACTCAAAGGCACAGAAACGGCAAAGCCGAAACGCCGTCGCCACAAGGCGCACCGTTGGAAAGTTGAGCGCACCCTCTCCTGGCTTAACCGGGCGCGACGACTGCTGATACGGTGGGAGAAGAAAGTCGCAAATTACGTCGGCTTCTTGCATCTTCAGTTCGCTATCGTTGCGTTGCGGACAGCGGGGGTTTTCGGATAGGCACTTAATTCTTAATGCAGCCCGCGATGGATCGTTTGGATCGACCGCATGGCGCGATTAGCCCGCGTCGTTGTTCCTGGACTACACGGGATTCTTCTGTTCTGCCCGACCGTCGCGATAGGCTTGCTCCGCAGCGCGTTTCAACCGCGATAGCGAATCTGCGGGGCCGTTTTTCAATTCACGGCTGAGGAGGAATCGCAACATCGCTCCGCGAAATCTGCCTGGGAAAGCGAAATTGCAGTGGTAGTTGACGCGGCAGCGGGTGTCGTCGATGCGGACGCAGTCGAGCGACTCATGGACCTTGATGCCCAGCGGCAAACGGATATCGATCTCAAGCTGGCGCCGCGGTTCGTCGATCCTCGTGAACTCGAACGAAACTCGCAGATGCAGCAGTCTTGGGCCCGACTCGCCGAGCATTCGCTGACCGACGACCGCTCGCCCCGGCGGCTCGACGCGTTTGACGCGCACGTCGTAGAAGTCGCCCCAGCCGGAAAAATTCGTGAGCAGCGTCCAAACGACTTCGATCGGCGCTTCGACAATATCGGTGGGACAGGCTGAATATGTTGTCGGCACGCGACATCCTTTCCGGCTTCCGCTCCAATGGCATCGATCAGTTCGCCGACCGCGAATATCGCGCAATTGCCTCGGGATTCAGCGTAATTCCCAAGCCAGGGCCCGTCGGCACGGCCAGTAATCCGTCGGCGTCGAGGTGGAATGGCTCGGTGATGATCTCTTCGATGTAGGGGACGCCCGTTTGAAATTCGACCCATCGCGCCACCGGCATCGCGGCGGTCAAGGCCAAATCGGCCGCCAGACCGATTGCGGTGTTCCAGCCGTGCGGCACGAGCAGCACGCCGTGATCGTAGGCCATCCAAGCCAGCCGCCGGCCTTCGCTCAGTCCGCCGCATTTGGTGAGGTCGGGCTGGATGATGTCGACCGCGCGGGGAACGATGAACGATTGAAAACTTTGCCGCCGCGTCAGCACCTCGCCGGTCGCGATCATCACCGGCGACGTTTGGCGCAGCTCGCGATGGCCTTCCACGTCGTCGGGCCGCAGGGCTTCTTCGAACCAGGTGATCTGATATTCGCCCAGCATTCGGGCCGTTTCGCGCGCCCAACTTACGCCGTGCGGCCAGAACTGCTCGCTGCCGCCGGCATCGACCATCAACTCGACGTCCTCGCCGACCGTTTCCCGCGCCGTCGCGATCAATCGTTCGTCGAACTGCGGCTGACTCGTCCGAACGGCCGCCAACCCATCTTGATGGCGCGAAAGCCGCGTTCAAGCTGCTGCTGGAGCTTGCCACGCAGCACGTCCGGTTCGTCGAACAGAATCGAAGCATACGGCTTGATCCGCGCGCGATAATTTCCGCCGAGCAATCGCGACACCGGCTGATTCAGGGCCTTGCCCAACAGATCCCAGAGCGCGATGTCGAGGCCGCTGATCGCGTGTTCGACCGCGCCGCCGCGGCCTTGCCAGAATGTGCATTGCCGCAGCTTCTCGCTGACTCGCTCGGCTTCCAAACCAGTTTCGCCGATCAGCAATGGCCGCAGCAACGCGAGCGACGCCTCGACGAGCGTTTGGCTGGTGAAGCAACTGCCGAGGCCCGAGAGACCTTCGTCGGTCGAGATTTCGACGAGCGTGTTCATCTGCTCGTGAGCATCGGTGCCGCCGGGCCAGCCGGTGTCTTGCGTGGCGCCGCGGAGCGGGATTGTTTTGACGGCGGTGATTTTCATGGTCGATGTCTTGCGGGTTGGGTAGTCGTGGGAGCAAATTCGTATGCCGCTGGCTCCCCTCGCTAACGCTTCGGGTTGGTGTTGATCGTTCGGGTCGGATTGATCCACCACCAACCGGCAGCGGCCAGGAAATAAGCGGCGGCGTAGGTGAATAGAGCCCAATCGTAACCGGCGAGCGACGCAGTGTGTTTGTCAGGCGCGGATAATGTGTCGGCGGCAATGCCGAGCGTCGCTCCCCGAACGGCCAGCGAATGCTCGACGAACATGCCGGTCGAACCAGACGGCGGCCGCGGCGCCGAGCGTGCCGATCGTGTTCATGCATGCCGCCGCCATGCCAGCATACCGCCCGCCGATCGACTGGCAAACGGCCCAGGCCGACGGCATCGTAAGATCATTGAAGAACGCGGCCAAGGACACGGCGAGAACGAAGCCATGAACGTTCGTCGCATAAATCGCCGCCAGCCAACAGCAGCCGGCCAGCACGAGGCTTACGGAGCAAAGCCGCCGCCGGACGCGATCCGGGGCGCCCGTCCGTCGAATCAACCGATCCGCCACCAATCCGCCCAACAGACATCCGACCGCGCCGAGCCACAACGGGCCGCCTTTATAAATCGCCCCGAGCACGTTCTGCTCGTCGAGATGAAACCGAAACGGCAGATACGACGGCAAGTACGTGAGATGAAAACTCCAGCCGAAGTTCAGGCAAAAATACATCCCGCACAGCAACCACAAGGTCCCGCTCCGCAAAAATGCGCGCCACGGCGCGGCTGCGTGGCTCGACGGCGGCGGCTGGCCGCGCTCGATTTCGGCAAGCTCCGCGGCATTCACGCGCGGATGTTCGCCCGGCCGGTTGCGAAACAGAATCGCGAAGATCGCGCACCAGGCGCATCCGATGATGCCCAGCAGCACGAATGCACCGCGCCAAGTCGTCAGCGGCTGCGTCCATTGGGTGCCGGTCACCAGGACCATGAACAACAACGGCGTCAGACCGCCGACCACGCGGCCCGACATCCAGATGAATCCTTGAGCCGTGGCGCGTTGGCGAATGGGAAACCAATTGTGCAGCGCGCGGGTGATATTCGGATAAGCTCCGGCCTCACCGGCGCCGAACAAGAATCGCAGCGCGACCAAAGTGCCGAGGCCCGCTAGCAACACTCCGCCGATCCGCAACCCGACGACGGCCGTCAGCGCCGTGCAAACCGACCACCAGGCGACGATCCGCAACAGCGTGCCGCGCGGTCCGAGCGTGTCGCCGAGCCAGCCCGAGGGTATCTCGAACAGAGCGTAGGCAATTGCAAACGCCGCAAACGCCCATTTGAGCTCCGCTTCGCTGGTCAGCGACAACTCGGCGACGAGCGACGGCGCGGCGACGCCCAAGCAAGCCCGATCGAGGTACGTAATCATCGACAGCGCACGGAGCAGCGCCAAGATTCGATAGCGCACACGCGAAGGAGCGACGCCGCCTTGAAATTCGGACGCCAGCGCGTCGGACTCATCTTCGCTCGCGGCGCGGTCGGGCATCGTCTGAGTTCTCTGTGACGCGGTGGATCGTCCTACCAGCGGATGTCGCTTTGCACGGGCCCCGCGTGCATGTCGCGGCGATTTTCGATCGGCCAGGCCCGCAGTTCGTCGATCAATTCCACCAATCCCGACACGGCCGCCTCGAACAAGATGCGCCCCTTTTCGGCGGTCCCTTTGGTGGCGTCGCCATGCACGCCCGTCTCGGTCCAGCGGCCCCAATAGTCGTTGAACCGCACGGGATAATTGCCCGTGCTGTCGCTGCTCACGAATTTTCCCGACCGGTCATTATCCTCGACCGCCAAATCCATGCGCACGCGCTCAGGGGCCAAATGTAGATAGAGCGAAGTCTCGAACTCGTCGGCATGCGCGATCACTTTCGATTCGCGAATCTTTTCGAACGCCTGCCACAGGAATTGAAAATAATTGGTGGCGAAGCATAGCGACTTCGTCGCCAGCACCGTCTTCCGCGCGATCAGATCGATCAGCGGCGTATTCGAGCCGTGGCCATTCACCAGCAGGATTTTTTCGAACCCATGATAGGCCACGCTTTTCGTGACGTTCAGGCAAAAGGCGATGAACGTTTCCGGCTCGATGTGGATTGTGCCGGGAAAGTCGATGTGGTGCATGTTCAAGCCATACGGAATCGGCGGCAAGATCACAACCCGATCCGCCGCGCGTCGCCCGACCTCCAAGCAGACCGATTCGCAGAGGAACAAATCGACATCCAGCGGCAAGTGCCGCCCATGCTGCTCGGTCGAGCCGGTTGGCAAGATCACCAGTTTTTTCGCCGCGATGGCGTCGTTCACCTCGGGCCAGGTGAGCCGGTTGTAGCGGAACTCGGTGGCGTGGTTCGACATTGGAAATCCTCAGGCAATTGCGAATCACAGCGAAACCAAGAACTGATCCGAAACCGTCCAAGCAAGCTTGATTCTGCCCCGACATGGTTCCCCGCACTTTAATCCGCCATCGCCCCGTGATACAAGTACAAGCTACTTATTCCCGCGCTGCACCCTTCCCTCTCACCCTGCGCTCCTCCGATGTCATTTCGCATCATCCGTCACGCCGTCCAACTCGCCCTCGGCTTGTTGCTCTTCAACGGTCTGCCCGCGAACCGATCGCCCCTCGCCGCTGATTCGCCGCCGCCGCGCGGCAAGATGCTGCTGATCGTCGCGCCGCGGGATTTTCAGGATGATTTGCAGCCGTATGTGCAGTTCAAGCAACAATTCTTGCCCACTGAGTTCGCCGCGTTGGAAACAGTGCTCAAACCGGCCGAAAACGCCGACGGTAAAAGCTCTGCCGAGAAGGGGATCAACGATCCCGAGAAACTCAAGCGTTTCTTCTACGACGCATGGCGCAATCGCAATCTTGGCTATGTGCTGCTCGTCGGAGATCGCGACATCATGCCGGTGCGCTATATCACGACCGATCGGGTCACGCCGGCCGCGTTCGACTACGCCTTCTATCCCTCCGACCTGTACTACGGCGACGTAGCGAAAGACGACGGAAGCTTCGATTCCTGGAACGCCCAGCGGCGCGGCTTTCATGCTCAGTACTTCGGCGAAGTCCGCGGCGAAAAAAACAAGCACGATCCGATTAACTACGATCAGATTCATTATCGCTGCCAGGTGGCCGTCGGCCGCTGGCCCGTGAGCAATGTCAAGCAATTGAAAACGGTCGTCGCGAAGTCGATGAAATTCGAAATCGGCATCCGCGACGGCAGCCACGCCGGCGCGAAGAAAGTTTCCCTCTTCAACGTGCAAGGTTTCGAAGACGACCGACCGCCGATGGATCGAATCGCCCGCGGCCTGAGCGGCGGTTGGAAAGCTGAGGAGTTTTTCTACGCCGATCAGAATCCGCAATATCGAACGGCGATGCCCGATCCGTTGGAGATTCTCGACGCGCTCAATCGCGGCACGACGATCGCGGCGCACGTGGGACATGGCGACACTCGCAATTGGGCCGCTCCGCAAGACCGCCGCACGGTCGGGCCGGTGTTCGGAGTGCGCAGCATCAAGTCGCTGAAGAATGCCGATCGCTTGCCGGTGATTTTTTCGATCGGTTGCAGCACGGCCTACTTCGCGCCGCTCGGCCCTTACGAGGCGTATACCGACATCAACGGCGTCGAGCATCAGGGAACCGATCACGGCGAAGTGTTCACGGCTCCGCCGCCTCCGCCCGCCGTCTATCAAAAGCGCCCGATCCCAGCTTCGCTCGGCAAGGCGTTGCTCGATGCTGGCCCGAACGGCGCGGTCGCGTATATCGGCTGCAACACCGGCGGGCAAGGCTGCGCCATGACGTTGCTTGACGGTTTCATGGCCGGCCTCGGCCACGGCCGCGTGCGGCTCGGCGATTGCTGGGTCTACGCGATTTCGTATTACTACGACAAAGAGCACCTCGCCACGCTAGCCCCGAACAACGACTGGTATCCGCCGGCCATTTTTTTTCAAGGGATGAAATATATGGTCTACGGCGATCCCAGCCTGCCGCTCGTGCCGCCGGCCCCGACGGTGGAAAAGTGAAACCGTTGGCCGCTCTATAGCCGTTTGACGGACTGCGGCCGCCGCGCGACGGGCGTTATCGGGCCGATTGCCAGGCCGATCCAGCCGTCTTCGACCACCAATTGAGTCACCTGCAAACCGGCCAATCGCGGATCGTCGGCCACAGTGCTCGGCAGCAAGCTGATCTTCCGTTCGCCGGACAGGACTTTGCTGAAGATGCCGCGCAGCGCGACTTCGGTCTTTCCTTTGTATAGTCCGCCCAATTCGATCGAGCCGTCGCGCTGGAGGTCGGCCGACAGGCCATGCGTCTCGGGCCGATAGGCGGCTCGGACCTCGAAATCGTGCCAGCGGTGTCTTCCCTGGCGAATCTCGGCGATGTTGAGGATCAGTTCGACTCGCCCCTGACCGCACTGCACGCGTAGCGGTTCCGTCTTGGCGAACGTCACGTCAACGCCCTCGGGCAAATCCTGCGGGAGCGGCTTGCCGGCCTGGCTCAGTTTTTCGTTCAGATGGCGATGCAATTCGGGCAGCGTGAACGTCCGGCCGGCGAGATCGAGATGGTCGAGCAGATTGTTGACCGCCGACTCGTGCAACTGCATGCTCGCCAGGCTGTCGGAGGGAGCTTCCGGCCGGGGCGTGTGGGACGCCAATTGATCGCCGCCGGCCAAGCGGCTGCGGACCGTCAATCGCGTCTCCGTGGTTTCCATCGATTCGATGGCGGGGTTCAATCCCAACTTCTGTAACGGCGCCAGCAATCGATCGCGAAAGTTTTTTTCGACCTGCGCCAGCCGGGCGCAATTTGCGAATCGACACGCGAGCAGGCCGCCTGACGGATTTTCTCTTCCGCCTCTTGGTTGGCTTGGGCTTCCTTTTGCTCGCGCTGCGAAAGGGCGTAGTTTCGCACGATCGCGCGCACGACGGGCACGGAATCGAAATCGGTCTGAACTCCAGCCACGCTGCTGTTGCTATCGACCGCCGCCGTCGCCGGCTCGGCGTAAATTCCCAAGGCATCAATCAGAATTCGCTTCCGCACGCAGTATTTCGCGGCGCCTTGATTCATGAACGTCACCGGACCATAGGTCGAGCTGGTCTGAGAATCGACATTGCCGGCGGCCTCAAAGGCAAACTGCCAGGTCCGCGGATTGGGCAGAAGGCGGACGTTCAATTGCGTCGAAGTGGTGCTTCGGCCATGAATCGGAGATCCCAGGATCGTGTCGTTCACCGGAGCTTCCACGGTTTTTTGCTCCGGCAGCAAGCGGTTGATGAGTTGAGCGCTGAGGGCGACCCGAACGTTTGCATTGCGGTAATGGCTCTCGATCCGCCGACCGAGCTCGTTGTCGCTGGGAGCTGCGGAATGAGCCAATTCGTTGCGCAATTCGGCAAGGCGACGCCCATCCTCGGCCCGGCCATTGGCTTCGTACCGCTCCACGAGCGCCAACAACTCTTCGCCTTCCGGCGGCCCCGATTCCACCGGCACTGCCGCCCAGCGGCGCAACTGCTTGTCCAATTCGGCCAGCGTCCGCTCCTCGACCGCTGTCGAACGGCCGGCCGCTTGACGGTGCTCGGCAATGCGTCCCAACACTTCGCGGGCAACATGGCGGCGCTGGTCGGCGGCAGCCTCGTCGTCGCGCTTCGCCAACTCGGCCAACGTGTCGAGCATCAGATGCTCGCGCAGCCCCTCTGCGCCATTGTTTTCGGCCATCGTGTTGACATCCGCGAGGCACAGTTCCATACGGCGGCGGTTCTGTGAAGGTTGCGGGATGCTCGCGATCGTTGCTTGCCGCTGGCTGCACACGACATCCCAAACGTCGAGCCGGCGCACCATCGCATATTGCACTCGGCGGATTTGCGATCCCAATTCCATGCTGGAAGCGTGAGCCGCGAGCGCCGAACCCTGTGCCACCGAATTGCGAAGTTCTTTCAGCACAGTCGCGGCCTGCACGGCGTCGCGCGGTTGCAAGCGATCGAGATGCTCGATCTGGCCGTCAACGTCGGCGACCCAACCGCGAACCGCGGCATCGTCTTGCTTCGTGAGCGCATGCAAGGCATCAAGCAGGCTTTGCGGCACTGGCCACGCACGAGGCGCGGGGGGCGCATCAGTCGCGGCTGGCGGTAGATCGGTTGCCGTCGCCGTGCCGACCGAGGGTTTATCGGGCAGCGGTTGTGCATTAATTGGAGCTGGGCTGACCAACGGCGCCTTCGGCTGCGAATGATTTGCAAAGGCGCGGAAGGTTCGCGAAAACTCGGCGGAGAACTTTTCGCTCGCGGCGGTGATGTCGCGATGCAATTCCAACACCGCCGGCGACGGAGTTTCCACAACGGGCGCGGTTGGCTCCAGCGTCGCGGCAGGCGAAGCTGCTTGAGTCGCGGCAAGCATTGGTGTCGCTGCGACTCGCGCATGCCCCTCAGCCGCGGGCGATTTAGCCGTTTCCGGCGTGAGCCGCACCGGTTCTTGGGAATTGGCGTTGCCGTTTTTTAACTCGGCCGCGGCATCCAATTGCCATCGGTCGCCAACTTGATCGGCGGTACTCCCTGTTTGATCGGCGGCACTTACGGGTAGTCCCAGCGGATTTGGCAGCGTGGGGCCGGTGTCGGTCGGCGTCATGAAGCCGGCCGGCTGGACTTGAGCCGGCAGCACGACCGCGGAGTTCTCGGACGCGGCATGGTCGGATGGCGGCGGCGCCTGGACAATCGCGGCTTGCTTCGCCGAATCGTCCTGGGAAAAGTGGTCCCAGCCGCGCGGGGCGATCAGCGCCAATGCAAACAGACAGCCCAAGACGAGGACATAGGGCCAAATCGGAGTTCGATGTCTCAAGTTGTGCATCTCCATTATGGACAAGCCGCGCCGAAAATTGATCCGGTTGACGATCAGGGCGGTTGACTCCTCCATCTCGTAGGAATCGGAAACTCAGGCCAATGAGTAGAAGCCGAATTCGCGGATTAAGCCGCGAATTGGCTATGGCTGGGAGAAGTGCTTGAAGATACGCAATTCAGGCAACATTTGCCGACGCGCGAACCTTCCCTTAAAGCCAGGCAGATCGCGCGTCGGTTTAGTTTTCGCCTACGTCAAGATCCTGTCCGGGAATCGAACCCGGCTGGATGGTGCAATCACCATTGTCGCGCCAATTGACTCACAGGATCGATCACCTACCTACTTTTCGCAGCAGTGATGGCCGCCGCAGTGGTGGTGATGGTGGTGATGGTAGCAACCGGCGCTGGCCGAACCGCAGAAAATGGCCAACGCACACATCGACGCACACGCCGACAGAATTAGGCGCTTCATGGGAAGCCTCCTCAAAGAAATGACATGCCCACAATTCAGAGCCGTGGGCTCAGCTCTTAGAACCCCTCACAAAACCGCCGGGGGGACTGTCCCCATTTTGCGAAGTCCGCGGAGCAAAACGGGGATTGTCCCCTTCCGCCAAGCGGTTTTGTGAGGGGTTTCTAGCAGTCGTTCAAGGGTTCACGAGCGGTTGGGCATTGATCGCGTTCTGCTGGTTGTTGATGTCGTTCTCTGTGTTGATGAAGTTCTGAGTGTTGATCATGTCTTGAAGGTTGTTGTTCATCTGCTGCTGGTTGATCATGTCTTGCGTCGCGATTTGGTTTTGCAGGTTGATTGAGTCGTTGATCTGGTTTTGCTGATCGATCGATTCTTGGATTTGGTTCGAAGAATCATCGAAGTCCGACCCGTTCGAATGGACGTTCCAGTGCGTTCCCGGCGGAATCCGGATCGCCATATTGAACCACGGCACGTAGAGCGTCTGCCCATCGGGGCTGAAGCTGAACCCTGGAGCGCGGCTGCGGCTGTAGCGATTGGCGTAGCGGTTGGTGTACCTCGTCGCGCCATGAACCGTGCCGCCATCGACATAGCGCTGCGCCGCCGGCACGGTCGCGGGGCAATTCGTCGTCGCTGTCCAGCCGGGCACGGCGCTGACTTTCTGCGCGTAGTCCAAACCGAGTTGCGGATCCTGCGTGGTCCACGAATACGACGCATCCTTGGCCCACTTTCCGTCGGTCAATTTGTACGCCCAGACAGAATAGGTGAGCGGAGTCGGAAATGCGCCCGGCCGAACGTTCGTGACTCCCGGACCCTGATAAACCTTGTGGACGACGGCCGATTCCGGGATGTTCGTCGTCGCCGACCAGCCAGCGTAGCCGTTGAGCTGATCCGCGTAGCCCTGGGCCTTGTTGATGTCGAACGTGCTGAAGCTGTGAGTGTCTTGCTTCACGTACTGTTGGCCGTTCCAGAGAAAGCCCCACACGTCGTAACTCACCGGCGGCGGCGATGGCGGGGCGGGGGGCGCGGCGTCCGCGGCCAGCGACAAGCTCGGAATCGCGAACAGCAAAACAGCGGCAAAGGCCGGGCGTCTCATGGTGTGTCTCCTTATTAAGATGTGTCATTGCTCCCGCTCTATTCATTCAGTGCGGAGGCCATGACACAAACCGGACACGAAATCCCGCAGGAATCGCGGAAGTCGTTGGCTGAATTAGGCTTACGCGACGCAAGAATCAACGCGAATATCGCCGCTCGCCCTTGCTGATGGCCTCGCGCCTAATACGCCTTTCCGCTTCGGAGCCGCGTGGCCAAGTCGTTGGAATCACACGCTGCAATCCCGCGCCACGAGCTATCATTGAAAATCGAATATCGCGCAATTAGAGTTGGCTGTTGACCGGTCGGTGCTACTTGGGTGCCGCCAAGGCACGACTCGCGCGGAATTCTGAGTTCCTTTTGCACTCGATTGCGACTTTCTTGGAGGGGCCGATGCCCGGTATCCGGATATATTTCACGGCAGCTTTGTTCGTTGCCCTATCCGCATCGCAGGCCTTGGCGGCCGATGCGGCGTCGGACAACAGGGAATTGGACGCGATTCGCGCCGCCGCCAAGGCGTATGTCGGCGCCCTTGAGCAAGGAAAGGTCGAAGCTGTCGCCGCCGCCTGGACGCCCGACGGCGATTATGTTAACGCGAGCGGCCGCTCGTTCAAAGCTCGTGATTTGATTGCCACCGAATTCCGCAAAGGCGCCGGCGGACATCGCGATTTGAAAGTGACGATCGACGCTATTCGTTTGATAACGCCGGAAGTGGCGGTCGAGGATGGCCATGTCGTGCATGGCGCCGCGCCCGGCGAATCTCCGCGGCGCAGCCGATATACGGCCGTATGGGTCAAACGCGATTCCCATTGGCTGCTCGATAGCCTGCGCGAAGCGATGTCGCCACAAGCGCCGCTCAACGCACGGCTGGCGGACCTCAAATGGCTGCTCGGCGATTTTTCCGGCCGATCGCTCGACGGCATGAAGATGATCGTGACCTGCACGATGAGCAGCGACGGCAACTACTTGCTACGCGAATTCCACGTCACGTTGCCCGACGGCTCTCGACGGCGATCGAGCCAGCGGATCGGCTGGGATCCTGCGACCGGCGACTTGAAGTCGTGGACGTTCAACGCCAACGGCAGTCATGGCGAAGGCGTGTGGAAACGTCAAGGCGATGTCTGGATCGTCAACAACAGCGGCGTCGCGATTGACGGCAAACACACTTCTTCGACGACGATCTACTCGAAAATCAGCGACGAGAGCATGATCGTCTCCGCGGTCGGCGCGATGGCCGACGATCAAGCGGAACCCGATGTGAAGATTCGTTTAACGCGCCAACCGCCGAAGGAATAACGATGACATCGCCGTATCGAATCTTAAATCGGTCGTTGATCCTGCTCATAATCATCGGATCGACATATTTGGGCACCGCATCGCGCGGCGTATTTGCCGCTCCTCCGGCATCGACCAAGAATGACGCCGCGACAAGAAATCAAATCCTCGCCAGCCCAGCTTGGCGCGAGGCGATGGAAGGTTTCAACGAATGGCTCTCCGCGCAACAGATTTACACACGAAGCCAGATTCCGCAAGTGCGCTCCCAGGTGATCGAACAGATCAACAAGGCGTTGACCAATGAATTGCAAGCCTTCTTGCAAGACATGCAGCAAAAGCTAAAGCTGATCAATAGCCAGGCGGCCTACAAAGCTCAGGCCAACATCCTGTACAACTTGAATGTCGCCAGCGATGCCTACGCGGCAAAACTTCGAACGCAATTGCCCAATCTGGTGACAATGACCGCCGATCAGGTGAAGCAAACCTTGGTCGATCTTCAACAGCAAGAAGATCAAACTCGCTCCGACGAAGCCGCGTTTCAGAAGAGCAATGCGCAGGAGGTCGCATTGATCCAGGCCCAGAACGAACAGACTGCCGCCGTCAACGCCGCGGCCGACTCGGCGGGTCTCGGCAACTATGGTGGCGGCCCGTACGCGCCTCGAAATCCGATGCCGACGTACTCTCCCGCGCCGATCATCACCGGCTTCGGCGGCTGGCCTTGGTAGGTGACGGCATGGTTGTTCGGTGGCCTACTTGGCCGCGTCGTCGGGCGAATCGAAAATCATCGTTCGATCAAAGCCCGAAGCGGTTTTTTTCATCGCCTCCGGCGCGACCGAGCTTTTCGGCGCCGTTGCATTTGCCGGCGGATTGGAATCGCCGCTTCCATTGCCCTTCGCCGTTCGTGCAACGGGAGGCGCCGCGGATGCCTGCCCACGCTCGTGCCGGCTCCACCACGCTTCGGCATCGTCGAGCGACCAGCTTTGCGCGACGCGGTCGAGCATCGCCGCCAAATCGCGCGCGGTCTGCGGTCGCTTGGCCCGGCTTTTTTCGAGACAGGCCAGAATCGCGTGCTCGAGTTCCGGCGAAATCGGCCGGCCGAGACGTTGCGAAGGAGCGTCGGGGACGGCGGTGAGGTGTTGTTGGCACAGCTCACCCAGCGATTGAGCGTTAAAAGCCGTCTGCCCGGTCAGCAGAAAATAGCCCACGGCGCCGACGGCATACAGATCGCTGCAAGCATCGACCGATTCGGGCGTCTGGATCGATTCGGGCGACATGTACAGCGGCGTTCCCGACATATCGCTCCCGGATTGCGTCCATCCTTCTCTTCGTCCACGGCTTTCACCAGACCGAAGTCGAGCACCTTCACCACGTCGGGCTCCGCGCCGCGGCGATTGAGCATGATATTCGCCGGCTTGATGTCGCGATGCACGAGGCCCAGCGAATGCGCCTCGTACAGCGACGCGCAAATCTGCCGCAGGATGCTCACCACGCGTCCCTCGGGCTGCGGTCCATACTGATCGACCAACGTTTGCAAGGTTGACTCCGTCGAGATACTCCATCGCGTAGTAAAACACGCCCTCGGGCGTGCGGCCGTAGTCGTAAATCGCCACCGTGTGCGGATTGTTGAGCTTGCAGGTGATTTGCACTTCGCGCTCGAATCGCTGGATCGAAGCCTCGTTGACTCGATCGACGTCGAGCATTTTGATGGCCGTCGGCCGGCGAAGCATCGCGTGCTGTCCCTTATAGACCACGCCCATCGCGCCGGCGCCGATCTTCTCCTGCAACCGGTATTGCCCGAGCTGCTTCGCTTCGATGGCCGCCTTTCGAGCTTGGCGCTGCAATCGGGCGACGACCAGCGTGAAGACGAAAATCGCCAGCGCGCTCGAGTGCCGAGCAAGGCGTAGAGCACATAAAACGACCGCTTCAGAATCGTCAACGGGATGATAGGCCTCGGCGGCGTCGACCTCGGTGATGATTCCCAAATGATATTCAGGGAGCCAGGTACACGCGCCGAACGAGGGCGAGCCACGATAATCGCGATAGCCCTCCATAGTTAACGCCCGTGCCGCCGCCGACGACCGCCGCGCAAATCTCCGTGAGCGGCAATTCGCGCCGCCGCACAGCCGGCCGAAATCCTTCCGTCATGTCGCCGCCCGGATCGCGCACCTGAATCTTCAAGATCGAAGCCGCGGAATCCTCGTCGGGCAACAAGCCCAAGCGAATCAGGGCATCGTCGAAGCGGCTATTGGAGACCATCAGGCCATCTTTGTTGACGGCGTAGGTTTCGCCCGTTTCGCCGATCCGTCCAAGTTGCAGAATATCGGTGAATTCTTTCTCGGGACGAATCCGCATGGCGAGCACTGCCACGACCTGAAAATTGTCGTCGCGGATCGGCGCGCAGGCGAACATCGTGGGCGCTCCCGTGCGCAGGTGGCCCGTTTTGTCTTTGACGATGCCGGCGCTTGGATACGGTGCGCAAACCGTCGGCTTGCCGGAGAGCGTGCGCGTCAGGAAGGCCTCGTATTGCGGAATCACTTGGCCGATCATGCTGCCCGTGTCGCCGGCAATGACGCGGAGTTGCTTGTCGGCCACGACGAAGCCGACGAAATCGTGCGCGGACATCGCCGGCTCGAGTTCTTTCTCGATCCGCAATTGCAATTCGCTGGCGTCGCGATCAGTCGGGGCCGTTGGCGGCGCCGATGCAGCGGCGCCGGGCTTGAGAGTCGAGCTGGCATCGGCCGCCAAAAGCTGGGCGACCGTCTTGCGAATTTCTTGATTGTTGGCCAGCGTCGTCGCGCTCGACTTCTTGCACTTTGAACCATCGTTCGAGCATCGACCGCTCGACGGTCAGCAACGTTTCCAGTTCCGAGCGCAGATTGTCTTCCATCGTTCGATGGATCGAACTGCTGACCGCATAGCCGACAATCGCCAGCAGCACGACCGCGACGATCGGCCAAACCCAGAGTTGCTTTCTGAGCACGCTCCCGGTGCGCGACATGGTCCGTCCCAGCGACGTTTGACCAAACGTCATGTGGCCCTGTCCGAAATCGCCGTCCTTGCGCGAACGCCGAAAAAGCTTCAAGAATTCGTTCCACATGAGTTCGTTCGCCGGGGCTTATCAGGCCGTTCCAGGGATGGACACGACCGGTGGTTCGATAGTAACCTCCGTGAAACGCCGGAAGCAAGCGATGACCAACCATGTTCACCATGTCAACCATCCAAACGCAAGAAGTTCTCCAGCGCCTCCATGCTGGCAGCTTGGACGCAGCTCATCCGGCCGACCTTGAAGGGCTTTCCGCGTAGGCGCGAAAGGATCGGTCGTGCGAATGGGGACGGGATTCAAGTTCGACAAGACACCCGACGGCTGGGAACTGTTCGATGTGCTGTCGCCTCTAAGTGGGCAGCCGTAGAGCCGCGTTTCCGTTGCATGGAGCTGCCGCGATGTTTTTTGGGTTCAGATCGCCGCCTTTTGCCAAACCACCGGCCGTCCGATCCGTAGATACGCAAGTGCCGTACCCTACCCGGCTCGTGCGGTTATAATGGACCGGCGAAGCGGCGCAGTCCGGCAACTCCGAGTCTACACCAGCCTATCCCCCTTGATGGATGCGAAATGATTTGTGTCAGTATTGGTCGCGGGCGGCATCGACACATGATTGCCGAGCATCGGCATCTGGCCGATTGCGGCGCGAAGCTCGTCGAATTGCGGTTGGATTGGATCAACGGCGAAGTGAACCTGAAACGGTTGCTGACCGATCGGCCTGGGCCGGTGATCGTCGCCTGCCGCCGTGAAGCGGATGGCGGCAAATGGACCGGTACGGAACAAGAACGGCTGATGCTGCTTGCGCACGGCCATCGTCGAAGGCGTCGAATACATCGATCTCGAAGAGGACATTGCCGGCGGCATTCCGCGCTTCGGCAAAACGAAGCGGATCGTCAGCTACCACAACTTCCGCAAGACGCCCGACGATCTGGCCGCCATTCATGCCCAACTTTGCTCGGTCGATGCCGACGTCGTCAAGCTCGCCACGATGGCCAATCAGCCGCACGACAATCTGCGGATGCTGCAACTGGTCGGCCAGAGCAAGCAGCCGACCGTCGGCTTTTGCATGGGCGACATCGGCACCCCGTCGCGGATTCTTTGCGGACGATTCGGTTCGCCATGGACCTATGCCACGTTTCATCACGAACGCGTGCTCGCGCCCGGCCAGCTCAGCTTCCAGCAGATGAGCGAGATCTATCATTACGATCAGATCGACGAATCGACCGCCGTCTATGGCGTGATCGCCGATCCGATCGGGCATAGCCTCAGCCCGCAGGTTCACAACGCGGCGTTTCGCCATGCCGGCGTCAATGCCGTCTATCTGCCGTTTCGAGTGCCGGCCGAAACGCTCGATCAATTCTTGGGCCAGGCCGACGCTTGGGGCATTCGCGGGCTGAGCGTCACGATTCCGCACAAAGAAGCGGTGCTGCGCAAGCTGGTCAAATTCGATCCGGCCGTCAAGGGAATCGGCGCCGCCAATACGATCGTGTTCGAAAAGACTCCCGAGGGAACGCAGATGATCGGCTACAACACCGATTATCGCGCCGCCCTTGATAGTCTCGACCGGGCCATGCAGCCACCGGAATACGACCGCGGGCAAGTCGAAGGAAAAACCGTGCTGGTGCTCGGCGCCGGCGGGGCGGCGCGAGCGATCGTGTATGGCCTGAAACGCCGCGGGGCGAACGTGATCGTCGCCGGCCGCACCGCCGCCCGCGCCGAGCAACTGGCCGACCCAGATGCAATGCCGCGCCGTCGATTGGTCCGCGCGGCATTCCGTCTCGCCCGACGTGCTCATCAACTGCACGCCGGTCGGCATGCATCCAAATGTCGACGAAACGCCGTTCGAGAAGCACCATCTGCGGCCGTCGATGGTCGTGTTCGACACGGTTTACAATCCCGAGAACACGCTGTTGGTGAAGGACGCCCGCAGTCAAAGCTGCACGGTGATCACCGGCGTCGAGATGTTCGTCCGCCAGGCGAGCTTGCAATTCATGCTCTTCACCGGCAAAGATAGCCCGTGGGAATTGATGCGCGACGTGCTGAAGCGAGCCATTGGTCCGGCGAAAATCTAAAAACGAGACGCCATTGAGGCCGAGGCGTGTCCCAGCAGTTTCAGCGCGAGTATCTGGTTCGGCTTCCGCTGCCGGTGGCGCAGCTTTATAGCCGCGCGTTCAATGCCAAAGACGCCCGCGCTCGGCACGACAATGCGTTCTATCTTTTCGAAGCGCTGGTGAAGCTGGCCGCGGCGCCGGCGGTGGCGTGTTATCTGCGGGAAGTCGAATCGGGCCGAGATCGCATCACGGCAATCGATCGGCTGCTCGCGCAATTGGCTCTGCCATCGCTGGGGCAATGGGTTGCCATGCTCCGCGAACTGAGCCGGCAGTTCGGCTCGCGAACCGATGCCGCCACGCATCCGCTGGGCACAATCTGGAGCCAACTCACGACGCCGCGCCGCGATTTGCCCGGCATCGTGGCCCTCTTTCGCCGGATCAAAAATGGTCCCGACGGCCAGCCGTCCGGCGATCAAAGCTGCACTTTGATGGAATTGTTCGACGCGCTCGTGCAATATCGCAACGGCGTGTTTGGCCACGGAGCGGCCCGATTCGATTCGTTCTACGATCAGCAAATGGGGCCGCTGCTCTTTCCGGCGATCAACGATTTGCTGTCGCCCGGCGTGTTTGATTGGGCCGGCACGGGGCGGAGCCGGCTGGTGTTTCTCAGCGAAGTGCGCCGCCTGGCGGATGGCCGCTCGCAAGTCGAATTGCGCGAGCTTGTCGGCTTGGAAAGCGAACGGCTCGAACCATTGGAAATCGACGCCGCGGCAGCCGACGCACTGCTGCCGGGCAAGGTCGCCGTGCTTTGGCCTGGCCGACCGATGCCGCTGCCGCTCGATCCGCTGCTGCAATACCGCGAGACCGATCTGACGGAAGAAGTGCTGTTTCTCAACCGCGACCGCAACGGCCGGCAAGTCGAATATCTGAGCTACACAACCGGGCGGACGGAGCGAGATCGCTCGATGGTGGCCGCGCTGACCGCGCTGCTCAGCCGAGTGACCCACACCGCGGTGCAGGAAGCCGATTTGGAGCGACTGGCGGCTCAATCGTTAGTCGAAGCACCGCCGGGCGAAGCGCCCTCGGCCGCGACCGCGACGAAACGCGACGGCGATTTCGAAATCCTGGCGGAAATCGGCCGCGGCGGGATGGGCGTCGTATTTCTCGCGCGGCAATTGTCGCTCGGCCAGTTGGTGGCGCTGAAAATCCTTCCCGCGGAATTGGCCGGCGACGAAACGGCGCTGGCCCGTTTCAAACGCGAAATCCGCCACCTCGCCCGCTGCGAGCATCCGAACATCATCAAAGTGTTTTCCAGCGGCGTGCTTCCCGACGGACACATGTACTACACGATGGAATATGTGCCGGGCAGCGATTTGGAAATGATCTGGCGCGAGCTGTCGGGCCACCATCACCACGGCGCCGCCGATTCGCTGAGCGATCTCACTTGGGCGCGATCGGTGCTCACCGCCAGCCGCAAGCGACGCGACAAAGCGGAACGCACGCCGACGAACTCTACGACCAGTTCATCGACGAGTTCAGCGACGAATTCACTCGCCACGGAAACGAAGCTCGCGCTCGCGCCGCTGCCGGAAACCGCAATCGCCGACGACGATCCGGGCGGGTACGTCCGCCAGGTCGCCACGATCATGCGCGACGCCGCGCTCGCCCTCCAAGCGGTTCACGATCAAGGGATCGTCCATCGCGACGTGAAGCCGGGCAACCTGGTTCTCACGCCCGATAGTTCGCGCATCGTGCTGATGGATTTCGGCCTGGCCAAGGGGCAAAGCATCTCGGCGTCGATCAGCCACGCCGGCGGATTTTTGGGCACGCTCCGTTACGCCGCCCCCGAGCAACTGGCCGCCGCGACGCTCAAAGTTGGACCGACAGCCGATATTCGCGGCCTGGGCGCGACGATGTGGGAACTCCTCACGCGCGAGCGGCTCTTCGGCGACGCGGAAGACGAAGCCCAATTGGCCTACCGCATCCACGAGGAAGATGTCCCTCCGTTACGGTCGATCGATCCGAGCCTCGATCGCGATTTAGAGGCGATCGTCGCCCGGGCCACCGAGCGTCGCGTGGCCGATCGAATCCAGTCGGCCGCTTTGATGGCGGAATACTTGCAGCTCTATCTCGACGGCAAGCCGCTGCCGATCCGCCCGGCCGGCTTCGTCGAACGGACGGGTCGCTGGGCGCGAAAGCACAAGGAAGTCGTCGCCGCGCTGGTGCTGTCGATCGTCGCGCTATTCGCGGCGGGCATTTGGTCGCTCGTGCAGATTCGGCAGCAGGAAGCGGAAGCGTTGGTTCATACGCTCGTCGCCGCCGATCCGGAAACCGTGCCGTCGGTGGTCAGCGATCTCGGCCGGCATTGGACGCTCGCCGGACCGATGGTGCGCGAGCAACTTGCGACCGCGGCCGACGATTCGAAAGAGAAACTGAATCTCTCGCTGGCCTTGTTGCCGCATGATCCAAGCCAGGCCGATTACTTGCTCCGCCGAATGCTCGACGCGACGCCGAGCCAACTGCGCATCCTCCGAACCGCGCTCGCGCCGCTCGCGAAGGAGCTCTCGCCGAAACTTTGGGCTGCCTTCGACGCCGCGCCCGACAATCGCAAGCAAACCTTGCGGGCCGCCTGCGCGCTGGCCGACTTCGATCCGCAAAACGCCCGCTGGGCCGACGCCGGCACGCGCGTTGCCGGCTATCTCGTCGCCGAAAACGTGCTGCTCGTCGGGCAATGGCAAGAAATGCTGCGGCCGGTGCAAAAATCGCTCGTGCCGCCGCTGGCCGCGATCTTTGCCGATTCAACTCGTCCGAGCGGTCAGCGTGATTTGGCGATCGCGCTGTTGTCGGACTACGCGGCCGATGATCCCGGCACGTTGGCCCGGCTGATCGTCACGGCGAATCCGCAGCAATACGCGAATTTGTTTCCGCTGCTGGAGAAGCATCGCCAACGGATAGTCGCGCTGATGGCTCAGAAACTGGCGGAGGTGACGCGGCCGGATTGGAAAGATCCGCCGTTAAACCAATCATGGACAGTTCCCGGAGCGGCGACCGTCAAGGAGATCGAAGATGCCAGTGGACTGTTGGCCGAGCGATTCGCGGTATGCCACGCGCTTCCACTGCAGCGCTTCGAAGGCGTGGCTGAGTCGCTGCGCGAAAGCGGCTATCGGCCAATCTGTTTCCGCCCCTATCAGGCCGGCGAACAAACTCTCGTGGCCGCAATCTGAACGCGCGACGGCGAGGATTGGGAAAGTGTGCAAGACGCAACGGCCGACGAAATCAAACAGCAAGATGGGAAGCTGCGCCAGAATGGCTTTCGACCGCACGACATCGCCTGCTACAACGTCGCGCCGAAGAGCGGCAGTGTCGAAGTTCGTTACGCCGCACTCTGGTCTCGGCCAACGCCCAACCTGCGCGACGCCGAGTTGGGCGCCGAATTCGACATCGGCATCTCTGGCGACATCGATTTCAAGCGACTCCGCGCGGCTCACGAGCAAGCCGGATTCTACCCGCGCACGTTGGTTCGATTGGAGCGCGGCAATGGCCAGCCGCCCCTCTACTGCGCCGTTTGGCAAAAGCCGCGGCAAACGATTGACCGGGATTCACTGACATACGACTGTGGCCGCGATCGTAATTGGTACGAAAGCAAACAGTCGCCGAGTCGCGTCCAAGACGACGTTCGGCTTGCGACCGCGCCGTCCGACTCCGGTGTTCTTCAATTCTCGGCCATCTGGCATGAAACGCCGCTGTTCGTTTCCGAAGATGTATTCGGCTTGTCATCGGAATCGGCGCTGGCCGCGTGCCGGCGATTGGGAGCGAAGTCCTATCGGCCGGTCGCAATCAGCGCGGTAACCGCGAAAGCCGGACAATCGCCGACGACCGCTTCCGTGTGGCAAATTCCCGCGGTGCCCGATGCGACGATCGAATCGCTGGCGATGGAGCAAGCGATGGCCGCCGCGACGTTGCTGCGGCTCAATCAAGCTGAAAATGTTTGGCGGTTATTCCACCACGCTTCCGATCCGCGGCTGCGCACCGATCTGATTCACTTGCTGAGCCCCTTGGGCGCCGCGCCGGAAACGCTCGTCGAGCGTCTCGCGGTGGAAACCGACGTTTCTGCCCGCCGGGCGTTGATCCTGTGCCTTGGCGAATTCAGTGAAAAACAGTTCCACTCGGGCGATTCACGGAATCAATTGCTCGACACGCTGCGGCGGCTGTTCATCGACGATCCCGATCCGGGAATCCATTCCGCCGCCGAATGGGTGCTGCGCCATTGGGGCAACGACAGCGACGTGCGCCGCCTTCTCGGCGATCCGGCATTACTCGCGGCCGGAAAACGCGGTTGGTACACGACCGAGCATGGCTACACGATGGCCGTTCTTTCCGGTCCGGTCGAATTCATGATGGGCTCGCCGGCCACGGAGACCAATCGCTACAAGCAAGAAGAGACGATGCACTTGGAGCGCATTCCGCGATCGTTCGCGATCGCAACGGAAAAGGTGACGGTCGCGCAGTTCAAGCAATTTCAGCCCAGATTTTCCTACCCGACGAAATACAGTGCCGCTCCTGACGGGCCGATCGTAAGCGTCACTTGGTTCGACGCGGTCCGCTATTGCCAATGGCTCAGCGAGCAAGAGAAAATTCCGGCCGACCAATGGTGCTATCCGCCGTCGGCGGAGATCAAGGAAGGGATGCGGCTGCCCGAAAAGTATCTCTCCCGCATCGGCTATCGACTGCCGACCGAAGCCGAATGGGAATACGCCTGCCGCGCCGGCGCCGCGACAAGCCGCTATTTCGGCCAGTCACGCGAGATGCTGAACAACTACGCATGGACGTTTCACAACTCGGCCGAAGGCGATCTCGGCGAACACGCCTGGCCCGTCGGCCGGTTGAAGCCGAACGATTTCGGCCTGTTCGACATCCACGGGAACGTTTGGGAGTGGTGCGAGGATCGCTATTTGCCGTATCGCGAATATCCGCCGACGTTGGCGGTTGAGGACACCGAAGACAACGAACTGCAAATCCTCGATACCGAAGCCGACCGCCGCGTGCTCCGCGGCGGCTCGTTCTTGAACCGCGCCGATCGTGCGCAGCGCGGCGCGGAATCGCTACCGCGCTTCGACGGCGAATTACTACGTCGGCTTGCGCGTCGTGCGAACGATCGCGCCCAGTGAATGAGCAGCGCGTTAACCGAACAGCTCTTCCACCAAACTGCCGTTGCGAACGATCATTACCGGGCGACCGGTCGGCGTCTGATATTCCTTCGTGTAGTCGATCCCCAGGCTGTGATAGAACGACGCGGCGACGTCGTCGGGGCTGATCGGATGGCTTTTGGGTTTCATCGCCTTCTCGTCGCTCGCGCCGATCACGCGGCCCATCTTCATTCCGCCGCCGGCCAGAAGCGCGAACATCGCTTGCGGCCAATGATCGCGCCCGGCGTTGCCGTTGATCTTAGGCGTGCGGCCGAATTCGCCGGTGACGAACACCGACGTTGAATCCAACAGCCCGCGCTGCGATAGATTCGTCAGCAGCGCCGACAGGCCGTCGTCGAGCTCCGGCAGCCGCTTCTCCTTGAGCGCATTGAAATTCTGGCCGTGCGTGTCCCAGCCGCCGTAAGTGACGGTGACGAATCGCACGCCCGCTTCGACCAGCCGCGTGGCCAAGAGACAACTCTGACCGAACGTGTGTTTGCCGAATTTCTCCGCTACCGCCATCGGTTCGAGACTCGTGTCGAACGCCTTGCGAGCGACCGGAGAACTGATGATGTCGTAAGCCTGACGATCGAATTCATCCAAACCATGCAGCACGTCGCTGGAGTGTTCGTAGCCCTTGAAGGCCGTGTCGAGATCGGCGAGCAGATGATGCCGGCGCTCCATTTCGGAAATCGTCAGCCCCTTGGCGAGCGAAATGCCGCGGACGGCAAACGGCTTGCCGAGCACCGGCGAGGCGGTCGTTTCCAGCGGAGCGTATTGCACGCCCAAATAGCCGGGCCGCTGATTCGTGTTCGGAATTGCCACGGCGGCGGGCAACTCTTTCGCCGCCGGCATCTCGCGGCTGATCACCGCGCCGTAGCTCGGATAATCGAGCGCACGGCATCGGCCGGTTGCCGGTGTTCAAGTAGTCGGTGCCGAGGGCGTGCGCCCCCAAGGTATGGCTTACGCCGCGCAGGATCGTGTATTTGTCGGCACATTGAGCCAGCTTCGGCAGATGCTCGCAAATCTCCATGCCCGACACATTCGTTTTGATCGGCTTGAATTCGCCGCGAATTTCGGCCGGGGCCTCGGGCTTCAGATCGAACGTATCGAGATGCGACGGCCCGCCTTGCAGATAAATATAGATGGCCGACTTTCCCTTCGCCGGAGCGACTTGCCCGGCCTCGGCTGCCCGCAGGTATCCGGCCAGATGCAAACCCAGCCCGCCGAGCGCTCCGACCTTGATGAAATCGCGCCGTCGCACGCCGTCGCAAAAGATGCTGGATGCCATGGGAACGCCTCCTGGGAAAAAAGGATCTGGAATGATGCGTGGCCACACCAACCCGAAGCGTTAGCGAGGGAGGTTCGCGGCTCGCCCTCGCTAACGCTTCGGGTTGGTGAAATTACTCTTTCAATGATTCACGATAAACTCTTTGGTGTTCAATAGCGCCCACAGCAAATCGCGCAAGCCTGCCTTTGGCGACTCGGCTTCGGTGATCGCTTGCCGGTGCGGGCCAATTCCGGCGGTTGCGGCTCGCGCGACAAAGTTCGCAAATAGGCTTCCTGCGCCAGTCCGTCCAAATCGGCCGACGACAGCGACGGCCGCTGCTTCGGTTTTTCGTTTGCTTTCGGCGATTCGTGCGTCGCCGTCATCGCCGGGCCGAACTTTGCCGACACTTCGGCCAGCCAGCCATGGTCGCGGTCGAGCATGTTCAACGTCTCCTGATCGTTTTGCAAGAAAAACGTTTGCAACAGACTCGGCTGACTCGAGCGTTCGCAATCGCAGTTATTCAAACGGCGCGGCTTGCCGAACACGGCCAGCGCGTAGCGATTCCTCCCTTGCTTGCCGGTTTTCGGACCGCTGGCGATATCCAAGCCGATCGCCCGATCGATGGGATGCTCGGCGGCGGCTTGCCATTCTTCTTTGCCAGCGGTCGCCAATCGCAGCGCATCGTAAGCGACTTCGGCCGGCAACCGACGCGGAATCGCGTGGCTGAAATTCCGTTCGTCGAGACGGTTCGTGTCGTTCGGCTGCCAACTCAATTGATACGTGCGGCTGTTCAGAATCTCGCGGTGCAGCCACTTTAGATCATAGCCATGGTCGACGAACGCATTGGTCAGATAGTCGAGCAATTCCGGATTGCTCGGCGGATGGGCTTGATTCAGATCGTCGGTCGGCTGGATGATGCCGACATTGAAATAGCTGGCCCAAACTCGATTCACGATCACGCGGGCGAAATAGCGCCGCGGATTGGCCCGCAGCCAATCGACGAGCACCTGCCGCGGATCGTCGTATTGATTCAAGTCGACCGTGTCGCCGCCCAACAGCTTCGCCATGGCCGCGGGGGCCGGCTTGGCCATCGCCTTTTCGGGCTTCCCTTTCGCAGCGTCGCCCTTGGCGGTTCCGTCCTTCGCCTTATCTTTCTTTTTGCCGTCGTCCGGCTTGCTACCCGCTGGCTTCGGCAACACGAACACTTCCTGGAATGGAATCGTCTTTCCCTGCTTTGCAAGTTCGGCATACAGCTTCGTCAGGTTGACATTCTTTTTGGCCGCGGCCTTCTTCGCCGCCGCCTTTTTGGCTTCGGCCGACTTTGCATCCTCCTTCTTTGCATCCTCCTTCTTTGCATCCGCTTTTTTTGCATCCTCATTCTTCGCGTCGGCCGATTTGGCGTCTTTTTTGGCTTCATCCTTGGCGTCGGGCTTCGCATCCTCGGCGCTCAACATCGCGACCATTTCATCGTGGGCCTTGCGGTCGGCGGGCGCGATGCCGTAGCCGACGCGCGAGAAGAACCGGCTGAATTCGTCGAAATCCTGCTTTGTCCAGCGGTCGAAGGGATGCTTGTGGCACTGGCAGCATTGCATCTGCACACCGAGAAACGTGTAGCAGAACCCGAGGGCCATGTCGTCGGGCTTGCGGAAATTCTTGCGGGCCCAATAAAGCGGCATCGTCGGCAGTGCGGCAAAATCGGCCGGCTTGTCCGACGCATAGAACTTTGCCATCGTCTGACAATAGTCGTCGTAACTCTGGCCCGGCTGACGGCTGTTGGCCAGCAGCAAACCGGCGACGATCTTGTCGTACGGCTCATTGCGCCGCAGACGGTCGTACATCCAGTCGTACCATTGCGTGGCGGCGGCGTTGGTGTCGAACCAATCGATTTGCGCGGCGTTATCCCCGGTCAGATCGCAAATTCGCGTCGCCCACCATGCGGCATAAGCGGGCCGCTCCAACAACTCGTCAATCTTGCGCTGCCGTTTGTCGGCCGACTTGTCCGCGAGGAACGCCCGAATCTCATCCGGCGGGGGAAGCGTGCCGGTGACGTCGAGGCTCAATCGCCGCAGGAATTCGGCGTCGTCGGAGAGCGGCGATTGCGTCACGCCCAGCTTGCGCAGTTTTTTCAGAACCAATTCATCGATCTTATTGGCCGTCGGCGTCGCCGGATATTTTGGCCCGACCAGGTCCGACACCGGCAGAAACACCGGCACCGGAGTGATGCCGTTGTCGTAAAACGCCACGACCTGCGTGTCGCCCTTTCCCAGGCATGTGACCAGGCCCGAGGGATCGACTTTGGCCAGGGCGTCGTCATTCGTCTGGTAGCGGCAGATCGGCGTGACATCCTCGGCCGTGCCGTCGGTCCAATGCACAACCGCATGAAGCTGCACGGTTTCGCCCGGCTTGTGAAACACGATCTCGGCGGGCGAGATGTCGAGCCGTTCGATATCGAGCGGCTGTTGAAAAAGGGGACTGGCTCCGAGCGACCCGGCGGTTTTGTCGGATGCTGCGGGTTGCGGCGAGGTGCCTGTCCCCTTTTTCAACACATCGCGAGCATTCGCCGATTTTCCATCCGCCGCCTTGGCTCCGGCCGGCGTCGCGCTCGCGAGCTTGGCGCCCCCTTCGATCCATTTCAGCAGCAGCCGATATTCCCAACCGTCGCGTTTGTATCGTAGGCCCCCTTCATGGTCGATCGTCAGCGTCGGCTTTTTGAGGATCAGGCTTTCGGTCGGATGCTTGACATCGACGCGGCCATCGCTGCTCCCCAGCAGCGCCTGATGATCGGCCGGGGCGTCGTAGCCGAAGAGCGACAGATGAAATCCGCCGCGGCCCTGAAACGAACCGTGACAAGCCCGGCCATTGCACCCGAGCCGACCAAACAGCGGCTCGACATGCCGGCGAAAATCCGGCACTTCGTCCGACTTAGCATCAGGAGCAAACCGCTGGCTCACCGGCGGAATCGGCGCCGCCGTCGCAACCGACGCGCTCGCAACGGCCGTGCTCGGTGACGATGAATTCCGCGCCTCTTCCGCCCGCGCCGCCGTGGCGGCAAACGCCAACAGACTCAAACCACCGAGCAACAGGCGGTTCATCGGATTTCTCCATTCAAAGAAAGCAGCGACGGCGCTTCTCCATTCGCAAATGAAGAAGACAACCGTTGTATTGCAGTGGGATCGGTAGGCGGGGTGTGTATCGGACGTTGACTGCGGAGGGAAGGCGTGCGGCAGTGTCGGCGGGTCAGCTTGTTTCGCTGCCCATCATTCTGAGATTGTTGGAGCGATCTGTCAAGTTTTTTGATTTGCCGGCGGCGGCTGAAAGCTCTCTGCAGGCCCGTACCTCACCGGCGCGGCCATCGCCAATCAATGTCGCCAATGGTGGACATCCACGTTAGCAACGCGCAGCCTGCAACCAAAACGGTAGGCATGAATAGCCGCTCGCCCTTGATTGCCGCGACGACGAATCCCGCAATGGAAAACAGTAGGAAAAGCGTACAGATCGCGACAGCGCTCTTGCATGGCGTATTGCTCATTGTCGTAGCGTAGCCGATCCGGCCAGCGCATGAAAAACCCCCCCGGAAAATGAAACTGGGACGCAGCTAGAATTCTAAGTTCGACGCGGGTTTTGCCATTAACTAGCTGCGTCCCAGTTTCTGCGTCGCAGTTTCTGCCTCCGTGAACTAGGGCAATCGATCAATCAGTTTTTCAACGCAGGTCAGATCCTTACTGCCCAATTGGAACCGCCGACGTCGGGTAATACCCGTCCCCCTTTAATGTGAACAAGTCGGCAAATGGAATCGAATGCTCTTCGAACTTATCGCGCCGAAAGTCCCAGAATGCAAGGCCTAAAAGTCCATGCTTTCGGTCGGTTACGCTGTCGTAAACATTTGACTGGTCAGCAAATACAATCTGTGATTCTATTGGCACGACAAGTTCTTGTGAGAGAGAAAACCAGCCTAACTTCGATGGCACCTTGCCGACATAATTACCCCGCCGTCGAGATCGCACAAGGCAATCTGATCTTTCAATCTTCGTAAGCGAAGCACTTTGCCGTCCGCGCTTACTATCGCGGAGGATAGACCGTTCTTAGCGTCAAAAACATGCGGCCGCTCGCTCGGCCGCGTGTAGACAAGCGTGCTGTCTCCGCGCTCAAATTGCTTTCCATCGAATGTGAATGTCGTAAACCTTTGCTCCTTATCGCCATTCCGGACAAGCCGGCTTGTATCAAGCCTGACGATGAGGAACTTCAGATCTTCCGTGAGAACGACGGACCGCTCTTGCAACTCGACCTTCGCGAACAAGTCCTTTGCCACCGCCTCAACCCATCGATCCCTGATCCGGCTGTCCGTCAACCGTTCGTAAATATGTACTGCACCGTCGTCTTCCTGCTCGATGATCAATCGCCCCGAATTGCTTTCAAAGTAATAATCTCCATCCTTCCCACGGTGGGGAATCAGTGGTCGAGTGCCGATTGGCGTCCACCGCGCCACTTTTTCGCCGATCTTCAGAGCTGAGTCGGACCAGTGCTTATGATCGTCGTCGGCGACCGACCTGACCAACTCACCGCCGCCACCAAAGGAGAAGAATGGCCTCTGCGAGAGCGATTGTCGATCCTGCTTACCGAACGCCGCGCCGGCGGAACTTGCCAAGCCGGACATGGGACCGTCGATCTTGTAGAGCGGACCAACGACTATCCGCGATTTCACGTCCGGTTGATTCTCCGCGACTTTTGCGGTGAGCAGGTAACCGCGAATATTCACCTGCTTCGGAATCGGATCAAATATGGTCGAGGGAGTCGAATGCGCCTCGACGAGAAACTCCACGCTGTTGCCGTCTACCCATGGCCTATCACACTGGCCGTTTTCTTTGATGTCATGCGAGGCACCGAACATGAATGGCTGCTCGGAGAAACCGCGTTGGGATAAGAACGCGACAGCGACAATCGTGCAAACGGCGATTAGAAGCCTTACGGCGGATCGGAACCACGGTTTTGCGGGCTTAACGGCGCGGGGTTTCTTGTCCATTCCAGCACTTTACCAGAAGTGGGGGCCGCGGGGCAACCGCGGGAATCGCTTGAGCCGCTTCAACGCGGGCGTTGCCGACCGATCAAGCCGGCTTCCACTGGCGAGCTCCGCGTGCTTTGACGACGTTTCCGCCTCTCAACAGCCACTCGACGCGCTCCTTCATCGTCAGGCGATTCGCCGCGACGGTTTGCTCATGGTCGAGCAACGTCATGGCGATCGCGCAGCATTGGGGAGGCGGTGGGCCGTTCGGAACAAAATGCGCCGGTGCTCGGCGAATCCTGCCGCATTTCCGGCAGATGTGGTTCCGCTTGTGGACCGACTCGCGCAGGCTTCCCCGGCTCAGCGGTGTTGGGCTTCTGGTGCATATCGGAATTCTAGCAGAGCACCGGGCTTCCGACAAAGTTTGACCCGCAATGCCGCTCTGTTATATTGGGCGCATGTTCGGAATCTCACTTGGGCCTCGGGAATGGGCGGTAATCGGAGTGATCGCGGTGATGTTGTTTGGCAAACATTTGCCGACGGCAGCCTCAATCTTTTCTCCGTGCCAGCGGTGCGGACGACACTCGTTCAATGCAACGCATTGCCAGCATTGCGGCTGGCGGAGAAGCGGCTCGTAGCGACCGCGTCGTGCATTTGATTGCGAGTCGCCGAAGTTCCGAGTTTCAAAAGCCCACTCTACCCGGCAAACCCGCCGCTTCGGCAAACCTCGCGAGATTGTGAAGCGCGCGGCTATGAATCAGACGGCGGGCCGTGCTTCGGCCAGCCGCAGTGCAGGCAATGTGTTGAACGTGGAAAAGGGGACGGGACCAATACTGTTCGGCACGCGATTTGCGCAGCGAATTTTCACGACTTCATTCACCCTTGGCACGAGATTTGCGCCCTGCGCGATGACACGGATTGTTTCGGTCATTTTGGCAGGAGGCCGCCATGGCGGGCAAGAGGCGCGAGGATATTACGGAGCGGCAGATCACCGGGCTGAAGTATTTCGACAAGCTCGCGCCCTTGCTGGAGCGGCTTCACGATGACGGTTGCGCGCGATCGCGCTGGCAACCGGCAATTGCACTACGATCAACACTGCCTGTTGATTCTGCTGTATTTGTTCAATCCGGTCGTGACTTCGCTGCGCGGCTTGCAGCAGGCCAGCGAATTGGCCAAGGTGCAGAAGAAACTGGGCTGCCCACGAGCGTCGCTGGGCTCGCTCTCCGAGGCGGCCAGCGTGTTTGATCCCGAGCGGCTGAAGGAAATTGTCGCCGAGTTGGGCGCCGAGCTACAGCCGCTCGGTCGCGACCCCCGACTCCGCGACGTGCCCGGCGCCTTGACGGCCGTCGATGGCTCTCTGCTCACGGTGCTGCCGAAGTTAATGCAGGCCTCGTTTCTGAAACGTTCCACCGGCAGCGGTCTGGTCAAATGGCGGCTGCACACGCATTTCGAGGTGGATCGCTACGTGCCCACGCGGATCGACGTGACGCCCAACGGCGGCGGCACGTACGACGAGCGCGCCGTGCTCGAGCGCACCGTCGAAGCGGATCGCACCTACGTGATGGACCGCGGCTATGCCAAGTTCTTGCTGTTCAATCAGATCGTGAAGGCGGGCAGCAGCTACGTGTGCCGCTTGCGCGACAACAGCGTTTATGAAATCTTGGAACAGCGTCTGCTCACCGACGCCGATCGTGCTTTGAATGTGCTCGGCGATCAGATCGTCAGCATTGGACAGAGCGGCAAGGCCGAGACTCGGCCCGATCACCCGATCCGCCTGGTGACCGTTCGCATCAGCCCACATACCAGCCGCGGCAAAAACCGCAGCGGCTCGACCGGCCCCGACAGCGACGGCATCCTGCGAATCGCGACCAACCTGCTCGACGTGCCCGCGGAAGTGATCGCCTTGATTTTTCTGAATCGCTGGACGATTGAAACGTTTTTTCGGTTCTTCAAACATGTGCTGGGTTGCCGGCACTTGCTCAGCCACAGTCAACAGGGGATCGAGATTCAAACCTACTGCGCAATCATCGCCTGCATGTTGATCAGTTTGTGGACCGGGCGTAAACCAACGCTTCGCACCTACGAAATGATTTGCTACTACTTCACGGGGCTGGCCAGCGAGGGAGAATTGCTGGCACATCTGGCCAAACTTAAGGCCCACGACGCGGCTGCGAAAAAAATCTGACTCGGTTGAGCTCGGCCGCCTCTTGCAAGCGCGTCGCGAGTCGCTTCACGCTGCGCTGAAATGCCGTTTGCGGCTTGGCGGCGTCTGCCACCTCCACGCATCTCGCCTGCCAATCCCGCAGGCCTTCCGCTCGAAAGAATTCCAAGAACCACTTGCCGCCGTGCTAATTGAACTGCTCAAATAGCGTGCCGAACAGTATTGGGACGGGACCCTTTTTTAATTGACTCGCGTCCCCTTTTCTTCGTCCCAAGCAGCGCCTGATGATCGGCCGGGGCATCGTAACCGAATAGCGACAGATGAAATCCGCCGCGGCCTTGAAACGAACCATGACAAGCCCGGCCATTGCAGCCGAGCCGGCCAAACAACGGCTCGACGTGCCGGCGAAAATCAGGCACTTCGTCCGACTTCGCATCGGGAGCAAACCGCTGGCTAACCGGCGGAATCGGCGCCGCCGTCACAACCGCCGCGCTCGCAACGGCTGCGCTCGGTGACGATGAATTCCGCGCCTCTTCCGCCCGCGCCGCCGTGGCGGCAAACGCCAACAGACTCAAACCACCGAGCACGAGGCGGTTCATCGGATCTCTCCATTCAAAGAAGCAGCGACGGCGCCACTTCATTGCGAAGTGAAGAAGGCAACCGTGCGATTGCAGTGGGATCGGCAGGTGGGTGAGTATCGGACGTTGACTGCGGAGGGAAGGCGTGCGGCAGAGTCGGCGGGTCAGCTTGTTTCGCTGCCCATCATTCTGAGATTGTTGGAGCGATCTGTCAAGTTTTTTGATTTGCCGCGTCGGCCGATTCATTTTTCAATGGAAATCGCCGCTTTCGGGTAGTAGCCGTCGATCCTCTGCTCAAATAAATCCGCGATATGGATTGAATACTGCACCAACTTGCCGGCGCGGAAATCCCAGGCGGCGACTTTCAAAATGTCCTGGCCCGGTCGATTGCGACCGCCGATCAAACCCGGCCCATCGGTAAAAACAACTCGCGAATCGCTTCCATCCTTAAAACTCTGTTTTATCCACGATTCGTCCGGCGTGAGAGCGTGCGAATACACGACAAGGTTATCAAGATTGTGGAGTTCGATTTGGTCATTTGAGGTTGTCAGCGACAGCACGTTGCCGTCAGCCGTGACGACAACCATCCACGAATCGCCTCGGACGCCGACTTTCGGTTGCTCGCTGGGACGTTGGTAGGCAACCAAGCGACCTTTTCGTTGAAATGTTTTGCCGTCGATCGTCAAATCCTCGATCACAACCGTCTCGTCCCCTCGCTTGATTTGAAGTCCGGATCGCGGCAATATGATCAAAGAATTCAAGTCGTCGGACAGCTTAATTACACTGTTCTCCAGATCTTCACGCGAAAAGAAATCGGCGGCTACTTTTTCCAGCCACGGATTTTCGATTGATTTACCCGCGTACGTATCGTAGATGTGCGTCTTTCCGTCGGCCTCTCGCTGCACGGCGTACCGCCGCGACTGGCTTTCAAAATAGAATTCGCTATGCCGTCCCAAGAGCAGAAGCAGAGGATGCTTGCCGATTTCGACCCAGTGGGCCTTCTTGCCGTCAACCTTAAGCGCCCAGTCCGAGCAATTTTTTCCGTCGTCAGCAAGGACGGATTTTACCAACGCGCCGTTTCGAAACGAAAGGTAAGGCTTTTGGGACATAACCTTTCGGTCCTGTTTGTTGAACGGCGCTCCTGTTGAGCTGGCAGCGCTGGAGACGGAATCATCGATTTCGTACAAAGGACCAGTGACGTTGCGTGCCGCGTCGATTTTCTTTTCCGACGTCAAGTTTGCCGTTATCAGATATCCGCGAATACCGAAGTCTTTCGGAATTGGATCGAGCACTGTGTGCGATTTGGCTTCCAATACAATCGCCACATTGTCACCGAACACTCTTGCGCCGTAGATTTGGCTGCTCGTATCGATGAAGTGAAGAGCGCCGACTGCCTGCCATTGCGAACGGCATTGTTGAATGCAGACGGCCAGAATCAGAACGCCCGCCGCCACGCTGAAAAGGCGGGCAGCCCTTCCCAGCGGCATTCGTGGCGTCAACTGCCAATCGCCACGATTGGGGCGGCGCGGAAGCCCGGACGTAGAGTCGGTAGGCATGGCGAATCACTCGTATGGCGATGAGGATTACGAAATTCACTCGTTCGTCGAATTATGGCCGCTGGAATCTGCCGTGGCCAGCCCGCTCCGAAAAGCGCTGGACGTCCTCCACAGGTTATCCAGCCAGCGCGACGCCGAACAGCAGCATCCGCGGTCCGGGCAACTGACGGTCATTTCTGATCGCACAAAATCATCCACGCCGCCGCGGCAAACTCGTCATCGTCGCGCCAAATGTCGTCGACCAAGTCTCTGAGGCATTTCGGAAAATGAAACTGGGACGCAGCTAGAATTCTAAGTTCGACGCGGGTTTTGCCATTAACTAGCTGCGTCCCAGTTTCTGCCTCGGTCCATGCCGGCATTTTAGCAGAGCGGCGCGCTCCCGACAAACTTGACCGGCAAGCGCGCCGTTTCGGCAACCCTCCGGGGTTGACGAACGGCTCAGCTACGAATCAGACGGCGGGCTGCCCTTCGGCCAGCCGCAGTGCAGGCAGTGTGTTGGGTGAAGTGAACGCCAGCCGCATCGTTTGCATCGCATTGATAAGTTCGTCCATATGGACGGCAGCCGATTACCAAAAAACAAGAACGCGAGCAGCGCGACAATGGCCCATTCATACGGCGTGTTGAGAAACGCGAACATGCTTTAACCCTTACTTCGAGCTTCCCAGTCGGCGACGAACGCCCGCAATCATTCGCCCGAGCCGTCGGAAAAGCCCATCCCCGTTCGACGCCGCCAGTTCGCCCCGTTCAGTTCCGCCGATTCCGCGTCCCAATAGATTGAGCACTTCCTCGCGGACGTCTTCCAGTTTCAATCCGAGGTTCATCAACACTTGCGCGGCAACGCCTTCCTGCTCGCGCAACAGGCCGAGGAGAATATGCTCCGTGCCGACATAGTTGTGGTTCAGATTTCGCGCCTCTTCCATCGCATGCTCGATGACCCTCTTGGCCCGCGGAGTTTGCCGCAGCTTGCCGACCGTAACAATGTCGGGCCCGCCTTGGACGAGCATTTCGACCTCGAGGCGAATCTGTCGCAGATCGATATCGAGGTTCTTGAGCACATTGGCGGCGACGCCGCTCCCTTCCTTGATGAGCCCGAGGAGCATGTGTTCGCTGCCGATGAAGTTATGATTGAGTCGCTGTGCTTCCTGATTCGCCACTTGCATCACGATTCTGGCGCGGTCCGTAAATCGTTCGTACATCGTTTTGCTCTTCGCCAGTCGTTCAATGAAAAGCGCGATTTCGAATTATTTTGGTTTTTTCAGCGTCCGTCGCAAGATGCCGAACCATAGGATGAACGCAAACAGAAAGATGGGCACGAACGCGAAACAGAACACTGCTTCGCCAGTTTCGCCACGTCCCCACCTTCCGATTCCCATAATGGCGGTGGTCACCGCCAGTGTGATTGCGATCAAGCCAGTCAGCCAAAACGCGACTTTGCTCTCGTTAAATTTGTCGTAGTTCATGCTCGCCATTCTACCCGACCGCGCATGAAACACCCACCCGAACGCGGCTTAGGTAGCGGTACGTTTTGCCAAGAAGAGCAAACGAAGATGATCGCTCTCGTCGTGGTCACTCTTCTTTTTTCTCGCCCGGCGCACCGGCGCTGCCGGCGTCTTTGTCTCCCTCGTCCGACTTCTTGTCCTTCTTGAAGTCGCCGGTGAACTGGAAGCCCAGGTAGCTGGTGAATTCGGGGACGTCGAACTCGCGGTCGCGGAAGCTGCGGCCGGCCGAGCCGATCAGGGCGACGTGCTCGCTGAATTTGTAGTTGAAGCCGACATTGAAAAACGGATCGTCGGGCAGGCCGTGGCCGGGAAAATCGAAATCGGCGAATTCGGCCATGACGGAGAATTTCTTGGTCACTTCGTATTCCGCCACAATGCCGCTGAAAAAACTGCTGTATCGCGGGCCACTCAAGCTGAGATAATACTGGGCCTCGCCGTAGATATAGAGCTTCTTGTCGAAAAAGTGTTTGCCGAACTCAAGCGGCAAGAGCAGTTCCGTGAGTCCCTGGCCAACGCCCGTCGCCTTGTTGCCGGTCGGTATCAGCACTTGAGGAAAGGTTGAAACGCTCACGCCGAAATCCTTTTCATCGAGGAACCGAACCTTGTCCCCGAGCATGAGGTCGCCGAATCCGGCGGTCGGTTCGCCGCCGTTTTCGGGACTGACGAAGTTGATCAGCGGGAATTCGGCCGCGAATTGGTTGTGGTCGTTGGTGCCGTAGTTCAGATCGAGAAACGGCGCCGCCATCGTCAGAGCGTCGCGCGTTTTCGTCACATTGTTCGAGATATCGAACTCGTAGCCGTTGGCGCCTGGGGTGTCGGGATCGTTGGTGACGAGCGGCGGGCCGGCGAAAACCGGCGCGATGATCGAAAGTAGGCTCGCTGCCGCGAGCCAAAGGAAGATAATGCGCGTCGCCATCTCGCGGTTGCCGGGTTGTTGTTTGTGCGAGTCGATTCACCGGGGCGGAACGCCACTGAGGGCGTTCCCTACAGTTCCGTTACCGAGTTCGGTTGGATTAAACCGATCCCGCCTCATCGTTTAGCTTCGGCAATTTGTGGATTGCGAAACAAGCCGATTGCGACGACGCCTTGATCCTACGGCAGCCTGTTGGATTTGGGCCGAATGGGTCATGGGGCTGTCAGTGCTATCGCGATCTCTTGGCCGAGCTTGACCGCGCGGACTTGCGAGGCTAAAGTCCCGCCCTGGAAATATCGCACCATTTCAGGCGGGTTGAATTCCTATGGCGACGACCGATCGTGAGACGAAAAAGCACACGTCCCGAATGGGCGGCCTGCCGGTGCGGATGCGGGCACTGTTTGTCACCAGTAGTCATCGCACCGGCGCGTGGCTGGCCGAGGCATTGGCGACGGATAGCGCTTCCGACGTGATCTTGGAGGAAACCGCCGGCGCGGCGGCCGGAATGGCGCGGCTGCGCGACGAAGTTTTCGACATCGTGCTGATCAGCCACGAGCCGCAGGAACTCGACGCTTTGGAATTCGCGCAGGGGCTGCGAGCCGGCGGATCGGAAGAGCCGATTCTCGTGTTGGGCACTGATCCCGCGGCCGACTCGGAAGCGACGGCCTTCGAAGCCGGCGCCGATGCCTATTTGTGCGTCAACGATACGACTACTCGGGCCCTGCTGTGGACGGCCGCTCGAGCGATCGAGCGCAGCACGCTGTTGCGCGAGAATCGCCGGCTCGTGTTGGCCGAACGACAGCGATTGCAACACGAGCATCAAGAAGCCGACCGCTTGCTCGGCGAGCAACGCGGACTGATCGCCGAATTGCAGGGCGTCGCCATTGGCACCGAGCCGCCGCCGGCCGACGATTCCGACGAGCATCCCGCGACGATTCCCTTCCCCGCTCGCATTTCAATCGATCCATCGCCGCTGCCGGACAATTTGGTGACGCACTACGCCGATTTATTGCGAGCACATGTCATCATGGGTTCCGGCAATCTTGCGGCACAGATGCGCGCCCTGGCCGGCTTGCTCGTCGCCGCGGGAGTCACGCCGCAGCAAACCATGCTGCTGCACTTGCAGGTGTTGGAAGACCTTGTTAACGGTTTGGGGAACCGCAGCGCCCGGCATGTCATGACGCGGGCCGATCTGCTCGTGCTCGAAGTGATGGTGCATCTGGCCGACGGCTATCGTTTGCGATTCCTCGACCGCGAGCATCCGCCGCGGCAGTTGGAGTTGCCGGGATTCGTGGAAAGTGAAGCGGCTTGACGCGAGGGTGCGGGGACTGAATCCGCTCACTTCATCGCGTGTCGCTGAAAAAACTCCCACATCAGATCGTTGGCCGAGATGATCTTCGTCGAGCGGCCCAAGAAGAACAGCCGCGGCTGCCGGCCGGGCCAGGTGTGGCCGCCCCCTTCGATCTTGTACAACACGACTTCGGCACCATCGCGGCCCGGGCCGTAGCTCATTCGAACCACGCCGCCCTCTTCCGCCGGTCGCCCGCCTCCAGCCATCAGCCTTACCACTCTCGGTTCCGTCGGACAGCCATCAGCCGCAATCCATGCCCGCATCGTGTGCTCGACCGAAAAATGATCGGTCCCACTGACGCTCTTCCGCCCACGACCTCCTTCGAACGGGCAAAAATCATCGTCGGTTCCGTGAAAATGAATCACCGGCACGGGCCGCGTCGGGTGGCAAGTTTCCGTCCCCATCGAGCCGGCCACCGGAGCGATCGCGGCGATTTGGTCGGCCATCTCCGACGCCAGCCGATAACCGAAAATCGCGCCATTCGACATGCCTGTAGCGAACACGCGCTTCCGATCGACCGCGGCAACCTGATTGAGATCGTCGAGCAGAGCGCGAACAAAAGCGACGTCGTCGATTTGGTTTTGCTTCGCGTATCCGCAGCAATTGCCGCCGTTCCAAGTGAAGGCACCGTGAAGCCGGCCCGTGCCGTTTGGATAAACGCAAATAAACCCGGCTTCGTCAGCCTTATCGCTGAGCCCACAAAATCGCACCATCTGCGCGGCATTCGACGCGCCGCCATGAAACGCAAGCACGATCGGCGTGGGCTTCGACGCATCGTATTGTGGCGGTAGATGCACCCGATAGCTGCGATTCAGCGAACCGACTTGCAGCGAGCGCTTGCAATCTCCCGGCGTCAGTGGTGGATCAGCCGTCATCAATGCGGCCAACAAGGGTATTCAAGTAGAACTTGATTTCGTCGCGATCCCTGTACGAATCGCACAGTCGCTCCAACAATACTTTATACACTAGCCGTGCCACAACAGTTGGCGAACTCCCAATTCGTCGGGCACCGTTTTCGGAGCTACATCGCATGGCCAACGTATCCAAATTCGACAAGCTTGCGCATCACTACGCACAGTTTCGCCCGGGCTATCCGGCCGCCATCTTCGAGCGGATTCGCGCAATGATCGCTCCGGCGGCGCTGAAAAACGGGCCGCTGTTAATCGACGTTGGCTGCGGCACCGGGATTTCGACTCGGCTGTTGCGCGCGGCATTTGGTTTGGCGCCGGAACTGCGCGTCGTCGGACTTGAACCGTCGGACAAGATGCGCGCTCAAGCGATTGGCGCAGCGGCTGCTGCCGAGCGGATCGAGTATCTGCCGGGCGTCGCCGAGTCGTTGCCGTTTGCCGATGGTTCGGCGGCGGTCGTGATGGCGGCGCAGGCGGCGCATTGGTTCGACCGTCCGCGATTCTACGCCGAGGCGGCCCGCGTGTTGGCGCCCGGCGGAGTTTTTGCGCTCGTGTACAACAATCGCCGTTGGCAAGACGATGCGTTTCAAGAGGATTACGAACGGCTCGTGGAGCGAGTCAGCCCTGGCTACCGGCGCGCCTATCGCGACTTTGCATTTGCGGCGGAATTGGAAGCGACTGGCCTGTTTACGCCGCCGATCGAGACTCACGTCGATTGGCAGCGCTCGATGACGCGCGACGAATTCCTCGGCATGAGTTTTTCGACAACCTACATCGCCAAAGCCATCGAAGCCTCGAGCCGCGAGGCGATTGAAGCCGAGATCAATTCACTGTGGGCAAAGCATTTGAGGGCGGACGAAATTCTTTCGGTGCCGTATCGAACGGACTTGTTCGCGGCGCGCCGAGCCTGAAATCACCGCTTTGGCGAACGTAGTGAACCAAGCTTGTGCCGTTGAATTCGTGGAGTTCGCTTGGCCGTGACATGTCTCAATTGATCGCATCCCTGCCGCGCAACTATAATTGAGCACGGTAGATTGCGACCCCGGACGCATCTCATCCGAAAACGCTCCGTTTTCAAAGAGGGAATTCCATGACTTCAATTACCGTTAACCGAGATACCCAGGCAAAACTCGACAAAGTCGAACACGCCGTGGAACTTCGCGACGAAACGGGGCGGTTGCTGGGATACTTCGCGCCGGCCGGTGATTCCTCTGATTACGCGGACATTGAAATCGGGGTCTCTGAAGAAGAGCTTGATCGGCGATCCAAGGAAGGTGGCGGCCGAACGCTAAGCGAGATCATGGCCGACCTCATTAAGCAGCAATGAAGCAGACCATCGTATGGTCCGTCGGCGCCGAGCGAAAGTTGGCACGGCTTTGGTTCAAGCCCCGCTGCCGCGGATCAACAGAATCAACAGCCAAATCGCCGCGACTAGCGCGATCGGCGCGAGGATCGCCAGCGCCAGAACCAGCGGCGAAATCTCGCGCGTCGTTTCGCGCATCCGGCCGCTCAATAGCGTGCCGAATCGTGCCAGCCGATGGAACACGACTTCCGGCAGCGTCTCCTGATCGGCCGATGCCACCGGATCGGTTCGTTGCGAAACCTGGCTGGGAGCGTCGGATTCGCTCAACGTAATCGTGTCGAGGAAATTCGCCGCGTCGTCGAGCGTCTCGGCCACCGGCAACGGCGAATTGGCTCGCGGAGGAACGCCGGCAGTCTGGTCCGGCTCATCCGGCGCGGGCACCGCTTTGCCGGCCCAGGGCGCGAGCCGCCGAATCACTTCGTCGGCCGTTTGGATCCGTTTGGCCGGATCGCGTTGCATCATCGCCGCCAACACTTCGAGAAATTCGTCGCTTAGTGCGGCTTTAAGGTGCCGCGGATGCCAGGGCGTATCGTTGCAATGGCGATGCGCTTTTTCACGGGTTGTCCCACCCTGATATGGAACCTTGCCGGTCACCGCGTAATACAACGTGCAGCCCAGCGAATAAATGTCGCCGGCCGGCGTGATTACGCCCGGCGCCATGATCTGCTCGGGCGGCAAATAATCGGCCGTGCCGACGATCTTGCCCGGATGCAAGCTCTCCTCGCCTTCATTCAACCAACCCGCCAGGCCGAGGTCGGAGAGTTTGCTTTGCCCATCGGGCGTGACGAGGATATTCCCCGGCTTGACGTCGCGATGAATCAGCCCGAGCTCGTGGGCATGTTGCAGCCCGGCTGCGGCCTGCGAGATGATCGTCGCGGCCTCACGCATGTTGAGGGCTCCGCGATTGCGAACGTAGCGCCGCAGATCGGTGCCGGGAATATATTCGGTGACCAGAAAATAGACGTTTCCATCATGGCCGGCGTCGAATGCCCGCACCAGGTTTTCGTGATCCAATCGGGCCTGGGCGCGAATCTCTCGGGTAAAGCTTTTGATCGCGTCGGGGGTCGATTTGCTCCGCGGCAACACTTTCACGGCGACAATCCGGCCCATCACCGAATGCTCGGCCTTGAACACCTGGCCCATTCCCCCTTGGGCGATTGAGTCGAGAATTCGATACGATCCGAGGTTCAGCTTCGTTCGACCGTTGAGCAATTGGTCGGCTTGATAGGAATTGAGCCGCCCCATTTCGATCAGCTTGTCGGCCAACTGCCGATCGCTGATGGCCGGCTCAGCGTCGGCTTCCCCGGTGGCAGCGCGCAGCTCGGCCCGAGCTTGCTCGACGTCGGCCAGCGTCACCAACCCGCTGGTCAGCGCACATTCACGAAAATGGGTCCGCGTCGGAGGGTACATCGCAGATCACTGGGCCTCGAACAATCAACACATCGACATGCCGCAAGCGAATGCGCGGCACAGGGCTGACAATTCACATTAGTTCACCGGCACACGCCGCGCCAAGGATTGGACGGACCACAAACCTGTTTGGTTCGCCGATTCTTGGTGAAAACGCAAATCATCTGCTTATTCGACGACACCATATTTGTGCCACGCATCGGGCACTGGCGCGACGAGATCGATCCGTTGCTTGGAAATCGGATGATCGAAAGCCAGTCGCCGCGAATGCAGTGCAATTCCGTTCGGAAATTTCCGCTGGGCCCCGTATTTGGCGTCACCAAGCACAGGCCAGCCCCGTTCGGCAAATTGAACTCGAATCTGGTGCTTCCGCCCGGTTTCCGGCAGTATCTCCACCAGCCAGCCGGCGGATAATCGCCGCAGCCGCCGGAATTCGAGCACAGCGGTTTGCCCGTCGGCATGATCCGGTCCGACTCGATGCATCCGTCGCCGTGGTTCGTCTTTGGCCAACAAATCCTCCCATCGCCCAGCCGCGGGCAAACCGTCGCCTTCGACAACCGCCCAGTAAGTCTTTTCGACCGAGCGACTCCGAAATTGCTCGCTCAACCGCGCCGCCGCCTTAGAAGTTCGGGCAAACAGCAACACGCCCGACACCGGCTCGTCCAACCGGCTGACGACGCCTAAATAAACATTCCCCGGCTTGTCGTAACGCAGCTTCACATATTGCCGGGCCAAAGCGAGCACGCTCGCCTCCCCCTCGGCAACCCCCATCGTCGCCAACCCCGCCGGCTTGACGACCGCTAATAAATGGTTGTCTTCGAGGAGAATCTGGAACGGAGGTTCGGGCGACATGCGAAAAAATCGAGGATGCTTTAGAATGACGCGATGCGAAAGTTGATCTTAGCAAGCCGGTCGCCGCAGCGGCGCCAATTATTGGCGGCCGCGGGCTACGATTTCGAAATCGTGCCGCCGCTGGATGTTGACGAATGCGGGATTTGCAGCCGCAAAAGCCCGGCGGAATTCGTCGCGCGGCTGGCGCTGGAAAAGGCGTCGGACGTTGCCCTGCAGGTCGGCAGCGGCCTGATTCTGGCTTGCGACACCGTGGCAGAGTGTGATGGTCAGGTGTTGGGCAAGCCCGTCAACGAATCGCTAGCCCGGCGGATGCTGGAAATGCTCAGCGGCCGGGAACACCGCGTTCTCAGCGGCGTTTGCTTATGGGACGTTCCAAATCGCGATCCGATCGTCCGAGTCGCCGTCACCCGGCTAAAAATGGACCGCCTCTCCCCAGCCGACTTGGCCAGCTATGTCGAAAGCTGGCAATGGGAGGGAAAAGCCGGCGGATTCGGCTACCAAGACCGCCTAGGCTGGGTCAAGGTTATCGAAGGAAGCGAGTCGAACGTCGTCGGCTTGCCGATGGAAATGCTCGCCGAAATGCTCGCGACGCTAGCGTAATTGCAGCCTTTTTGGAAGTAAATGAGCAAGATCGGCACCAGAAAACCCGACCATACTTTCCCAGTCTTTCAATCGCGGGATTTGCCACGTGTTATCGGCCGAAAACTGGCCATTCTTTTCACATTGTGCGCAATAACTGGTATATAAATTCCACAATCTGCCGATTGTAGCGACAAATTTCTTGCATTCGTGCTATAATTGTGGCAGAATCAGCCCACGCACTTGAAAGACTTCGGGAGTTTCCTCGGTGGCACTGGCCGAAGACAGGCGGAACCGACTGCTGGAGCTTGTCCGGACCCGCGGCTTCGCGTCGCTGCCCGAACTGGCCGACGAGATGGGCGTTTCCGAGTCGACCGTCCGCCGCGATTTGGATCAGTTGGTTTCGATCGGTTCGGCAAAGCGGACGCATGGCGGGGTCTTTTACACCGGCAGCGCGCCCCAACTGCCAGTCTTCGAAGAACGACAGCCCGCCCAATGGGAAAAGAAACGACAGATCGCCGAGCGAGCCAGCCAGTTGGTTCAGAACGGCGACACGCTGCTGCTCGACGGCGGATCGACCACCTACGAAGTGGCTCGATTGCTCGTCGGTCGGCCGCTGCAGATCGTCACCAATTCGCTACCGGTGGCAAACCTGTTCGCCTCGGCCACGAACACGGACCTCGTGGTGCTCGGAGGCTACGTTTATCCGCGAACCGGCGTGTCGCTGGGCCCCTATGCCAACGATATGCTGGCTGGCCTGAGTGTCCGCAAGACGATTCTCAGCGTGGCGGGGATCAACGAGCGCGGCTTCTACAACAGCAACCTGCTGCTCGTCGAAACCGAACGGGCGATGATGCATGCGCGGAAGAAGTGATCGTCGTGGCCGACAGCACGAAATTCGGCCACCAGAGCCTGGCGCATCTGTGCCCCTTGAATGCCGTGCATTGTCTGGTCGTCGATGAGGAAATCGAGCCGAAATGGCAGCAGCAAGTCTGAGCGACGCGGGCGTCAAACTGTTGATCGCGGAAAAGTCGGTTGAAAACGTGCAGCCTTCGGACAGCAGCCAATAGTCGAGATTGATTCATGTCCGCCGCCTCCAATTCCGTCGCCCTGGACCGAGCCACGATCGAGAAGATCGTGCGCGAAATCGTGTTGTCGCGCAATCGCGCGCGCCGCTTCGTCGCCCGAAACGCCGAATCTGGTCGTCAGCATCTCGGCCCGGCATTGCCATTTGACGGATGAGCACGTCGAAACGCTATTCGGCGCCGGCCGCAAGCTGACGCCGATGAAGGACCTTTATCAAGACGGCTTTTACGCGGCCGAAGAGACCGTGATGGTGGTCGGCCCGCGGCGGCGGATGTTGCCGGCGGTGCGCGTGCTCGGCCCGACGCGGCCGTACAGCCAAGTCGAGCTCGCGTTTACCGACGGGATTTCGCTGGGCATCGACTTGCCGGTTCGCGTCGAGCGGCAACGTCGAAAGGCACGCCCGGCTGCGTGCTGGTCGGCCCGGCGGGCGTCGTCGAATTGAAAGAAGGCGTGATCCGCGCCGAGCGGCATGTTCACATGAATTTTCAACACGCGGCCTACTACGGCGTCAAGAACGGCGACCGCATGAGCCTGCGAATCATTTCCCCGTGCGCGACCGTGTTCGACGATCTGCTGGTCCGAGCCGATGCCACCAGCAAACTAGAAGTCCACCTCGACACCGACGAAGGCAACGCCGTCGATCTGGATCACGCGACGAAAGTAGAGTTGTTTATCAGGGACGACGGGCGAGGGGCTAGGGGCTAGGGAAAAGAAATCCTGCTCCTCGTTCACTCGCCCCTCGCCCCTCGTCCCTAACCCCTATTGGAGTTTCCAATGGCAAAAGTGATGGAAGCGTTAGGCATGATTGAGACGAAGGGCTTTGTTGCCCTGGTCGAAGCGAGCGACGCGATGATGAAGGCCGCCAACGTCCAGTTTCTCGGTTGGGACAAAGTCGGCAGCGGATTAGTGACGGCTTTCGTGACCGGCGACGTGGCGGCCGTCAAGGCTGCGACCGATGCCGGAGCGGCCGCCGCCGGACGAATCGGCGAAGTCGTCGGCGTGCAAGTCATTCCGCGTCCGCACGACGATATCGGCATCGTTCTGCCGGCCCCGACCAAGAAATCATCCGGCGCCGACTGATCGGCCCGTTCAACCGTAGCAGGCACACTCCGTGTGCCGTCCGCGCGGTTCGGTCACGGCAAGCGTGCGCGGTCTGGTTAACGGCACACGGAGTGTACCTACTACACTACGAACGCTCATTATATCAACGACTCAACAGTTCATTTTTCCCCAGGAATATTCGAACATGCAAACTGCAATTGGATTGGTCGAAACGAAGGGCCTCATCGGACTGGTCGAGGCGACCGACGCGATGGCCAAGGCCGCCAACGTGCAAATCGTCAAGCGAGTGTCGATCGGCGGCGGATTGGTGACGACTGTCGTTTCCGGCGACGTTGGGAGCGTTCGGGCCGCCGTCGAGGCCGCGCCGCGCCGCCACGCAAGTCGGCGAGCTGATCTCCAGCCACGTCATCCCCCGCCCCGCCGAAGGATTGACCCAAGCTTTTTTGGGCTAATCGCGGAACCGGCTCGTAGCGGAATTCGTGAGAATTCCGTTGGTAAACACACGGCGGCGGGATTTTCACAAATCCCGCTACCAGAGAATGCGGCGGAGTTTTCACAAACTCCGCTACAGGAAAAATCACGGAGCCGCGCCTCGATGAAGATCCTTGTGGCCAACTTGGGCTCGACCAGCTTCAAGTACCGACTGTTCGACATGACCGACGAGCGGCAGCTTGCTGGTGAAGGCGTCGATCGAATCGGCGAGAGGAGCAGCACACCGCAAAGTCGTTGGTTCGCCGAAATCGGATCGAACCGCACGGAAGGCACCGCGACAATCGCGGTAATGCCGTCGCCGTGCGGCAATGCTGGAGCAACTAACCGACCCGAAGAGC
>CAVTYW010000023.1:0-82457 GCA_963738955.1 Pirellulales bacterium | reverse complement strand
CAGCAACAGCACGAACACCATGCCATAGTCGGCGACGAAGCGTGATCGCATGTTGCTCATCGACTGACCGACTTATTTCGACGATGCGTCTTTCAAACCGTCGGCTTTGCGGTAGAGCGCGGTCGGGATGAGGATTTCGGCCGGAACTCGGTCGCCTTCGAAGTAGCTGAGAATCGTTTGCATCGTTTTCGTGCCGATCTGGTCGGGAAACTGGATCGGGTCGGCGTAGATTTTACCTTCCTTGATGGCCTGCTTTCCGTCGGGTTGGCCGTCGAAGCCGATGATCTTGATTTGATCGGCCTTGCCCGCCTTTTCGATGGCGGCGACCGCGCCCAGCGCGCTGGGATCGTTGATGGCAAAGATGCCCGACAGATTGCCGTGCGCCTGCAAGCAATCCTCGGCCGACTTGTAGCCCCGTTCCTTTTGGCCGTCGCTAGGAAGCTCGGCGACGATGTCGATCGCTGCGCCTTTCCTGGCGGCGTTGTGCGATGCGATCACTTCCTTAAAGCCTTTGACGCGGAGCAGGCACGACTCGGTCTGCTTGGAGTCGAGGATGGCGACTTTGCCACCGGCGTCGCCGAGAGCTTCGATCATCGCCTGAGCGGCCATTTTGCCGCCGCCGATAATTGTCGGTGGCGATATGCGTGACGACCTTCGCGCCCGGCTCAGTGCAGGCGAATGTCGACCGTGAACACCGGGAATGCCGCGTCGTTGGCCTCCTGAATCACCGGGACGATCGACTTCGAATCGCACGGGCTGAGCACGATCGCCGCAACCTTCTTGACGATGAAATCCTTGATCTGATTCTGCTGCTTGGCCACGTCGATATCGCCGCTGACGACGATCACGCTCGTAGCCCTGCTCTGGCCGCGACGCGAGTGATGTTGTCGCCGATCACCTTGAAAAACGGATTCGTCAGCGTCAGCAGCGAAACGCCGATCGTCCCTTTCGACGCCGGCTCGTCGGCGCGGATATTGGCAATCGGCGAATGGCTGGTGAAAAGTAACGTCGAAATGACGACCGATCGAAGCAGGAAACGTCGCATAGAATTCTCCTCGCGGATTGCGAACGACGCCGGGGCAGACCGCACCATTCTGACACGCCGCCATTCTTTATGCCAATTTGATTGACGTCAATCTTCGCGGCCTCCACAATTGAGTGTTCGGGCGAAACTCCATTGGCGAGCGGCCTGACCAGGGTATGCACTGTCCAGCGGCGTTGCCGGCAATTCGTTCTACGCGGCAACCGCTCGGGAGGAATGACGATGGGCTCGGGCAGGAAAGCATTTACTCGACGGTTGCTGTGTGCTACCGCCGTGGCACTTGTGGCAATCTCGCTTGCAACAATTCAAGTTGCGGAGTCGCAAGAGGACCGATCTCCGATTGCGGTATCTACGCTGCCGGTTCAACCAGCACAGAAAGTTGACACTCCTCGAATGGACGTGGAGCAAATGGGGCTCGCCGATAGATTTGCCCATCTGGAGCAGGCAATGTTCCGGCTCGTGGAAGTCGGGCCGATCGACGATCAACGCGAAATCGCGGTTTTGCGCCGGATGCGCCGAAAGTCGGCGACTTGGAATTCAGGATCAGTACTCGGATGTCGTAAAACTGTTGTCCAAGAACCAGCTTTACGCCGCCAGCAAAACGCAAGCGGTTCTATTGCACGATCAGACGAAGCTGCTCGACTTGCTCAGGAACAATCGCTGGGCTCAGAACGCCGAGATCGAGCGAAGATGGTTTCTGGGCCTGTTCGACGCTGTCCGTGAGGCCAAACTGCTGCGCCACAATATCGCGGCAATGCGGAAGAAGGTGCGCTGGATCGATTTACGGAATTGGCACGGTAAAAGCGAGAATTTTACTCGCGTGTTGCTAATCGCCGGCACTCCGACCCGCGACTACCAATTCCTCGTCCATCAGCTATCGCGCGACCGCGAAACCGTGGCCGACGCCATACTGCAAACTGCTGCGCCGGGTTCGGAGCAAGACGTTCACCAGCTTCTCGATCGATTCCCGACCACCGAGGATGAGTTGGCCAGTTACGACACGATTGTGGCGTTCGATCCAGATTGGGAGTCGCTTGATCGCGGCGAAACCGACGACAACCGTCCGACTGCTTTGCTCGAACGCTGGGTCGCGGAAAGGGCCGGCGGACTGATACTCGTCGCGGGGCCTGAGAATATGGACAAATTGGCGGAGTATCCGCTAAATACGACGGTCCTTGACCTGTATCCCATCAAGCTCATTCATCGGCCGCGCCAGGAGCAGATGCAAGACCTATTTGGGCGACAGAGTCCGGGCGAAATCGAATTCACCCGCGAAGGCTTGGATGCGGAATTCCTGCGACTCGGCGATTCCGCCAGGGCAAGTCGGCAAGCTTGGACGGACTTCGGTGGGATTTATGCTTGCTACCGAGGTTTTGAGGCGAAAAAGGAAGCCACCGTGTATGCCCGGTTTTGCGATCCTGACGTGGGCCGTAAAGATATAGGGCTAATTTTCATGGCAAGCCAGCCCTACGGTGCGGGTCGCGTCTTCTATCTTGGCAGCGGCCAATTGTGGCGGCTTCGCGCGAGCGACGAGTCGAATTTCGCTCGGATTTATGGCCAGATAATGCGGTTTGCCTCCGATGGCCGCTTGTTCGATGATTCGCGTTTCGGCATCAGGTTGCGCAGGACGTCGTCTCTACAATTGACGAAACATGCGAACTATTTCTGCGAGCCCGGGAACCGCTTTCGGTTCGCCTTCTGTGTCCAGTCCTTAAATCGGCGCTTTCTGCCGAGGTACGGCGTGCTGCGAAGAGGCTCAAAAACCTGGACGAGTTTCATGCGGTGTGCGAGCAGCTCGAAGACATCCGCGACTCACAATTGAAATTGGACGTTGCAACGCGAAAGTTGCAAAAAGAGAGCCTGCCTGTACTCGGCGATTGAATTGCTTCCAGCGCTTTCCGTACGCGTTTGCTGGGATATTGCCTCGGTCATTCGGCCGGATGACAATGTGGCCGGTCAGAATATTCAACAACAATTAGGGTCCAGAATGCGGTTCATAGCGCCAGCGATTCTTTCCACGATTTTTCTCGGTTCGGCCGCGATCTGCTTTGCAGCGCCGGGCGGCGATAGTGCGGACAAAGTCGCGAATGCCGCCGATATCGTGGTCGCCGATTTCGAGGGGCCCGGCTATGGCGATTGGAAGACGGCCGGCGAGGCGTTCGGCGCCGGTCCGGCGCATGGCACGTTGGCCAATCAGATGCCGGTCTCGGGATTCCAAGGCCGCGGTTTGGTGAATAGCTACAATCACGGCGACGGCAGTGTCGGAACATTGACTTCGCCGGCGATTCGCATTCAGCGCAAGTACATCAACTTTCTCATCGGCGGCGGCAATCATCCGGGAGAGACTTGCATCAATCTGCTTCTCGACGGCAAAGTCGTGCGCACGGCAACCGGTGACGACAATGAAGGGCTCGCCTGGGCGACGTGGGATGTCGCCGATCTGTTTGGAAAAACCGTGAGGATCGCGATCGTCGATCGGGCCACCGGCGGCTGGGGCATATTCTCGTCGATCAGATGGTGCAAAGCTCGGAGCGCAAGGCTCAGCCGCCGGAAGTCGCTGCCATCTACCACGAATTGCTCCGCCCGCAGTTTCATTTTCTCCTCCCGCACGAATTGGCTCAACGATCCGAACGGGCTGGTTTTTTACAAGGGCGAATATCATCTCTTTTTTCAGCACAATCCCGACGGCATCAATTGGGGCAACATGACTTGGGGTCATGCCGTCAGCACCGATCTGTTGCACTGGCGGCAACTCGACGACGCGATTCTGCCGGACCGAATGGGCACGATCTTCTCCGGTTCGGCCGTCGTCGATTGGCAAAACACGTCCGGTTTGCAAACCGGCGAGGAAAAGCCGCTGATCGCCATTTACACCTCGGCCGGCGGAACTTCGGCCGACTCAAAGGGCCAGCCATTCACGCAATCGATCGCCGCCAGCAACGATAGCGGCCGGACGTGGAAGAAGTATGAGCATAATCCGGTCCTTGCGAACGTGATCGGGTCGAACCGCGATCCGAAAGTTTTTTGGCACGCGCCAACCAAGAAATGGATCATGGCTCTGTTTTTGGACGGCGACAAATACGCTCTCTTCTCGTCGCCGAATCTGATCCAGTGGACGCGGCTAAGCGACATTCCCGAATTCGGCGCGGGCGAGTGCCCCGATTTGTTCGAATTGCCCGTCGAAGGCGAGCCGGGCAAGGCTCGCTGGGTGTTTTGGGGGGCGAACAAGTATCTGATCGGAAGCTTCAACGGCATCCGGTTCGTGAAGGAAAGCGGGCCGCACATTTTTGAATTCGGCAGCAACTACTACGCGGCCCAAACCTACAGCGACATCCCGGCCGCGGATGGCCGGCGAATTCAAATCGCCTGGATGACCGGCGGCCAATACCCGCACATGCCGTTCAACCAGCAGATGGCGTTTCCCGCGGAACTGACGTTGCGGAAAACGTCCGAGGGGCTGCGGCTTTTCAAACGGCCGATCCGCGAACTCGACACGCTGCACGGCACGCATTTCCAGTGGCACGGCACGCTCAAGCCGGGCGACAATCCGCTGGCATCGGTTGCCGGCGATTTGTTCGACGTGCGGATGGAGGTCGATCCCGCCACGGCCGCGCACGTCAGCCTGATGATCCGCGGCGCGAACCTCGACTATGAAGCCAAAAGCGGCAAGTTAAGCCTGCTGGGAAAGACGGCGATCGTTTCGCCGGGCGGCGCGAAGATCAAATTGCAGATTCTCGTGGATCGCAGTTCGATCGAAGTCTTCGCCGACGAGGGGCGAGTCGCCATGTCGTCGTGCTTCATTCCGGCGACTGGTCACGATAAGCCGCCGCTTGTGCTGGACGGCGACGGCGCGAAGATTGAATCACTCGACGTGTGGCAATTGAAATCATGCTGGCCGGATTGACGTCAACCTGGACTGGCGGGAAGCTGCAGCTTACGTTGTCTGCAAATCTTCAATTCCGAGGAGGAAGCCATGCGAATCGCGTCCACATTCCCGATCGCCGCACTGACGGTTTGGTGCGCCTTCGCGTCGCCGGCTTCGGCCGCGGGAGAAAAGTACACATACCTCAGCGACACGCAGTACAGCGGCGCCAGCGACGGCGCTTCCTTCGGGCTGGCGACCGGAGTCGTTGTGTGTGAGCAAAAACCCCGCCGGCCGATCGTCTGGTTCGGCGCTTTCAAGCCCCTGAATGGGAAAAGTCAGTTCCTCTATCTGTTGATCTTCAAGTCGCCCGCCGACTTCGATGCCGGCAGTTTCGGCATGTCTTACAAGGGTCACGGCTCATCCGACACGGGAGCCGAGGGCACGGCGACGGCACAGTTTGGCGATAAATCGTTCGAGGTCAAGTATAAGTTTGTCACGGATCCGAGGACGCATGCGCTCGTGAAACAATCGCTGGCGGTCGGTGGCCGCGAAGTAAAGGAGGGGGAGCCGCGAGTGTTCGTTGTCGATCAGACCGGCAAAACGGTGACCTACACTCCGGTGAAAGTCGAGCTACCGAAAGAGGCGCCGGACGTGAGCAAGCCGCTGCTCGATCCGGCCAGCAGGTCGGACAGTGACGATTGGGCGCGGCCGCCGAGGCGCCGTGGAACAATTGAAGAAGGATTCACCGCAATTGAAGGACATGCTGAAGCCGAGCGCCAAATGACAAACTCCGTTCATGCGGCTCGCCCTTCGGCATCGGCCAACTGATTTGCGTGTCAATTATTCCATTAAAGCGGCGAGATTCGAACGACGGCGGCCAAAGTGCCGGCGACCGTTCCGAAAGGGGCGACGGTCGTTGCCAAATCGTTTGCGGGATGACGTATAATAAGTGGAGCGGAAGGGGATCGAACCCTCAACCTCTGCATTGCGAACGCAGCGCTCTCCCAATTGAGCTACCGCCCCGAACGGCGAGTCGTCCCTCGGGGACGCCCGTCGTGGAGTTTTTCCATATTAGAATTGACGGGCCGGGTTGTCTAGCCGGAGAAAGGTGGCCGGCAGCGATGCAGAAATCGCTGATTCGACCGCAAATTAGCTTTGGTCGGTGGCACGAGAATCAACGTTGGCCAGCAGTTGGGTGAACTCGGCTCGCCAATCCGCCGAAAGAGCCGGCACGCTCAATACGCGACGGATGTCGGCCGGATCTTCCGAGGACAAATAGATTCGGCGCAGTTCGACGATCGAGATTTGCCGTTCGTCGCGCGAGACGACTTCGATTTCGTCGCCGGCCGCGACCTCGCCTTCCTCGACGACCGCCATGTAGAAGCCGCTCCGATCGGTCTCCAAGAATCGCTTGACCATTTGGGCGTCGTTGAAGCGGATGCCGAGCTTGTAGCAGGGGAGTCGCGGCTGCGTGACGGTCAACACTGCCGCGCCGATGCGAAACCGGTCGCCGACGTGGACCGCGTCTTCAATCAGCCCCGCGGTCGTGAAATTCTCGCCGAAACTGCCCCAGGGAAGTTCGAGCTGGTTCAGCTCCGCTCGCCAAAACTCGTAATGCTCCGACGGATACGCATAGACGGCCCGATCCGGTCCGCCATGAACGGTCAGATCGACCTGCTTGTCGCCGTCGAGGCTTAGCGTTCGCAAGCGGATGCGTCCCTCGACCGGCGACTTGAAGATGCCGGTCGAAATGTTGTTCCCGCGCCATTCAACCTCGCGCGACGGACCGACGTTGACGGAGATGAGTTTCATAGGGCCGTCCAGTGGCATGTTGAAAAAGGGGAAAGGCAGTTCGTGGCAACCAAAACGCTCGACAAAACCGTCGCGTGGCTCGGAGCCAGTCCCCTTTTTCAACGGTCTATTACGGCTCCAGCCCGAGACTGTGCAAGTAAGCTCGTTGTTGCTCGGCGCGGCCGAGGCGGTCGGTGATTTTCTGCCAGCGGGCGGCGGTTTCGGATAAAGCTTCGACGGGCGTGGCTGTGCCCGCGACGGCGCGGCTCACGGCTTCGTCGAGCGCTGCCATGTATTCTTCGTGGCCGGGCAAGCGCGGGGCGAAGAGCCAGCCGGGGCGGGAGAAAGATTGCGCGGCAACTTCCGCGTATTGCTTCGCCGCGTCGGCCGAAATGCCGGTCTCGACCCAGCGCTGCGGTTTGGCGACTTGGCTGCGGCGAAACAAGGTAGTGGCGGAACTGGCGGTCGAAATCTGCGCCGACCAATCGTCGCTCGACAGCCAGACCAATAATTCAAAGGCCGCATCGGGGGCCGGCGCGTTGCGGACGATCGAACCCAATCGTCCGGCGATGCCCAATAGGGGGACGCGCGGATCGTCGTCGGGTTTGCGTGGTTGCCATTTTTGCTCTCGGGGGTTGAACACTTCCGGTGAGCCGGGGAGTTCGACGAAACCGATCGATAGCGCCGGTGGCGGCGAGCCGGCAGAATCATGCACATCGGCCGTCGGCCAGCTTAACGCCATTGCCGAATGGCCGGCGAAAAACTCGCGCCGCACGTCGGCGGGCGTGTAATTCGATTGAGCCTTTGGGCCAATCTTCGCGGCGGCGACTAATTCGGTCAGCGCGCAACGAACGGCTCGGCCGTGATTCGCGGTTCGAGCGATTCTTTATCGAAGAGCGTCGAATAATAGTCGCGATGTTTCGCATACGCGGCGGCGCGGGCCAGCAGCACGTTGCCGGCCCAGCCGGGTGCAAGCGGTTCAAGCGTGCCGTATTCTACGGGCAACGATTGCGGGGCTTTGGACGATGCATTCGATTTGTCGCCCTCGACAAAGAAGTTGACCAACCGTTGATAGTCGATCCAAGTTTGCGGCGGCTTGCGGCCAAGCTTCTCGAAGACATCGGGCCGATAGAAGCACACGAACACCGGCGAACCCAACGGCACGGCATACGTCTGCTCGCCCCACGCCGTTTCGCGCAGTCCCGGCAATTCGAACAGATCGGCTTTGTGATAATCGGCCCGATCGAGCCAGGCTGGCGGCAGGCGCGAATCATCCGCCGCTCGACGAGCGAGCCCAACTCGGCCGATGGATAGATGACAACATCGGCCGCCAGCGATTTCTCTTTCGCCAGATCGGCGAGCGGCATTTCCGCAATGTCGAGCGGCGCGCCAGATCGGGCCGACCATTCGCCGCGCAGTTGCTTGATCTTTTGCGCGAGCCCCACATCGCCGACGACCAGCACCCGCAGTTTCGCGGGCACCGTCGCGGCGGGGCCAGCGCCGTCGCCCTGGTTCGCCGCCTTGTCCGTCGGCATGGATTTGTTTGCCCCATCGCAGCCGCTAAGCATTGCAAACGCTGCCACGATCGTCGCGGCAAACACGATGGATCCAGAGCGTGGCATGAATGCAAAATCGGCCGGTGGTCAAACTTGATGGCGTGGATGTTCCTTGGGCATCCTAGACGGCATCGTTTATGGCGGTCAATCGGCGGACACGGCCGCTCCCTGCTCCCCGCCCCCTGCCCCCTGCTTCCCGCCCCTGCTACAATCCCGCCATGAGCATCTTTCTCGGCATCGACATCGGCACTTCCGGCACCAAAACCTTGGCGATCAACGCCAAAGGGAAGATTCTGGCCGAGGCCACCGAAACGTACCCGGCCTATCATCCCAAGCCGCTGTGGAGCGAACAGGATCCCGACGATTGGTGGCGGGCGACGGTCGGCACGGTGCGCGCCGTCGTGCAGAAGGCGAAGCTGAAGCCGGCCGACGTGCGGTCGATCGGCCTCTCGGGCCAGATGCATGGCTCGGTGTTTCTCGACAAGCAAAATCGCGTCGTTCGCCGGGCCATTCTTTGGAACGATCAGCGGACCGCCGCCGAATGCGCCGAGATCGAGCGCCGCGCGGGCGGGCGACGGCAGCTTATCAAGATGGTGGCCAATCCGGCGCTGACCGGGTTTCACCGCTCCAAAGATTCTTTGGCTGCGAAACCACGAGCCGCGAAATTTTGATCGCACAGTGAAAATCCTGTTGCCCAAGGACGACATCCGCCGCCGGCTGACGGGCGAGTTTGCCACCGAAGTGAGCGACGCCAGCGGGATGTTACTGCTCGACGTCGTCAAGCGTGCCTGGTCGAAGCCGTTGCTCTCGAAACTCGATTTGGACATTGGGCTGTTCGGCCGTTGCCATGAATCGGAAGACGTGACCGGTCAACTGACTCGTGCCACGGCGGAGGAGCTTGGTTTGACGACCGATTGCGTTGTCGTCGGCGGGGCCGGCGATTGCGCGGCCGGGGCGATCGGCAACGGAATCGTCAATGCCGGCACGCTGTTCGACTTCGATCGGCACCTCGGGCGTGATGTTCGTTCACAGCGACGAGCCGCAGATCGATCCCGAAGGCCGGCTGCACACGTTTTGCCATGCGGTTCGCGGGCGATGGCATATGATGGGCGTGATTCTTTCGGCAGGCGGTTGCCTGCAATGGTTCCGCAATCGGCTCTGCCAGGCCGACGCCGAAGCGGCGCAAAAACGGCGTCGAGATTTATGATTTGCTGTCGAAAGAAGCGGCGGCCGTCGAGCCGGGAAGCCAAGGATTATTCTTCCTGCCGTATCTATCGGGCGAACGGACGCCGCACGCCGATCCCGACGCGCGCGGCTGCTTCGTCGGGCTGACGCTCGCGCATCGGCGCGGGGAAATGGTGCGGGCAATCATGGAAGGCGTCACCTACGCGCTGCGAGACAGCCTGGCCATCATTCGCGAGCTTGGAGTTCCGGTGCGGCAGATTCGGGCCAGCGGCGGCGGATCGCGCAGTCCTCTGTGGCGGCAGATTCAAGCCGACGTGTTTGGGCAGAAAGTCGTGACAATCAATGCCGAGGAGGGCCCGGCTTATGGCGTCGCGCTGTTGGCAGCCGTCGGGGCGGGGGCGTTCAAGAATATCGAAGAAGCATGCAAGGCCACGATTCGCGTCGTCGAGCAAACCCCTACCCAACGCCGGGCCGTCGCGTATTATGACCGTGGGTTTGCCGAGTATCAGCAGTTGTACCGTTCGTTGAAGGATGATTTCCGAAGAATCGCCGCGCTCGAAAAGTGAGAAGACGCCGCGTTCTCGGGGTCTGGCTCATTTTTCGGCCGTGACGGCAAGAATCGCAATCGACGGTTACGCCGAAAAATGTGCCTGACCCCTTGAGCCACCGCGGAGGGATCGCCATGCCGCCGCTCTATTTGAGTGAAGCCGATGTGAAGCGGTTGCTCAACATGCGCACGGCGATCGAAGTCGTCGAAGAGGCGTTTCGACAGTGGGCCGATCGCAAAGTCTGCAACGTGCCGCGCACTCGGGCCAAGGGCCATGGCATCGTGGTTCACACCATGAGCGCGTCGGCGGACTATCTCGGGCTAGCCGGCTGGAAATGCTATGCGACAACCCGCGCCGGAGCCGCATTCCATCTCGGGCTCTACGATAGCCGCACCGGCGCGATGATCGCTCTGATCGAAGCCGAATGGCTCGGTCAACTGCGCACCGGGGCGACGACAGCGGTGGCGGTCGAATGGATGGCCGACGTGGCGGCGCATGAAGTCGGAGTTTTCGGCGCCGGACGTCAATCGCGAACGCAGCTTGAAGCCATCTGCCGGGCTCGGCCGATCAAGCAAGCGTTCGTCTACAGTCGCGACGAAACTCGCCGCAAGACATTCGCCGTCGAAATGAGCGCGTCGCTGGGGATCAATGTCGTGCCTGTCGATCGACCGCAGGAAGCGGCCGAGGAATTGCCGATCGTCGTTACCGCGACGACCAGTTCCGTGCCGCTTTTCGACGGCAAGTGCCTGGCCGAAGGAACGATGGTTGCCGCGGTCGGATCGAATTGGCTGAACAAGGCCGAGATCGACGTGAACGTGATCCGTCGGGCCGACAACATCGTTTGCGACAGCATCGAAGCATGTCGCAACGAGGCGGGCGATTTTGTCGATGCGTTGGAAAAAGGCGTTTTCGATTGGTCGCGCGCGGTGGAACTGGCCGACGTCGTCGCCGGCCAGGCCGTCGGCCGCAGCACTCGATCCAGTGTGACACTCTTCAAATCCGTCGGCCTGGCGATCGAAGATGTCGCTCTGGCAGGCAAACTCGTCGATCTGGCCCGAGCGCAAAACGCCGGAACAGAATTGGGGCCGGTGATTTGAGGAAGGGGCGCAGTGCGGGGGGTAGGGACGACGAAGCGGCCGCGCGGTATCATATTGTCGCGTCCCAGAACCCTGAACAAACGTCCGACCACTGCTCCCTGCTCCCTGCTCCCTGCTCCCTGCTCCCTGCCCCTCGCCCCTAACCCCTCGCCCCCAACTATGAAAATGTTCATCGGCGGCACGTGGATCGATAAACCGCAAAAGATTGATGTTCGCAGTCCGTTCGACAATACGATGGTCGATACGGTGCCAAAAGGCGACGTGGCCGATGTCGATGCGGCCGTGGCGGGGGCCGTCGAGGGGGCCAAAATCATGCGGGCCATGCCGGCTTACGAACGGTATCGGATTCTCGCCAAGGCGGCCCGGTTGATGTACGACCGCCGCGAGCAGTTGGCGCGAATCATCAGCCAGGAAGAAGGAAAGATTCTGGGCGAATCGCTCGTCGAAGCCGCGCGGGCCGCCGAGACGATGGAGCTTTCCGCCGAGGAAGCCAAGCGGATCACGGGCGAAGTCTTGCCGCTGGATGCCGCCAGCCACGGGGCGAAGAAATTCGGCTTCACGCTCCGCGTGCCGTGCGGCGTCGTGGCTTGCATCACGCCGTTCAATTTTCCGTTGAATTTGCCGTGCCACAAAGTCGGCCCGGCGCTGGCGGCGGGCAACTCGGTCGTGCTCAAGCCGGCGAGCGACACGCCGCTGTCGTCGCTGGCGTTGGTCGAGATTCTGCTCGAAGCTGGTTTACCGCCGCTGGCGATCGCCTGCATCACCGGCTCGGGCGCAGCCATCGGCGACGCGCTAGCAAGCGATTCGCGGATTCGCAAAATCAGTTTCACCGGGAGCCAGGAAGTCGGCGAGCACATCATGAGCAAGGCTGGCTTGAAACGCGTGACGATGGAGCTCGGCTCGAATTGCCCGGTGATCGTGATGGACGACGCCGATCTGAACAAAGCGGCCGAAGCGATCGTGGCCACCGGATATTCGAACGCGGGGCAAGTATGTATCTCGGCCCAGCGGGTGTTGGCCGTGCCGAAGGTCTACAACGATTTGGTCGATGCCCTGAAGCCGAAAGTGGCGGCCCTGCGAACCGGCAATCCGCTCGATTCGCAGACGAAGATGGGCCCGATGATTCGCCAGGCGGATGCCGAACGAGTGCAGAAATGGATCGGCGAAGCAGTGTCGTCGGCGCTCGCGTCGTGACCGGCGGCGGTCGCCAGGGAACGATGCACGAGCCGACGTTGGTGGCCGACGTGGCGCCGGAAATGCGGATCAGTTGCGACGAACTATTCGGCCCGGCGGTCGCGGTCACGGCGGTGAACGATATCGACCAGGCGATCGCGCTGGCGAACGACACGCGCTACGGCCTGAGCGCCGCGATCTTCACCGAGAATATCGGCCGCGCGCTCCGTTTCGCCCGCGAGGTCGACAGCGGCAACATCCACATCAACTGGGGCCCGCAATGGCGAGCCGACCTGATGCCCTACGGCGGCTTGAAAGACAGCGGCATGGGCAAGGAAGGGCCGAAATACGCCGTGCTGGAGATGACGGAGTTGAAGATGGTGGTTGTGCATGGGCTTTGATCGGTTCGTCAAGTGCCATTCAGACGATAATCAGCCCGTCCGGCCCACCTATCGTGAATGATTCATAGCAGTCGCTGGAATCAAAAATCCGTAATTCTTCGTTATTGTCGAAGTAGATTGCCAGCGTAACAGTGTCCTCTACGACCACTCGTTGGATTTTCGTTCCGAGAAGCGAAACGAGCGTGGCCGCCGCAGCTGGCATACGTCCAACGGCAGAGGAACGAGGATGGCTTGTCCTATGGTCGAACGACCGAACTGGACCAGGATCGACGCCAATCGATATGGGACTGTCCTTCAAAAAATGCAATTGCACATCATAAAGCCCGATGCATAGCTGACTAACCTCTTTGCCTACGAGGAAAGAAAAGTCCTCGCCGGGCGGTAATTTATACATCGTTCTGCTCCACGTTGGCGGGGCGCATGCTGGCGCACGTAACGGCGGCAATCACGACTAACCAACTTGTTCGGCGGCAACCGGATTGCTCAATACACCGATCTTCTCGATTTCCACTTCGACCACGTCGCCAGCGTGCAAAAAAACTGGCGGCTTGCGGGCCGCGCCGACGCCGGGTGGCGTGCCGGTGAAGATGATGTCGCCGGGTTCTAGCGTGCAGACGCCTGAGATGTAGGCGATCAGCTCGGCCACGGAAAAAATCAACTGCCGGGTCGTCGAATCTTGCATCGTGCGGCCGTTGATGCGCAGTTGGATATGGAGATTGCCCGGATCGGGGATTTCGTCGGCGGTCACCAATTCCGGGCCGAAGGGGGCGAACGTGTCGAACGATTTGCCGAGCAGCCATTGGCCGCCCGGCTTCTGGTGCTGCCAATCGCGAGCCGAAACGTCGTGTCCGCAGCAGTAGCCGGCGACGTGTTCCATTGCAGCTTCGCGGCGAATATGCCGGCCGCCGCGGCCGATGACGACGACCAGTTCGGCTTCGTAATCGACTTTGTTGCTCAATGCCGGCAGCACGATCGGCTGGCCGTGCGCCGCGACCGACGTCGGCAGCTTACTGAAGATCACGGGCTCACTTGGCGGCTCTTTGCCGGTTTCTCGGGCATGGTCGGCGTAGTTCAGTCCGACGCCAAAAATCTTCGGCGGCCGGGGGACGGGCGCCAAGAGTTGGATGTTTCCAGCCGGCAATGGTTCGGCTTTGACTGTGGCAGCGGCGGCCTGGCGAAGCATTTCCGCTCCGCCGGCTAAAAGATCGATCATCGAAGTCGGCAGCGACGGATCGGCGTGGTTCAAATCGAAATATTGGCCGTCGCGCCGCCGCGACGCGCGAGCCATCGCCGGCTTGATAACTGATGAGACGCATTTCAGGCTCCCGTTGTTGACATCCAGACTTGGCGATTTCGATACTACTGTTCCGCGAGCCTTCCCACAAGAATGCGCGACCGGCGTCAGTCGCTCGCTTGCGGTTTCGGGCGTTTTCGGCGATAAAATCAAGCATGACTAAATTCAATGATCTCTGCGCCGCCTACGGCGACGTGAAGCGGCAGTTCGACGATTATCGCAAGGAATGCATGGTGGTGGTCGGAGCATTGGCCGCCGGCTTGCGGGAATATCTCGAAGCCCCCGAGGGCTATGTTTCGCTATTCTGCAAGCACGGCTCCTGGGCTGGTCGCAAAGTCGATGCGCCGATCGCCGCGATGCATCTGGCCGACGACACGTTCTGGCATTTCGGCATCTCGATGGACTTGTTCGAGGAATCGGGCCAGTTGCCGTTTCACACGATCGGCTTCGATATCAAGCTGAAAATGGTCGGGCGAAAATTCATCGTGCAATGCGAAGAGGGGCCGGTGTTCGAGTTGAGCCGCGAGCAGCCCGACGGCTTTCGCCCGCTCTTCGACTACATCTATCAGTTCGCGAAGAAGCGATACTCGGAGTCGTTTTCGGATTTCATTCTGAAAGGGGACGCGACGCGAAGGTTTGGATTTTGAGCGCGCTCGTTATGGGAATACCACCGACCGTCGTTGCCGTGAGCAATCCCGCCGATTCAACGCGGCGCTGGGAAGAGGTGTTTCTCGTCGATACCGGCGCGGTCAACTGCCTCGTTCCCCGCATACGCTTGCGCGAAATCGGGATTCAGCCAACCGGGAAACGATCGTATGAATTGGCCAACGGCCGCGAGGTTTTGCTCGATATTGGCGTGGCTCAGATCGAATTCATGGGCGAACTTGTGGGGGCAACGGTCATTTTCGGCCCGGATGACGCCGAGCCGATTCTGGGAAATACCGCGTTGGCGTCGGCCGGCATTGAGGTCGATGCACGGAACGATCGCCTAAAGCACCGGCGGTCGGTGCGGTTGAAATAGACGACGCCGGCTGCCTTCCGCCCTACTGCGCCTCCCTCGCTAACGCTTCGGGTTGCTGTGCCGTTTCGGCACTCGCTGCCTGCAATACCAACCCGAAGCGTTAGCGAGGGCGTCCGACGCCCGCCACACACTTTACAACTGTGGCGCAACGCCGTTATATTCGCCGAACGTCCTGCCGTTGCGGCGGGTCGGAAATTCTGGTCCCGGCACGGCCCCTATGTTCGATTTTCCCAAGCAGCATGAATTCCTCGTCGGCATCGATTCCGACGGTTGCGCGTTCGACACGATGGAAGTGAAGCACAAAGAATGCTTCATCCCCAACACGATCTTGTCGTACGATCTGCAGGGCATCAGCCGATACGCGCGCGAAGCTGCCGAGTTCGTCAATCTGTATTCCAAAAGCCGCGGCATTAATCGCTTTCCGGCGCTGGTGGAAACGCTGCATTGGCTGCGCAAGCGGCCCGAGGTGCGGGCGCGCGGCGTTGACGTGCCGATTCCCGACGGGCTGGTGCGCTGGATGGAGCGCGAGACGAAGCTGGCGAATCCCGCGCTTGCGGCCGCGGTGCAAGCGACCGGCGACGCGGATTTGAAACGGGCGCTCGAGTGGTCGCAGGCGGTTAATGAGTCGGTGGCGAAGATCGTGCATGGCGTGCCGCCGTTTCCGTTCTTGCGCGAGAGCCTGCAAAAGCTCTCGGGCCGTGCCGACATGGTCGTCGTTTCGGCCACGCCGCATGAAGCACTCGTGCGCGAATGGGAAGAGCATGGTCTGGACAAATTCATCGCGCGATCGGCGGGCAAGAACGGGGCACCAAGAAAGAAATGCTGTCGATCGCTCGCAATTATCCGCCGGGCCAATCGCTGATGATCGGCGATGCTCCGGGCGATCATTCCGCCGCCGATGCCAATCGGGCCCTGTTTTTTCCGATCAATCCGGGCGCGGAAGAGGCGAGTTGGCGACGATTTTTTGACGAGGGGATCGACCGATTCCTGGCCGGAACGTTCGCCGGCGAATATCAGCAGCAATTGCTCGACGAATTTCATCGCTATTTGCCCGACAGGCCGCCGTGGCCGGTTGTTGAGACATAACGTGTCGTTGGAGTTCACGCTTTAGCGTGTCGTCGGAAGCATGCTAAAGCGTGAACTCCAACAAAATCGTCGCGAGTTCCTCACATACGAGATATGAAAGCACCGCAGCCATGTCACAATCGTGCGATATCGGATTGATCGGTCTGGCCGTGATGGGCGAGAACCTGGCGCTCAATATCGAGAGCCGTGGGTTTCGCGTGGCCGTGTTCAATCGCACGACGGCGGTGACGGATAAATTCATGCAAGGCCGCGCGGCGGGCAAGGCGTTTGTCGGCTGCCATGAATTGGCCGAGCTCGTGGCGAGCCTTTCCTCGCCGCGCAAGGTGATGTTGATGATCCAGGCCGGTCCGGCCGTCGATGCGGTCATCGATCAGTTGCTGCCGATGATGTCGCCCGGCGACGTGATCATCGACGGCGGCAACACCTATTATCACGACACCGAGCGGCGCACCGAAAAGGTCGAAGCCAAGGGTCTGCTGTATGTCGGCTGCGGAGTGTCGGGCGGCGAAGAGGGGGCGCTGTTGGGGCCGAGCTTGATGCCGGGCGGGAGCGAAAAAGCCTGGCCGCTGATCAAGCCGATTCTGCAATCGATCGCCGCCAAAGTCGGACCGAAGCAAGACATTCCCTGCTGCGAATGGATCGGCCCGCGCGGATCGGGCCACTATGTGAAAATGGTTCACAACGGCATCGAATATGGCGACATGCAGTTGATCTGCGAGGCCTATTTCATACTTAAGGAAGCGGCCGGGCTGACGAACGCCGAGCTTTACGACGTGTTCGCCGAATGGAATCGCGGCGAGCTCGACAGCTATTTGATCGAAATCACGCGCGATATTTTCAGCGTCAAGGATCCTGAAACCGGCGCCGATCTGGTCGATATGATCCTCGACACGGCCGGCGCCAAGGGAACCGGCAAGTGGATGAGCCAACTCGCGCTCGATCTCGGAGTGCCGAGCACGCTGGTGACCGAGGCGGTTTTCGCGCGTTCGCTGTCGGCGCTCAAGGCGGCCCGACTGCGGGCAAGCCGCGTGTTGAAAGGGCCCGATCCGAAGTCGGCACCGATTTGGGCGACCGCAAGGAATTCATCGCGGCCGTGCGTCATGCTCTGTATGCCTCGAAGATTTGCAGCTACGCGCAAGGTTTCGTGCAACTAGCGGCAGCGGCGGCGGAGCACAAATGGCCGTTGAACTATGGACATATTGCGATGTTGTGGCGCGGCGGCTGCATCATTCGGGCTCGATTCTTGGACCGCATCAAAGATGCTTTCGACGCCGACGCGAAATTGGAAAATTTGTTACTGGCCCCCTATTTCACGGCCGCGATCGACGAAGCCCAATCGGCGTGGCGGCGCGTCGTCGCGGCGGCGGTGCAACTCGGCATCCCCGCGCCGGCGTTCACGTCAGCGTTGTCCTACTTCGACGGCTTTCGCCGCGGCCGGCTTCCCGCCAATCTACTGCAAGCCCAGCGCGACTACTTCGGCGCGCACACGTATCAGCGCACCGACCGCTCGGGCACATTTCACACCGAATGGATCAAACTCCGCCGCCCTCCACAATAACCTCTTTCCTCTGACCTCCGACCTCTGATCTCCGACCTCTGACCCCTGACCCCTCCCGTGCCGTCCTACCTCGACAATCTGTTCGCTCTCGAAGGCCAGGTCGCCGTTGTCATTGGCGGCACGGGCGTCTTGGGAAGCGCGCTTTGCGACGGTCTGGCCGGCGCTGGAATGTTTGTTGTGGTTGCCGGGCGATCGGAAGAGCGCGGACAGGCGCGGGCCGAGGCGATTCAAAAAGCCGGCGGGCAGGCGGCGTTTCTGCCGGTCGATGTCACGAGCCGCGCAGTCGATCGAAGCCCTGCTTGCGGCCGTGCTGGAGCAACGCGGACAAGTCGATGTGTTGGTCAACTGTGCCGGCGTGAATGCGGCCACGCCCTATCTTGAAGCCACCGACGAAGATTGGCATCGCGTCATCGAAACGAATCTGACCAGCACGCATCTGGCTTGCCAGACGTTCGCCCGGCATTGGGTGTCGAGTGGCCGCGAAGGCTCGATCGTGAACATTGGCAGCGTCACGGCCCATTTGCCGCTGTCGCGAGTGTTCGCCTATTCGGCGTCGAAAGCGGCGGTGGTGAATCTGACGCAGAATGTCGCGCGCGAAATGGCCCGGCACGGCATCCGCTGCAACGCCCTCTGCCCCGGCTTCTTTCCCGCCGAGCAGAACCGCAAGATCCTCGACCCGCAGCGCACAACGCAGATCATGAGCCAAACCCCCCTCGGCCGCTTCGGCCGCCCCGAGGAATTGATCGGCGCGCTGTTGCTTCTCGCCTCGCGCGCCGCCGGGAGTTTCATTACCGGGGCGACGTATTACGTCGATGGCGGCTTCACCGCGATGCGGCTCTGATTGTGCGGACTCGCGAATAGCCGGTTCAACTTCGACGTACCCCGAAGGGGGTTTTTCCTCTAGCCCAGGGTAGTCCGCCGTCGGCGGACTACCCTGGGCTACGGGACGAAACCCCGTCGGGGTAATGTCTATCCGAGACACAAATCTACTTACCGTCCCGAATCACCTCAAAACAAGCCAACCGATCCTTCCCGCGCACATACAGCAATCCGTGCGAAATGATCGGCGCGGCCCAGGCTGGGTATTGAAGCAGCTCGGGCGGATCGGTGCCGGCGACTTGCGGGGCTTGTTTGTCTTTCGGCACGAAGTCGGCCACGACGTCGAATTTCTCGGGGTTCACCTTCAACAATTGCACCCGGCCGTTTTCACCGAGCGACACGAAATGGCCGTCGACATTCAGCAACGAGCAGCGGCCCAAGCCGGGTTGCGACCATTTCACTTTTCCGGTGGCCAACTCGATCGCCCGTAGCTCGGCCGGATCGGTATGCCGGCCGGTTGAGCCGTAGAGATAGCCGTCGATCACGATCGGCGTGTTCCAGTGCAGCCGCATTGCTTTCTCGGCGCGAAGGCTCGCCGGGTCTTTCCACAACACGTCGAACGCGCCCGGCCGCACTTTCAACAGCGAGCTGCCGATTTCATACGATTCGGAGATGAACACCGTGTCGCCCGTCACCACCGGCGTGCTGGCGTTGACGCTGTACAGATCCTTCGCTCGCCACGGGTATTGGAAATCGATCTTGCCGGTGCTCGGCTCGAAGGCGACCAATCCGCCGCGCGCCAAGACGAAGCACCACCGCCGGCCGCCGATCGTGGCGAGCGTCGGGCTGGCGTAGGCGGCGAGCTCGTCGGTGATTTTGTATTTGACCGCCCCGGTTCGTTTATCGAACGCGACGATTCCCGAGCCGTTGCCTTTCACCTGGTCGAGCCGATCGGGCGCGATCGGATGCGAATCGGCCGGGCTGCCGCCGATCATCACGATCAGCAAATCGCCTTCGACGACCGGCGTGCTGCCGACGCCGAAGAAATTCTGGATCACATGAAACTTGTCGGCGGTGTCGATCTTCCACAGCTCTTTGCCATCGACGACGCTTACGCAGCGCAGCATCCCTTCGGGGCCGAACGTGTAAACCCGATCTTCATCGACGACCGGCGAGGAGCGCGGGCCGGTGTCGTAGCTGAAATTGTCTTCGTAGTCGGTCGGGTAGGTCGATTCCCAAATCGGCTTGGCCGTTTCGCTTTCGACGCAGCGGAGCCGGCACTCTTTGCCGACGCGATCGAACACGAACGCCCGGCCGCGGCTGATGGCCGTCGTGCAATAGCCGGTGCCCAATTTCATTTGCCAAACGAGCCGCGGACCGTCAACGGGCCAGTGCGTGATGAGCCCAGTTTCGGTCGATTTGCTATCGCCGGTCGGCCCCAAGAATTTCGGCCAATCGACGCCCTTTTTGCGCGTCCCCAAATCGGGCGGCTCGGCGGCGCGAGCGACCGGCAAACGATGAGGAGCGAGCAGACCAGCCAACAGAAGAATCGCCAGCTTCGATCGCAATTGCATAAATTCGCTCCATTTTTCGGCGGGTGAAACGCGGCCCTCTCTGCTACTTCTTCTCCGCCCAGCGGTTTTGGCCGTCGGCTACGGCGCTGCCAAGGGAGAAAAACTGGGCGTAAAGTTGCGGAGTTTTCTTGGGGTCCACGGTGGCGGTTAGGTTGATGGCCACAACGGCGGCTTGCGGGGTGAGCGTTTCTTTCGGCGGGACTTCGGGCATGTCGGGCGGGGCCATGCTGCCGCTGTTCCAGAAAGCGCCGGCGGCGAGCCAGCCGCAGGCGGTTTCGTAGCCCGTGGCGTCGGCCGGTGATTGCGCGGGCGGGGCAATTCTTTTTCGTCGGGCTCTTGCGTCCAACGTTCGGCGGCTTCGAGGGCATTGCGATCGGTGCGCGAGGGTTCAACGTCGCCGAGCGCAGGCGCGGACGCAGCGCGTCGCCCACCAGATCGCTTCGCGCTTCGGCAGCGCGTGGGCCAGGAAACGGATCGCGTCGGTATAAAGCTGTTGCTTGCCCAGCAGGGTGTAGAATTGCCGCACCGTCTGTCGGTCGTCGAGCAATGGTTTCGCGGCGTCGTCCAAGTCGAAGAGCAGGCAAACTTCGGCGGCCGATGGGGGAGTGACGTGCTTGAAACCGCTGTCGCCTTTGCGAGTGGCCATGATCGCCGCGGCTGCGACGGCGGCCGTGCCAGCCGCGGCGGCCGCCGGCTGCGAGCCTTCGATGTGGACGTGGAACGTCGTCGCGCCGGCGGTGATGCGGTCGCCGTGGTTCAGGATCGTTTCGCCGACCGGCTTGCCGTTGACGAGCGTCGCCGCGCCGCTTTGCAGATCGCGCAAGCGGCAAATGTGGGTGTCGTATTCGACGGAAAAATGGATCGGGGCCATGAGGACGTCTTGGGGGACGTTGAAATCGGCCCATTCGGTGCGGCCGATTTTCATGATCTGGCCGACGCGCAGAAACGTCCTGCGTCCGACCGCGGGGCCTTCGGTAACATGCAAAATCACGGCCATGCTTCTGCCCTTAGTTAATCTTCACCATGCCGCCTTGAATTTCTACCATCGAGTTGCCGGAGATTTTGTGCATGTTGCCTTGCGCTTGCAGCATGGCTTGGGCTTTGAGCGTGATCATCTGGGCTTGGATCGTGACGCCGGTCGGAGTGAGCTTGATCGAGGTCTGGCCGACGACCAGCTCGATCGATTGCTGCGCCGTGATCGTGCATTTGCCTTGCGAGATCGTGTAGCTGGCGTTGCCCTGATCGACTTTGACGGCCAGATTGCCCGACTGCACTTCGTGCGTGTCGTCGCCTTTGACGGTGACGGTGCGGGTGCCTTTCTTGACCGTGAACGATTCGTTGCCCTGATCGAGGCTCACGGTGCGGTTGTTGTAGATGCTGATCGTTTGGTCGCCCTTGTCCTTCTTATCGAAGCCGACTTTCAGCGTGTCGTTGTTTTCCACTTCCCGATTCATGTCTTTTTCGGCGTGGATGAAAATCTCTTCGCTGTCTTTCTTGTCCTCGAAGCGGATTTCGTTGAAGTTGTCGGTCGTGCCTTTTTCCGACGAACGGGTTTTGATCGTGGTGCGGGTTTTATTGTCGGGCAGATCGTAGGGGGGCAATTGATCGTCGTTGTAGACGCTGCCGACGATGATCGGCCGATCGGGATCGCCTTCCTCGAACGCGACGATCACTTCGTCTTTCACGCGCGGCAGGAAGAACATCCCCCAGCGTTTGCCGGCCCAGCATTGCGCGACGCGAATCCAGCAGGAGCTATCGAGCGTTTTCGTGCCGTCGCGGTCCCAGAAGAACTGCACTTTGACGCGGCCATATTTGTCGGTGGCGATTTCGGTCGACGCGTCGTTGCCCACCACGACGGCGGTTTGCGTGCCGTAGATGCGCGGCTTGGCGACCGTGCGCAACGGGCGATAGGGGAGCGCATCGGGAATGACGCGGAAGCGGTTGTGGTATTTCAGGTTGACGTTTTGGTTCGACGAATAGGTCCCTTCGACGCTGGCCGAATGCTCGACGGTGGTCAGCACGTAGCTGCCGTTGCCGTTGAAGTGGTTCGAGAGCTTGATTTTGTAGCTCGGGGCGAAGCGGCGGACGTTGCCTTCGCCGTCGATGCCGAGGCTGGGAATGGCTTCCTGCTGCATGCGGATTTTGACGGTCCGCTTGTTGTCGGTTTCGATTTTCGACAAATCGGAGGCATTGGCGCCGCCCGACTTATCGACGCCGTCGTAGCGGTCGGCATATCCGCCGGGATAGTCGTAGATTTCCCAGGAATCGTTGCCGCCAACTTTGAGCTTGTGAGTAACCGTGCCGACGCTGAGCGACTCTTGGATTTGGTCGGTGGCTTCGAGATTCTTGGCGGGCATTTCGAACGTGTGGTCCCACGACCGCCATTTTCCGCTGCGCAATTCTTGCGATTTTTGCCAGCGGACGATGCGATCTTCGTGCAGCCGCTTGTCGCGCAGGCCCTGGAATTCGTTGAACACGACGTCGGCCCCGCCTGGCAGGTCCTCGAAGCCGGTCGTCTTGTCCGACAGATACATCTTGTGGCTTTTTTCCTCGTGTTTGAAATAGTAGAAGATTCCTTCTTCTTCCATCAGGCGGCTGGCGAACTGGAAATCGGATTCGTGGTATTGGACGCAATAATCGCGCGGATCGTAGGTGCCCTTGATGTCGTCCTTGTTGAAATCGATGCCGGTCAGCACCTTGGCGAGGATATCGGGCACGCTGAGATGCTGGAAAATGCGGGTATTCAAGTTTCGCGTGAGCTTTGAGAAGGCGGGCAAGACTTCGGCCCAATAGCGGATGAAATTGGTGCCCGTCTCCGCCGAATGGACGGTCATCCCCTCGCTGATGCGGAACACGACGCCGTGAAAATAGCGCGGGCCTTTGTCGGGAATGTCGAGCCGCACGCTGGCGTTTTGACCGAGCAGCTTGTCGAACGGCAGCGTGTAGTTGGGCTGGGCCAGCATCGTCAGCGACATGTGAAACGGCTGCGACAGCCCTTCGGTGATCGAGAATTTCTCGAGCAGCAGCTTGTCGTCGCCCAAATCGGTGCTGACGGAGATCGGGCGATTTTTTTGGCTGAAATCGGCCATGCAGGTTCCTCGTTAGGCGGGAGGCTTGAGGCTACAGGCTTGAGGACGGAGGAGGTGGAACGAAGACGGCCGACACCGCGGCGTCTCTTCGTCCCTCAAGCCTCAAGCCTCACCCCTCAAGCCTTCTTCCGAATGCTGTAGCGAATACTTCAGACTTTGATAGAATGGTCGCAGTTTAGTCCACCGACACATGCCTTGTCGATTGTAGCAAGTCGGCGTGCCCTACGAATCCTCCTTTGGCGAACTGCAATCCTCCGGAACGCCCGCCCGGGCCAGCGGAGAAAATCCGTTCCGACTTGCGATTCTCGGCGATTTCAGCGGCCGAACCGGCCGGGAGCCGCCCGCCGGGCGCGACGACCTCCTAGCCCGCAAGCCGATCAAGATCACGTTCGAAACGATCGACGACGATCTCGAATCGACCGCCCCGCGGCTCGACTACACCGTGGCCGACGGCGACGTGCAAGTTCAGCTAGATCCGACCGAGCTCGACGATTTTCAGCCCGACCCGGTCTATAAAAACGTCGGTCGGCTATCCGATCTCGAAGGGGAGGAAGCCGCCGCGCTGATGCGCGAAATCCTGCATAATCCGCTGTATCAAGGGCTGGAATCCGCCTGGCGAGGCGTGGAATGGCTGCTGCGCCGGGTGGTGAAGAATAGCCGCATTCAAGTCGTGCTGCTCGATTGGACGGCCGAGGAATTTGCGGCCGATTTGACGGCGGGCGACGATTTGAAAGCGACGGCCGTCTATCGGCAGTTGATTGAGAAAATGGCCGAGGGGGCCGATCCGATGCCCTGGGCCGCGATCGTCGGCAATTACACGTTCGACGAAACCACGGCCCATGCCGAAGTGCTCGGCCGGATGGCTCGCATCGCGGATCGGGCCGCGGCGCCGTTCTTGTCGGCCGTTTCGCCGCAGGTCGTGCAAGAGGGCTATGAAGTTCCCGCCGACGGCAAAGACGCTTGGACGGCTCTGCGAAAACTGCCCGAATCGGCTTATTTGGGCCTCGCGGCGCCGCGATTCCTGCTGCGGTCGCCGTTCGGCGAAAACTATCGGCCGGCCGAATCGCTGACATTCGAGGAATTCGCCGGCAGCCAAAACGATTATCTGTGGGGCAATCCGGCGCTGGCTTGCGCGGCATTGCTGGCGGAAGGGTTCACGAAGTCGGGCTGGGGTTTTCAGCCGGCCCAGTTCCTGTCGCTCGGCAACATGCCGATGCACTCCTACCGCGATGCCGACGGCGAGCCGGTCGCCGTTTGCGGCGAAGGGCGGTTCGCGTCTTCAACGAGCCAAAAACTCGTGCAACGCGGGTTCATGCCGCTGCTATCGGTGCGCGGGCGGGATGCGATCGAATTGGCCTGCATCCGTTCGATGGCGATGGAAGGGGGCGCGCTGGCAGGCTGCTGGGTTGGCGGAACGCCGACGAAAAAAGCGGCCAAACCGGGCGAGGCGCAGGTCGGAATGATGTCGGGCTCGAGCGGCGTCGCGCGGCCGAATCGCGGCGGTGCGACCCCCGATAGCGAAATCGATCCCGATTTGGCGTCGCTGTTGAACGACGGTCCGCCGCCGGATGACGACGCGCCGCCGGAAGAGGAGGCGCCGCCGGAAGAGACGCCCGAAGAAGCGCCCGCCGAAACTCCGGAAGAATTACCGGCGGAAGAAGCGCCAGCGGAAGAGGCAGAGGCGCCGCCGGAGCTTGATCCCGAGTTGGCCGCGCTGTTGGGCGAATCGCCGCCGGAAGAGGCGCCGGTCGAAGATCCAGGATTGGACCCGGAGTTGGCGGCGCTGTTGGGCGACGCTCCGCCGGATGAGAGCGCGTTGGACCCGGAACTTGCCGCCTTGTTGGGTGATTCGCCCCCCGCGGAACCGCCTGCCGAGGAGCCACCGGCGGAAGAGACGCCTGTGCCTGAGGCGTTGGACCCCGAATTGGCAGCGTTGTTGGGCGAGTCGCCGGAAGCCGAAGAGGCGCCGGTCGAAGATCCTGGATTGGACCCGGATCTGGCCGCTTTGCTCGGCGATTCGCCGGAGCCGCCGGCCGACGAACCGGCCGCAGCGGCCAGCGAAGAAATGGACCCCGACTTGGCCGCGCTGTTGGGCGACACGCCCGCCGAAGAACCAGCCGCCGAAGAACCTCCAGCCGAAGAACCACCCACCGAAGAATCGCCCCCCGAGCCGGCCGCCGAATCTTCCGAATCCGCGCTCGATCCCGAACTCGCGGCCTTGTTGGGCGACAGCCCCGCGGCCGACGATTCGCCGCCCTCCGATACCGCAACCGAAACACCGTCCGCCGAACCGGACGACTCGTCCAGCACTCCGCAACCGCGAAGGGATTCTCCCATGGCATCCGCCGATGACGAAGCAGCCGACGGTGGCACACCGTCCGCCGCCATCCAAACGCCCGAGCAAATCGACGCTCGGATCGCCGAGGTTCAACAGGCCTCGCACTATGGCGTGCCCGGCTCCGGGTCGCCGCCGGTGATCGATTTCAAATCGCTCGTGCAGCCGATCTCGGTCGACGAGCCGGCGGGCAGCAGTGTGCCGTTCGCCATGAAGGAGCAGCTTGAGCAGGCCCGCAAGGAGATCAATCCCGAATCTTTCGCCGCCGACGACCCGCTGCGGCCCGACGATTATGTGAAGGCCGATTGGACGAGCATCATTTCGCTATCGCAGGAAACACTGCGCGACACATCGAAGAACTTGCTCGTCGCGGCCCGCTTGATGGAGGCGCTGGCCAAGAAAAACGGTTTCGCCGGCCTGCGCGACGGGCTGCATTTGCTGCGGCTGTTGGTCGAAGTCTGCTGGGACCGGCTCGATCCGCCGCTGGAAGATGACGACGCCGAGGTGCGTGCCGCGCCGTTCCATTGGATCGACGACGCCGACCGCGGCGCCGTGTTTCCGAATTCGGTGCGCGCGATGCCGCTCTTGTCCGCCGGCGGCAATAGTTTTAGTTGGGCCCAATGGCAGGCGTCGCAAGGCGGGCCCGACAAGGGAAACGACGTGGTCGAAAAGACCATCTCGGCCGCCAACCGCGAGCAATGCCAATCGCTGGTCGATAATCTCTCGCAGGCGATCACCGAACTGAAATTCCTCGCCCAATATCTTTCGACCAAATTGGGCCAAGACGCTCCCGGTTTCACCTCGCTACGTCCCGCGATGGACGATTGCCTACGGCTGGCGAAGCAAATCCTGCAGCGCAAGGGCCCCGCCCCGACCACGGCCGAAAACGGCAACAGCGCCGCAGACGGCGCAACTTCCGACAGCGGCGGCACTGTGACGATGAGCCGCCCGCGCCTCTCGACGCGCGAAGACATCTATCACGCGCTAGCCGAAGCCGCCGATGCCTTGGAGCGTCTCGAGCCGCACAGTCCAGTGCCATTTTTGGTCCGCCGCGCCGTGGAACTCGGCGCCCTGCCGTTCCCATTGCTAATGGCGGCGCTGATCCGCGATTCGGGCGTGCTTTCGGAAATGAATCGGGAACTGGGGATCAAAGAGCCGGCGGCGGAGTGAGTCCGTGGAACGCGACGGCCGATCAGGGAATCAGCCAGTCGTCTATGGCCAGCCCAGGAACTTTCGAGAAGTGTTGCGTGTTGTGCGTGATAACCGTGAGGTCATTGACCATTGCGGTGGCGGCAATCATCAGGTCCATTGCCGCGACGGGCCGTCCTTGATCCAAAAGTTCTGCTCGAAGTTCCCCGAATTTCCACGCGATGTCGGACGTGACGGCCAGCACGTCGACATCGGAGAGCAATTCCAAAAGCCCTTGGTGGTATTTTGGCGGCGCGTTCTTTCGCAACGTCCAACTCAAGAGTTCGCCTAACGTGAGCACGGAGATATGCAGACGGCCCGTATACTGCAAAAAGCGGTTGGCGAGGCCCGATGTGCCGCGCAAATGAGCGGAGCAGATGTCCGAATCGATTAGAAAGGACATTACCCAATCTCCGGGCGATCTAATTGCCGGCTGCGTTGCATTTCCGCGAGCCAATGATCCAACCCTTGGGGATCGTCGGCCCATGCGCCTGCCGACCGGCGAATTCCTTCACCCGGCGGTAATCGGCTCTCAACCGGGCGGACCGTGACGGTGACGACCTGCCCTTCCGGGAAGCCCGGTTCCTGATCCAGTTCGATCATCTTACCGTGAACGACGCCACGGAGGTCGGTTGATTCAGTTGCCATTTTCTCTCACTCGATATTTTCACGGAACTGCGAAGTCATATCTTGAAATTGCCGAGCCGCAATACGCCGTCCGTTCATCTTCCAGATTCTACTACGTCGCTGACCGACTGCCAAATTGCAGTCGAAATTGATGAATGGCGTAGCAGTAGCATTATGCGGGTTGACGCGAGCACGTACCGTCGTGTCAGGAAAAACGATTAACAGCGGCTGAGCCGATAAGCTTCGGCAACGATTCCGAAAAGACCCACCACCACGCAAGTCGTGGCGAGCGGATCGCTCGTGAGCCAGCCGAAAATGCCACCGCCTGCGACTCCCTTGACGACGGCGAGCAAGAAGATCCCCGCCAACAGTACGACCACGCTGGCGATCAGAACGGCTACGCGGATCAGGGCTTTCATCGCCGCATTGTAGCAGCGCATGAAAAACCCCGCCGGGGAAGTGAACCTAACGGGCGGGTTTCCCAAATTAGCCAAGGTTGGATTCCGCCGAGCGGCGCGATAGACTGTTTGCAGACGATTAGCCAACTTCGCGAACAGCGGAACACGCCTCCCGGCGTGGACTCCATCGCAAGGCATTCCGATGAAAAAGTATTTGTTCGTCGCATTGCTTTTCAGTTCTTTCATTTTTGCGGCCTCGGCCCATGGCGATACCGCGGCTGAGATGACCGCCGATTCTGACGCCGTGATGCGCGTCATGGTCGAGGCGGAAGCGTTGGTTGTTGACGGTCGGCTTGACGACGCGAATCGAAAGATACTCGCCGTCTTCCCCGAAAAGACACGCACGGCGGCTCAGTCGCTCGTGCTCGGAAATGTTCTGTTCACCTGGGATCCGAAGACCGCGTACGAACTTCACAAGCGGGCGGCTCTGGAACTGCCCAATCAGCCGCAGGCTCTGTTCAAATGGGCGATGGAACAGCACCGCGCCGGCGAATACGCGGCCGCCGCCAAAACCTACCTGGATTGCATCAACGCCGAACCGAATTATCCGCCGGCTCGTGGCCTGTGTGCCGAATGCCTGCTTCGCACTGGGAAAGCGAAGGAAGCGGTCACGATGTGGATGCAGTTTCAAGATTTTCACGGTGCGAATGCCGCCGAGTTTGAAAACTTGGTGTGCTTGGTGAATTCACGTCAATTCCCCGATCGCGAGTGCGCCGAACTGTTCGCGAAGGCGATCATCGGCGACATTGATTCCGCCGAAAGGCTGATTTACTTGGACTGTGGCTTCGAGCGCGATTGGTGGCACAAAACAGTCCGGCGCGATTATCTGAAGCACGATCTCAAGACCTTGCGGAAAGCGAAATTCAAAGAAACGGCGCGATTGAACGAGATTCTTTGCGCCGGCGACTGCGCGATGAAGTACCACGACGACGGCGAGAGAATCGGCGAACTGCTGCGGAAGCAGGGCTTTCTCGTCGGCGACAATCCCAAGTTGCCCCAGAGCGGCGCCATGCTGGCTGTCATGTTGGGGAGAGCAATGCTGGCGAACGTTATCACCGTCGAACAAGCGAGAACAAAACTGGGGCCGACGATCTTCGATCGAGCAAAGGCGACCGGCGACGTCGAATCTTATCGAGTTGCCGCGGCGCTTTACGCCGATACGGCGCAATCAGCCGAAATTGATCGCCTCGCCTGGGCCGCGACCGGTGAGGTTGAATTCGCCATTCCAATACTCATGCAGCAGTTCCGAAGCGAAAAGCTCAAGCTCGACGACCCTTTCTTGACAGCCGCGTTCAAACGGTTTCCCGAAGATGCGACGATCGCCGGTATGGTTTGCCGCTTGACCAGCAGGGCGGACAGGCTCGACACGGCGGCGATCGCGATTGCACTTGAGAACGCCATCAAGGCGGAGTTCAGCCATTTTTCGCTACGTGATGAAGACAGGACACTCGTCCGTTTTGCGCCATCGGCAGGTAGTAGACTCTCGGAGTACTTCGGATTACTTCGGGAAGCGATTCGACGTAATTGACGAAAAAACGCGAATAGAAGAATCTGCTTGCACAACTCCCTCGCTCAGGGCATAATCCCGCCATGCGGGGAATCATCAATATCGTGATCGGCATCGGGTTCATCATCGGCGGCCTGTCGGGCAAGCTGGTGATGCGGGGTACCAGCAGCGGCGAGGCGCTGGCGGTCATCGGCGGGCTGTTGATTCTCTTCGGCATCTTTCGAATCGTGCAAGACCGGTAGGGAAGTTGCCGGCGATCGACTTCGCTGCGCCACCGCGAACGGCTCGGGACGAACGATTCGTTCATTCGGTCGTTCATTTCTCTTCGAGCAAAGAACGATGAATCGCTTCCTCGCATCTTTCGCATTCCTTGGTGCGATGATCTTGGCCGGCACTGCCGAGGCTCAGTCGGCTGGCAGAGGTTTTTCCAATATCACCGCGCAATCCGGCGTCGCGGAAATCGTTCGCAAACATTACGAGTTTCAGCCGAAGCTGTGGCTGAGCGGAATCACGCTGGCCGATCTCGATGGCGACGGGCATTTGGATCTGTTGATCGGCGGCCATGGGTATGTCGGATCGGCCGGAAGGAACGACGGCAAAGGCCATTTTGTTTTCGTCGATCCGCAATTCGACGCATCGCGCAGCCGGTCGAAGAGCCCGGCGGTTCCGTATCCGGGGGGCGAAGTTCGGTTGATTTACGATTTCAACGAAGATGGAAAGCAGGATGTTTTGGCATCCTACGGCGACGGGCAGGGGGTCGCGTATTTGAATGAATGCACGGCGGGGGATCGGCCCGTGTGGAATTTCAAAACGTTTTCACCCGGCTTCGATCTGTTCAGCCGTAGCGTGGCGATGGCCGACCTCAATCGCGACGGTATCGTGGACTACATTTTTGCCGGCGATGGCCGTGGCACGCGGGCATCGATCGTGTTCGGAAAAGGCGGCGGCCGTTGGGAAGGGGGCACGACGGTCGAGGCCCTGAAGGAATCGGGCGCGATTCCGGTTGACATCAATGGCGACGGATATCTCGACCTGCTTGTAAGCCAGCGCGGATATAACCCGAGCAAGCGCCTGATCCTGCTGAATGATGGCAACTCGGGCAGTGGCAACTCGGGCAGTGGCAACTCGAGCAGCGGCAAAATGAGCTTCCGCGAAGCGACGAAGGAATGCGGGCTCGACAGCGATGCCGGCAGCATTCATGGCTACGGCGATCTGACCGGCAAGGGACGGATCGATTTGATCTGCGTCGAGGGGCGCGAGATTGTCATCTATCTGAACGACGGCAAGGGGCATTTCACCAAGGGCCCGCCAATCCGCGGAATGGAGCAAGCACGCGGCCGTCCGGCGACCGGCAATTGGGGCGGCGCGGTCGTCACCGATTTCGACAACGATGGAATTCCCGACATCCTCGTCAACGGCCGGTATTTTCTCTATCTGCTGCACGGACTTGGCGGCGGCCGATTCGAATTGGCGAACCAGAAATGGGGATTGCCGACGGAGCTTCATCCGGCCGTCGATGAAGGAGCCTGTTTCGGCGACATCGACAACGACGGCATGTTGGACATCATCACGATGGGTCCCGACCGGCCAGGCGATCGACACGACATCGCGGTCTACCACAACGACTTGCCCAAGCTGAATTTCATCAACGTCCAGTTGATCGGCGCCAAGGGAAACATCGGCGCGACCAACGCCACGATCCGCGACTACGAGCCCGGCGGGCTAAACGACTCCGCCAAGCTCTTTTGGTCGGAACAGATCGGCATTTGGGGACGGCAGAGTTTTCATAGTTATTACTTCGCAACCCATACGGAACGGCATATCGGGCTGGGCAAGCGGCCGAGCGTCGATGTGAGCTTGGAGTTCTATCCGAGCGGAAAGAAAGTCGAGAGCCGAGACGCCGCCGCAGGAAAGATTCTGCGGGTTGACGAATCGAGCGGCCGGGGCGAAGAAATTGATTTGAAATGACCGGGCCTCGGCCGTCGCGGGAATAGTTTATGCCCGTGCCGACGAACTTCAAATAGCCTGCCTAATGCGCCGAGCGTGCGCGCCGAGTTGACCGGGGGTTGGTCTCCGGGGTATTGTCGAAGAATGCCGGTTGTCTCGCGCTATGCACGAGACACATGGCACGCCCTCCCGCCTGCGACCTACCCGCCTATGCAGGATATCAGACCCGCAAACGGGCCTGATGAATAATCCCAGTTCTCCAAAAAAATTGAAGGGAACAAGAGACATGCAGCGTCGCAGCACAAGCAAATTCATCGTCGGCGCGGTTCTTTCCGTGGCCGCCGGTTGGCTCTTCATCGCCAACGCCTTCGCCACGCCGACCGTGCAACAGTTGGAACAGATTCATCAGGCCGCGAAGGTGCTGACCAAGGCCGAGACGTTGTACAAAGGCGGCAAGCTGCCCGAAGCGGCCGAGGAATTCGAAGCGGCTCAAAAAGCGATGCTCGAATTGGCCGAGTCGGGCGATCTGACCAAACAACTCGCCCCGCTGGTGAAACGGCTCGTCAAATTGCACAGCAGCCTCGAGACCGACGGCGCGAAAGTGTCGGCCGTCGCCACCGAATTGACGACTCCGCCGGCGCCGGGCAGCGGCAAGACGGCCAGTTCGTCGAAATCGGCCGTGTCGCCGGAGCATCCCGTCGGCTGGCGCGGCGATGGCTCGGGCCGGTATCCCGACGCAAATCCGCCGATCGCTTGGGAGCGCAAGCTCGTCAGCGGCGGTTATACGACCAGCGGCATTCTCTGGATGGCGCCGATGCCGAACACGGGCGTCTCCAGCCCGATCGTCGTCGGCGATCGCATTTTTATCACCGCCGAACCGTCCGATCTGATCTGCCTCGATAAGAAAACCGGCCAGATTCTGTGGATCCGCTCGAATCCCGAATTCGAAGGCTTGCCGGAGAGCGAACGCAAGTCCGAGCCGGAATACGCACAGACGGTCGCTCCGCTGGCGGCGCAATTGGCCGCGCTAAACGGGCAGGTGGCGCAGGTGCTGAATGCTGCGATGTTCAATCCGGCCGCGGCCCGCGCGATGGAGCCGGCGTTGAAGCGAAAGCGCGAGCTCGAAAAGAATATTCAGAAGGAAGAAGCCGGCATCAACAAAAAGGCGTTCACACACAATTGGGCCCAGGCCGTGTTCGGCTACGCCGGTCCGACGCCGACCAGCGACGGCACGCACGTCTGCGCCTTCTACACCACTGGCATCTCCGTCTGTTACGATCTCAACGGCAATCGCAAATGGATCGCCCGCGGCGAAGGGGGCGGCAGCGAACATGGAAATTTTGCCAGCCCGGTGATTTGCGGCAACAAGCTGGTCGTTTGGGCCAATGAAATGCGGGCCTACGACATCGACACCGGCAAGTTGGCGTGGTCGAATCCCGCCAAGGCGTTCAACACCTACGGCTCGTTGTTCCGGGTGCACGTCGGCAAAGAGTTGGTCGCCGGTTTTCAATGGGGTTTTTTCACGCGCGTGCGCGATGGTCAGTCGATTTGGGATCAAGGAGTGTTCGGCGACTCGGTGCAGACGCCGATCGTCGAAGGAGACTTTATTCTTGCCCGCGTCGGCTATCCGAAAAACAACGACGAATTGCTGGGCTTCAAGGCGTTTCGGATTCCGCCCTCGACCGACGGCGGCAAGCTGCAGCCGGCCGTGGTCTACAAGATGAATTGGGCCGACGATGAATTGCCGGTCGACAAGAAGCGGAATCCCTTCGATCGCGGCTACGTCGCGTCGCCGCTGTATGTCGATGGGCTGGTCTATCAGATTTCGCAAGGAGGCGGTTTGATCGTCAACGATGCCGTCAGCGGGGAGCAAGTTTATCGCAAAGTGCTGCCGCTCAAGCCGCGCACCGAGTATTGGAATTGGTCGGGCTGCGCGGCGTCCCCGACGCTCGCCGGCAAATACATCTATCTGATGGACAACCAGGGAAAAACGCTGATCATCGAAGCCGGCCGGAAGTACAAAGAGGTCGCCACGAACATGCTCGAGGAATCGAAAGACGGCAAGGAACAGGCGCAGACATTGGCCTCGCCCGTGTTCGAGGGGAACAAAATGTACTACCGCACGCCGGGGTTCATTTATTGCATCGGGAAGAAATGATCGGGGTTTCTGCCCCAACGGGGCTTCGTCTTTAGCCCAGCGTTGCCCGCCGTGGGCGGACTACGCTGGGTTGATGGTTGAATCCAGGTTCTACCCCAAGGGGGTTCCGCCGGCCAGAATCAGTGCGCGGGCGAAACCCCGTTGGGGTAGAAAACAGTGCTGTGCCCGTGTACCTAGGGTAGCCCGCCACTGGCGGGCAACCCTAGGCTAAATGCCGCAGCCCCGTTGGGGCAAACCAATTGCACATCCGCGCATTGCGCGGTGCAAAAAAACGGCCGGCAGTCCTTTGCGGAACTGCCGGCCGTCGGATGAAATCGCAGTCTTCGTTGAAACGATGCTTTATTCTCCAACTTGGGGGATGTCGTCGTCGTTGAAGACCGCGATGTTGTTCGTCTTGTCGGTTTCGGCCAGTACGTTTTGGCTATCGACAACCGCGTGAACGAAGCTGTAAGCTCCCGCGTCGTCGCCTTGGCCGTCCATCGTCATCGCGGCAACCGGCAGGCGGATGTCGAGGGCTTGCGTCTCGCCGGCTTCCATCCCTTCGACTTCCACGTTTCCGTAGGGCAGGCCTTCCGACATTTTGCCGTCGTTCGAGGCCAGCAGGGCCACGTCGAACGGGGTGTCGATCGCCACGGGGCTGTTGTTGGTGATCCAGACGCGGTAGCTCGGGCCAAGGTTGTTGTCCGGGTCGCCGGCGTCGAGTTGTCGGATGCTGGCGAAAGCTACGTCCAAACCGGTCGGGGAAACGGCAGCCGTTTCGTATTCGGCCGATTCGCTGTCGCCATCGTCGCCGTCGCCACCGTCGCCGTCGTCGCCGCCGCCGTACCAGAATCGCTTGGGATAGCGGCGGTGGTGCCGGCGATGCTTGTTCTTATTTTTCTTGTTCTTCTTGTTCTTGTTGTTTTTCTTCGAGCTGGTCTTCTTACCGTTGGTCTTCTTGTTCTTCTTGTTTTTCTTGCCGTTGGTGTTCTTGTTTTTGTTGGTCTTGTTCGTCTTGTTCTTGTGGCTGCTGGAGGCATGGTTGCCGTTGGCGTGATGGCTTTGTCCGCTGGCATGGCCGCGGGAAGCATGGCTGCTGCTATGTCCGCCGCTATGTCCGCCACCGTGTCCACCGCCATGTCCGCCGCCGCCGCCCCTGGCCATCGACATCGAAGCCGTCGTCATCACCAAGCCGATTACCGCGATCGCCAACAGGTTGTTCAATGTGCGTTGCATGATTCGTACTCCCTTGATTTAAGCGAAGCTTTTGAATTGTTACGGGATGACTTGTTTGTCTTCCCCCCATGACTAGCCCAGCGTGGAATCAGGACGGATGTTACAGGCTGGCGTGAGGATTTCCGGAAAAAGTTCGACCCGGACGGATTTGAGGGTCGGCAGGCGCGGATTCACGGAAGCCTGGGCAAGCAATCGCACGTGCTCTAGCCGGCCAATCGCAGTCAGCCGGCAGGGCAATCGCTGAATCTAAACCGTTTCTACAGAGTGGTTTAGGCGCACACGACTGGAATCGTGGCGGCGCGGCCGCTGGCTTGCTTTGCCGAATTTGTCGAAGTACGATAGCGTGTCAGGCAGTTTTGAAACGCGAACCAGCAAAGTTTGGGCATAACCATGTCATCGCCGACGAATCCGTACCAGTCGCCATCGCTTTCCGACGCGACACAAGCGCCAGGTGCGTTGGCAGGCGCTCCGGTCGCGCCGCCGCTTTGGAATCCCAAGGCCGCGGCGCTGTGGAGCCTGCTCTTTTCTTGGGCGTTCGGTTCGTTCCTGCTGGCGCGAAACTGGAAGGCGCTTGGCGACAACGCCAGAGCCAAGCGGTGCATGATCTGGTTCTACGCGTTCTTCCCATTCCTGTTGGCGGCGATTCTCAGTCCTGACTCGAGCGGAGTCGCCTCGCTGTTTCGCATCGGCGGCATCGGAATCTTTGTCGCCTGGATTTATGCCGAGCAAAGTCCTCAGCTCGAATACGTGCGGAAGAATATCGGCGAACAGTATCCGCGAAAATCCTGGCTCAAACCGATCGGCATCGCGTCGGGAGCCGCCGTCGGCCTGTTCGGCGCGATTTTCGCCGCTGCGTTGTTCGCCAATTGGGGAGGCGGACTGGGAACCGAACTGACCTTCAACGGCGGCCAAATCTTTTATCAAGCCCCGGTGACGGAGGCCGAGGCCAATCGATTGGGAAAATACCTCGTCGATAATCAGTTCTTCGACGGCACTCCCAAAAGCGTTCAAATCAAGAAATCCGCCGACACTTACGATTTCCGCATGGTGGTGACCGCGGGCTACAATCCCGACCAAGATCAAATCAACATGTTCAAGCAGTTCGGCAGTCAATTGTCGAAGGAAGTCTTTATCGGCGCGGCGGTGACCATAAGCCTGTGCGATGGCCAGCTTCGAACGCTACGGACAATCGCTGCCGACGCACAAGCCACGCAGCAACAAGCCCAGTGAGTTGGGGCCACATGCGAGTCGGCAAAGGCTCGCGCGCGGACGCGGTGTCGCCAGCCCCGTTCACGGGGCTTCCCGCGCAGCGGTAATAGGCCCGCCATTCATTGCGGGTAAACCGGCGAGAGGGCGTTGCCTCGGAGCCCCGTTCACGGGGCTTCTCGCAGTTCGGCTTGAGCCCTTGTCTTGTCGTTGTGTGCAGCGCGCGATCCGATGCAATTCGACCGTACACACGATCGCGCATCGCAAATCGCGCAACCGCGGCCGTCGTCTGTCCGAAACGGCTTAAGCCGCCACAGCGAGAAGCCCCGTGAACGGGGCTCGCGCGCACGTTCAGCCGTCACCAAAACCCGGCGTAAACGCCTCATCGTTACCCATATCTTTGACGGTGAGCTCGGAGGGTGCGGAGGGCGATGGCGAGTTTTTCATAGCCGCGCCAGATAGTAAGCCAGCCCGGATCGCCGTCGCATTTGCGTCCCAGGAAGCCGCCGAGGGAGGCGAGACCGCGGAAGAACTCGCGGACGGTGTGGATCGTTCGTTTGGGTTTCAAGCATTGCAGCGTGGCGACCCAGTTGGCAGGCACGATCTGAGTCGCTGGCAACTCGGGCTGATGACGAGAAACAGTGCGCAATTGTAGCAAGCGGACGGCGACAACGGAGAGGATCGCGGTGATCGCCTCCAGACGTTTGCCAGTTTGATATTGTCGCTCCTCCACAGAGCAGCCTGTTTTTAGTGCCTTATGAAATTCCTCAATGAGCGGCCGCTTCTCGTAGTATTCGATCACGACCCATGCCTCGGCGAAGCTCGTGACCGGGAGCGACGTCATCAGCACCCAGTGCAGCGGCTTAACGCCCGACGGCGGATCGATCTCCCGAACTTCCACGACATTCATACCAATCGAGGTAATGCCGCAAGCCTTCAACCAAGGGCTGGAATGTGCGGAAGCAGGAACCATCACCATTCCATGCCGTACTTCCAATTTCGCGATACGGGCGGGCTGTCCCTTGTTCGCGCGCACCTGCAGCTTGTAGGAGCCTGCCAAACCAAGCTGATCCAAGTACGCCCCCAAAGCTCCCTCACCGTCCATCCACGACACGCGGCGAGTCAACTGTGCGGCGCGAATCACCCAGTCATCACGGCAGAGCAGAAGACGGCAGAAAACTTCGAAGTTATCGGCGCCGCGATCAAAAACATGCACGTACTGCGCGTCGTCAGGCGGCGGGCCAATCTGCTCGATCAATTCGCCCCAGATTTCCGATTCGCGAGGGCGTTTTAGCCGTTGCGATGTGTTCTCACCGCGCGGCGCTGGCTTGCGATGACGGATCACCTGCCCGGCCAGGCCCAGTACCTGTTCGCTCGCAGCATCAACCAGCAGTCCAGAATGCAACAAAAATCCTTGGCCCCAATTGTTGCCCACCGTTCCCACGCCTTTGATCTTGCGGAGAATGCCGAAGTCGATCTCCGTCGTGTCACCCAAGATCAAGCACACGCCTTTCGCTCCTGCGCGCGTGAGTTTCCAGTGCGGTTCAGCCAGCGCCTGAAATGTGGCGCGCGGCGAATCAATCAACCGATAGGCAGCCTTCAACTCAGACCAGTCCTCGGTCTGCATCGGCGTACTCGCGTCGGGATCAGCTGCAATCCGCGCTGCAAACTTCACTGCCCGTAACGTCCGTCGTGCATCGCCCAAGTCACACGCTTCAAACTGTTGCTTCGCCCATCGGCCGGGATCAAGTTCCAGAGAGTTCACGAGGCGTCCATCCATGCTCTGCTGGACTTCGCCTCCCAGACCGCCAGCGCCAGGCAACCGTCACCAAAATGGTCGCCCCTTGCAGAGATACTACGCTGCTCGCACACCACAGAAACCGGATCGGCGCGTAACCCTCGCCAAGCTCATGGCTTCGCTTCGCTAGCACCAAACCCGCTTGCAATGGACAAACAGTACAAAGTTGTGGGTAACAATGAGGCGTAAACGCCGGGCCTATTACCGCTGCGCGGAAAGCCCCATGAATGGGGCTATGCGCCAAATGGCCCAACCGCGCCGCGAAGGGTACACGCCGACAGCTCGTAATGGCCTTACGGCTTTACCGTCTTCACATCCAGCGGCAACGTGTATCCCAGTGCTCCGACGACTTTCTTGCCTTTGAAATTCTCGTGGCACATGATGCATTTGTCCATCGCCATCGGCACCGGCGTGGCCGCGTGTAGGTATTGCTTGCCGTGTTTCGTTTCGATCTCTTCGTAATACGTCTTGCCGGCCAGCACTTCCTTGATCGCTTTCCGCTCGAAATCGTCGCGCGGCGCGTCTTCGGCGTTGATCGGATCGCCGAGGGCGTCGAGCAGGCGGACTTCGTGCCAGCCTTTGTCTTTCATGCTCTTGAACAAGGCCTTGAACGCTTTGCCGGCCGGCAGGTCGTTGGCGCTGTTCGACATAATGCTCCGTGATCAGCACGATCGCCGACTTGTAAACGTCGTCGAGCATGCGCACTTCGCGGCGAGCCCGATCGACGTCCGGATTCGCGACGGCGGTTTCCGCGGGGCTCGGCGAGACCATCATCGACACGGCAGCGCCCCACACGATCGTTCCACAGCAAACCACGGCGGCAAAGCGAGATTTCATGGCAAACGGTTCCTTTCTTGCAAATGTCAAGATGTGGTGAATTCTGAATACTCGACAAGTGGACCTACTTGTCTAGTATTTACGTCCCAATCTAACGCACGTATACTGGATGTCAATGTCCTGATTCAAAAAAAACGGAAAGGTGCCGGCGATGCTTTCGCAAACCGTGGAATACGCCTTGCGCACGGTGGTCTATCTGGCCAGTAAAGCAAGCCTGCCGCAAACCAATGAACAAATCTCGACGGCCACGAAAGTGCCGCCGGCTTATTTGTCGAAAGTGCTGCAGAGCCTCGGCCGGGCCGGCGTGGTTCACGCCCAGCGCAGGAGTGCGCGGCGGCTTCATGCTCACCCGCTCGCCGGAAAAACTGAACATCCTGGAAGTGGTCAACGCCGTCGATCCGATCCGGCGAATCCGCACTTGCCCGCTCGGTTTGAAATCGCACGGCGTGCGGCTGTGTGCGTTGCACAAGCGGCTCGACGACGCCTACGCGATGGTCGAGGCGGCACTCGCCGACACCACCTTGGCCGAGATTCTCGCAAAGCCGACGAAAAGCGTCCCGCTGTGCGAATTCCCGCTGCCGTCGAACCTTCGCATGGCCGCTGCCGGAAAGACATGAGTCGAGGCAATCGCCGCGGCACGCTGGACGGGCATTACTTCGCGTGTCCAATTGGCATTCGGTTTGCATTGTCTAGCGGTCTGCCGACTTCGAACGCACATCCTCCGAGGAGGTCGATCCATGTCAAATCAGGCGGCCAAGACAGCCATGAATGTCGAATGCGAACTGGAGCCCTATGCCGACAAAAAAGGCAAGTTCGTCAACGTGATGATCGAAACCCCGCGCGGGCGACGGAACAAATTCAAATACGACGACACGCTGAGTTGCTTTCGGCTCGGCAGCGTGCTCCCGGCCGGCGCCACGTTTCCATACGACTTCGGCTTCGTTCCCGGCACGAAAGCCGACGACGGCGATCCGATCGACGTGCTGCTGTTGATGGACGAATCAGCCTTTCCCGGCTGTCTGGTTTGTGCTCGTCTGATCGGAGTAATTGAAGCCGAGCAAAGCGAAGGCCGCAAGACGCGGCGCAACGATCGCCTGATCGCCGTCGCCGAAGACGCGCACGATTATCAAGATGTTCGCACGCTCGACGACATCAACGACAATCTCCTCGAAGAACTGGAACGCTTTTTCATTTCGTACAACGAGACGCGCGGCAAGACGTTCAAGTTTCTTGGTGCCCGCGGACCGAAGCAGGCGCGAAGGCTGCTCGACAAGTCGATCAAGAACTGCCGGCGAAACGGAAACTCGTAGCATGTGGCCCGAGATCAGCGACGCGGCAATCCGGCTTTTGAACCAGGTTTTCGGGGGCGATCTGCCCCGCGAGCCGCTCGCGCTCTATCAGGTGGCCGCGGGCAGTGCTGGTTTATCTCGTCGGCGTGATCGCGGTGCGCATCGGCAAGAGCCGGGGAATCGGGCGGCTTACCTCGCTCGACATTATTCTGGGATTCATTCTCGGATCGCTGTTGAGCCGCGGAATCACCGGCCATGCGTCGCTCTCCGCGACGGCCGTCGGCTCCGCGGCGCTCGTGGCAGCGCACTGGCTCATCACATTTCTGGCGTATCGCTGGCACTGCGTGGGAACGTTCATCAAGGGCAACAGTTGGCCGCTGGTCGTGGATGGCAAGATGCAGCGCGACAACATGCGCCGCTCGCACATCTCGGAGCACGACCTCGAAGAAGAATTTCGCCTGCACGGCGTCGACGACATCCGCCGGGTGAAGCGTGCCTACAAAGAGCGCAACGGAGGCATCAGCGTCATCAAGGAATGAAGCGTAGCCGGATTTGTGAGAATTCGGCGCCCTGGCGGAACGACGAGCGGAATTGTCACAAGTTCCGCTACGAGTGCGTCACGCCTCCGTCGCCAAATCTTCGATTCCTTCCGGCGGCGGCGGAATCTTTTCCGCATGAATTGGGGGGAACAGCAGCTTCAGCAGCGGCGGAGCGATGAATGTCGTGACCATCACCATCAGCGTGATCGCGCTGAACAACCCGGCGTCGAACACGCCCGCCGTCAGGCCCGCTTGAGCGAAAATCAATCCGACCTCGCCGCGCGGAATCATTCCGACGCCGATCACTTTCTTGTTGCCGCGGAACCACAACGGCGCATAGCCGGCCACGAACTTGCTGACCACCGCCGCGACGATCAGCAGCCCGCCGATCTCGAGCGTCGAACGATTCGCCGGATCGATCGGGTTCAACACGCGAACATCAACCGCCGCTCCGACCGACACGAAAAACAGCGGCACGAAGAAATGGCCGAGTTGCGCCACTCCGCGCTCGATCTCACGGGCCTTCGGCGTGTCGCGCAGCAAAAGCCCGGCGGCAAAGGCCCCGATAATCAAGGCTGAGCCCGCTACGTCCGCCAGCCACGCCAGGCCAAACGCCACGATGACCGCCAGCATCGTTGCCGTGCCGGGCAATTCGACTCGGCTCACCAGGCGCACAAGCGGCGGCACGACCAATCGGCCGATCAACAGCGTTCCCGCGAGAAATCCGAACGCGATGCCGGTCGTCGTCGCCACGCCGAGAACGGTCACCGCTTGGCCTTGCGTCATGCCCGTGACGACGGCCAGGATCACCAGCCCGACAACGTCGTCGATCACGGCGGCGCCCAGAATGATCTGGCTTTCCGGTTCTTGCAGGCGATTGAGATCAGAGAGAACTCGCGCGGTGATGCCGACACTGGTGGCCGTCAGGCTCGCCCCGGCGACGACGGCAACGAGATCGTGCAGCCCCAGCATCCGGCAGACGCCGTAGCCGAGCGCGAACGGCAGCACGACGCCGACGAAAGCCACCGCCGCCGATGCCGCGCCAACCTTCAACAGCTTTTTCAGGTCGGTCTCCAATCCGATCTCGAACAGCAGAATCACGACGCCAAGCTCGGCGAGCAGATGCAAGACTTCGTTGTGCGGATCAACCAGCCCGGCGACCGACATGCCGAGCAGCACGCCGGCCAACAGCTCGCCCAACACGGCGGGCTGACCGATCCATTGCGCCGCCGCGCCGCACAATTTGGCGATCGCGAGGATAACGGCCAGGAGGCCGAGGAATTGCGGCGGGGTGAGATGAGGCATCGACGTTCATTCCCTTGCTGCGCTGCGGGGGTTTCAATTGCATCAGGGTATCGCAATTACCGGCGGCGGGGCGGCCAAGCGCGGCGGGACTGGTAGCAAAATCGTGAACCGAGTGCCGCGGCCCGGTTCGCTTTCGACGTTGATCCGACCGTGATGCGCCTCGACGACGTTCCGCACCGTCGGCAGCCCCAGGCCCGAGCCGCCCGGTTTGGTCGAGAAAAACGTTTCAAAAATCTGGGCCTGCGTCGCCGGGTCCATGCCGCAGCCGGTGTCGATCAGCTCCAGCGCGACGCCGGCGGGGAACGATCGCGTGCGGACCGTCAGTTGGCCTCCCTCGGTCATCGCTTGCTGCGCGTTGAGCACCAGGTTCAACAGCGCCGATTGAAACGGCTCGCGGTCGAGCAGCACCATTGGCAGATCGGGGTCCAAATACCGCACGACTTCGATCCCCTGCTCCTCGGCCTTGGGGCGAAAGAAATCCAACACGCGATCCACTTCGGCGTTCAAATCGGCGGGGTCGAGATGATAAGTCTGTGGGCGGACGAAGTTCAAAAAGTCGTTCAGCAAATCCTCGAGCCGCTGACATTCCTTTTCGACCCGTTCGATCTTCGTCAGCGCCCGGCGTTCGCGGGGCGTTTGCGGGTTGGCCAGATCCTCGGCCAATAGCTCCATGTTCAGGCGGATCGTGCTGAGCGGGTTACGAATTTCATGCGCCAATCCGCCGGCGAGCGCCGCCAATTCCGCATACAGGCTCTCGGCCTTCCGCTGAGCTTCGTCGGCATCGGTTCGCGGCGGAGACATGGCAGGGAGCGGGGAGCAGGGATGGTGCGTCGCCACACTAACCCGAAGCGTTAGCGAGGGAGTTGGGGCCCGGCCTCGCTAACGCTTCGGGTTGGTGTGATCTGTGTCGGTAAAAAAACCCAGGGATAACCATCCCTGGGTTTGTGGTTCACTCGGTGTTCTTGCGCCGACGCGTCGGAATTCTGGCGAATCCCGCTACGGGCTTAGTTGCGGCTATCGCCGAAACCACCGCCGCCGCCTGCCGGAGCACCGGCGCCAGCGCCGGCTCCCGCCGTTGCCGCGGCCATTTCGCGCAGCGCCTGCTTGCGGCTGAGCTTGACGCGGTCCTGGTCGTCGATGGCGATCACCTTGACGTGCATCTCGTCGCCGACCTTGCACACGTCGGCGACGCTGTTGACGTATTCGTCCGACAGCTCGCTGATGTGGCACAGGCCGTCCTTGCCGGGCAGGATCTCGACGAACGCGCCGAAATCCTTGACGCTGGTCACGCGGCCGTCGTAGATCTGGCCGACCTGCACCGAGGCGGTCAGCGCCTCGACCTGTCGCATCGCAGCCTTGGCCGCCTTCGGCGTCGTTGCTGGCGATGGTCACCGTGCCGTCGTCCTCGACCTCGATCACCGCGCCGGTCGATTCCTGGATGCCGCGGATCGTCTTGCCGCCCGGGCCGATCAGCAGGCCGATCTTCTCCGGGTCGATGTGCGTCCGCAGCAGCCGCGGCGCCCAGGGCGAGATCTCGTCGCGCGGACGCGGGAATCGTCGGTCAGCATCTTGCGCAAGAATCTCGATCCGCGCCTCGCGCGATTGGGCCAGCGTGGCCCGGATGATCTCGTCGCTGATGCCGTCGATCTTCAGGTCGAGCTGGATGCCGGTGATGCCGTTTTGCGTGCCGGCGATCTTGAAATCCATGTCGCCGAAGTGGTCTTCGTCGCCGATGATGTCGGTCAGCAGGGTCCACTGCGACTCGGATTCCTTGACCAGACCGACCGAGATGCCGGCCACCGGATTGCTGATCGGCACGCCGGCGGCCATCAGGCCCAGCGTCGCCCCGCAGACGCTGGCCATCGAGCTGGAGCCGTTCGATTCCAGAATGTCGGAGATCACGCGGATCGTGTAGGGGAACTCTTCCGGATCGGGCAGCACCGGCTTGACGCTCCGCTCGGCCAGGGCCCCGTGGCCGATTTCGCGCCGGCCGGGACCGCGGATCGGCCGGACTTCGCCGACCGAGAACGGCGGGAAGTAGTAGTCGAGCATGAACTTCTTCGAGTATTCGTCGATCAGGCCGTCGACGCGCTGCTCGTCGCGGGCGGTGCCGAGCGTGACGGTGATCAGGGCCTGCGTCTCGCCGCGCTGGAAGACGGCCGAGCCGTGCACGCGCGGCAGCACGTCGACCTGGCACTCGATCGCCCGCAGCGTCTTGTCGTCGCGGCCGTCGGGCCGCGTGCCGGAGAGAATCAGGTCGCGCACGACGTGCTCTTCGAGATGGTGCCAGGCGCTGCTCGAACGCGGCCGGCACGAGATCGGCGCCCGTCGGCCGCCGGATCGGGAATCAACTCGGCCAAGCGCCTGCTGCCTTGAGCGCCGAGACGGCCGTCGGCCCGGGCGTGCTTGCCCGCGGTCTGCTTGGCCGTCTTGAAGGCGTCGTAATAGCGTGTCCTTGAGCTGGTCGTAGACGCCGTCGGCGGGCCGGGACTCGATACTGCGTCTTCTCGCACGCCGACCTTGCGCGAACAGCTCCTCCTGCAAGTCGCAAATCTCGCGGATGATCCGATGGGCATTCGGCGATCGCCTCGAGCATCCGGTCTTCGGGCATCTCGCGGGCGAAGCCCTCGATCATCAGCACCGCGTCCTTGCTGCCCGAGACGATCAGGTCGAGATCGCTCTCTTCCAGCTCGTCCTGCGTGGGAAACGGAACGAACTGGCCGTCGATCTGCCCCAGGCGGACCGAGGCGATCGGGCCCTTGGAACGGCAGCGGCGAGAGGCCCGAGGCCGGCCGCGGCGCCGTTCATCGCCAGCACGTCGCCGTCGTTCTGCCGATCGCTGGCCAGCACGAAGCTCTGAATCTGCACTTCGTCGTGGAACCAGTCGGGAAACAGCGGCCGGATCGGCCGATCCATCAGCCGCGAGGTGAGCGTTTCCTTCATCGTCGGGCGGCCTTCCCGCTTGAGGAAGCCGCCGGGGAACTTGCCGGCCGCGGCGGTCCGCTCGCGATAGTCGCAGGTCAGCGGGAAGAAATCGATCCCGGCCGTCGCGGCGGGCCGGTGGTCGACGGCGGTGAGCACCGACGGTCTCGCCGTATTGCACCAGGCAACTGCCGGCGGCCTGCTTGGCCAGCAGCCCGGTTTCGATCGACAGAATACCTGGCTCCGATTTGTTTTTCGACACGTACTTTCAAGTTTACATTCCTACATTACAAAGGCCAATATGGATGTATCTGTGTTTCGATCGCGCGGGCAGTTCCGCGCCGCCCGAATTGCGGGAACCTTTCCCGCGACAATATCGCGCTGTTCTGGCGCGAGGCTGGGCCAAAAGGCTGCCAGCGTGCCGGGGGCGACTGGACATCGCCGCGCGGCATGATAAAGCTACTTGCGAATCTCGAGACGGCGGATGATGTCCAGATACCGCTGCGGATCGACCCGCTTGAGGTAGTCCAGCAAGCGGCGCCGCCGGCTGACCATCATCAACAGCCCTCGCCGGCTGGCGAAGTCCTTCTTGTGCGTCTGCAGATGCTCGGTCAGCTCGCCGACGCGGGTGGTCAAGATGGCGATCTGCACTTCGGGCGAGCCGGTGTCCCTCTCTCCGCGCCGAAAATCGCCGATCAGCGCCTGCTTCCGCTCTTGAGTCATGGTCATGGGCTAAAGATTCCTAACTAAAACGTTCCTACCTTGCTTTGCACCAACGGTTTACATCAAGAGAAACAGTTTACCAATCCGGAGCGTGTTTGCAACCGCAAATTGGAGGGAAAGGCTTGAGGCTACAGGCTACAGGCTTGAGGGACGAAGATCGACGCGCAAAGCGTTTGCCGCTGGGCTTTGGGGCTCTCACGGAAGATGATCAGCGATGCGGCGGGTGTTTCTCGGCAGTAGAACCGCAGACCGGCGTTATGGATGCCAGCAGACAAGCAATTTCACCTGAACTCGAAGGCGAATTGAAGGCGCTGGCTTGCACCAGCGGCGGGAAGCCACTAGCGATCAAGAGATATTGCGAGGCGACGGGATGCGCCGCACGCGATGGGTTTGCATGGCTTTACCGATACATGAAATCACTCGAACCGGTTGTGCCATGCCCGCATTGCGGACAGGCGTTACGGTCTCCCAAGGCAAAGCAATGTCTCGAATGCAGGATGGACTGGCACGACCCGTCGCGCGTCGTGAGGCGAGGAAACGGCAATCGCGGAGAATTACCGGATCAGCCGCGATAGCGTTTTGGACGGCGACTCCGTTTTTCAATTCCGTCCGGCCTCGCTTACGACATCTCAAGCAACGACTGCGTGTGTCGCGCATAACACTCGACGTTAAAGCCGAGACCGTTCGTGGCCATTACGAAACCGTTTCTGATCCAAGCGGTTTCGCCGGCGCCTCGAACGCCGCCCAAGGAATCTGACACGGCACATAACGCCGCTGATCCGTCGATATCCACGACGATCAATTCGAGTCTGCTGTCCGGGTCCAGCTTTGAAATCGTCTCGGTAAGCTTTGCGAAAGCGGCAAACGCCGGACCGCTCCAAAACGCGATTTGGAACAAAATGCCTCTTCCGATTGCGCGAACGACATTTTCATCCGCGTCCGGATAATAACGAATCCTCTCAACAGGCAGTTTCGAGTATTTGGCAAGACTGCTGAGGCCATTCGGGTTGCCGCGAAGCTCTTGTCCGTCGGTTGCATTATCGGCCATTTTGCTTTCGCCTCGGGCGATTCCATTCCCTTGCTAGCGCTACGGGCTCCGTCGTGCCCCGTCTCACTTCTTCAACACCCCATCCAAGAATTCAAACATCGCCTGCGTCGCCTTGTCGTCGGGCAGGCCGAGGCCGTTGTTGAGTTTGTCGTGTTCCGAGTTTTCGGCGCCGAACGAATTGGCCGGAATGCCCGCGGCTTGCAGGGCTTTTTCGAGGCGGTGGGCTTGCGGGTCGGTTTCCTTGTGGCCCAAGACGTAGAGGAGCAGGAAGGGCGGGATATTTTTGCCTTTGGCGACGTGCATGATCGGCGACAATTCGTTGCGACTTTGCTCGTTGCCGAATTTCCAGATGTAGCGATCCCCGACCTTTTTTTCCGCCAACGCAATTCGCGTCGCCAGGTCGTAGGTGTCGCCATCCACCGGCACGCAGCCTTTGATGTTCGACAGCGACAATCCCTCGGCCTTCAAGATACGTTCGTTGGTGCAAAGCAAGGCCGAGAGTTGCGCCTCCGGCGGAATGGCCCATGACGAAAATCGTGTTCGGATCGCCGCCGTATTCGGCCGCATGATCGTGGGTCCAGCGGATCGCCTTGGCCACGTCGCCGGCCATCGTCTTGATCGAGACGCTGGGAAAAAGCCGATAATTCGTCGAAACGAAAACAAACCCCTTGGCCACAAACGCCGGCGGCTTGTTCTGCACGTCGGCCTTGTCGCCAACCATCCACCCGCCGCCGTGAATCCAGAACGCGACCGGATGATCTTTTCCTTGGGCCGGCGAATAGATATCGAGCGTTTGCTTGTCGGCTTTTGGCTCGGTGTACGGCACGTCGCGATGGACGACCGGAGCGGCGGCCTTAACAGACGTCTTGTCCGCGGCAAGGGCAGGGGAGGCGAAGAGCAGCAGGGCGGCGGCGAGGAGGCTTTTCATGATGGGAGAGTCTCGTGGTGGTCTTGGGATTGGGCAAGCGTCTGCATACCAACCCGAAGCGTTAGCGAGGGCGAATGGGTGCCGAAGTTATTTCTTGACGCCGCTCACATGATAATCACGTTCAGGTTCGGCCAAAGCTTTTGGAGAAATTCCTTTCCTTTCGCGGTCACTTGCGTGCCGGCGTATCGAAGAAACTCAAGTTGCTTCATCAACTGCAAGTGCCTCAGGCCTTCGTCGGTGATGGCCGTGTATTCGAGCGTCAGGGATCGCAAATTGATCAATCCTTCGAGTTGCGCCAATCCCGCGTCGGTGATCTTCGTTTCGCAGAGCCCCAATTCTTCGAGGTGGGTCAGTCCTGCGAGATGTTTTAGCCCGGCGTCGGTGATTTCGGTCCGGTCGAGCGACAAGTAAATGAGGTTCGCACAGGCGCGAGCGGCGCCATGTCGGCGTCGGTAAAGATCGTGTCGTCGAGTTCGAGAGTTCGGAGCGCGGGCATTTCTGGCAGAAGTTCCGCGTCGAGTTTCTTTCCTTTCAAGAACGTGATGCGATCGACCGGCTTGCCGAAATCGGGCCCGAAGAACTTGGTCATCCACGCCGGGATCGTCGCCTTTTCGTCGTAGTAAACGGTCCCGCCCGCGGCACGAATCGCCTCCGCCGCTTTCGCCTGCCGCCGAGCCTTGAAAATCGGCTCGCCCCACCATCGCGCGGCGACGCCGAGCGCGACCATCAGAAGCAAGAGAGTGCGCAGGCGGAATTGAAACCAACGTCGGCGTTTTGTCGGGCTCTCGACCATACCGGCATTGTAGCAGCCGGTCGTCGCGACGGCACTAAGCACCGCGGCGATGCGAAAAGTTGGAGTCCAGTCTTTAGGCGCCGGCGGCAGGCTGAAGCCTGGACTCCAACAGGGCCCCGCGCTCTGTAACGCCGCCGTAACATCGCTCGGCGCGGTGCTGCTGCGGGGAACGATTTGCGACTATCATACGTCGAAGGAGCGGAGAGGTGTTGTCCGCCGTGGATCGTTCGATCCGGCGGCTCGCCGTTCGCCGAAATTCGCCGGTCGTTTCTCTTTGCCCAGGAGATGGAAACATGAATGCCTTCGTCAAGCGTATCATTCTACCAGTGGCCGCCGGTTGTGGCGGTGTGTTATTGATTGCTCTGTTGGCCCGCGCGGCCGATCTTGCGCCGGCGGAGGTTGTCGAGGTTGCCAAGGCGGCGCCGAAGCAGCCCGCCGAGCCGGCTTCCACCAAAGGAAAGATCGACGAAGTGACCGTCTATCGCGGACAGGCGCTGGTGACGCGATTGGTCGACGTGCCGGGGCCCGCGGGCCTGCGGGAGATCGTCGTTTCCGATTTGCCCGAGCGGATCGAGCCGGCCAGCATTTATGCCGAGAGCGCGGATGGCGTCGAAGTGCGCAGCGTGCTTTATCGGATTCGACCGGTCGAGCGCGACGTTCGCGAAGAAGTGCGCAAGCTCGACGACGCAATTCGCCAGGTTCAGGATCAGATTCAAAACAATGCCGAACAGGCGAAAGTTCTCGGACAGCAAGTCGCCTACATGGACAAGCTCCAGCAATTCACCGCTCCGACAGCCAATGCCGAGCTTACCAAGGGCGTGCTCAATGCTGAAACGCTCAAGAGCCTGACCGCTTTCCAATTCGATCAACGGTCGACGATCGCCGCCAAGCAATTGAAGCTGACCTTCGAGCTCCGCGATTTGAACGACAAGCTGAACGTGCTCAATCGCCAGCGCGAGCAACTCACCGGCGGCTCGGCCCGAACGATCCGCGAGGCGGTGGTGTTCGTGCAATTGAAGGGAGACGGCGGGCGGTTGCGGCTGCGGTATCTGGTCGATGGGGCGACTTGGGATCCGTCGTACAACGTGCGCAGTCGATGGAAAGCGAAACGGCGTGACGATCGAATACAATGCGTCGATCGAGCAGATGAGCGGCGAGGATTGGGACAGCGTCGCGATGACGCTCTCGACCGCGACGCCATCGCTGGTGGCCAAAGCGCCGGTGCTCGATCCGCTGACGATCGCGTTGCACTCTGGTGTGCCGACGCAAATGCCGGCGGGCGGCGCCGGCGGCAAGGCCTATTTCTCGGCCAAGAAAGATCTCGACGAGCGGCGGAAGCAAGTCGAGATGACGCGGAATGCGAATCCGTTCGGCCAAAACGGCGCGAACTTCGCCAACGGCGGTGGGTTCGGCGGCGCGGGACAGGGCGGCGCCAACCAACCGCAAGGCCTCGCTCCGAACGCGCCGCCCATGAGTGGCCCGACACAGCAGCAGGCCATACAACTCGCGCAGCCCGCCGAGAATTTCGACGAAACATTGAACGAGGTCGCCCAGGAATCGCAAGTGCTCGATTTGGTTAGCTCGGCGAAAGTCGAGCGCGCTTCGAAACCATCGGCCGACGTCGGCACGGCCGGCGTGACCGTCAGCTACCAACTTGCGGCTCGCACGACGTTGCCCAGCCGATCCGATCGGCAATTGATCCAAATCGCCGCGCTGCCGATGAAGGCCGAGTTTTACAAATTGGCCGAGCCGGTGTTGACCAGCTACGTGTACGACGAAGCGTCGGTTGTCAACGACGGCAAGACCGTGTTGCTGGCCGGACCGGTTTCGACGTATGTCGCCGGCCAATTCGTCGGGCATGGCGATCTGCCGACCGTGGCGATCGGCGAAAGCTTCACGATCGGCCTCGGCATCGACAGCTCGCTGCGTGCCCATCGCGAGTTGCTCAAGAAGAACGAATCGATCCAAGGGGGCAATCGCCTGGTCGAATTCACGTATCAATTGGCTTTGGAGAATTTCGGCGCCGATCCGGCAGCGGTCCGCCTGCTCGACCGAATGCCGAACGCCAAGGAAAGCGAAGTGAAACTAACGCTCGTCGAGCCGGGCCAAAAACTCAGCGACGACACGCGCTACGAACAGCAAGACCGCAAAAAGGGCCTGCTGCGCTGGGACGTGAAAGTCCCGGCCCAATCGATCGGGCCGAAAATGTTCACGCTCGATTATCAGATGCAGATGGAATACGACAAGCAGTTGTCGATCGCCAGCCTGCCGCTGACGAAATGAGCGTTCGCCGCCAATTGTAGCAGGCAAGCTCCGCGTGCCGTCCGCGAGCCCGCGCGTCATGTCTGACGTGCGGGCTCGTGCTTGCTACAGGCCACGGCACACGGAGCGTGTCTGCTACTTTGGCCGCGGACGGAGAACTTTAACAAACCAATGGCTCTCTGGCCGCGATCCATTCCGCGGGAATGCGATCGAGGCCGACTGCCATCGCGACGATCGAGCCGACGATCGCACAATTCGTGTCGATGTCTCCAGCCGCTGATGCCGCAGACCAAAACGCGTCCTCAAAATTCGTCAAGTGGCGCACGGCACACCATAGCGCGAACGGAACCGTGTCGTGGGAGATTACGCCGCTGCCGTTGCCCAACGTTGCAACGGCTGATTCAACCGGTTCCGAAAATGGAATCGTCATCGCCGCTTGCAGGCCTGTTCGAGTTTTTCCCTTCGGAGTGTGCTCGATTGCCGCTTCCAGAATATGGCTGGGCTCGGTCGGCTCGATCCGCTGACCAACGCGCCACGCTTGTGCGGCGGCAATTGCAACGGCGATCGCGCCGGCTTGTCCTTCGGCGTGGAAGTGCGTAACACGGGCTGACGCTGTTGCATGTTCGATCACTGCCTGAAAATCGTCGGCAAAATAGGCTCCCACAGGGCCAGCGCACATGGCGCCACCATTTCCCATCGATCCGGCTCCGTCGAACACTTTGCTGCTCGCGATTTGCCACGGCACACCGTTGCTGATCTCCTCCAGAATATCCCTGGCGGTCGCGCCATATCCGCGGCGAGGATCGTGCGCATAGCGCGCGGCAAATCGCTCCGCCAAATGATCGTGATTGATTTGGCCGAACCGATCGAGTGTTTCGACAATCGACAGCGCCATCACCGTGTCGTCGGTGTATTGCCAAGGAGCACTTGGAATTGCTCGGGATTTAACGATCCACTCGAAATCGAATCGATAGAAGAATCGCTGGCCGAGCGAATCGCCCACAGATAGACCGTCGAGCGACAGCCGGGCGCGTGCCATCCGATCCGCATGGTCAGTCGGCAGATTTGCTTTCGTTTGCATCCCAACCATTTTATGGCGCCCATCGGCCGTTTGATACACTCACATCGTTCGATCCCCGAACTGGATTGCTGTCGGCCGCAAACCGGAGCTGCAACGATTGCGGTTACGTCTACGGGTTCCTCTTCTCTGCATCGGCTTTCGCGGGACGCTGGATTGCGATTTGAGTTGCCCACAAATTCGTCGCGTTGACACGGATTGGCATAGCGCCGAGCAATTGCGTGCGCCGATCGATTTGGTTTGTCACGGGCAGAGAAGAGGAAACCGTAGCCATGCATTGAAAGTGCGGGTTGGCACATTGCTCGGCAAGGTTTGAATCAGCCCGCATTCGCAGGCTGTTAGTTCCGGGCGATCCAGAAGCATGACTTCGGCTACGCGAACGGGCTTGTCAGACAGTTCGCGAGATTATATACTTTGCGTGGCAAAGCTTGTTTCGGTTTTCACCGGAAGGGATGCGAACATGGAATTGCAAGAAGCGCTGACGCAAATCTCGGCGATTCGGCGGCAGATGGCGCGGAGCGAGCAATTTCGCGGCTATCGGGCCGTGCCAGCGGCTATTTCGGCGCTACTGGCGTTCGCCGCCGGGGCGATTCAGGCGGCGTGGATTGCCGAGCCGTTGGCGCATGTGGGCCAGTTCGTCGCGCTGTGGATGGCGGTCGCCGCTGTCAGCCTGGCGATTGGCACGGTATACGTCTCGCTGCGCGATCGCCGGTTTATTGGGCGCGATCGCCAGTCCAATGGACTATTGCATCGCGAGACGACGCAGTTGGCGGTTGGGCAATTCATTCCGTGCCTGGTGGCGGGCGGGCTGCTCACCGTCGTTGTTGTGCGATTCGCGCCGCAGGTTGCCTGGATGCTGCCCGGCTTGTGGGCGATTCTGTTCAGTATGGGATTGTTCGCATCGTGGCGGCTGTTGCCGTCGGGCATTCTCGGCGTGGCGATTTACTTTCTAGCGGGCGGATTGTGTGCGTTAGCATGGAGCGGCGGGCAAAATTCGCTGTCGCCTTGGACGATGCCGCTGTTGTTCGGCGTCGGACAATCGCTGACCGCCGTCGTGTTGTTGTTATCCGAACGGAAGGGCAGGGGAGGGGAGTCGAGCGATGGCTAAGAAAGAATTGAAGCCGGCGAAGAAAGCCGCGGCGGAAAAATCGGTCGATCATTCGCTCCCTGTGCCAATCGGCGCGACGGGCCGCTATGCCTACGAAGGCCTCGATCGCACGATCCACGAAAAAGCCCGGCTCGGTATTTTGACTTCGCTGGCCGCGCATCCGACGGGCTTGCTGTTCGGCGACTTGAAGGATCTCTGCTCGCTGACCGACGGGAATCTGAGCCGCCATTTGCAAACGCTGCAAGAGGCGGGGCTCGTCGAAGTGTGGAAGCGGTTTCAATTGAAACGTCCGCAGACGTTGTGCCGGCTCACCGATTTGGGCCGGCAGCGGTTGTTGGCCTATATCGCCGAATTGGAGCGCGTCGTGGCCGATGCGGCCGCGTTGGCGAAAACAGCGCAAGCGAAATCATCGCCGCGCGCCGCGTCGGTGGCGGCAATGCCGGCGCTGTGCCCCGGCTGGTTGCCCGGCTGATCGGCGTTTTTTTTCGACTTTCACTTTGTAATACAAAGTTATTTGCACTGCAAAAACTATTAGTGTGATTCGTGGTTTTTATTCCGACCCGCTGAAAACTATTCAACAAGGGAGCATTGCATGTCCACGTTTGTCACGTCACGCCAATGGCAAGACTATTACCGCGCAAACGCGGTCCATCAACTTCCGCTCCCCTGGGATGCCGCGGCAGAGCTCTCCGCGGCCGAGCAACGCGCGATCATCAAATCGCTGCAAGCCTGGCAGTTGGGCGAAACGTCGGACGGCACGCATTTGATGGCGGCCGCGCGGCGCTACGCACGGGCGATCGGCGATCCGGAGTTTCCCGCCGTCGTGCAACTTTTTATCGTCGAGGAGCAGCGGCATGGCGAATTGTTGGGCCAATTTCTCGATCTGCATGGCGCAGAGCGCATCGGCCGAAACTGGGGCGACTCGGTGTTTCGCTTGCTCCGCTCGCGGCTGTTGAGCATGGAGATTTGGACGACGGTCGTGATCGTCGTGGAAACGCTGGCCTTGATCTACTATCGGGCCGTGTTGCAAGCGACCGAATCGCGTCTGCTGCAAGCGATTTGCCGGCAGATACTCCGCGACGAAGTGCCGCATCTGCAATTTCAATACGAGCGCCTCGCGCAGATTTACGCCGGCCGCGGACCGCTCGGGCGACGACTGACGTTGTACGTGCAGCGAGTCTTGTTTTTCGGCACGACGATGGCGGTGTGGATCGGTCATCATCGCGCCCTTCGCGCCGGCCGTTTCCCCTTCCGCCGCTTCTGGCGATCCGCATGGAAACGAATGGGATTGCACTGGCAACGGATGGGACTGACTGGCAGGCAACCGGAGCGCCGTGGGGCTCCCGCCTTTGAGGCTGGCCCGTTGCAAGCCCGATTCGGGCATGTTACTACAGTGGTATGAAGATTCTGTCGGAAATCCTGAATTACAACGCTCAGTTCGTCGCGCGGCGCGAATATGAGCAGTTTCGCACCGACAAGTTTCCCGACAAGAAGCTGGTCGTGTTGACGTGCATGGACACGCGCCTCGTCGAGCTTTTGCCGCGGGCGATGAACCTGCACAACGGCGACTACAACGTCATCAAAAACGCCGGCGCGATCGTCTCGCATCCGTTCGGCAGCGCCATGCGCAGCTTGCTCGTGGCCATCTATGAATTGAAGGCGGCGGAAGTGGCCGTCGTCGGGCATTACGGCTGCGGCATGACCGGCCTGAGCTGCGCGAAAATGCTGCAAAAAGCCATCGACCGCGGCGCTTCGCGCGAGCTGATCAAAACGCTCGAGCATTCCGGGATCGATCTGCAAGGCTGGCTCACCGGCTTCAACGCGCCGGAAGATGGCGTGCGCCGCAGCGTGGCGGTGATTCGCAATCATCCGCTGTTGCCCAAGGACGTGATCGTGCATGGACTGATGATCTGCTCGGAAACCGGCCGGCTCGACATGCTCAGCGACGGATATGCCGCCCAGATGGGGATCACCTCGTAATGTAACTTCGTCAGCTAATCACGCGAATTGAAGGAGGAAGCGATGCCGCTCAATTTGGAATCGAACAATTGGACCAAGATCTTCCGGGGCGAATTGATCAAATGGCCTGAATTGCTCGACAAAGATGTTTGGGACAAGAAGAAGGGGAAGATCCTGACGGCCACGAAGAAGACGGGCATCGGCGCCGCGTTGAAGAAATGCAAAGACGCATTCATTACCGCCAAAATCGGCGAATACGTCTGCGGCGGCCGAAATCCCGACGAGGCCGAGGCCTATCTCAAAAACACGCTCGTGCCGTTCATCAACGGCGCGGCGATGAAGAAATTGCACGACGATCTGAAAGAATTGAAGGAGCTCGCCGTCAGCACGGCCAAGGATCTCAAGAAAATGCCCTTGATCCCCAGTTCCACGAAAAAGCTCGTGAACGAGATTGCCGCGGGGGCGGAGGAATTGATGGTCTTCTGCAATACCAACACGCTCAGCGGATACCTGGAACGCGCTCAGAAAGATGCCGTCGAGGCACTGAACGCGAAACAGCGGAAAGTGGCCGCGTTTTCGACCCAGCAAGCTCGCGGCATGGGTCAAAAGGCGCACACCGCGATTGCCAAGATTCGGCAAGACCTCGGCGATGGACCACTTGATCCCGCGAAAGTGAAAACCGCCAGCGCGGCGCTGTTCGACGCCTGCCGCGACATGACGCAGCCGTTGCAGAATTTCTTGAAGAGCGTAAAGGCCGGAGTGACGTTCGAGAACTTCAATCAGTCCGGCGTCGAAAGGTTAGCCAAGATGCTCGTGCCCTACGGCGACGGCCAGGAAGCCAGCCTGACCGGCCTCGACCGCCAGGCAATCGACGCCAAGCTTGTGAACGTCGAAAAGATGGCGACCGCTTACGATTTGCTGGTCGATCCGATCAAACACGTCGGCTGACGGACGTGTTGGAGTTCATGCTTTAGCGTTCTTGCAGCAGCCAGAATGCAGAACTCCAACCTTAGTTGCCATGCAAGCCGCGTCTCCGCGCCTCTCCTTGAGACCTGCACGGGTTTTTGGTCAGATTCCGGCCTTGACCAAGTTCTCAAGGCCTGGAATAATAATGTGACTGACCAGTCCGTTAACTAATTGCTAGCGGACTGCGGCCGCGTTATTCCATGAGGCTTGGGATGAGTCCAACGGCAAAAAAAGGGCCCGGAAGGCCCGTCGATCTTTCGCTGCCGGAACGGCCAAGGAGGAAATTCTTGATGCGGCGGCCAAGTTGTTTGCCCAGCATGGCTATCGCAATACCGACATGGAATATGTCGCCCAAGCTCTCGATATTGCCAAAGGGACAATTTACCGCTATTTCGCTAGCAAGGAAGAGCTGTTTCTGGCGGCGGCCGATCGGGGCATGCGGCGTGCCGGGGATTATGTCGATGCCAGCATCCGCGCCGAAGCCGATCCGCTCGAGCGAATGGCCCATGCGGTGCGGGCGTATCTGACGTTTTTTCGCGAGCATCCGCAGTTCGTCGAGCTGTTCATCCAAGAGCGGGCCGAGTTTCGCGATCGGCCGCAACAGACCTATTTCGCTTATCGCGATCGGCGGATGGCGCCGTGGCGGGAAGTGTTTCGGGCATTGATCGACGAGGGGCGAGTTCGCGAACTTCCGCCGGAGCGGATTGTCAAAGTGCTGTGCAATCTGGTTTACGGCACGATGTTCACCAACTACTTCACCGGCCAGCAAGACCCACCCGAGGAACAGGCCGCCGACATCATGGACATCGTTCTTCACGGGCTGTTGGCCGAGGATCGACATGACGACTGATTTCGATCCGTCGGAAGGAAGCACGCAAGACGCGAAACGAATGAATGAAGGGACTCAAAGGGCAATCGATATGAAAACGGATTTTGATTTCGGTTCGATTCAGACCGACACGGTGATCGTGATGCCGAGCGAGGACAGGAGCAGCAACGGGGCCGCTGCGAACGGCGCTGCTGCGAACGGCGTCATCGTCGAAAATCGAAATGCGGCGGCGCAGCATGACGATCTGCCCGCGCCGCCGACGGAAGCAGTTTCTCCGGTCCAACAGGAAGCAGCTCCGAAGACGAGATCATCGCGGCGGCGGATCGTTTTGATCGCAGTCGGTATCGCGGTGCTTGGCGCCGCGGTCTATTACGGCATCCCGGCCATTTATCGCTACTTTCGCTACGAATCGACCGACGACGCTTTCGTCAACGGGCATGTGACGTTTATCAGCCCGCGCATCGCCGGCCGCGTGACCGAAGTGTTGGTCGAGAACAACCAATACGTCGATGCCGGGCAGCTTCTCGTGCGGCTCGATCGAGAGCCGTTCCAAATCACGGTCGATCAGAAGCGGGCCGCGCTGGCGCAGGCCAGGCAATTGGTCGATCAGCAAGTCGCGGCACTCGATGTCGCGACGGCCCAAGCGCAGCAGGCGCACGATCAGGCTCGCGGGCAATTGGCGGCCGTCTATGCCGATTGGTATCTGCTGCAAACCGTGCAGACGCTGATCGGCTACGAACTGGCGGGGCTGAAATCGAGCGTCGCCAATTGGAAATTGCAGCAGGCCAACTTGGAATTGGCGAATGCAAATCTGCGGCGCGGCAAGGAACTGATTCCGCAAGGCGCGATGAGCAAGGAGGAATACGACCAGCGCGAAGCGGCGTCGAAAGTCGCGCAGCAGCAAGTCGATTCCGCCGCGCAGGCGGTGCAACAGGCGCGGCGCTGTCAGGTTTGCCGAATGCGACCGGCCCGAATGGAACGCCCGACGCCAGCGTGCCGAGCGATATCAATCAGTCGTTTCCCGGCGTGAAATACGTCGTGGCCAGCGCCAGCAATCGCTCGCGCAATTAGGCTTGCCGATCGACCCTAGCGCGCCGAACACCGACAAGGTCGTCGATCGCTTGGGCGCGCTGGTGGCTTCGTCGTTCATCGACCATGTGCCGGCGGTCGAAGTTGCCGAGGCGCAGCTGCGGCAAGCGCAGGCGCGCTCGGCGGGGCGTCGTTCGATCGCGGCCATCCGTACAATCAGCCGAGCGTCGTGCAAGCCCAGAAAGAATTGGAAACAGCCGAGTTGGATTTGAGCTACACCGAGCTTCGCGCGCCGATCGCCGGATACGTGAACGGCCGCTCGGTCAACACCGGCAATCAGGTGCAAGTCGCGCAAGGGCTGATGTCGGTGTTTCCGCTCAACGACGTGTGGGTCGACGCGAATTTCAAGGAAGGGCAGCTCGATCAATTGCGAATCGGCCAGTCGGTCGATATCTATGTCGATGCTTATCCGGGCCACGTTTTTCCGGGGCGAGTGGCCGGCTTTCAGCGCGGGCACCGGCGCGGCGCTGTCGCTATTGCCGCCGGAAAATGCGACAGGCAACTTCGTCAAAGTCGTGCAGCGATTGCCGGTGCGCATCGAGCTGACCGGGCCAGCGCCGCGAGAGACGCCCCTATTCATCGGCCTGTCGGTGGAACCGGAAGTCGATTTGAAAACCGAACCGCGCGGCGTCGATGCCGGCAACCGGCTCCGCGGCGCTATACCGCCGCAACACTAACCCGAAGCGTTAGCGAGGGCTGAGTCGCAATGGCGCGCGCCCTCGCTTACGCTTCGGGTTAGTGTGATCTTAGGAAGTCACCGAGCATAAGACACGCCATGTCTGCCATCACCGCGGCTCGAATGCTTCCCTTCGGGCGGCCTAGCTTGCTCACCAATCAATGGGTGATCGCGCTGACCGTGACGATGGCCACGTTCATGGAGGTGCTCGACACGAGCATCGCCAACGTTTCGCTGCCGCACATCGCCGGCAATCTTTCCGCATCGATCAACGAAAGCACCTGGGTGCTGACGAGCTACCTGGTGGCCAACGCGATCGTGCTGCCACTTTCCGGCTGGCTGTCGTCGATTCTCGGCCGCAAGCGGTTCTACATGATGTGCGTGCTGATGTTTACGATCAGCTCGATGATGTGCGGGCTGGCGACGCAGCCTGGGCCAATTGATTTTCTGCCGCGTGCTGCAGGGGATCGGGAGGCGGCGGTTTGCAGCCGTCGGAGCAGGCGATTCTGGTCGACACGTTTCCGCCGCAGAAGCGCGGCATGGCGATGGCCGTGTACGGCATGGCGATACTTTGCGCTCCGATTCTCGGGCCGACGCTCGGCGGTTGGATCACCGACAACTATTCCTGGCGCTGGATTTTTTTCATCAACGTGCCGGTCGGCTGCGTTTCGCTGACGTTGAGCAGCATTGTGCTCCGCGATCCGCCGCATCTGATCGCCAAACGGGCCGAGCTGCGGAAGAAAAAATTCCAGATCGACTACATCGGCTTGAGCTTGCTGACGCTCGGACTCGGCACGCTGGAAGTCGTGCTCGACAAGGGGCAAGATGTCGATTGGTTTGGCTCGCCGATGATCGTGTGGATGTCGGCGATCGCCGTGGTGTCGCTGGTGTCGGTCGTGATTTGGGAATTGAAGCACCCGCAGCCGATCATCAATTTGCGATTGCTCGAAGGAGCGCAATTTCCGGTTCTGCGCGCTCGTGCTGTTCTTTGCCTTCGGCGTGCTTTACGGGAGCACCGTGCTGTTGCCGGAATTGATGCAAAACTTGATGGGCTATTCGGCGACCGCGGCCGGGTTGGTCATGTCGCCAGCCGGGCTGTTCACCATGATGGAAATGCCGCTGATCGGTTTTTTGCTCGGGCGGCGCGTTGATGCGCGGTGGCTGATCATGTCGGGACTGGGGATCGTCGGTTTCGCGGCTTATTGGATGTCGACTTTGAATCTGGAGGTCGGACCGTTTCAACTGATCGTGCCACGGATCGTGCAAACGCTCGGAGCCGGAATGCTGTGGGTGCCGGGAAACACGGCCGCGTATATGTACATTCCGCGCGATCAGACCAGCAACGCCTCGGGATTGTTCAATTTGATCCGCAACGAAGGATCGAGCATCGGTGTGTCGGTGGTGACGACGTTCCTCGTGCGCAATCAACAGGCGCATCAGAACTATCTTTCGGCCCACATCAATTCGCTGAACCCCATTGCGACGGCGGCGATGCAGCGGGCGAGCGGCAGCGTTCTCGCCCGCACCGGCGACACCGTATTGTCGCACAAAATCGGGTTGCAAATGATCTATTCGGAAGTGCAGCGCCAGCGCAATGCGCTCTCGTATTTCGACATGTTCCGACTATTCGCATTCGCCAGCTTCGCCGTGATCCCACTGGTGCTGCTTATGAAACGCTCCGTGGCCGAGAAGGGAGCGGAAGCGGGGGTGCATTGAGGTCAGGTAAGGTTGGAGGGTGAGCAGGTAAGGTTGGAGGGTGAGGAGGATACGGGGACGAAGAACGCGGCAATTCGGGCTGGCGTCGGCGGGGTGGAAGCGGTAACAAGAACAGTAGCGGGCTTGGTAAGCGGGTGGGAATAACGTGAATCGATCCAAGGGAGTTCATATATGAGCACTGCTGAAGCGATTTCGCCGGTTCGCGCTGAATCCAGAACCGAGTCCAGAATTGTCAAGGCGCTGGCGATCGGGACGACGCGGCTTATTGTCGCGGCCATGGTGCTGGCCCTTTTTTGGGGATTTAGTTTCGGGGCCGAATGGGTCGAGATGTCGATGTTCGCACGGTTCATTTCGCGCATGATCGCCCATTTGGTACTCCTCTTTTTCTTTCTCGGATGGTGGTTCACGAACCGCCGCATGAGTCGGCGCGAGCGCTGGCTCGATTTCGGCGTGGTGACCGCGGGGTACATTGCCGCTGGCTTGCTCTGCGACAAATCGGTGGGGCTGCTCGGACTATTGTTAAGCGGGCTGCCGCTCGTGCTGACGATCGGCGCCGCATGGCTGATTGTGTGCCGCTGGATTCCGGCGATTTTGCAGCGGCGCAGTTTGTGGCTTGTGATGTGTCTGACTTGGGCCGCGTTTATTCCCTTTCGCTGGGACGGCTTGGATGGTTCGCAACATAGTCAATTGAGCTGGCGCTGGTCGCCGACCGCCGAGCAGCTTTTTCTTGTCGAGCGGGCTCATGCTAGCGAGGGCTCGATCAAATCCAAAGGACCGAAAACGTCGGTCCAAGCGGTTTCCTTGCAGCCCGGCGATTGGCCGGAATTTCGCGGGCCGCAGCGCGACGGGCAGATACATGGACTCACGATTGGCACCGATTGGAGCAAGCATCCGCCGAAGGAAATTTGGCGGCATCGCGTCGGGCCGGCATGGTCGAGCATGATCGTCGTCGATGGCCGGCTGTTCACGCAGGAGCAGCGCGGTGAGAACGAGGCCGTCGTTTGTTACGACGCCGCGACGGGCAATGAAGTTTGGGCCCATCTCGACGACGGCCGATTCTCCGAGAACCTATCAGTGCCGGCCCGCGGGCGACGCCAACATTCGCCGATGGCCGCATTTATACGCTGGGCGGATTCGGTCTGGCGGATTGCTTGGATGCCGCGACAGGCCAGGCGATTTGGTCGCGATTGATTTATGCGCCCGCGAAGGGAGCGAAAGCCATCGCGGATTCGGATGCCGCGGTTCCTCAGTGGGGCGTTTCGAATTCGCCGCTCGTGGTTGGCGATACTGCGATCTTCTTTGCCGGTGCCCAGCCCGACAAGGGTTTGCTGGCCTACACCGCCAAGACCGGCGAGCCCAAGTGGAGCGCCGTCGCTGGCAAGAATAGTTACGCTTCGCCGGAACTGTCGTCCGTTGGCGGCGATTCGCAGCTTTTGATGCTCAGCAATCATGGATTGGCCGCAGTCGATCCTGCCACGGGCCGACCGTTGTGGGAACATGTTCTCAACGCCGGCGAAATGTTTTCGCCCATCGATCAGCCGCAAGATGTCGGCGACGGCCGATTCGTGATTCACACGCCGGCCGGACTTGCACTCATCCATGTCACGCAGCAGGACGGCAAATGGGCCACCAAGCAGCTTTGGGAATCGACCAGGCTCAAGCCCACGCTGAACGATTTCGTCGTTCAGGATGGAGCGATCTACGGCTTCGACGACGGCATCTTCTGCTGCCTCGATTTGAAAACCGGCAAACGCCGCTGGAAGGCCGGCCGATATGGTCACGGCCAAGTGCTGCTGCTCGCGGATCAAAAGCTGCTGTTGATCGTTTCGGAAACCGGCGAATTGGTGCTAGTGCCAGCAAATGCCGAGCGGCACGAGGAACTGGTGCGTTTCCAAACGATTTCCGGTAAAACGTGGAACCACCCGATCATGGCGCACGGTCGCCTGTACGTCCGGAACGCCGAAGAAATGGCCTGCTACGAGCTTCCGGCGGGCGAATCGCGGTAGGAAGTGGTTAGCGGGCAGTGGTTAGTTTGGGCAGTGGTTAGTGGGCAGTGGCTAGTGGCTAGTGAGGAAGGAGTGCGGTTAATGCACTCACACGGCTACGGTTTGAACAATGGCTCAACCGTGCGCCACCTGATTCTAGCCACTAATCACTAGCCACTGCTCCCATGCACCTTCCCGTCATTCGCGGATTGATCGATCGTCGGATATTGGTGAACTATCGGGTTCGGCCCGAGGCGCTTTGCCGGGTGTTGCCGGAGCCGTTTCGGCCGCTGTTGGTCGGCGGAATGGGGATGGCGGGCATCTGCTTGATCCGGCTCACGCAGGTTCGGCCGCGGCTTGTGCCTGGATGGCTCGGGTTGGGCAGCGAGAATGCGGCTCATCGGATCGCGGTCGAATGGAATTGCGAGGGCGAGCGCCGCGAGGGCGTTTATATTCCGCGGCGCGACACGTCGTCGCGGTTGAACCGGCTGATCGGCGGGCGGCTGTTTCCCGGCTTTCATCACTTGGCCAAGTTCGACGTTCGCGAGGGAGATGGCCGATACCAAGTTGCGCTCGATAGCGACGACGGGCTGACGCATTTGGCGATTGACGCTCGCACGGCAGACCACCTGCCGTCGCAATCAGTGTTTCGATCGCTCGACGAGGCGTCGGATTTTTTCCATTGCGGCGGACTTGGATATTCCGCCACGCCGTCGCGGGGCGTGTTCGATGGGCTGGAATTGAAAAGCTTGAATTGGTCGATCGAGCCGCTAGAGATCGCCAGTGTCGAATCGAGCTTTTTCGACGATGCAACGCGGTTTCCGCGCGGCTCGGTCGAGTTCGACTCGGCTCTGCTGATGCGATGCATCGAACACGAATGGCATGCGCGGGAACCAATGGTGAACTGCTCGGCGATGTAGCGCGGACGGAACGCCACGGAGGCCGTTCCCTACAGTCGCGCTGTAGGGAACGCCCTCCGTGCCGTTCCGCTGGTGGCGGCCCGAGCGCGGAGTTCCTATCGCTCCTCGACATCGACCAACCCCACGTCGATCCCTTGTCCACCGGTGGTTTGGTGGCAATGAACGGCCAACGTGATCTTCGCGCCGGGCTTCAATTCAGCCAATGCGGTGCGGCGGATTTCGAGTGGTTCGTAGGATGTGATGAAACCCCCTTCCGCGGCGGCGAGAATACCGTTGACGTAGATCTCGACGTCTTCGTCGTGGAATACGCTGAAATGCAGGTCGTGAAACGGGCCCTCGGGCATCGTGAATTCGCGGCGCAGCCAAATGTCGTCGGTGTTCCAGGTCGTGCGCACGACGATGCCGGGCGTGCCGTTGGTGCCGAATCCCGCGGGACCTTCTTTCCAGCGGCTGTCGTCGAATTTCGGATCGGTCCAATGCCCGGCCGGCTTCGTGAGCGTGAACCGCCAGGCGACGGCTTGATGCTGGCCGCTTGGCACGACTTCTTTTACCTTCGGCGGCAACGGCAGCGGGGCCCAATCGCCGACTTTGGTTTTGTCGCCGCCCGACCATTTCTTGCACATCGCCGGATCGGCCAGCATCTTGATGAAAATGCCGCCGACGACCGAGCGGGCGTGCATGCCGTCGCTATGAATGTCGTTAGTGACATACGAATCGACCAGCGGGCTGCGGGCCGACGTGGTGTTGAGATAATCGTAGATCGGCGAGACGAGGGTTTCGAAATCGGCCTGGTTGTCGGCCAGCGTCGCGCTCCACAGCGACCAATCGGTCTTGGTCAACTTCGTGCGCGAATCGAGCGGCACGCCATAGGGCTGCAACATCGATTTGTAATAGGCGACTTCGTGCCGGGCGACTTCCGGCGGGAAGATATTCAGATCGAGGATTTTGTCCCACACGAGATTGTATTTCTGGCTCCAGGTGTTGGGCTTGTCGAAGGCGAGGCGCGAATGGTCGCCGTCGGACGAGACACGCATCCAATGCTCGGCGAATTTCTTGGCCATCGACGTGTATCGTTCGGCTTCGGCCGAGTCACCGCGCATCCGGCACAGATCGCCGTACGCGGCCAGCGCGAGAATGGCTTTGACCGAGAGATTGGCGTTGTGCGCCAGATGGCCCATGAAATCGTCGGTGCAAAGTTGCTCTTCCGGATCGAAGCCGTATTTTTCGAGGTAGTGGGCCCATTGGGTCAACTGCGGCCACCAGGGCGCGACGAAATCGGGCTTTCCCTCTTCTTGCGCGATCGCGTCGCAGAGCAAAAGCATGTTGCCGCTTTCCTCGACCGGCATCCCCTCGCCGCCGTCGTCGGTTCCGCGGGCGATCGGATAGGTGCCCAGATCGTGCGGCGCATTGGGGAATTTCCAGTGGCTCGACGCGGCGTAATTCAGAATCGGCACGAGCGAAGCCTTGGCCAGCGTCGGGCTGAAGACGAGCATCATCGGGTCCATCGGAAAGATGACGTCGACCGTGGCGATGTCGCCGTTGCTGGTGTTTTCCTTGGTGAACAGCAGCGGTTGCTTATTAGCGTCGGCCGCGATGCCGGTGGCGGCGAGGCATTGGCGGTAAGCGAGCGCTGCAATCTGCGCGTAGCGCGAGCCGCCGACTTTGGTCAGATCGGCCATCAACTCTTTGTCGAATGCTTCGCAACGTTTGACCAACTGCGGATACTCGCGCTCGGCGGTTTGGAAAAGATCAGGCGGTGTTGCACCATTGCGCCGCCAATACGGTCGCAGTTTCTTGCCGAAGAATTTGATCGAATAGATTTCGTCGTAAGCGACCATCGCGTGCCGCTCGACCGGTTCAGCGCCGACTTTGCCCAATTCAAAGACGACCGCCAGCACCGGCTGATCGTCGTTCACCGCTCGCGGCTTGCGGGCATGGTCGTTCGTAGGAAGATTGCCATGCTCGACAAATCCGCGAACCAAAGTCTTTTCCGCGCCGATTGCCGATTGCGAATGAAGGGCGGATGCAGCCAAATAAACATAGCCCCAATCGATGCGAGTATCGTCACCGGCGGCGCAAGAACCGGCTGATCGACCGTGCCGACGCGCAAGGCCGTCAGATTGCCCATCGTTTCACGAAGATCGTCGACTTTGCCTCCGTTGACGAGGGTTGGTTTTGCTTCTTTTGGGTATTCGAGCGTCTCGCGCGCCCAAAGGACTTGTTGATCCGGCGAATTGACCGCCAACTGCGAACTAACGCTGTCGTAGATCGACACGGAGTGCTCTGCACGATCCTGCGAACGGACTTGCCAGGTGATATACGTCAGCGGCCGCGTCAGAACCTCCAGATCATGCGGCAGCGCCGGCGTCATAAACGTCAGGGTGATATGAACGTGTCCGTCATCGAAATCGTAGATGCTGCGCATCGGAAGAACTTGCAACCGCGTTTGCGGCATCGCCGGCACGCCCTTGGGCTCGCGTCCCATCAATCGAAACGACTTGCCGTCGATGCGAATCATGCTGACGAGCGAATGCTCGTGATGCGTCCAATGCCGCGTAACGTCGTCGGTCAACCGATCCGCTTCCGACCAGACGCTGAGATACGGATCACTGGTCACAAGCGGAACCGCCGGTGGCCGGAGTACGGAATCCTTGTCGGCGGCAAATGCCGTCACCGCGAACGAATAACCGAAAACGGCGACGGCAGCGATCAATTTCAATTGATTCATCGGATTCACACTTTGTTGGAGTCGAGCAACCACCGCAACGGCGCGCGGGCAGCCAAAAAATCTTTGCGATCAACATGCCCTCGCCGTAACTATTGTAACCAGGCCGGCAGGTGGCCGGCGGCTGGTAGGCGGATTACGGTGGCGCTATTGATGTCGGGCGAGCTGGCGACTTCGGCGAGCGCCGCCGCAGTCGGCTCTTGATCGAGATTCAAAACTCCGACCGCTTCGCCGCCGGGTCCGGCGCGGCCGACGGCCATTTGGGCGATGTTGATCTGCTGCCGGCCAAAAATCGTGCCGACGCGGCCGATGATGCCGGGCACGTCGCGATGCGTGAACACCATCAGCACGCCGTCCAAAAAGGCTTCGAGCTTGTGATCGTCCAACTGCACGAGCCGCGGCATGTTGTGACCGAGGATCGTGCCGGCGGCGCGGTGAACGCCCGCCACCGTGATCATCTCGGCAGTGACGAGCGAACTAAACGCGCCCAAATCGGCGCGCGATTGCTCGACCAATTCGATGCCCCGCTCGCGCAACAGTAACTCGGCGTTGACGATGTTGACTTCTTCTTCCAAGGCGTTTTCCAACAACCCAACCGCGAACGCGGCGGTCAGTAGCCGCGTGTTCTTGCCGGCCACTTCGCCGCGATAATGCAACACGCAGCGCTTTGGCGCCGAGCGATCCCATTGGGCCAACAGCAGGCCAAGCCGATGGGCGACGTCTAAATAGCCGCGCAAGCTGTCGAGCGTTTGCCGGTCGAGCGGATTCATGTTCACGGCATGGCGGACGGCGCCGGTAGTGAGGAAATCGACGAGCAGGCCGACGCCTTCGACGGCCACCTGCGTTTGCGCTTCTTCGGTGCTCGCGCCCAAGTGCGGAGTGCAAAGCACGCCGGGCAGACCAAACAGCGGGCTGTCGGTGCAGGGCTCGGCGACGTAGACATCAAGGGCCACGCCCGCGATCTTGTTCGCTTTCAGCGCCTCGGCTAGCGCGGCTTCGTCGTAAATCCCGCCGCGCGCGCAGTTCACCAATCTCGCGGTCGGCCGCAGAAGTTCGATCTCCGCGCGGCCGATAAGGTTGCGAGTTTCCTCGGTGAGCGGTGTGTGGACCGTCAGATAATCGATCTCGGGGAGCATTGCGCGGACATTGTCGGCCGGTTCAACGCCCAGTTCTTGCGTGCGATCGCGCGAGAGAAATGGGTCGAATCCGAGCACGCGCATCTCGAAGGCTTGCGCCGCCGCGCGACGGCCTGCCCGATCCGGCCCAAGCCGACGACGCCGAGCGTTTTGCCGGCCAATTGGTGGCCCATGAATTTGTTTCGGTCCCAGCGATGCTCCAGCAAGCTTTGATAGGCCGGGGCGATATTGCGCGACATGGCCAGCATCATGGCCATCGTGTGCTCGGCGGTGCTGACGGTGTTGCCCGCCGGCGTGTTCATCACGACGATGCCGAGGCGAGTGGCGGCTTCGCGGTCGATGTTGTCGGTGCCGACGCCGGCGCGAACAATCGCCTTGAGCCGATGATTGCCGGCCAGAGCGTCGGCCGTGATCTTCACGCCGCTGCGGCAAATGGCGCCCTCGAATTGAGCGAGCGCTTCGCGGAGAGCATCGCCTTTCAGTCCGGTGCGAACTTCATATTCGATCCCTTTCGATTTGGCGGCATCGAGCAGGGCCAAACCATCGGGGCTGAGCGTATCCAAGACGATGACACGTGGCATGGCGGGTTGCTAATCGTTGGTTGGTGGGATGGAAACAGATGGAGCGACACGGCTTGCGCGAGGATTGCGCCGGGCGCAAGGCAAGCCAGCAGAATAGGGCTCGCGCGGCGGCGGGTCAAGGCACCGGTGGCACGTCAATCCTTTGCTCCCTCCGTTGACGACCCGCTGCGCCGCGACATAAAATCGCGGTGCGGCATGCGGTTCGTCGAATCCATTGGTTGATGCGCTATGGCTATTCTGGAAGTCTTTGCCGGAACCAACGTCGGCGAGCATGTGCAACTTGCCGAGGGGCGGGCCATCATGGGCCGGCATCCGGATTGCGATATCGTGCTCGATGCCGGAGCCGTCAGCCGGCAACACGCGCAAATCACTTGGGTCGACGGCGAGTTTTTCGTCGAAGACCTGCACAGCCGCAACGGCACCTTCGTCAACGGCAATCAGATCCAGGCGCCCATCGGCTTGCCGACGGCGACCGGCTCAAGATCTGCGATCTGGCGTTCACTTTCTATCGGGATCAGCCGAGCCAGAAGAAAACCCTCGGGCCGGGCGGCATGGAAACCGTGCTCGGAGGCGCCGTCCTCATCGACGACGACAGCGAAACCGTCGGCCGATCGACGATCATGTCGAAGCTCGATATCTCGTCCGACGCCGCCGGTGTGCGCCTCGGAGTGAACCCGGAGATGAAACTGCGGGCGTTTCTCGAGATCACCACGAACCTGCGGAAATCGCTCGACGTCGATGGCGTGTTGCCGAAACTGCTGGAAAGCTTGTTCAAGATTTTCGTGCAGGCCGATCGGGGATTCGTCGTGCTACGCGGCCCGGCGGAAGGGCAATTGCTGCTCAAGGCAGTCAAGCAGCGCCGGCCCGACGGAGACGAATCAATTCGCATCAGCCGCACGATCATCAACGACGTGCTGACGAACAAGCAGGCGATCCTGTCGGCCGACGCCGCGACCGATTCGCGATTTCAAATGAGCCAGAGCATCGCCGATTTTCGCATTCGGTCGATGATGTGCGCTCCGCTGGTGAGCAGCGAAGGCGACGCGCTCGGCGCCATTCAGATCGACACGCTCGATCAACGCAGCCGCTTCCAGCAAGACGACCTCGACGTGCTGGCGGGCGTCGCAGGGCAGGCGGCCTTCGCGCTGGAAAACGCACAGCTTCACGAACAATCGCTCAAGCAGCAGGCGATCCAACTCGATCTCGAACTCGCCCATAAAGTGCAGCAAGGCTTGCTGCCGTCGGCGCCGCCAAAGATCGAGAAATACCACTTTTTCGATTTCTACGAGCCGGCCAATCAGGTCGGCGGCGATTTTTACGACTATATCCGCCTTAGCGGCGATCGGCTGGCGATCATGCTGGCCGACGTGTCGGGCAAGGGAGTTTCGGCGGCGCTGGTGATGGCCAAGCTCTCGGCCGAAGTGCGGTATTGCCTGGCCAGCGAAGCGTCGGCGGCCGCGGCCATCAACCGGATCAACAACAGCTTTTGCCACAGCGGCTGGGACGACCGATTCGTGACGATGGTACTGGCTCGTATTGGACCCGCAGCGCGAAGAGGTGACGATCGTCAACGCCGGGCACATGCCGCCGCTGATGCGGCGCGGCGCGAATCAAGTTGAAGAGATCGGCGGCGACGAATCGGGAGTGCCGCTGGGCGTCGATGCCGACTACCAATACAACGCCAGCACGGTCCGCCTCGCTCCCGGCGATTTCATGACGCTGTTCACCGACGGCATCAGCGAAGCGATGAATCCCGAGAGTCAGCTTTATGGAATCGAGCGGCTGACGAAGCAAGTCGGAAATCCCGCGGCCGACGTCGCCGTACTGGGCCGGCAGATTCTGGACGACGTGAAGCGGTTCGTCAGCGGCCGCCAGCAGAGCGACGATATGTGCCTGCTTTGCTTCGGGCGCGAGGCCTGACGCGTGTGGCACTGGCCAGCGCAGTCGGCCAGTGCCGGGGTGCGAGTTGACGATGATCGTCTAGTTGAGGCGGATCACGTGCGCCTGGTGCGACGGCCGAATTTGCTCGGATAGTTCGCCGTCACACGGCGCTCCTACTGGCCGACTGCGCTGGCGAGTGGCACACCATCTCCGGTTCGACGCTACACGTCGCGAGGTTGGCTTGGTTCGCGGGGCCGCGAGCGAGTCGCGACGCGGCGGCGGTTTCGGCCGCGCGGCTGCAAGAGCCAGCCGCCGGCGGCGATGATCGGCACCAGCGCGAACAGCCAGCGCCAGCGGTAGGCGGCCAGGCCCGTGCAAGCTACGCGCCGGAAACAGCCAGCCGGGGAGCTTGATCAATTCCGGGTACGCGAGCCACACCAAGCCGCAGAGCACGGCGAGCTTGAAACTCGAAGCCTGGCACTCAAGCGCGGCGGCGCCGGTCGCGTGGCTGAGCGTTAGCGCAACGCCGATCGCCAGCAGGACCAGCGCCATCAGGGCGATTGCAGTGCGCTTTTGTATCAGTGGAAGTGGATTCATTCTTGATGGTGCGCGGCAGATCCCAGGGAAGGCCGGCGGCGCGGATTGGCGTAGCGAAGACCCGGCTCGGCCATCCCTGGGCTTAGGGGGGGCGGGGCGCGGGAATTTCTGTTAGAGCCGATCCAGGGCGTCGATCCAGCGGGATAGTTCGGTCAATTCGGCCGCCGACAAGCCGCGGGACGTCGGGCCGAGTTCCAACACGGTCACCGGATACTTGGCCGCCCGCAGCGCCTTGATCGTCGCCTCGATTTGGGCTTTTGACGCCGACTTTTCCGAGCGGGCGATGTAAAACGCCAGCCGCTGGATCGGGTCGTTCGGCGCCACTTCCGTGCCAGCCGGAATTGCCGCGTCGATCGCCACCACGCCGCGAATCCAATCGCGATTGGCCTGAGCGAGCAGATACGCCATTGCGCCGCCGCCTTCCTGGCCGGCAACGACGATTCGATTCCGATCGACGTGATACTTCGCCACGACTTCGTCGAGCGTCTTGCGGATGTAGCCCAATTCGGTGCGCTGCCAGCGGGCCGCGTCGTTGCTCTTCGGCGCGAGCAAGATCAAATCGTGCTTGGCGCAAATGTCTTTCCAGGCCGAGACCAACTCGTCGTCTTTGAAACCGCCGGGGGCATGAAGCCAGATCACGACGCCGCAGGGCACTTGCGGATTGTAGTTGGCCGGCACGTAGGCGATGCACTTGTTGGCCGATTCCGGAATCCGAATCGGCACGATGCCGACGACCGGCTTCGGATCCGGCGCGGCCGGCGGCTCGCCATGGGCCGCGGGAGCTTCGGGCGGAGTCGTTTCCGGCAGCGCGGCCAATTGCAGATCGAGTTCAAGCGTCTCGCTGCCGCGGCGGACCGTGACATGCGCTTTGTCCTTTGCGGAGAACGACGCCAATTCGGAAAGCATCTCATCGAGACTCGCCACCGCCTTGCCGGCCAGCGCGGTGATTCGGTCGTCGGGCTTCAAACCCGCTTTCGCCGCCGGGCTATCGGGGTAAACCCAGCGGATGACGACGCCCGGCTCCGGCGCCGTCTTGCTGGCCAGCGGCCGCATCGGCAGGATGCCGAGGAAGGGGTGCGTATAGGGCGTCAGCTTGTCGATCAGCTCGATTGTCTTTTCGATGCGATCCTTGCCGCGCAGCACGACGACGCGAATCTTGTCGCCGCCGTAGCGCGGGCCGAGCAGATGCTTGAGCTGCGCTTGCGTGGCCACCGGATGGCCATCGACTTCGACGACCACGTCCTTCGCCTTGAAGCCGGCATGATAGGCGGGCGAATTCGGCTGCACGGCGGCGATCTCGGCCGGGTCGGCGAACACGTCGCCGCGCTTCATGCTGATGCCCAGCAGGCCGGGGTGAAGGTCTTCTCCCTTTTCCAGCCGCGGCAGAACCTTGTTGATATCTTCCAGCGGCACGGCGAAACCGATGCCCGAGTCGTACCATTCGACGCCCGCCAGCTCGTCGTTGGCCATCGGCGACATCGGCACAAGGACTCCCAGCACTCGGCCGCGGATATCGACCAGCGGGCCGCCGTAGTTGTTCGGCGACACCTTGGCGTCGGTTTGAATGGCGCGGCTCCAAATACGATTCAGGGCGCTGATGATGCCGATCGACAGGCTCGGCTTGGGCCCGTCGTAGGTGCGGCCCATCGCGATCGACCATTGCCCGACCGCCATCTCGGATTTCGGCGTGGCGGCGGGCACGGTGAGATATTTGCCCGGCGGCATTTTTACTTTCAATAGCACGAGCATCCGGCTATGGTCGGTCGCCACGATCGTGGCCGGGAGACGGGTGTTGTCGTCGAGCTGAATCAGGGTTTGCGCCGGCTTTTGCACGAAGTTGAACGCGCTGGAAACGATGTATCCATCGGTCGAGACGGCGACTCCTGTGGTCGGGCCGGTGCCGATCAACAAGGCTCCGACGCGCTCCATGCCGCCGATCGTTTCGATTTTGACGACCGACGGGGCCACGCGATCGACGGCCGCTTTGAAGGCTTCTTGCTCGTGGATCGACGGATCGTCGTCGGCCGCGCGCGCCGCAGTCGAGAACATCAGCGCCAAGCAGGCAATCGAGGAAGCTAACTTCATCATCGGGAGCAACTGTCTCATTTCGACTGGTGTCTCGCGTACTTCGTCGTTCTCCAGCCTCCCGTCACTGCCCCTGCGGCTGGCCAGGCTTGACTTGCACTTCGAGCAATTCATTGCCTCGCATCAGCGTCAGACGGACCTCGGCGTCGGCCTCGAGTTGGCCCAATTCCTTTTGCACCGCCGCGCACGATTGCACGACTTGCGAATCGACCAGCAGGATCAGGTCGTCCACATGCACGCCGGCCGACGCGGCGGGTGAGCCGGATCGAACGTCGTCGACAAACGGCGGTGTGCGGTCCAAAACATTCGGGATCAGCACCAGGCCCAGCCGAGCCAGCGTCAGCGGATTGTCGGGTTTCTTCGGCTTGGTGTCTTTCGTGCCCGACGGACTCTTGCCGGTGCGAATCGCCTCGATCGACGAAGCCAATTCGTTCGTGGGGATCGCGAAATTCAGCCAGACGTTGTTGCGGGCATTGCGCAGTTCCTTGCCCAGCACGCCGAGCAGATGGCCGTGCAAATCGGTCAGCGCTCCGCCGGCGGCGCCGGGATTGTTGGTCATGGCGTCGAGGGCGTAGATCGGGCCTTGATAAGGTGTTTCGTACGCAGCCGCGGCGGGCATCGAGCGTCGTGACGGCGGAGATCGTGCCGTGCAGCACGCTGGCGGGCTCGTTGCCCGTCGCCACGCCGAACAGATTGCTAAACGCCAACACGCGCGTTCCCTCGTCCGCCGGAATCGACTTCGAGAGATCGAAGAACGGCAAATCGGTCGCTTCGATTTTCAGCACCGCCAATTCCAACCGCGGATCGGCGCCGACCAGCTTGCTGGTGAACTTGCGGCCGTCGTCGAGAATGACCGTCACGTCGTCGGTGTCGAGCACGTGGCTCCAGGCGGTCAGCACGTAGCCGTCGGCGGAGATCAGAAATCCGCTTTGATAATCGGCGAGACCGCGCACGCCGCCGCTGCCGAAAATCTTGACGATCTTCGGTTGGACTTCGGCGACCGCTTTAGCGAAGGACGACGCGGGGGCTGAATCGGCGAACGCCGGGGCGGCGGAGGCAAACGCGGCGAGGATGATCGCGGCCGCGGCGGCGATGCGAGAGTTAAAGGCGCGGCGGGCACGCGAAACCGCTAGCGAGCGAAATCGCGAACTCGCGGAATTTGGGACAAGGCTTTGTGACGCTCGGTTCGTCGCGATCATTTGCCGGCCCCCTTTTGCAAATCGTATTTCGTGACGTTGAACACGTTGAACACGTTGTCGCCGTAGCGGACTTCGAAGCGGTACGGCAGGAAATGACCGTCGACCTCGCGATACTCGCTGAAATAAACTTCGCATGGATCGGAATCGACTTGGGGATACATTTCGAGGGCCAGCAGCGTGCCGTCGGCCGAATCGAACATGAACTGGCAATCGACGCCGCCGGTCGTGCCCAGCAGGACGTCGACCCAGCGATCGTGGCCTTCCAGCGGCATCGTGCCCAAATAGATAAGTTCGCCGAAATGGCCCGGTCCGCCGACTTGCAATTTCCGCCAAAGATGCAGCGCGGCCAGCAAGCCGCCGCTGCCGGGCGGATTCAAGACATCGCCCAGGTTGTCGGTGTTTTCGAGCTTCGTGTCGCCGAGCGGCAATGCCATCGAGGCTTCCTTGTCGAGCAGCTTGGCGCTGAACACGCCGCCGCCGACAAGGTCGCCGGAAAATGTCCACGGTCCGGAGAGCGACGAAAAATCGCCCCGCGCGAGATCGGACTTCCAAACTCGATCGCGATTCAGCTTGTTGTAAAAGTAATTCGCGAAACCGGGCCGGGCCTCGAATCGCTTTTTCACCGCCTCGGGCAATGGCGGCGCCTGATGAAATAGTTTCGCGATCGGCCCAGGGATCGGGATAGGAAGACCGGGGGCCGGCTTCGGTTCGTCTTTCTTTGGCTCGCCGTTTTTCGGTGCGTCCTTCTTTGGTTCATCCTTCTTCGGTTCATCCTTCTTCGGTTCGCCATCCTTCGGCGGCACCGGCATGACCGGCATCTGTGGGCCTTCGACGGCCGCGATCAACTCCCCTTCATGATGCACGCCGCGCAGGCGGACCATCATGTCGTACGTCTGGCCGTCGCGGCGATAGGTCAGCGGCACGCGCCAGCCCTTGGGAAAGATGCCCAAGATGTTCTTGAACGAGTTGGCCGAACGAATGTCGCCGGCCGGCGAAGCGCACGATTTCGTCGTCGATCCGCAAGCCGCGGCGATAGGCGTCGGAATTCTCCAGGATGTCGGACACCGTCACGCGGCCGTCGTCGGCGGTGCTAACCGTCGCGCCGAGCGTCGCATGATCGACGATTCGCCCGCTCTTCAGCCAGCCGATGAAATTCTTGCAGCTGGTTGACCGAGATGGCATAGCCGACGCCGACATTCACGCGGCCGCGCTTCTCGAACGACCCGCGGCCGTTGATGCCGATCAATTGGCCCTGCGAGTTGAACAGCGGGCCGCCGGAGTTGCCGGGATTGATGGCCGCGTCGACCTGCAAGCAATCGGCGTATTCCAGCAGCGTGCCGGTCGGGATACTGATAGCGATGCACGCCGGAGATGATGCCATAGGCTGATCGAGGGATGGAAATCGGTGGCCAGCAGAAACGGATTGCCGGCCGTGAAGCACCAATCGCCGGCCTGGAGCTGATCGCTATCGCCAAGCTCGGCGGCGGGGAAATCGTCGCGGCCGAGAAGCTTGATCATCGCCAGGTCGCCGGTCGGATCGACGCCGACGATCACCGCGTCGTACAGTTTGCCGTCGGCCATGCCGCATTTCATGCCCGTGCCGGCTTCGCGCGTGACGTGGAAATTCGTCAGGGCATAGCCGTCGGGCGAGATGACGCACGCCGGAGCCGCCACCTTGGCCGTCGTTGGCGAAGATGCAGACGACCGTGGGAGTCGCTTTGGCCACCGTTGCGACTCGGGCCGCTTCGGCTTTCAACACCGCTTCGTCGGGTTCGGCCGCCGATGCCGCTCGGCAGAAAAACAGGGCCAGCAGGGAACAGAGGACTTTCGGAATCGCATGTCTCTCGATCATTTCACAATCCTTGCGTCACCTAGGTCGAGGAAATTGCCAACGTCGGGTCCCCCGCCGAAATCGGCCACGATCCGTAGTCGCTTCACGCCGGACACATCGAAACTCACGTTCGCTTTGTCGTGGGAAATCACTTTGCCGGTGTACAACACTTTGCCGTCGCCTTCGATCGTCAGCTTGACGTTGCCGGCGCCGTGGACCGAGTCGTCGATCCCGGCGACGGCGCGAAACTGCTTGCCACGACCGGCAATCTTATATTCTAGTATGGTGCGGGCCGCCATTGCCACGCCCTTGCGAAACTTTGTGGTGCCGATGCTGATCGGCCCTCCGTCCAGCGAACTGTCGAAATGGGGCTTGTAGAACTGCGATAGCGTTTCCGTTCGCTTGCCAAAATCGAGAAACGGCGTCCATTCGACCGACTCGGGCGACAAATCGCTCAGATAGACCATGCGGCTGGGCGAAAAATCGATCGCGGCGACAGTCTCCAACGGCCAATGAAGCGTGGCGCCGAAGGTGGTCGTGATGGCAACTTTTCCATCGGCCAGCGAAACGTCTTTGGCGTTCAACTTCCAGCCAGCGAGGTTCTTGACGATCGCCTTGGTTTCCGGCGGCGAATCGGTTTGCGTTGAATGGAAATAGACCAGGCCGACGACTTTCGCCCGCTTGACCGGCACGATGTCTCCCTCAAGCGAGAATTGAACCGTATCGGCCGAAACATCGCCGACAACACCCTCGACCAGATCGACGGCTTCTTTCTTTTGCACGACGATCAAATCGCCGGCCGCGTCTTTCGGCAATTCAGGCCAAACGGCCGGCTTGCCGCCGAGCGTAAACTCGACGCGGTGGATGAATTTCGTCGGCACATCGAGCGGTTCGCCCGACGCCAGCTTCAGGCGCGCGACGCCTTTCGTCACTTCATAGTCGGCGCCGGAAAGCCGCAGCCGTCGAGCGTTTCCAACACGACGGCGGGAGTCTCGCCCGATTTCGGAAGCTGACCGGCCGCGCTAGCGGTTTTCCCAACGGCGGCTTCGGCCGCGAGCGGCGGACCGACGAATCGCACTTCGGACAATTTGTAGGTGCGATCGCCGGCGGCCGTTTTGAGGACCACTTCCTGGCCATTTAACTGGGCGAGCGCGCAACGGCCGACTGGCCGTCGACCGTGTTGAACCTGAAACTGCGGCACGTCAACGGCCATGAATGCGGCGATCAAGATCAATAGGCCCATTTCGGCTTTGGTCTCTCGAAAATAGATGGATTGCCTGGCCTGCCCATCGATCGGATTGCCGCTTTTGTTTGCCGCTTTTATTTATCGGTATGATCGTCGTCGTCGCCGGCGACTCGGCGGAAGTATTGCTCGATGACGGCTCGATAATGCGAGGGGAATTCCTCACCGATGTCTTGCAGCGCCTCGGCGCGATCCTTGGGCTTCAAATCGCCCCAGCCGCTGTGGTGGCCGATTTCCTTCTTATCAACGTCGCCCTTGCCATGCGCATGCGCCAGCGTGCTATCCGCGGCCGGGCTTGTCGATTTGATCCCTTGCGCCGGCCCGCTTCCGCCGCCGCCGCTTTTCTCTTCCTCTTCCTTTTCCTTCTGCTCGATCAGTTTATCGAGCGAGGCGATGATGCCGTCTTCCACGCCGCGGACCTTCTTACCCGCTCGGCCAAGATCGAGCCGGCGCTCGGTGTCGCGCATGCGGCGGTCGATGTGGTCGAGCGATTCGTCCTTTAGGCGCTGAAGTCGGCCTGCATCAGAACGGCCATCTGGGCGTAGCGACGCGGAATGCTCTTCTTTTGCTCCAGCAACTTGCCGATCGCCTCAAGCCCCGGCTGCTTTTTCAACAGCCAGTGGTAAACGACGCCTTGATAGAACAGTAGTGAAGCCGGATCGACCACGTCGGCCGTTTGCAGGCCCGAGAGTTGTTCGAGCGATTCGTCGTACAGTTTCTCCTGCGCCAGCCAGCGGCCATACCACAGCCGCAGGTTGTTTCGCACGATTGGCGACGCTTTGTCATCGGTCAGCAGCGGGAACTTCGGCAGCTTCGTCGTTTCGTGCGGCTTGGCGCAGAGATTCGTGAGATCACGGGCAGTGGGCTCGACTTCGGCAATCGTCTTGACGGTTCGCTCCAGCAATTCGCTCGACGCCGGTTCGGCCGGCGACTCGGGCCACAGGTCTTTGACGATCTTGTCGCGCTTGGCCGGCTCGACTTTATTGTCGTCGAGCCATTTCAACACATCGGCGCGGACCGTCTTTGCCGACGGAGGCGACCAGGTCGGATCTTTGGTGAACTCGTCGGCATCGTCGGCCGCTCGCGCGCCGGCAACGCCGCAGACCAACCACGCCCCGGCCATGAAGGCGGCCGCGATTGCCGCCGAGCCAATTGGCCGCCAGCACCGCACCCCGAACGAATCACTGACAGAACGAACTCGCTGCATGGTATCCTCCTTGGGGGCCGTGCCGGGCGGAATCTGCCGCCCGGTTCCCAACCCTGTTATTCTATCCACACAACATGGAAACTGTCACTAGTTTACGCCAAAAGAATGGAATTGCCGTCCGGCTGCGGACGCGCGCTGGCTACAAGCGAGCTTCATAATCAAACGGCGACGCGAAGCTCGCTTGCGGCCAGCGCGAGTCCTAGCCGGCGAATTGACGGCGTTTTTCAATGATTCTTGCCCACGGCGATGTCGTGCGTCACCGCGTGGACCCGGTCTTCCCGTTCGCCCAATCGCTGCAGGGCATCGACCAGATCCGGCCGATCGGCTTGCTCGACATCGCCTTCCAATAGCTTGGAGTAGCGCTTGGTGCGGAGATTGATCCGCATTTGCAGCGCCCGGATCATCTTTAGCTCGGCGATCTGATCCACCAGCGGATCGTCTTGCGGCTGGCCTCCCTTGCCGGGCTTCGTCTTGCCCGACTTGCGGTCTTTTTGCGCCTTTTGCAGCGCGGCGATCGTTTCCTGCAGGGCGGCGATGATGTCTTGCTCGACACCTTGGGTGATTAGCTCGACTTTGACGCTGGCGAGCCGATCGGCGACCTGCTGCATATCCTCGCGCATCTGGCCGACCGACTCGGGAAACGCCACGGCCGAGCCTTCCTCGTGCAATAGATTCAGCGCCCGATCGGCTTCGATGACGATGGCCGATTCGTTGCGGCTGAGCCGGCCGGCCTCGATTTCCTCATCGTGGCCCCGATCGGCCTGGGGAATCTTGTTGACGCGGACGGTTCCTTCATAGACTTCAATTTGCATCGTGAGCATGTGCCGGAAGCGGGCTTCAAGCTGGGCCAGCACGCGCTCGACTTCCTCTTCGCGCAGTTGGCGAAGGATTTTTTCCAGTTCGACCTTGGCGGCGTTCAACTCGGCGATGGCTTTTTGCTGCTCGCCGGCGGCATCCTTGCGCTTGGCCTCTTCGAGATGCTTTTGGGCTTGTCGCATTCGCTCTTCGGCGGCCTCGACGCGCTTGCGAGCCGGGCTGGCTTCGTCGTCCTGCGGAGCGGCGCCGGGCTGGCTTTCGCCCCCTTCGCCCGGCTTGCCTTGACCGGGTTTTCCTTGACCGGGTTTTCCTTGGCCCGGTTTGCCCTCACCTGGCTTCCCCTCACCTGGCTTCCCCTCACCGGGTTTACCCTCGCCGGGCTTTCCTTCCCCCGGTTTGCCTTCCCCTGGCTTTGCATCGCTTGGTTTACCTTCGCCGGGTTTGGCCGACTTGTCGCCGGGCTTGCCTTCACCCGGCTTTGCGGATTTGTCACCGGGTTTGCCGCTCTTATCGCCCGATTTGACGCCGTTTTTGTCACTCGGCTTTGCTCCGTTTTTGTCGTCCGGTTTATTGCCGGACTTGTCGCCGGATTTATCACCCGATTTGTCCCCGCTTTTGTCTCCGGATTTATCACCACTCTTGTCGCCCGACTTGTCACCGGATTTATCGCCGCTCTTATCGCCCGGCTTGTTGCCATTTTTATCGCCGCTCTTGTCGCCCGGTTTGTCGCCGTTCTTGTTGCCGTTTTTGTCGGCGTCTTTGTTATTCGGATCGCTGGCGTCGGCGCTCTTTGGTTCGAGTTGGCGGATGTCTTGGGCAAGTTCTTTCGCCTTTTCCGCTTCCTTGCCTTGGCGTTGGGCCAAATCCTTGACGTCACCGTCGCCTTCGGTCAGGCCGTGGATTCCCTCGACATTTTTGATCATTTTGTCGAGCCGGCCCAGCAGATTGCGGATCAGCTCGCGCTCCGATTTTTCCTTTTTCGCGCTATCGCCGCTTTGCAATAGTTCCAGCAGGCGATTCATGTCGGCCTGCACCTGCACCTGGCCCTTGGAGGCGGAATAGAGTTGGTCTTTGGCCAGTTGCGCGACGAGTTCGGTCAATTGATCGTCGATCAACCGCGAGCGGCTTTCGGCGAACGCTTGCCGCAACAGGGCCGCCTGCTTGGGATCGGTCGTGGCGACCAACTCGGCGAACCGGCTGAACGCCTTTTCCAACTTGGCGTACTTCTCAGCCAATTTCTTTTGCTCGGCATCGAGCTTGACATCGGCCACCGCAACCTTCGCGGGTTTGGCATCGCCCGGTTTGGCTGCGGCTGGCTTGGCGGCGGCCGGCTTCGTTTCGGGCTGGCCCGGAGGGTCCGCCAAACAGGGGCGGCTCCCCAGCAGTCCATACCCGGCGATCATCACCACCGCGCTCAGAACGAAGCGAGTTTTCATAACGGTTGCTCCTTGCATGACATTCGCCGCGGCGGCCGGTGGTCGCCTGCTTTGAGAGTTTAGTCGCTTGGGAGGGGTGAAAAGTTCTTGGGGAAGGGATCGGGGGCCAGGGGAATCGTGAATTGGATGTCGGCCGTGTTTTGTTAGTCTTCGTTTCTTCGTTCTTCGTACCCTGTCGCCTGACCCCTGTTCCCTAGTCATTCAGCTTTAGCGTCTTTTCCTTCTGCCTCTTCAGCGTGTCTCGGTTGATCGCTTTTTCGGTCTCGATGATGTCTCGCAGTTGCTCGACGATTTCATTGAACGATTCCAGTTCCAGCATCTTGTTGAGCACCTGGTGCATCTCGACCAAAATCGCGTCGGCTTGTTGGACGGCTTCGTCGCGGCGGGGTTTGGCGGCCGTCGGGTCGGCCAGCACCGCTTCCAACTTTCGCAGCCGGGTTTCCAGCTCGGGGAACGATTTTTCGGCAATGTGCCGCAAGGGATCGCCGATTTGGTCTTTCAATCGCGATTCCAACTCGGGCGTGTCGATGCGGTTGTTGACCAGTTCCTCGCGGATGTCGTCGAACGAGGTTGCCAGGCTCAGCGTTTCGCTGGCCGACTGCTGGCCGTTGGCGATCGCTTGCTGCACGACGACCGGCGGGGCCGACAAGCCGTGGCCCGAATCGGGTTCGTCGCCCGGCTCGGCGCCGCCAGCGGACGGCTTGGATGTGGTCGGCGCGTCGCCCGGCTCGCTGCCGGGATCGGCGAGAGCGAACGGCGAGACGGGTCGCGCGGCACTGCTGGTCGCCGGCTTCGCGTTGCCGCCGCTCGGCTTTGCGGAATCTTTCGGCTTTGCCGGCGCCGGCTTCTTCGCCGGAGGGGCAAATTCGAGCCGTGCCAGGCGGTCGCGGGAAATCGTCACATCTTGAACGATCGATTCCAATCGCATCCGCAGCGTCAACTCGCGGGCTTCGAGAATCGAGAGCAATTGCTCGGGCGGAACGATCGCAAGCTGGAATTTCTCGCCCGGCCCGAGGTTCGGCGTCTTGCCGAGCGTGCAATTATCCTCGGCGTTGACGGCGATGACGAGTTGCTGCCCGACGGTCATGCCGCGATCCTTGAGGTCCAAGGCTTCGTTCGACTGGCGATCGAAATGGATCGTCGTGCGCTGGCGGGGATCGGTGGCCAGCGGGATTTTGAGCGTCACAGCCTGATCGAGTTTGTTCTCGGCGGCCTCGGTGAATTCGTACCACAGCTTGGCGATGCCGTAGTCGTCGGTGATGTCGCCTTCCAGCGGCAGCCGGGCGTTCGGCGTGACGGCCGAGCCGATTCCGCGGAAACGCACGCCGACGCGCGGCGGCTCATCGGGCCGGGCGGTTAGATTCAGGCGCACCGGCTCGCGGCTATGGATGCCGTCGGCGTCGAAGAGCGTGAACAGGAGCGTTTGCGTTTCGTCGAGCCGATCGATCGTGTAGGAGAAATGGCGGCGATCGGGTTTGTCGGCCAGCTTGAGCGTGGCCAAGGGAACGGCGCTGTCGGAGCTCAGCCGCTGAATCGACGCTTCGACGAGGTCTTTATTCGCCGTCGCATGAACCGTGATCTTGCTTCCTTGCGCGACTTCGACCGATCGGGCCGGCAGATCGCGCGGCACGACGCGAGTGTAGGCCGGATACTCGCAATGCAGCACCAATTCGATCGTCGGAATATCGACGACGTCGATCCGGTAGTCGCGCAGCGAAGCGTCGCCGCCGAAGATGTCGAACGTGCGCGAAGAGAGGATGCCGCGAAACGCGAACGAATAGGGTTGGTACGGCTCGTCGGGCCCGGCGACGCCGACGCGGCTCATGTTCTCGCGGCTGCGGCCTTCCTCGGTGCGATAGCGGATTTGCACCGTCTCGGGGATTTCGAATTGCGTGTCAGCCTTGGCGACGATCGTCAGATCGGCCCCCTTGGCGACGACGACGCGATGCTCCGGATTATCGAAACCTTCGATCGACAAATGGACGCGGCGCGGCCAAGGCTCGTTCGAAAAAGGCGGCAGCACGCGGCTTTGCCACTTTGCGAATGATTGCGGCGCGAACGAGGCATAAGCAACGATCGAGGCAATTGCCACGGCCGCCGCGAACAGGCTGCGCGCCAGCGGCCCGCGACGAAACACGTCGGCCAGCCGCACGTCGGCCATGCGGCGAATTGCCGCGTGCTCGGCGGCGGCCAACATTTGCGGATGGAAAGCGCTGGCGTGATCGGGTTGCTCGGTAAGTTCGACCGTGGTCAACAAACTCTCGTCGAAGTCGCGAAACCGCCGCTCGAGCACCAGGGCCAAATTATGGTCGGCGATCGGCAGCCAAATCCGGCGGAGGATGAAGCGGTAGAGAATATAGACAAGCCCAATCGCGGTCAGACCGATCATTCCCTGCCGGACCCAAACCGGCGGCTCGACGCACCAATCGAACGCCAACGAAATCCAAAACGCCGCCCCGAGAAAGGCGACGCCGACGGCCAGCCCTTCGCACCAAATATAGGCATAGATGCGGCGGCGCAGACCCGCCAGGATCGAAACGATCTGCGGAGCCAATCGAGCGGGAGTTACTTCGGTTGCCATGCGGGATCGGAGTTGGGGTTAACGGGGGCGTTAAGTTCCATGCCCACGGCGTTGTGTTGTGAGCGGCAAGGCGCTAGCCGCCGGTTGCGCCACTTTTGGTTCGGTGTCGTGCTTGACGCGACCGGCGGCTAGCGCCTTGCCGCTCATTTATGCCAATCGGCTCAGTCTGCGGATCAACCATTCCAGGCACAGCGCACCGCAGATGCCACCGAGGAGCCACGTGCCCCAAAGCTGTTCCCATGGTTTATCGCGGTCGCCGGAACGGACGGTCAATCGGGTTCGATCTTTCAATTGTGCGGCCAGCGGCGGCAGTTTTCCATCGGCGCCGAGCGCCGCCGGAATGCCGACGTAATAGCGCCCCTTCGTGCGCAGGGCGATTTCGCTCAGCAACGCGTCGTTGCGCTGCGGATTGTCTTTCTCCAAATCGGGCACCTTGACCATGATCTGCCGCGACAGCGGATCCTCGTCGGAATCGGGAATCGTCAGCTCGATTCGCACCGGGCCCGGTTGCAAGGCGATGAACTGCCCGCGAAACATCCCCTTGCGATTCGGATCGGCCAGCAATGGCACCATCTGCGGCGCGGCGTCTTGCGGGATTACTTGCGCGGTGACTTTGTTTTTCACCAGCG
>CAVTYW010000022.1:0-96541 GCA_963738955.1 Pirellulales bacterium | reverse complement strand
CCGCTCCCTGCCCCCTGCTCCAAACTGCCGTAGCGTAAAACGGCTTGTTTTCCTATTATTTCGCGGCTTGCGGCCCGGTTGTTGTCATGAGTTAAGGAGAACCGTCGTGAACTGGCTCAAGGCGATGCTGCTGATGGTCGTGCTCGGCGCGATCCTGTACGGCGTCAACCTCGTGCTCAACAAGAGCACGCCGGTCGAATCGCCGATGCCCAACGGAGCCTGGTCGGGCATGGATGGACCGATCGCGCCGCCGTCCGTGACCCCAGGCAGCGCAGGCACGAATCCGCCGCCCGGCAACGCTCCACCGTCTTACGGCCAAGTGCCAGCCGCGCCCTCCGCTTTTGGTTCAAACAATTATTCAACGACAACGCCGCAAACAGGCAACGCTTCAGCCAACAGCTATCCATCGAGCGCACCGCCCACCAATGCGAGTGTTTACGGCTCCAATACAACTCCGACGACCACCGCCGCCACGCCAAACGGCAATTCAAATAACACCGCGCCGCCGCCTGCCGCCGCCACATCAAGCTATTCATCGGGCGGATACGGATCCGCCGCGCCGCCAGCCGCCGCGTCCGAGCAATCGCATGCGACGATCCCAGCCACGCCCGTCGGCTTGACAACCACCAACGCGAACTCATCTTCGCCCACCACCGGCAATTCGGCCGGCGCTGCCGCGTTCTCGTCGGCGATGGACCTCGTCACCGCAACGCTGCGAGAAGGGCATTTGGCCGAGGGACTGCAGCGGCTCACGTTGTTCTACGACGATCCGCAACTGAAGCCTGAAGAAACCAAGCAACTGAACGACCTGCTGGGCCGCCTGGCCGGCACGGTCGTTTATTCCCGGCAGCACTTGCTCGTCCCGCCCTATGAAGTCAAAGCCGGCGATCGCTTGGAGACCATCGCGAACGAGTTTCAAGTTCCCGCGGCCTTGCTGGCCAAGATCAACGGCATCGGCGATCCCGATCATTTGACGGCGGGCAATAAACTGAAAGTGATTCGCGGGCCGTTCAATGCATTCGTGAACTTGAACAAGCGCGAAGTGACGCTCGTGGTGCAGCAGTGCTACGCCGGGCGATTCAAGTTGGTCGGCATGGGCAAAGACGCGGCCGCCTTGAATGGCACGTATAAAGTCGATCGCAAATCGCTCGACCCGCGCTATCATCCACCCTCGGAAGCCGCTCGCCAAGGCTTGCCGCTGATCCACCATTGGGTCGACTTCGGCGACGGCTTCGGCTTCTGCGGCCTCGCCGACCCCAACGTCGCCGACGACCCGCGCGGCTTGACGCTCAGCTCCCGCGACGCCGAAGACCTGTTCGACATTCTCTCGGTCGGCTCGAGCATCATCGTTCGGCCGTAGGCTTGCGGTCGCGGCTTGGTCGGCCAGTGGCAACCGGCGAAACAATTCGTATACTTTGGGCTAGAAGCAGTTTTAAAACCGCCGGGGACTGTCCCTTTCTCGTCGCGGTTTTGTAACTCCTTCCAGCGATTTCCCAAAGCATTGTTTCACGGTGACGCGTGTACGACAAACAGACGTTGATCGAATTGGTTCGCAGCCGCGCTTTGAAATTCGGCGAGTTCACGCTCGCCTCCGGCAAAAAGGCGTCGTACTATCTCGACGGCAAGCAGGTGACGCTCGATTCGTTCGGCGCCAGGCTCATTGCCGATGGGATTCTGAATCTGCTGGCCGACGAGCTTCCACTGCCCGACGCGGTCGGCGGCATGGCGATCGGGGCCGATCCGATTACCGCGGCCGTGATTACGATGGCCGGCGTGCGCGGGCAGCAGATGTCGGGCTTTTTGGTCCGCAAGGAAGCCAAGGGGCACGGCACGAATCGCTACGTCGAAGGGCCGGTGCTGCCGGGTCAGCGGGTGGTGATCGTCGAAGACGTTGTCACCACCGGCGGTTCGTCGCTCGACGCGATCACACGGGTGGAAGAATTCGGATTGAAAGTGACCCGAGTCGTCGCGATCATCGACCGCATGGAAGGCGGGGCCCAAGCGTTTGCGGCGAAGGGGTATCCGTTTTCGAGTCTGTTGACGATCCGCGATTTCGGCATTCAGCCGCCGGCATAACCACCGCACGTCATCTGGCGGTTTCGCGCGATTTCTTCGATTGTTCGTTTTGATGCACGGAGAATTTTCGAATGATTACCGTGGAAAACGGTATCTCGATTTCGCTACCATCGCTCAATAGGATGCGATGCACCGAGGTGCCAGGCATGTCGTCGTATTCGTCAACCTCGTCGTAGAGCCAAAGCCTGTCGCCTCCGCTGAATTGCTTGTGCTTCTTTGCTCGGTTTTTTCGAATTCGATCGGCTAGGATGTAAATCAGGTCGGTTATCAATTCGCCATTCTGAAGCGAAAGGCCAGCAGCTCGGAGGTCCATTCGCATTGGAGAGGAATCGCGACCTGGAAAGAATTCGTCGGCGTTCAGGTTTTGATTGCCGAACGCGAGCACCTCCCAATCGTGGAAACAGAGTTCCGAAAGGGCTACCGCGGAACGTGGTAGTTTTTTTCGGATGACGCGCAAGTGCTTGTCATATGCCCTGATGGCCATTTCCCAGGATTCGTCGGCGGCGTCGGCCTCGTCGTCGTCGTCGGAGCCGAACCGAATGTAGAGCTCCGGCGTGAAGAATCGCAGTATTCCGTTAGATCGCTTTTCGATTTGGCGTTTCATAGAACGTGTGACCGGCTGGTGGCCGTGGGTTCGGTTGAAAATGGGGTAGCGCGTTCGGGCCGGCGCTTCGGTGGGGCGGGCACCGTTTCGCATTCCCGTTGGCGATTTGCTCGATCGAGTGGGCGAGTGCGCGATTTGCGGCAAGATTCGATCCACAGATAACTATGTCGAACCCAGCTTGCCTCTTCAAAACCGCAGCCGACTTCGTAAGCGCCTTTCCTTGCGGACCGATCCGCCGGTTCCGAGTGTCGCCTCGAAAATCGTCGGCGCGAAAGGCAGGACGCTCGGCGGCTCAGTCGAAGTCGTGCCCATCCCTCAAATTATCGCATACGGAGGGGTGCGGGCTCAATGCCCGATGCGCAATTCCTCGTGCCGCAGCGCGCCGTTGCCCGATACGCGGGCTTCGACCGGGCTGATTGCCGGGTGCAAGGCCAAGAGACGTTCCTGGCAGCGGTAGGCGATGCCGCCTTCCGGCGGACGGAGATGAACGTACGTGCCGTCGGGCTGCAGGATGCGGGCTTTCACGTTGTCGTGCAGATAGGCCGGCATGATCTCGTGCAGAATCCGCTCCTTCAGCTCCGGAGCCTCGATCGGAAACATCACTTCCACGCGGCGATAGAAATTGCGCGGCATCCAGTCGGCGCTCGCCGAGGTAAATCTTGGCATCGTCGTCGGGGCTGAAGACGTAAATGCCGGCTGTGCTCCAGAAACCGATCGACGATGCTGCGCACGCGGATGTTCTCCGAAATGCCCGGCAGCCCCGGCCGCAGGCAGCAGATGCCGCGGACGACCAGGTCGATCGGCACGCCGGCCTGGCTGGCGCGATACAGGGCCTCGATCACGCGATAGTCGACCAGCGCGTTGAGTCTTGGCGAAAATCCGCGACGGCCGTCCTTCGCGGGCCCGCTCGATCTGCTCGTCGATCAATTCGATCGTGCGGCGGTGCAAATCGCTCGGGGCGACGACCAGCTTGCGCCAGTGATGCCCTTGCGAATAGCCGGTGAGCAGGTTGAACAGCGCCGAGGCGTCGGCGGCGATGTCTTCGTCGGCGGTGAACAGGCCAAGATCGGTGTAGAGCAGCGCCGTGGTCGGATTGTAGTTGCCGGTGCCCAGGTGGACGTAGCGCCGCAGCACGTTGCCTTCCTGCCGCACGACCAGCGACACCTTGCAATGCGTCTTCAGGTCGAGGAAGCCGAACACGACGTGCACGCCGGCCCGTTCCATTTGCCGCGCCCAACTGACGTTGTTCGCTTCGTCGAAGCGGGCCTTCAGCTCGACCAGCGCCGTGACGTGCTTGCCGTTTTCGGCCGCCTGCAATCAGGGCCCGCGTGATGGGCGAATCGCCGCTGGTGCGATAGAGCGTCTGCTTGATGGCCAGCACGTTCGGATCGTTGGCCGCGCGGTTGACGAACTCGACCACCGGATCGAACGAGTCGAACGGATGGTGCAGCAGGATGTCGCTGCCGGGCGATCAGCGCGAACAGATCGTCGCCGCGCGCGGCGCATGCCCGCGCGGCGGCTGCGGCGAAAACGGCGGCGTCGCGCAGCGTGTCGCGGTTCGGCAGCTTGCATCAGTTCCATCAGCGCCGTCAGATCGAGCGGGCCGGGAATGCGATACACCTCGCTGTAGCGACTCGGCCGTGCACGCCGTCGCGCATCGATTCTTCGCTCGATGATCATGCGCATCAGTTCCTCGTTGCCGCCGGCCGCCACTTCCAGCCGCACGGCCTCGCCGCGCTGCCGGGCTTTGAGCCGGTCTTCGATCAGCCGCAGCATGTCGTCCGATTCTTGCTCGAGCAACTCGATGTCGCTGTCGCGCGTGATGCGGAACGTCGTCCACGACAGCACGTCGAAGCCGCCGAACAACTCCGGCAGCCGCGCGGACACGGCCTCTTCGAGCAGGATGAACTGCTGCTCGTCGCCTTGCCCCAGCGGCACCAACCGCGGCAACACCTGCGGCAACTGCACGACGGCGAACAACTGCTTCGGTCCCAGGCCGCGGTGCCGCTCGAGCATCGCCGCCAGGTACAAGCCGCGGTTGTGATAGCGCGGGCTGGGATGGGCCGGGATCGACGGCCATCGGCGTCAGAATCGGAAACGCCCGCTCGCGGAAGAAGCGATCGAGCGTTTCGCGCTGCTCCGGCGTCGAGCTCGTCGATGCTTCAGCAGCCGGATGCCCTGCTCGGCCAGTTGCGGCAGCACCGATTCGTTCCAGCAGCGATATTGCGGCGGCCACCAGTTCCTGCGTCCGCCTGGCGATCCGCTGCAACTGCGTGATCGGCCGCATGCCGTCGGGCGAGTAATCCTGCGGAGCGCCGTCGCCGAAGGCCTGCTCGCGCAAGCCCGCCACGCGGACCATGAAGAACTCGTCGAGGTTCGAGCTGAAGATCGACAGGAACTTGACCCGCTCCAAGCAGCGGGTTGGTCGGATCCTCGGCCTCTTCCAGCACGCGCGCGTTGAACTCCAGCCAGCTCAACTCGCGGTTGATGAAATGCTCGGCTTGAAATGTCTGCTCGAACATCGCGGAATTCCTTGATCGTCGGTAGCTGGATCGCGTTCGTCAACTGGGCCAAATGCAACGGGAACACCGGCGGCTAGCGCCTCGCCGCTCACGTTTGCTGGTTCGCGTCTGAGCGGCAAGGCGCTAGCCGCCGGTTGCCCGCCGCGATTGTCCTGCTCGTTAACAAACCGCACAGGCAACCGACCGTTCTTAATCATATTGCCTAGCCTGCGGCACAGGAACCCCGCGGGCCGCCGCAATCGCATAATGGCCGGAATCATACGCCTGGCTAACTTAAAACTAATACGTTGCAAGAACGCAACGCGATGTCGGAGCCCGCGACTCCGTCGCGGACGCCGCCACGGAGTGGAGCACCTACTGGTCACGGCCCCGCACGACCGGTATATTCGCCCTGTCCGACCCGGCGAGGCTGGCAATTCCATGAGCGGTGTTGGATGTCTGGAGCCAAATTCGAAAGCTCGCTCGAAGCTGTTTGGCGCCCCCTTTATCCGTTTGCCTCTCATTTCCTTTCGCTGGAAGCCGGCCGCTATCACTATCTGGACGAAGGCGCCGGTTCGCCGCTTCTCCTGGTCCACGGCAATCCGACCTGGTCGTTCCACTGGCGGAATCTGATCACCGCCTGGCGCGGCCGTCATCGCGTCGTCGCCCCGGATCACATCGGCTGCGGGCTAAGCGACAAACCGGCAAAATTCGACTATCGGCTGGCATCGCATATCGACAATCTGTCGCGACTTGTCGCCGAATTGGACCTGCGCGACGTGACGCTGGTGGCGCAGGATTGGGGCGGGGCGATTGGACTGGGAGCCGCGCTGCGAGCGCCGGAGCGATTTTCGCGAATCGTGTTGTTCAACACCGGGGCGTTTCGCGCGTTGACGATGCCGTGGCGAATCCGCATCTGCCGAGCGCCCGGCCTAGGGCCGATTCTGGTGCGCGGATTGAACGGCTTCGCTCGCGCCGCGCTGCGCATGGCCGTCGCCCATCCCGAGCGACTGTCGCCCGCCGTGCGCGCCGGCTATCTATTTCCCTACGACTCGTGGACAAATCGAATTGCCATCGACCGATTCGTACACGATATCCCGATGCACCCGAGTCATCCGAGCTATGCGACGTTGCTGGAAATCGAGCGCGGCCTGCCGTCGCTCGCGAATCGGCCGATCCAATTGATCTGGGGCATGCGCGATTGGTGCTTCACGCCAAAATTCTTGGAACGGTTCCTTGAATTCTTTCCAACGGCCGAAGTTCATCGCCTGGTTGACGCCGGCCACTGGGTCGTGGAAGATGCGCCTGAGAAAATCATTCTGCTGGTGGAGAAGCTTTTAGGAAATGGTGCCTGAGGCGTTGTTATGCAACTTACTATCGGCCAATGTGCCACTTTGGCTTGTATCCATGAGGCGACGGCGCCGAAGCCGGGCAATGTGCATCGTGGGTCAGATTTCGACGATCTGACCTATCCCGATTTGCTGGCTGCCGCCGTTGCGATCGGGCCGGCGATGGAGAGCGCGGCGACGAATCGCGTTGGAACGGTTGTGCTGGAAGCGGTTCGAGCGACGCGCGCGGTTGTCGGCACGAATGCGAATTTGGGGACCGTGCTGTTGTTGGCTCCCTTGGCCGCGGTGCCGCGCGAAACGCCGCTTGGCGACGGCATCGGATCGGTGTTGAAACGGCTTGAGCCGGCCGATGCCCGCGATGTGTATGAAGCGATCCGCGTCGCGAAGCCGGGCGGGATGGGTCGCGTTGCGGAAGCGGATGTTGCCGATCTCGAATCGCCGCCGCCCGCGAATCTGCTCGACGCCATGCGATTGGCGGCCGATCGCGATTTGGTCGCGCGGCAATTCGTGAACGGGTTTCACGAAGTCTTGATCGACGCCGCTGGCTCGCTCGCCGCTGGTTTCTCGCGCGGCTGGACGGCCGGCGAAACGATTGTCCACACGCATCTAGTTTTGATGAGCCGGTTTCCCGATAGCTTGATCGCGCAAATGCGGCACCAAGGTTGCGCAGCAAGCGTCGGATCGTGCCGCGGCGGTGCTCGCGGCCGGCTTGCCGCAAGACGAATCGTTTTGGCAGGCCTGCGGGGATTTGGATTTCTGGCTACGGTCCGACGAGCATCGTCGCAATCCGGGCACGACGGCCGATCTGATCGCCGCGGGTTTGTTTGTGTTGCTGCGCGAGGGCATAATGACTTGGCCGGTTCGTTGGCAATAGGATGCGGCGCGCGGGAAGTCGCACGCGCCCGCCGCGAGCGGCGGGGCTAACGGGGGCTGATGGGAAGTTGATATGGGCGCTTCGTACCATGTTCGCGTTGCGAAGGATTATCTTGTCTTCAGCGCTGCGCACTTTATTACGTTCGACGGCAATATCTGCGAGCGGCTGCATGGGCATAATTACCGTGTTGCGGCCGAATGGTTTGGGCCGTTGGACGACAATCAGTATGTGGTCGATTTCATTGCGCTCCGCGATGCGTTGCGAGCGATCTTGAACGATTTGGATCACTATGTATTGCTGCCCACCGAGCATCCGACGATTCGCGTTCGGGCCGACGAAACGAGCGTCGAGGCGACGTTTGCCGACCGGCGCTGGCTTTTCCCGCGCGGCGATTGTAAGCTCTTGCCTGTGGCCAACACGACGGCCGAACTGCTGGCCCGGTATATCGGCCAGCGGTTGTTGGACGATCTGGCGGCCGCCAAAGGCATCCGTCCCGAGCGGCTGCGGATCGAAGTCGACGAGTGCTATGGCCAGATGGCCGTTTGCGAATTGAAGAGTGATTGATTCAAAGTTCGTCCGCGCGACACGCCCACCCTCGCTAACGCGTCGGGTTAGTATTCCCAGTACACTAACCCGAAGCGTTAGCGAGGGCGGCGCAACCAAAACGGCAGAATTCCCGCACGGGTGCATGCCCGACACGCCCACCTGTTATCGCCAACCGTTTTTCTCCAGCCCAGCCTCCATTCCACATCGAGGAGAACCATCATGCTTCGTCGCTCGAAATTCGCACTTATCTTGATCGCGTTGGCGTTGGCTTCGTGGGCACGAACGGCCGCGGCCGACGACGCCGCATGGAAAAGCCTGTTCGACGGCAAGACGCTCGACGGTTGGAAGGAGTTCGACGACAACGGAAAGAATTGGGAAGTTGCCGACGGCCTGATTCATTGCAAAGGACAAGGCGGCGGCGGATTGGAGAGCGTTGCCGAATATGCCAATTTCGAATTGAAAGTGGAATATCGCTTGCCGAAGGGCGGCAATAGCGGCATCTGGCTGCGGATTCCGATGGACCTCAAGCCGCATACCGATCCTTCGTATGCCGGCATGGAAATCCAGGTGCTCGACGACGACGCACCGGAATATGCCCACCTTCGGCCGGTGCAGTATTGCGGCAGCATTTACGACGTCGTCGCCGCGAAACGCGGATTCACCAAGCCGGCCGGCGAATGGGGCAAAATGGATATCCTTTGCGATCGCCGCCACGTCAAAGTGACGCTGAACGATCACGAAATCGTCGATGCCAATCTCGACGAGCAGACCGAGCATTACGATCATCACCCGGGCATTCGGCCAGATCGGAAATCGGGCCGCATCGGCTTGCAGGCGCACACCGGGCCGCTGGATTTCCGCAATATCTCGATTCGCGTTTTGCCGTAGCGAGAACCAGCGCCGCTAACACAGCACCAACCCGAAGCGTTAGCGAGGGCGCATGGCAGCGCACCCTCGCTAACGCTTCGGGTTGGTGTAAAGAGCGGATATGAAGCGTTAACCACGGTTGAACGTCAATCCCGGATCGTTCAGGTTGTCGCCCGGCATTTTGAAATTGAATTGCCGATTGTTGATCAGCGTGACTTGGCCGACCATCGTCGGAGTGTCGCCCTGCTTCAGCACCAGCAGATTGTCGGCGACCGTGAACGTGCCGGCGAAGTTGTGCGCCTCGCCGTTGCTCGTGTAGTTCCAGTCGTACTTTGCGTCGTTTCCGAGGTTCAGCACGATGGTGCTGCCGTCGGGCCGCGTCGCCCTCCAACGCCCGGCGAGCATCGCCGCGTTGACTGGCGCCGACGGAACGGCGACCGGTTCGGTCGATCCAGCGATCGGCGGCGGCGAACCGGGCACGGTCAATGACGACGACGCACTTGCCGATTGCGGAGTCGTGAGCGAAGCCAAAAGCTGTGCCGACAACTGATCCTTCGGATTCAATTGCACGACTTCCTGCAACTGCCCGATGGCCTGATCCGTGTAACCGCAGGTCAAATAGTGATACGCGAGCAGGAACCGTGCATCCGATTGATTCGGATGCTGGCTGGCATATTGCTCCAGCGAGCGGAGTTGTTGCGTGTACACGTCCGTATCGGGGTAAAGAGCGCTGAGCGTGGTCCAATCCCAGCCGGGGCCCACCGAGAGCACGGCGTAGACCGACGCCGCCGCCTGGCGATAATCGCCGAGGGCGAACAATGCCAGGCCGCGAAATTCATGCAGCACGGCGTCGTTCGGTAATAGCTCGATCGCTCGATCGACTTGCGTCAGCGCTTGTTGATATTCGCCGTTCATGAAGGCATCGCGCACCGAATCGAAGAATTGCATCGCCTGATCTTCGGCCGAAGTTTGATCGCTGCCGGGCGCGACGGCGGGCGGCGTTTGCAGGACGATCGGCTGCGAATAGTTGACCGTCGTCGTTCCGAACGACAGCGGTTGGGTGTAGTAGGGGTTGTAATACGACCAGTAGCCCCACGACCATGGGATTTGCCAGGCGGCATAGCCGGGAAGATATCCGCACCCCACCAGTTGTTGCCCCACCACCAAGTCGGCCGGCTATGCCAGTAATGGTCGTGATCATGGTGCCAGTTATCGTGCCAATCGCCGTGATACCACGAGCCGGCAAGCCGCTCTGACGCCAAGTTTCCGCGATTGTCAACAATGCCGGATCGATTTCCGGCGCCGCGCGGTTCAAATACTCCGGATGATTCACCAGCGACGGCCGCACGCCCAAGCCCGAATGCTCGGCGATTCCCGGCCGGCCAAAGAAATCGGCGCGACTTTGCGGACGATTCTCGATGCCGGGCCGCCCGACGATATCCGGACGCCCTTCGATCGCGGGACGATGTGCGAAATCGGGGCGGTTTTCCAACGCCGGACGCGAAACGTTCGGCCGCGTGAATTCTGGCCGCGTGATCCCAGGCCGCGAGAGATTGGGCCGCGAGAGATTGGGCCGCGTGACTTCGGGCCGCGTGACTTCGGGACGCGTGACTTCGGGACGCGTGACTTCGGGACGCGCGATATTGGGCTGCGTGAATTCCGGCCGCGAAATGTTCGGCCGCGTGATCGCAGTGTGCTCCGGCGCATGAAACTCGGGAGTGCGCGCCACATGGGGCACGCTGAAAGTCGGCGCATGGCCGACCGACGGTCGAGCACCGCCAGTATGTGGCGCACCGCCTACATGCGGCGCACCGTCAATATGCGGCGCACCGCCACCGCCAACATGCGGCGCACCGCCGACATGCGCGGCTCCGCCACCGCCAACATGTGCAGCTCCGCCGCCACCGGCATGTCCGCCGCCGTCGCGGTTATGAGCGTCGCCACCGCCGCGCGCCCCCAACGCTGGAATGCGCCAAGAGCGAAGCGGCAACCGCCAAAACGAACAAAATGCTGCGAGACGTTTTCATGATCCATCTTTCCTTGCGGTCGGAACCGATCCTCCGACCAGATGATTTGTTTAGTGATCGCGGACTTGTCGAATGCTCGACCTCCCTACTATTACAAACCCCGAGCTATTTCCGCGGTTCTGAATGCTTTGCTTCGGAATCTTTGCTAGCTGAATGCTTGCTTTCCGAATGCTTGACGATCGTGCCCGGCGTCGGCGGCTGGCGGGCGATCACGATCGGGCCGATGTCGTCGGTTTTTTCGCCGCCGATGAATCGGTCGCGCGATTCCCACGTCAGACGATGCTTGTGCAGCCGCGTCAGGTAGTTGGTGGCAGAGGCGGATTTGCCGTCGTTGGTGACGCCCGTTGTCTTGATGATCCACCGGTCTCCTTCGTGGCTCCAAATGCCCTCGGTAAAGCCCCCTTCCGAGTCGAAGGCCCACGAGCGAACCGTCTTGGCCAACGGATCCCAGCCGATGCGTTGCGTGCCGGTCATGGCGGGTTGGCCGCTCAAATCGACGGTGAAGTCGCAGAGGATGAAATGATGATTGGTTGACCAGCGGTAGGAGGTTTGCACCAGGTCGTCGGGGTCTTCATCGACCCACTCGCCGATCAACCATTTCAACTGATCGAGCTGCTCCTCGGCCGTCGCCGCTTGATCCGGCAGATCGCGGGCACTGGCCATCTGCCATGCGCCGGATTGCTTGACATGGACGACTTCGTATCGGGTGTGCTCGGAAGGCCCGCCGAAGTCGTGGGTGACGATCGACGTTCCCTCTTCGATGGCGAGCGTGGGACTCAGAAAGCGAATCGACTGCACGTCAACTTTGATTCTCGCCTTGGGATACTGCTTGAATTCTTCGGCGAAATCGCTTTCGATCGCGTCGCGCCCTTGGTGAATCGTTCCATCGGCGCTGACAATCTCAGCTTCGGGAGTGAAGAGCGCGGCAATGGCTTTGGAATCGCCGGCGTCGTAGGCCTTCGTGAAAGCCTCGACGACGTGGCGAATCGCCGTTTCGTCGGCCGATTGGTCCGCCGCCGATAGTTCTGCTTTCGTTGGTCCCGCATTCGCTGCTGCCGTATTCGTTGGTGCCGCTTCAGCCGGAGTGGTTTGCGTTGCCGCGGCCCGCGCCGGCCGAGCTGCGTCTTTGGCTGACGCGGAAACGCCAATTTGCGCCATGGCGAGCGAGGCCAAAAGCCCCAAGCACGACAGCCCAATAACGATCCATGATGTTCGCATGGTAAACCGCCCTTTCATTTTCGGAGCCGCACCGAGAACGCTAAAAATCACCGCAATTCGCGTGCCAGAGATGTGTCAATTACGCCTGCCGGGACACTGCCGGATTCGCTGCTGGCGGAAGCGCCGGTCGGGATGGATACGATTCCTGGCGGTAAGGTCGGCTGCATTGTCGGCACCGGCAAGAATGCCGCGCTGCTGCACTACAATGCTGGCGGATTGTTGATCGGCTCGGCTCGGCCCGGCGCCGCCATGATCAAGCAAAGCGGCTGGTACGACAACCAAGCCTGCGTCGCCGTCCGGTGACGGCGGTTCAATCAATCGCGTGCGTCCCGTGCGTCACTGAAGCGCCGGCTCGCAACGCGGCGGAAACCAGAATCGCTTCGACCAATTCTTGTTCGGTCGCGCCGATCTTCTTGGCTTTGGCGGAATGGTATTCGATGCAGTAGGGGCACTGCGTCGTCATCGCCACGGCCACGGCGATTAGTTCCTTGTATTTGGCCGGAATTGCGCCGTCGGCGGTCGCGGCGTCGCCGAGCGCTTGATAGGCCTTCATCGCGGCCGGGGCCAATTCGGCCATCTTCTTGATCTTCTTCAGGTTGGCCATGTCGTATTGGATCATGGGAGGGGCTCCAGAGGTCGGAGGTCAGAGGTCGGAGGTCGCTGGTCGGAGGTCGGAGGCGACGCGCGAAGCCCCACTTCAACGTGGGTGCTTGCCTCGTGGCTGACTCACTATACCATTCCCTTGAGTAGTTTTTGAAGGTGCCTCGTCGTAAAGGATGTTTCCATGCAACGCTTCGAACTGCTTTCTGGTGCGTCGGATAGCCCATCATCTTCTGGAGCCGACAGCGGCGAATCGCTGCCGCGGCTTCCCTTGCAGCCGCCGATCAGCGAGGCCGAGGCGCTCGATGCCTATTCGCAGGTGGTGATCCGCGCGGCGGAAACGGTCGGGCCGGCCGTCGTTAATATCGACGTGCATCATCGCGGCCGTTCCGGGCAGAAAGCGGGCCGGTCAGCGGAGCCGCGGATGTCGGGCAGCGGTTCGGGCTTCGTGTTCACGCCCGATGGTTTCATTCTGACGAACGATCACGTCGTTCACCGTGCCGAGAAGATCGAAGTCACCTTCGCCGACGGCCGCCGCATGAAAGCCGAGCTTGTCGGCAGCGATCCGGAAACCGATTTGGCGGTGGTTCGCGTCGCGTCGAACGATCTGACGCCGGCGCGATTCGGCGATTCGAAGATCATCCGGCCGGGCCAATTGGTGATCGCCATCGGAAATCCTTACGGCTTTCAATTCACCGTCACGGCCGGCGTCGTCAGTGCCTTGGGTCGATCGTTGCGGGCCCGATCGGGCCGATTGATCGACAACGTGATCCAGACCGACGCGGCTTTGAATCCCGGCAACTCGGGTGGACCGCTGGTCTCTTCGCGCGGCGAGGTGATCGGCGTCAACACGGCCATGCTGCTGCCGGCGCAGGGTTTGTGCTTCGCCATCGCTTCCAGCACGGCGGAGGTCGTGGCCGGGCGGCTGATCCACGATGGCCGCGTGCGGCGCGGTTATTTGGGAATCGCGGGCCAAAATGTGCCGATGCCCCGGCATTTGATCCGTTTTCACAATCTGCTGGCCGACAGCGGGATTCTGGTCGTATCGGTGGAGGAAAACAGCCCCGCGGAGCGATCCGGCGTGCGCGAGGGAGACGTGCTGGTCGAATTCGACGGCGAAAAGCTGACCGGCATCGACGACTTGCACCGCCTGCTGACCGAAGCCCGAGTCGATCGCCCGCTGCCAATGGCGCTGGTTCGGCGAGCGGAGAAGCTGATTCTGGAGATCGTGCCGGCGGAATCGCATTAACTGCGGAGTGGAACATCGCGAAGGCATAGCGCGGCTGAGCCGCAACCAAAGTTGGAGTTCACGCTTCAGCGTGCGCCCGCAACACATTAAAGCGTGAACTCCAACAAAATCGTCGCGCCTTGCAAAGAATTTATCCGCTTGTGGCACGAAGGGCGCGAAGAGAAGAAGAGAGGGACTTTTCTCACGCAACGCCTCGGGCCCCGCTTGAACCGCGGCCCAAGCAAGCGACAATGGACAGTCGGGGGTTTCCGGCCGTCAGGCAATGGCTTGCTTTCCAGCGAGGCGTGGATTGTTCATCGGGCCGGTGTTTACGCGAGAACTTGTGACCGCCCCGCGGCGGATGCGGTTCTACGCCGCGCGGGCCGTCTACGTGGCCGCGCTGCTGATGCTGGTTTCGACCGCCTGGCTGCTGCTCACCGGCACGCAGGAAGTGCGGAACGTCGGCGATATGGCCCGATTCGGGGCGACGCTCTTTCAACTGCTGGCGCCGTTGCAGTTGGCGCTCGTGCTGTTCTTCTCCGCATTGCTGGCGGCCAGCGCCGTGGCGCAGGAAAAAGATCGCCGCACGCTGGTGCTGCTGCTCATGACGCGGTTATCGAACAGCGAGTTGGTGCTAGGGAAATTGCTGTCGAGCTTGCTGCAGGTGTTGGTGCTGCTGGCGGCGGCCTGGCCGTTGTTCATGTTGATCGGGCTGTTCGGCGGAGTGTCGCTGTCGCAAATCGGCTGGGTGTTTGCGGTGACATTGGCCACGGCGCTCGCGTCCGGCAGCATCGGGTCGACACTCGCGCTGTGGCGGGAAAAGACGTTTCAAACACTGGCGCTGGCGTTTCTAGTGCTGATGTTTTGGCTGGCGGCGGCGGAATTGCTGGTCGCCGCAGGGCGATTGGGAGTGCAATGGAACGGCGTTTCGGCCGGCGTTTGGGGCGCGGCGCTCAGCCCTTGGCGGGCCGTGTTGATCGCGGCTCGGCCCGACGTAGGGCAAGCGGCCGTGTTTGGGAACTTCGGCGCCCCGGACCATTGGTTCCTGGGCTTTGCGACGCTGATCGCGGTCGTGGCCAATGCGGTGGCGATGCTGCGGGTTCGGGTTTGGAATCCATCGCGCGAGGTGCAACTGCAAGCCGTCGCGGATGAAGACGTTTTCCAAAAGGCCGCGCAATCACAAAACGAAGAGGCGGCGGCGCCCGCGGTCTCGCCTCATGCCGCGAAGCAAGCAACGCGCGAAGTGTGGGATAACCCGATCATTTGGCGAGAAATTCGCACCTGGGCTTACGGCAAAAAAGTATTGGCGATCCGGTTTGCCTATGTTCTGTTGGCGGCGCTGACGGCCTTGGGTCTTCATGCAGCCGTGTCGAACGGCTCGCCCGACCGCGGCGCGATTTCCTTGGCGCTTGCGCCGATTCTGGTGCTGAGTCTGATTCTCGTGAACGCTTTGGCCGTCACGTCGATCACCACCGAACGGGATCTCGGCGCGCTGGATTTATTGTTGGTCACCGATCTGACGCCCGCGGAGTTTCTGTTCGGCAAGCTCGGCGGCGTATTCTATGTCGCCAAGGAAATGGTGGTGTTGCCGCTGCTGCTTTGCATCGGCCTATGGTGGGCGGGAGCGACGACGTTCGAGAACCTCGTTTATCTTGTGGCGGCGCTGGCGATGGCTTATCTGTTCGTCGCGACGCTCGGCGTTCACGCCGGTCTGACGTATGTCAACTCGCGGCACGCGGTGGCCGTCAGCCTCGGCATGGTGTTTTTCTTGTTCGTCGGTATTGCCACCTGCATGAGAATCATGATGTCGTTCGGCGGCTCGTTCGAGTTGCAACTGGCGCCGTTCCTGGTGTTCATGGTCGGTGGCGGAGTGAGCATGTTCGTGGCGCTGGGATATCGCAATCCGTCGGCAGCGATCGGCATGGCGTCGATCGCTTGCCCGACGCTGACGTTCGTCGCGATCACGAGCTTTTTGCAGCAGCAGACGCTCGGAGTTTTCCTGATCGTCGTCGGCGCTTATGGTTTCACGACGGCGGCGATGCTGATTCCGGCGGTGTATGAATTCGACGTCGCGTCGGGCCGCGCGACGGGCGCGGAGGAGTGATCGCGATGCGTTACTGCCGATAACCGAGCGATTTCATCACGTCGAGCATTTCCTCATACGTGATGAAGCGGCGGCGGCGAGAGATTTTGTATTGGTCAACGGCTAGCGCCAATTGCCGCGCTTCGTCCGACAACTCGTCGTAGCTATTGGTGAATTGCCGGCGTTCGCGCGCAGGAGCTTCGGCCGATTCGTAGCTGCGACGTTCGATAAAAGGGACCGACGCCGGTTCGGAGCTGGTGGACATCGTCTGTCTCCTGGCGAAGCGCGAAAGCAGGATATAACTCGACACGCCCAAATCTAGGTTGCTGAATCGGGCGAGTCAAAGTACGCACGCACCGCCGACCGGCGAACGACCGTCCGCCGACGGAACGGGTTGTGCGGAACGGAACGATCGCTCCGGCAATTCCGCGCGGTTCCCCTTTTTCATTCTCTCATGGTGTCCGTCGGCCGGATGGCCAGATCGATGCGCACGGCCAGCGCTCGGCTTGGGCCGTGATTGGGATCGAGCGTCAACGCCTGGTAGACCGTGCTCGCCGCTTCGCGCGGGCGGCCGCCCGCGAGTTGGGCCTCCGCCAAACGGTCGCGCAAATCGAGCGACGACGGATCGCGGCTCAAGGCGACTGTGTAGACGTCCGCCGCGTCGTCGAAGCGATGCAGTGCGGCGAAGGCGAGGCCCTCGAGCAACAAGACTTGCTGCGGCTCTTCGCCCGGCGCATAGCAATCGCGCAGGGCTTCCAAATTGCTGAGCGCCCGATCGGGTCTTCCTAATTGGCGATACAATTCGGCGACGAGATAGAGAGCACGTTTGTCGTCGTGCTGATATTGGAGTGCCCGATTAAGATCGGCAAGCGCATCGTCCATCAAGCCATGCAACTCGGCGACTTGTCCGCGCAGCGACCAGGCGGCGCTGCATCGCGGGTTCAGCCCGATGGCTTCGTCGGCCAGTTTGCTGGCTTCATTGATTCGCCCGAGATCAAGCGACATTTCGCCGGCGCGCACGGTCAGTTGCGGATCTTCGCCGGCCAGACGCATTGCTTCCAGCATCTGGGCCAAGGCCTCGGCCTTCGCGCCGCGATGCCAAAGCGCTTCGGCGTAGTGATGATGGGGCTCCGGATCGTCGGGACAAGCCTTGATCGCTCGGGCAAGCTTTTCCTCGCCTTCGGGCCATTTGCCTTGTTCCAACAGACTAATGCCGCTCTGCGAAAGTTGACGGCTGGTGGCCTCTTGTTTTGTCACGGGTTGTTGGCCGCCGATCAGATGGCAGCCGCAACACGCAATGAGGGACAACCAAGCCCAACGGCCGATCGAGCCCGCCGCCGAACGGCGTGGATGGTCGCGGCGACAATGAGAGCGAACCGTCATTGACCGGCCTTGTTGCGCGCGGAGTTGTTCGTTGTGCCAAAGAATTCTGGCAGAAGCGGAGGCGTGGCAATCGGCGATGGCTGCGCAAAATCGGCGGCGGATCGTATCAGAACCGCGCCCCCCGGCAAGAGAGAGCCGTGGCGCGAATGTTGAATGTCTAATGACAGATGACTGATGATTGATGACTGATGGACGACGCATCCGTCTGAATTCGTCATTCGTCATTTGTTTTCGCGTTGGCTTCGCCCGGTGCTGGCGCTGCGGAGTGCTCGGCAGAAGCATTGCCGTTTGTTGCCTTCGGGGTCTTGCTGTAGCCAAGATCGCGGAGAACCTCAAGCACTTCGCTGCAGGTCGGAAACATCCGGCCGCTGGTGCGTTTGTAGGCTTCCATGGCCTGCATGAATTGGAGTTCGTCGTCGGTGTAGTCGCGTTCGCAGGTGGTGGGGTCGATTTGCCGGCGACGGTTAACTTTTGTCCGCCGCTCGAGTTGCCGCCGCTCCACGGCCACGGGAACGTCCTTCGTCCGACGGTCGCTAGCATGGCGACGGTCATTCGACTTCGGGGCTCGACGATCCGTAACAACTTTGGCTGCCGCCTTTATATTCTTGACCACGGATTAAGACCCTCTCGTCTAATGGAATTCAAAGCCCTGGCTTTGGGAGCGAAGTTCGCCATAGGCTTGAAGTTCATCGGAGAGAGATGGTGTTAACATGAAACTTCTAGGCAAAATAAACAGTTCTGACAGCCTGAACGGATTGCACGCTAATTAACGATGGGGCAATCCTTCCGGTTATGCAGCCGGAAATGGTGGGAAAGCACCAAATGGAGCGGGCGGAGAAGCGCGAAACAAAGCGAGATTTACCAGCAATCGGCGTTTTGCCGGCTCGCATGCGGTTTCGCGCGTAATCGGCAGTCAAGACGACCGAGCAGGGGCTTCGCTGCCGGGAAGCGTATGCCGCAAGGCATTCAAGGCGGCAGACATCGAATGCGTCACTGGCTTTAGGCCGTCGGTCATCTGCTCCATCAAAACCCGCTGCTGAGGGCTAATCAGACTGGTCGTCGTCGGCCATTGCACTTCAGAGACGGATTGAATGGCAAGCAGACCGCGACGTTCGGCCACTGCGTCGGCAACCGGATGTTCGGCGCCGAAACTACGCTCACTGATTCCGGGAGATTTCGAATCCGCGACAGGAACCGCAGCGTGAGGCCGGTTCCATTCCATCACGCCCAAACCGATCAGCAAGGCGGCTGCCATCGTGCCCGCGATCCAGGTTGCCGCTCGCAATAGCGATCGCTGCGCACTTTCGGCTTGCTGCCCGGCATCGGCATGATGCAAAACCGACAAAGTCGAAACCGGCTCGCTTGCCACTTCCGCTAGAATTCGCGCCGCCAGATCGGCGCGAGCCTCCGGCCAAACCAGCACTTCGATCGCTTCCAACAGAGCCTGATGATCCGCCAACAATTGAGCGCAATGCGAGCAATGTTCGGCGTGTTCGTTCAACTCGGGATCGCTGTCGGGCGGCATCCGCTCGTCGAGCAATTCATCGAGCCGCATTTCAAACCAAACGCAATTCATCGCGCACCTCCGCCAACACGCCACGCTGGGATAACCGCTGAATAACTTCATGCCGGGCACGGTGAACCCATGTTTTCACCGTGCCAAGCGGACGATGTAAATGGTTCGCAACCTCCGCATAACTCATCTGTTGCTGATGAAACAGCAAAAACGCCGAGCGATATTCATCCCGGACGTCTTCCAGGGCCAACTGCAGCTCCTCGGCCAACCGTCGCGCCGGCTCTTGATCGTCCGACGTATCCGGCAACGCCTCGATCAAAGGCGTCGTGGCGGGCCGCGTCGTCCGGCGGGCCAACAGCGTTCGGCAGCGGTTTCCGGCAATGGTCATCAACCAGGGCAAGAAAGGCCGCTCGCGATCCCAATGCCCCAGGCTACGCAGTGCCCGAACGAGCGATTCTTGCGTCAGGTCTTCAGCATCCTGCCGATGCCGCACCATTCTCAGACAAAGCCCGAACACCTGCCCTTGATATTGCTCGACCAATTCCAGAATGGCCCCCTGCTCGCCGGCCAGACAGCGATCGACCAAACCGCAGAATTCGTTTGGCACCGTGGAACCTCGCGACTCTAGCTGGCATTCCGTGTGAGAGGTAATACCCCGGCGATCCGTCCCGAGTTTCAGCCACCCTAACGTCATCAGCCCAAAATCCGACGGGATGCGGTATTCTAATCGCGGCGGCGTGAGGCAGGCAATCGTCCGGAACGCATTTTATGGCCGACTCCGCACCTCAACGGATCACTTGATCGAGGGCTGAAACAGCTTGTACGTCTTATAGCCGCCTCCGATGTTGGAGACCGACAATCCCTTCTGCCGCAGAATCCTTGTTGCCAGGTAGCCCCTTTGCCCAACCTGGCAATAGGCGGCGATTTGCCGATCCTGGGGAAGCTCGTCGAAGCGGGACCTCAAGTCGTCCACGGGAATGTTGACTGCACCAGGAATGTGGCCCAGGGCAAATTCGCGCGGTGTGCGAACGTCCAATAGAAATGGCCGCTCGGCGGTCGGAACTGCTAGTATCGCTTCGATATCGACTTGAGGATGATCGTCCCGCAATAAGCCGGCTGCCACGAAGCCGGCCATGTTGATCGGGTCTTTGGCGGATCCGTACTGCGGCGCGTAGGCGAGTTCCATTTCTTCGAGGTCAAATACGGTCATGCGCGCCTGAATTGCCACGGCCAGCACGTCGATCCGCTTGTCCACGCCGGCCCCACCCACGGCCTGCGCCCCTAGAACCCGGCCGGTCTCCGGATCGAAAAGGACTTTAAGAGTCATCGCTTCCGCACCGGGAAAGTAACCGGCGTGATGCGATGGATGAATATAGATCTTGCGGAACGGGCGACCAGCCCGGTGCAAGGTTTTTTCCGATGCGCCGGTCATCGCCGCCGTGCGGCCGAATACGCCGACGATGGCGGTTCCTTGCGTTCCCCGATATCGCGTGGCGCGGCCAAAGATATTGTCGGCCGCGATCCGGCCCTGGCGGTTGGCCGGTCCGGCGAGCGGCACTTGAGTCGGATCGCCCGACACGAAGTCGTTCACTTCGATGGCGTCTCCGACGGCATAAATGTCCGGATCGCTGGTTTGGAGGAAATCGTTGACCCGGATGCCGCCACGCAACCCGATTTCCAGGCCCGCATCGACTGCCAACTTGTTCTCCGGACGCACGCCTATGCCCAAGATAATCAATTGGGCGGGCAGCCTCCGGCCCGACTTGAGCCGAACGGCGAGGCCATTGGGAGTTTCCTCGAATCCATCCGCCGATTCGGTCAGCAACACCGTCACGCCCTTTTCCCGGACGATCTCAACGAGCGGCATCGTCATTTCCTTGTCGAACGGGGGCAGCAGTTGGTCCTGCAACTCGACCAGCGTGGTTGCCACGCCGCGCTTCACGAGATTCTCGACCAATTCGAGTCCAATGAAACCGGCTCCGACCACAACCGCCTGCTTGACACCTTGATCGACTCGCTCTTTGATTCGATCCACGTCTTGGAGAGTCCGCAACGTGTGAATTCCCGGCAACTCGATTCCGGGGATCGGCGGCGCAGCGGCGCGGCGCCGGCGCGAGGATCAGCCGATCGTACGCTTCCTCATATTGCATCCCAGAGGCCAGGTCTCGAACACGAATCTTCTTGGCAATGCGGTCGATCGATTCGACCGACGACCGCGTTCGCACGTCGAGGTTGAATCGAGAACGCAACCGCTCCGGCGTGACGACGAGAAGATTCTCCCGTTCGACAATCTCGCCACCGACGTAGTAGGGTAGACCGCAATTCGCAAACGACACATCCGGCCCGCGCTCGAAAAGAACGATGTGGGCGTCTTCCGACAAGCGACGGGCCCGAGCCGCAGCCGACGCCCCACCGGCCACGCCGCCGACGACGAGCAGTTTCATGATCGAGAGCCTTTCTTGTTTTCTTATGCACAACGTCAGCGGGCGCAGCCGGAAGTCGTAATTTGCCCGCACCGATTCCACGGCATTCGGGCCAGAACAATGCCCATCCCGCAGGTATCCGTGATTCCGGCGAACACCAATCCGGCTCCAACAAAAGCGGACAGTCCGATGAACGCCGGATGGACGAGCCATCCAAGCACCGTCCCGAGCAACACAAGCGATCCCGCGGCGATGCGGACTTGCCGTTCCAGCGAAATGGTCGTCTTACCGCGAACGACCGGAATACCGGCGTCGACGCAAGCGCTCGTGCCGCCGTCGATGTTGATCACGTTCGAGAACCCGGCTTTGAGAAACTTCTCGCACGCTTGCCGGCCTCGGCTTCCGGAATGACAGATAACGTACAGTGGTTCGTTGGCCGAACCGGTTCGAGCGTTCATCAGCCCCGGCGCATCGAGTTGATCCAAAGGAAAGTTCTTTGCGAATTCGACGTGGACCTCCCGGTATTCAGCCGGAGTACGCACGTCGATTAGGTCGATCGGCTTGCCGTTTTGGCAAATCTCGGCAAGCTGCTGTGGTTTAATGCCGGGAATGTTCATGGACTTCTCCTTGGTTCTGGTTGGAGCCCTGGATTCGCAAATCCCAACGGTCAACTTGCATATAAGTCGAGACATTACGATATATCGGGCCGAAAAAATCTCACTCGGTCTTGCCCCCGAATCGGTCTTCAACGCACTTCATGAGGCTCGCCAGATGCAGTTCGACGATTTGGTAGTAGGCGTTCCGACCTTCTTTCTCGCTCGTCAAGAAACCGCATCGCTGCATGAGCCGCAAATGTTCCGAGGCCATGTGGCTTGGGATTTCGCAAGCGTCGGCCAATTCCCCAACCGAATACCGACCCTGCAGGAGCATCTGAATGATTCGCAACCGATGGGGATGCGCCAGCGTCTTGAGGCACTCCGCCGCTTGGGCCAGGTTTTCCAGCGGCGTAAGCCCGTGCCGGACAGCGGATTTTGTCTTGATAGGCATTTCGTCCTCTCCTACACTCAAATATATCGGAATGTCACGATTTGTCAATTAGTATTTTCGATCTCGACGCCACCGAAAATCGAGAACTGCTATCCCCATCCTGGTCTCGCACCTGGGATCGGTGCCGCCGCCCGAGCCGCATATTCCACAAGACCGGGCGCTGCGGCGCTGCGGATATCGGGGGCAGGCGTTTGACCTCGTTCGCACGAAGCCTAGGTTTATCATGGGACCGGATGATGCGCGACCGACGAAAATCGTTGGACGATTTCGCTCGGCTCGGGCGAGCAGGGGGCGGATCGCGCGTTGACCGATGAGGCAACCATGAGTGCAATTCCCGACGCCGCCGTCCCTTGCTCCCCCGGGCCCGGCGCTCCGTCGGCGGCTGGTCTTTCGGTGGCGGCGCCGCTGCCGATGTCGGACCATGCCGTCGAAAACTTGTTGGCTCGATTGGCGGGCCGCGGTAGTTCGACCGATTCTCCGGCCGACGCCGATTCTTATCGAGCCATTGCCGCCACGGAACCGGACCAATCGGCGGCGAAAGCGGCAGCCGCCGAAGCCATCGAGCAACAGCGGCGCGAAAAGCTCGACCAACTGCTGGGCCGAATCGCACACCTCACCGGCGGTGCAACGATCCCGGTCGTCGCGTCAACCGGCGCCGGAGCAACCGCCGGCGCCATTACGCGCCGAACCGCATTCGGGAAATGAATTCTTTCCGGAAGAACCAACATCGCTCTATACCGCCAAGCTGACCGAAAGCGAAGTCGAATCGCTGGTGCTCAAGTATCTGCTCTCCTGCGGCAACGCCAGCGGCCGCGATATTGCAGAGCAGATCAAGCTGCCGTTCGGTGCTGTTGGAAGAGCAACTGCGGCAATTGAAGCACGATCAATGGGTTGTCTATCGCTGCGCCGCGGCGATGAACGACTATCAATACCAGCTCACCGACAAGGGGCGCGAACGTGCCCGCCGGCTCGCCGAACATTGCACCTACTTCGGTTCAGTGCCGGTTTCGTTGGCCGAATATATCTCCTGCGTCGCCGCCCAATCGCTGACCACGCAGCATCCGACGGTCGACGATCTGAAACGCGCGTTCTCCGACCTGCTGATCAACCCGCGCATGCTGGAGCGACTAGGGCCGGCGATCAACTCCGGCCGAGGGCTGTTTCTCTACGGCGCCGCCGGCAACGGCAAGACGAGCATCGCCGAACGAGTGACGCGGGCATTCGGCCAATTCATCTGGATTCCGCGGGCGATCGGAATCGACGGCGAGATCATTCGTCTGTTCGATCCCAGCAACCACGATGAGGCGCCGATCGAAAGCACCGGCGGCCTGCTCGACAACCGCAAGATCGACAAGCGCTGGATTCGCATTCGCCGGCCGACGATCGTCGTCGGCGGTGAATTGACGATGGACAATCTTGAAGTGACCCGCAACACTTCGACCGGCATCAGCGAAGCCCCGATGCAACTGAAGAGCAACTGCGGCACGCTGGTGATCGACGACTTCGGCCGGCAGCGGATGAGCACCGACGAACTGCTGAACCGCTGGATCGTGCCGCTGGAAAAGCGGTTCGACTATTCTGAATCTGCCCAACGGCAAAAAGATTCAAGTGCCGTTCGATCAGTTGATCATCTTTTCGACGAACTTGCAGCCAAAGGATTTGGTCGACGAAGCGTTTTTGCGGCGCATTCCGTACAAGATCGACGTCGTCGATCCGTCGGAAGAGGAGTTCCGCGAACTGCTGAAAATCATGGTTCCGAAAGTCGGCTTCGAATACCGGCAAGAGCCGATCGACTATCTGATCGAGAAGCACTACAAGCAAGCCGGCCGGCCATTCCGCAATTGCCAGCCGCGCGACTTGCTGATGCAAGTGCGCAATTTCTGCCTCTTCCAAGGCCGCCCGCTGGAGCTCACGGCGGAATACTTCGATCGAGCCGTCGAGAACTACTTCGCGATGATGTGAGAGGAAGGGACGAGGGGCGAGGGACTAGGGGCTAGGGGACGCGCAAGCGAGCCTCCACACTGAGTGGCAGTGTGCGGGTGGTTTGCAGTTTCCCGCAGTCCTGAAGCCTCAAGCCTGTAGCCTTCCTAAAACTTCGCCCAGCCCATGTACAGAAACAAATTCGTCAACCACGGATACGTCCACGGATTCCAAATCGGGTAGCTGGCCGAGATGACGGAGAGCGTCAGCAAGATATAGCCGATCGCTCGGCGCGAGCGAGTGGCGGCGAGCCAATCGGCGGCGGGCAGCGTGGCCAAGAGCCATAGCGGCGCGAACCAAAACACCCAGCGGAAGCCGCTGGTCATGCCGCCGTAGTTGCGGTCCAGCGGTTTGACGAAGCAGATATAAAACGTCACGCAAACGACCGTCACACTGCCAATTAGCAGCGCCAAGTCTCGCAGGCCGTAGCGGCGGCCCAATAGCCAGATGCCCGGCAACGCCAGTAGCCAAACCGGCGTGAGCGAGAAGATGCCGTGATGCCCGATCAGGGCGTGAAACGCATAGACGCCCATCGACGGCTCCCCTTTGTCGATGCCCACCGGATTCTTCCAATAACTGTCGATGACGCGGCCATCGCTCTTGCGCGTGTATTGGAAGTCGTACCAATTGTCGGCCGGGTTGGTCGCGCTGCGGTGCATGTAGGGCGGCCGCAGGCTTTCGTGTGCCAGGAAGTTCGTGCCGAAAAAAGCGACCGCGACGAGCAGCGCCGCCGGCACGTAGCCGAGCAGCGTCTGGCGCGGGGCCTTCCAAAGCAGCGCCACGGACAGCAGAGCGAATAGCGACAAGGCGGGCAATTCGTCCGTCGCCGTCAGCGCGGCGAACAAGCCGGCGATGGCGAAATAGCGCAGCTCGCGCCGGCCGCCGTACCAAATCTGGATCGCCGCGTAAATGGCGATCATCGTCGTGACCGCCGCCGTGATGTGATTGTTCAGCACGACGGCGAACGTCGTCAAAAATGTTCCCAGCGTCGCGGCCGACATCACGTAAATCCGTCCCCAATCGCTGCGGCCCCATCGCTCCAGCAACTGAACCAGCAACAGAAAGAAAATCCACAGCGGGATCACGTTGATCGTAATCAACATGAACCGGCCGATTTCGAATGGATGCTCGACCCAGCGACGCGCCGGTGACGTGATAGATCAGCCAATACTCGCCGGCCAGCAGCGTCGCCAGTAGCGGCGGTTTGCTGGAATAGAGATGCAGCTTGCCGTCGGAACCGACATGCTGGACCATGTCGATCGTGTCCCAATTCGACTCGGCGATGATGTCGTCGATCGCGTAGGTGCCGTGTTCGACGAGCGAGCGGATCGTGTCCCAGCGGCTGCGATCGTTGGCGCTGAGAAACGGACGTTGCAGAGCGTGCCTGGCCCGGGCTTCCTTTTGCCATTGCTCCACCTCGGCCGCGTCGGGGGTTCGGCCGGCCTTCGTCGCGTCGGCCACTTGCCGGGCGACATCACGGGCAACCAGATCATTTTCCTGACCGAGCTTGTCGACCGAATTGACCGCGAAAATCCGGCCGACCATCACGCCGATTGAAAGTGCAATCAACAGCCCGTACACGCCGCGGCGCAGCGCCGCCTGGGAATTCTCCGCGGCATCCGCCGAGGGGACGTCAAGCGGGCGTTTGGCGGCGCTGTGGGGGGCGTTCATCAACGGATTGCGGCGGGGCGTTGGATTGAGTCGGGGCGTCCGGTTTTGGGGGACTAAAGGCTTGTGGTTGGGCAGTGGGCAATGTCAACGGAATTGTGGCGTTCGGATCGGAAGGACGTATGGCTGGTTCGCCGATTCGTTCGGAGATCGAATAAGTTTCGGTATCGCGGCCTTGGTAGGCGATGATCAGTTCGGCGAGAAAACCGATCGACACCAACTGGGCGCCAAATACGCCGCCCCGATCGAGTAAAGCAGCAACGGCCGATTGTGCAAATCCGGCTCCCCGCCGTGCAGTTTTACCACGACCCAGTAACCGGTCAAATATGCCAGTCCCGCGCAGCCGAGCAACCAGAATAACAAACCGACCGCTCCCAGCAAGTGCTGCGGCCGTTGGCTGAAGCCGGTGAGAAATTTGACCGTGAGCAAGTCCAAGAATCCTTTCATGAACCGCCGCACGCCGTATTTCGAGTGCCCGAACTTTCGCGGCCGATGCTGCACCACCGCCTCGCCAACGCGAAACCCCCGGGCATGCGCCAGCACCGGCACGAACCGGTGCAGCTCGCCGTACAGCCGAATCTCGCCAAACACTTCACGGCGATAGGCCTTTAGTCCGCAGTTATGATCGTGCAGCCGCACGCCGGTAAGCCAACTGACCAGCCCGTTGAACACTCGCGACGGCAGAACTTTGTGCCACGGATCATGTCGCACTTTTTTCCAACCGCTGACGACATCGTATCCCTCGTCCATCTTGGCCAGCAGTTGCGGAATCTCGCGCGGGTCGTCTTGCAGATCGGCGTCGATGGTGACGATCTGTTCGCCGTGTGCGGCCGCGAAGCCGGCGCTCAATGCCGCGGCCTTGCCGAAATTGCGCCGAAAGCGAATCCCGCGCACGCGCGGATCCCAATCCGCCAGCCGGCGAACTTCTTGCCACGAAAGATCGGTCGAGCCGTCGTCGACGAACAGAATCTCGATATCGAATTCCTGCCGCTGAGCCATTTCCGCCAACTCGGCATGGAGCGCGGCAAGACTCTCGGCCTCGTTGAACAAAGGTACGACGACGGAGAGCATGGGGAAGGGGCGAGCGGGCAAGGGCGAGGGAAGAAAACTCGGTGCGTTTATCTTAGATCATGGGGGGGCGGAATTCGATGGTTCAACGGAGGTCGGGGCGATTGCTCGTGGTTTTATGCGGATTAGATAGAGAATTCCGGCGGCGGCTAGTTCGGCTACTAGCCAGACTAGCCGCAGCAGGATCGTCGCCGCGACCGCCACTTCCGACGTGATGCCGGCTCGAATCAGAAGTTCGAGCATCACCACGTCGCGCACCACCAGTCCGCCGGGGATGAACGACATGAATCCCGCCACCACCGCCGCGCAAACGACCAGCGTCGTCAGTGGCAAGCCGTCGATCCAGCCGGGCGACGATTGGCCCATTCCCCGCAGCACGGCCGTGAGGCTCAGACCCATGATGAACCAACCGATCCCCGTCAGCAGCCAGCCCAGCAGGAGCGTGCCGTAGTCGATCCGTTCGAGTTGGGCCGCCGCCTCCGGGCTGGCGCGGCCGATCCGTGTCAGCCGAATCACCCGCTTGAAGATCGGTGGAAGCGTCGGCAAGCCCGAGGCGAGCATGAACGCGATGGCCAGCGCTCGAAAAGGGAGCGGTTTGTCGCTCAGCGCCGGAAGATGCAGGTCGAGCGACTGAGCGAGCACTGTAATCAACACGGCAGCGAGAAACGAGCCGGAGGCCATCATGGTCAGCGTTTCGACGAACACGCTTACAGCCGCCACCGCACCGCTCACGCCCGGCCCACGAACCAGGCCCGCGCAGCACGACGACCAGCGCCTTCCCGGGCACATATTTTCCTAGATGGCCAATGTAATAAGCCCGAGCCGCCACGATCGGCCCGACGCGCTGTCCCATCGTGCGCATCAGCCGATGCCAAAACAGGGCCGAGGGAAGGATCGACAGCAGATACAGCCCGCCGGCGGCGGCCAGCCAGGCGAATTCCAAATGCAGCGGATGCTTGCGTAGATCGTCGAAGGCATGTCCCACCGTGCGATGAACGCCCCAAATCAGCAGCCCGACGATCGAAAGCTTGATCGCCACGACAAGCCATTTGCGCTGCTTCGAGGTCATGGCGGGCGAGAGATGAGTATATGGATGAGATGACGGGCGTGGGAATCGGGATTTCAGCCGGTGCAAGTTTAACCGCCGCGACCACGCGCGGTAAACGCCGTCCGCCCCTCCTCCGCAGGCGATTGCCCCTTTACAATACGGCGGCCCTCTCTCTGCCCCGAATTGAAAAAGCCGCTGGAAGCCTCGTCATGCAACGCGCGATATCGCTGGCCATTCTGGTCGTTCTGGTTGTGTTGCTGGCGTTCCTGTTCTATCAGGTGATGATCGGGTTTCTGCTGCCGTTGTTCTTGGCGGCATTGCTGGCGATTTTGTTTCAGCCGTTGCATTCGCGCATGGTTCACTTGTTTCGAGGTCACGATCGTTTGGCGGCGGGAATCACCACGACGGTGATTCTGCTGATCGTTTTGGCCCCGTTGGCGTTTATCGTGCTGCGAGCATCCCACGAGGCGATATTCATTCTGAATCGCGCCGGCGGCCCGCACTTCAATGAGCAAACCCTGGATCGGATTGTCAACGACTTGAATCATCGATTTTCGCTCGATCTTTCCTCGAAGGACTTGATTCAAACCGCCTCGACGAAAGCGCAAGATTGGTTCGGCCCGGTGGCCGCCAAAACGCCCGGCTTCTTGGGCAGCCTGATGATCAACTGCCTGGTGACCGTGCTGGGCTTGTATTATTTCCTCGCCGACGGCACGCAACTGACCGCCTCGACGATGGGGCTGCTTCCGTTGGACGAGAAATATCAGAAAGAGCTCGTCGGAAAGTTCGTCGAAATGAGCCGCGCCGTGACCAGCGCTTCGCTGCTGGCGGCGGTGACGCAAGGTCTGCTGCTCGGCATCGCCTATTATCTTGCCGGCTTGGGCGGCGTGTTCCTCCTGACGATCCTCACGATGCTCGCCTCCTTCGTGCCACTGGTCGGATCGGCCGTGGTCTGGGGTGGGTGCGGCTTGTGGCTCTTTTTTGCCGACCGGCCGACCGCGGCGATTCTCCTGCTCGCATGGTCGGGCACGGTGGTCGTTTTGTGTGACAACGTCCTTAAGACGATGGTTCTGCATGGCCAGTCGAAACTGCATCCGCTATTGGCACTATTGAGCGTGTTGGGCGGCGTGCAGGTGCTCGGCCCGTTGGGAATTTTCTTCGGTCCGATGGCCGTGTCGTTTCTGCAAGCCGGTCTGACGATGCTGAATACCGAATTGCGAGCCCTGCCGCCGGGCAAAGGCGAGCCCGCGGCCGACACTGCGGTATTACCGACGCCGGTCGGTTATGATGCAAAGACGGGGCACGGCAAGCATCGCAAGACAAAGAAGTAAATCGAATCGGAGCCGGAACAATGATCGGCGCGACATGCGTGGCACTCGGAATCTTGGCCTCGGCGATTCAATGGGGTTGGCAAGACATAGCCCAAGGCGGCCGGGAATACATCGTTCAAATCGAACCGCAATTGGCCGACCTCGACGCATTCCGCAAAGAGGGTTTCTCTAGCGATATACCGCCGGGCCTCCGAAACATAAGGCGAATCCGCATCGTCGTCGGGTCCGAACCGCTGCCGAATCAAGGCGAAATGCCGCCGGTGGCGCAGCAGGGAGCAGGGAGCAGGGAGCGGGGAGCAGGGGGCACGGGGCAGGGAGCAGCGAATTCAGTCACAACGCCAGAGTCGGCTCCAACGGCGCCGGGCGCGTTGCCTGACGGTGTGGCGGCGGAGCCGTTGAAGACGGCGAGGCCGAGTGAGTCGCCGTCGGGAAAGGTGGCGCTGGCCGATGGGCATCAGTCGGCCGACACCGCGGCAAATGCCGGCGAGTCGACGAACAACGCCGCCATGTCTCCGACCGGTCCCGTCCAGCCCCGTTCGCCTTCGGACGGACCGATTGGCGAAATAGTCCCATCCGTTGCTTCCGCAACCCCGCCACGACCGTGGACCACTCTATTAGCCGTCGCCGCGCGCTGATCGTTTCGTTGTCGGTCAACGTTTTCCTCGGTTGGGTTCACTTGGGAGCGCGCAATCAATACCGGGCCCTCGTTTCCCAACTTCGCGCTCAGCGGAGCGCCTGAACGCCGCGGAGGGCGTTCACTACAGCGCCAAACGCCGCTTACAAACTGTAGGGAACGCCCCCCGCGGCGGTCATAAACTGTAGGGAACGCCCTCTGTGGCGTTCCGTCGGCCGGTCAAAAAACAAAAACATGCCTAAACCAAAAATCCTTCTCCAACTCGACACCGACGCGCAGCCCAGCGTGTTCGACGCCGTCGTGGCGATCGACGCCGGCGCGGAACATCTCTTGCGCCACGGCGGCGTCACGGCCGACGGCGTGCGGGATCTGATCTACGGCGGAATGTTCACCCGCGGTCCGGCCGATTTGCACTCGACCGCCGTCTTCATCGGCGGCACGAACGTCGCCGCCGCGGAAGAGATTCTCAAGGTCGTGCGGCACACTTTCTTCGGCCCGCTGCGAATGTCGGTCCTCATGGACGCCGGCGGCTCAAACACCACCGCAGCCGCCGCCGTTTTGTCCGCAGCAAAACATCTGAATCTGCAAGAGACAACGGCTCTAATTCTCGGCGGCACGGGCCCGGTCGGCCAGCGCGTGGCGCGGCTGTTGGCCGGCGCCGGGGCGACGGTCCGCGTCGGCTCGCGCGATGCGAAGCGTGCCGAGGCCGTGTGCAAGGCATTGGCAGAGCGAGTCGGCGGCGACCGCCTTTCCGCCTGGTCAACCTCGGGCGACAAATCACTGCGCTCTGCGCTCGCCGGCGTACAATTGGTCCTCGCCGCCGGCCCGCCGGGTATTGCACTCTTGAACACCGACGCTCGCCGCAGTGCAACGGCCTTGAAACTCGCCATCGATCTGAACGCCGTCCCGCCGGTCGGAATCGAGGGAATCAATCCACAAGACGAAACCAAGCCACTCGATGGAATCATCGCCTACGGCGCCCTGGGAATCGGCGGCCTGAAAATGAAGATTCACAAAGCAGCAATCCGCCGGCTCTTCGAATCCAACGACGCAATTCTCGACGCGGAGGATGTCTTCGAATTGGGCGGACAATTGCTCAACGAGGCGTCGCGCGTCGTTTAAAGAAGGCCGCGCACGCGGTACGCGGTTAGGCAGGTCGGTCAAATTGCGGCCTGATTTGCCAGCGGAAATCCGCATTCTCGCGATGTCGATCCCTTGCGTCGAGAGAAACATCCCTCCACAATAACGCCTCGCTGTTCTTCGATCGATTTAGATGGAGCCCCGGTACGCATGGCTGATAAACCCCAGGTCATTTTGAGCGGCTTTGCCGATGAAGCGGCTTATCACAAGACGGCCATCGAGCAGTTCGCACCCTTGGCCGCGCTGGGAATGCAATACTACAGCCTGCGGGCCATCGACGCGGGGCGCGGGATCAAGAATGTTCTGCTGCTGACCACGGCCGAAATTCAAAAAATCCGGCATCAGGAAGATGAATACGACATGAGCGTCGCGTCGATCGGGTCGCCGATCGGCAAAGTGAAGCTGGTCGATATTGACGACGGCACGAAGAATCCGTTTGTTCCGTTCGCGCGCTATTTGGCCAAGGAAGTGCGCCGGGCCTGTGAACTGGCCCATGCGTTCGAGACCAAGCTGATCCGCGGATTTTCGTTTTATCCGCCGGCGGGCGACGATCCTTGGAAGCATCTGCCGCAGGCCGTCGATCAGATCGGGCAGATTGCCGAGGCGTGCCATCGGTCCGATCTGACGTTTGGTTTGGAAGTCGAGGCGAATTTGGTCGGGCGCGACGGATTGATCCTGGCCGAGATCCATCGGCAAGTGAACCATCCGGCGCTGATGCTGGTGTTCGACGCGGCCAATCTGGTTTGCCAGGGTTTCACGACGAGCGAAGTGTTTGCCCATTACCAGGCGATGAAGCCGGCGCTGGGTTGGATGCACATTAAGGATTATCGCACCACGCGGGCCAGCCGCGGCGCGAAAACTGCAATGACAAAAGGATCTGCGACAAAAGGATCGGCCGCCAAGGCGAAGGCTCGCGCCGTATCGGCTCGAAAGCAGCCCGTCGATGAAGAAGCATTGCGAAACTTCGTTCCCGTTGGGATGGGCAACAGCGGGTATGAGGAAATTCTCCGCGATTTCCGCGAATCGATCCCCGCTTTGGAGAAGCGTCTGCGGCGGCGAGGTATTCCGGGCGTGTTCCTGGAGCTCGAGCCGCATCTGAAAGCCGGCGGTCAGTTCGGCGGGGCAAGCGGGCCCGATGGCATGGGCGTCGCGCTGCGAGCGCTGCTGCGGGTGTTGGACTTCGTCGGCATCGGCTACGGGCTGCGGACGTATGAGGACGTGCGCGCCGGTTGCGAGACGTGAGAGCTTGCGGGAACCGTTGGCGGCAGATTATTTGCCCGCCGCTTCATGCGGATTAGAGGCGGCGGGGACGGGCGGAGCGGCTTCAGTTTCGGAAACCTTGGATTCAGCCTTCGCTTTGCCGGCGGCCGCGGGTTTTTTGACGCGGTGCCGCATCTGACGAACATTCCGCGTCAAGACCGCGGCCTGGGCGAGCCAATAACCGGCGACGACAACCGCCGCCAATCCGCAATAGCGAAGCGCCAAGTATCCCGACAGAGACTGCCAGAGCAGCCACAGTCCGAAGCCGAGCACCACGACGGCCGAGAAGGTCTTTCCCACCGCCAATTTGCCCCAGCGGCCTTGCGCATGTTGGCTGATGGCGCGACGCGCGCTGGCGTTGGCCAATTCGCGCATGGCCGCGATATTCGACGCCATTTCGGCGCCGCGGAGCGCGCGACGAGCCGGCCGTTGACGACCGGTTCGTTCGCTGGCGGCGGGTTTTCGGCCGCCAATTCCGACGGGTCGGATTCGACGGCGAGCGGAACTTCGCTCGGAACGACCGGCGCTGCGGATGATTTGGAGGCAACCGGATTGGCGACGGCCGGCTTGGCAACGGCAGTCTTGGCGACCGCGGGCTTGGCTGCCGCCGGTTGATCGGTGGAAATCCCTCGGACACGATGGAGCAGCCGCGCCATGTAGTCGTCGATCGACTCCTCTTCGGACGCAGAGCCTGGTTCGATCGCGGCCGTCGAAGCGTCTGTCGAGGGATCGGTCGCGTTTTCTTGCGGCCCGACAGACCGCGGGTCGGCGGCAATCAGTTCAGCGGCTTCGAGGATTCCACTGGGCGGCGTTTCACCCGCGTTGTCTTTCAACAGAGCCAGCGAGCGGAGCCGGGCAAAGATGTCGTCGGTCGAAGCGTCGTCGTCAACGCGATCGTCGGTCTCGACCGGCCGAATCATTTCCAACGCGGCGTCGGGCGTTTTGACCGTGTTGCTGACGGCGGCAGGAGCGACTATTTCACGGCTTGCTTTTTCCGCGGCCGCCAATGCCGCTGCTTTGATTTGCTCATGGCGGCATTCCAGTTCTCCGCGCGCGGCTTCAAGTTCTTCGACTTGCCGATCCAAAGCGGCCTGGCGAATTTCAAGTTGCTGTTCAACTTCGATTTGCTGATTTCGCTGAGCGACTTGCTGTTGCTCGAATTCGTCGCGCAGGCGGTCGAGCTCGGCCGACCGCTGCTGGCATTGCTCCAGTCCTCCGGCCAGCCGAGCGTGAAACTGGTCGCGTTCGACCACCCATTCTTGCTGTTTCCGCTGAAACTCTTCGCGAGCAACGGCTAGTGCCGCGGCTTCTTCAGCGACCGGCGCCGCGGCGTCGCGGGATACGCGCGACTGTTGGTCTTCCACCCGTGCGGCAAACGCTTGCTGCTGAGTTTCGAACGTCTGTCGCTCCGCGGCGTGTGATTCACGCTGGGCAATGAACGCATCGCGCTCGGCAAAAAACGCATCTTGCTCCGCAATGAACGAGTCCAGCTCCGCGGTGAACGAAGCCCGCTCCGCAGTGATGGATTGCCGCTCCGCGGTGATGGATTGCTGCTCCGCGGCGAGGAGTTGCTTCTCGGCGTCAAACGACTGTCGTTCGGCAGCGAACGTGTGCCATTCCGCAGCCTGCGATTCCCGCTCCGCGATGAATGATTCCCGCTCCGCCACGAACGAATTCCGCTCCGCGGCGAGCGATTCGCGCTCGGCGGAAAGCCGTTGTTGCTCGGCGATGAACGAGTCCCGCTCGGCGGCATGCGATTCCTGTTCGGCGACAAATGATTTTCGCTCGGCGTCGAGCGATTCTTGCGCGGCCTGTCGATCGGCGGAAATCGCCTGACGGTCGGCGGCGAGCTGGCCAAGAGTCGTTTGGATCGTTGCTCGGTCGGCTTCCAAACGCTGGCGAGCGGATTCGACGGCCTGACGATCGATCTCCAAAGCTTGCCGTTCGGCGTCGAGCTCATTCCGCCGAGTTTCGAGTTTCTCGCGGGCCGCGTCGGCCGCCAGTTGTGCGGCGGCGAGCGATTCGTGGCCGGCATCGATGGCTTCTCGATCGGTTTCCCATCGGCGTTGTTCTTTTTCGAGCGTCTGTCGATCGATCGCCAGCGCTTGGCGCTCGGCGACGAATGCTTCGCGATCGATCGCGAACGATTGCCCGAGCGCATGCAACTTATTGCGTTCGGTATCCAGTGATTGAAGATCGGCCGCGAGCGCGTGCTGCTGGGCTTGCAGCGATTCTTGCTCGGTCGCAAGCGTTTTTTCGAGCGTCGCCAGTTTCCGCCGTTCGGATTCCAGCGTCTGATGCTCCGCCGCGAGCGATTGCCGTTCGGCTTGGATCGCCGTGCGCTCGTTTGCGAGTGTTTGTTCGAGCGTCTCTAGTTTTTTCCGTTCGGTTTCGAGAACTATCTGTTGAGCTTCGACCGCCTTGTGCCGAGCCTCGAACTCCGCTCGCTGCGCATCGAATTCGGCGAACTGAGTTTCGAATGCCGAAAGCTGTTCGGCAAAAGCAGCGCTACGATTCTCGAATTGTTGGCGGCCGCTTTGAAATTCCTCTTGCTCGTTCCGCAGGCCTTTCCGACCCGCTTCGAGCGACTGCAACTGCTCCTCGATTGCCCGCCGATCGGCCAACAGTGTTTGCTGATCGACCGAGATCACCTCCACTTGCGATCGCAACGCCTCTTCTCGAACGGCGAGCGATTGCAGCGCCGAATGCAGCGAAGTCTCGCGGTCCGATAGCTCGGCCAATTTTTGCTCGATCCACGACTCTCGATCCGCCATCGATTTGGCTTCACGCTGCTGGCCAAGCTGCCATTCTTCGTTGGCTTCGGCCAACTCTTGTTGCCGGGCATCCAACTCGTTTGCCCGGTCGGCCAATTCCTGCTGTTGCCGCTGTTGCTCGATTTGCCAGCCTTTCCAACGGGCGTCGAGCTGTTGTTCCCCGACGACCATCGCGGCCAATTCGGCTTCCAACCGGGCCTTCGCCTCTCGGTTTTGTTGGTGAAGCGACTCGAGCTCTTCCTTGCGGCTTTCGAGCAGCGCGGCCTGCTCGGCAAGCGATTCGCCCTGTTGTCGGAGCCATTCGACCTGCCGGCCGTGTTCCGCGACCTGATCTTGCAGGGCGGCTTCTTGCTTCGTCTGCTCGGCTTGCCAAAGCTCCCGTTGCTCGACCATTTCACGTTCGAACTGGCGAAGCTGCAGCGCTCGGCTTTCGAGTTGACGCCGCAGCTTTGCCGTTTCTTCAGCGGCGACGGCCATCTCGGCGGCTCGACTGGCTCGGTCGTTTTCGACGGACTCGAGATGAGCGATCGTTTCGGCAAGTTTGGCTTCGACGGCCGCGAGTCGCACCGTTTGCTCGGCACGCTGCGTCTCCAACGCGGCAATCTGCTGCATCGATTCTTGCAGTTGTCGTCGCAGCCGATGAATGCGCCGCCGATGGGGCAAACCGGCCTGGCGAAGTTGTGCCGCCAACGCTTCCATCTGCCGCTCGAGCGGCTGCAGCCGGCGGTCGTCCGGCGGTGCTGGCAACGCCGCCGATCGCTCGACCCGCGCCTCGGCACCCCTTGCAATCTTCTCTTCGTCCCCGACTCCCTGCCCCCTGCCCCCTGCTCCGTGCCCCGTCCCTTCCAGCACTTCGAGATCGAGCGGGCCGATCGCCAAACGATCGCCGATATTTAGCTCGGTATCTCCAAAAGGCTGGTCGTTGAGCCGCGTGTCTTTCGACCAACGGCGCACAATGGTTTGATGCGGACCACGCAGAATCAGGCAGTGAACCGGCTCGACGCCGGCGGCTTTCAATCGCAGCGTGCAATTGGCCGCCGAACCGACGGTGCATTTGGCCGCCGCCAGACGAATCAGTTGACCTTCGCGCCGTGTTGCGCAGACGCAGAACCAACGCCTCGCTCGGCTTTCCAAGGAGGGGCATTTTCTCAATGGGAGGCGGTTCAATCATCCGCGAATCTCGTTGCTTATTCCGCCTGCTGTAAATGGGAACTCACACAGGAGATGTAGCTTATGGAGAGGGCAAGTCAAAGCGGGAGGGGGCTAGGGGCTGGGGGCTAGGGTCTAGGGGACGAAGAACGAGGACAGAATTCGCTTTGCGAGTCTCTTCGTCCCTAGCCCCTAGTCCCTAGCCCCTCGTTACGCAGTTTGCGCCGTCACCGGATATCTTGCCAGAGCACGCCGCACAAACGTCGAAACCTGCCGCAATCAGCAAAAAGTGCTGTATATCTTTGCCGGTTCTGCCGATTATCCCAAGGCTGCAAATGGCGGTGTCGGACGGCGGTGCAAAACCCCGACTCTAGCCGGTCGGCAACGACGCGCTATGAGGCGGCGCAACGTCGTGCGAAGTGTCCGCCTGCATTTCCGAACGATTCGCGGACGTGCGGATTCGGCCTCATTGAAGCGGCGAAAAACCTCGCCCTAACCCGTGCGGCCGATGCAAGTTAGCGATTGGATCGTTGGTCGGCGAAATTATTCTCTCGGGAAGCGGTTTCCCGCGATCAATTCCAACATGGTTGCGTACTATATTTCGGTTGCGGCCGAAATGGCTCCGACGACGTTGGTGAGGCAAAAATTGCGTTAGGCGGCGGAAGAAACACGGAACCCGAGGCACTCTGTACATTCGATTGTCGGTCGCAGCGTTAGCAGGAGTTCGATTCGGTTGCTTGTCGGTCAGCCGACAACAAGCGAATCGGATGCAACTCAAGGGGGGAACCTGAATCCTGCCGGCCCTGGCGCTAAGTCGGACAACGAAGGTGGAATGGAACTATGGCACGCAAAGATTCATTGTTCAGCATGCGACAAATCTTAATCAAGCGGCGCGATGCCCTGCGCAATGCGCTGGCCGGCGACTTGAGCCTCTTGAAGGAACTGCGAGCCCAAGCGGCCGGCGACGTGGTCAACGCCGCGCTCGATTCGGCTCAAGATGAAATCAGCTCGCAATTGGCCGAAGTCGAAAGCCGGGAATTGGCCCGAATCGAAAACGCCCTGGAGCGGATGAAGATCGGCCAGTATGGCGTTTGCGAAGGTTGCGGGATCAAAATTCCTTTGGCGCGGCTCAACGCCCTGCCGTATGCGACCTATTGCATCGAATGCCAGCGCGAATCCGAACGGACCGGCGGCGCCAGCTCGAACGACTCCGATTGGGGCCGGCTCGTCAACGGCGGCAACGAACCGGACGTTTCGATCAACGATATCGAAATCGACGTCTGAGCTTCAACAGCTGAATCAGGCGAATCTGACCGGCGGTGAACGGCCGGAGTGGCGGGCGAAATTGCAATCACGCGATTTCGCCGGCCGCCCGGCCGATTTTTATTGCGCTTTGCCGAGCCCAGGCATGATTAGCCGGGCCATGTCTGCGACCGTCGCCGCGCCGGTTGTCCCAAGTTGGTGGACGACCAACGAAGCGGCGGCCATCGCGAGCTCCATCGCTTCGTGCAATTGAGCTCCGGCGGAAAGCGATGCCGTTAGGGTCGCGGTAACGGCATCGCCGGCTCCAACAATGTCGATTGGGCCGCGCAGAGGGAGCGCCGAAATGTGCTTCGCCGGTTGCCCCTTTGCGGCGCCGACGATTCCTCGTTCGGCCAAAGTGACGAACACCGGCTGACCGGTTTGCTCGGCCAACGTGGTCGCCAATCGCCGGACGGTTTCCAAGTCTGCGCAGACGCTATTCGCCTCGGCACCTGAAAATCGGCCGAGTTCGGCGGCGTTCATCTTGAAACCCAGCGGCGGGTACGATTGTAGGCCGCGGCGGCTGTCGGCCAGCACGAGCAAATTGCTTCGTTCGGCTAACGCGCTTCTCGCGGCTTCGCAAACCGGCGGCGTCACGACGCCTGTCTCTGCGATGTCCACCTGGTCGAGAAGCACCAGTGCATCGACTTGCCGCGCAAGCCCGCCAACGCGCTCGGCCAGATCACGTTGCAATTCGAGCGGCGTGGGCGTCCAGTTCTTGGAATCGAGACGATTCAATTCTCGCGGCGCGTGGCCCGGTTCGAGCACCAGCGGCTTGCAATAGACGAATGTCCGCCGATGCCGCGTTGTCACGAAATTCTCGAGCGCGACGCCTGGCATGGCGGCCAATGCCCGCCGCAGCTCGTATCCCTCGCCGTCGTCACCGCAAAAGCCGACCAACTCGATTCGGCCGACTCCGAGCGCCACCAGATTGTTGACGATCGTGCCCGCTCCGCCCGGCTGGGCGCGAACTCGCACGACATTATGCACCGGCAGGCCGGTTTCCAGCGACGTCTCGTTCCGCGCCGGATCGATTTCGAGATAGCGATCGAGACAGAAATCGCCGGCCACGCCTATGTGCAGCCCCGCGAATCGCTCGGTGACGGCGGCAAACCGCTGGGCGTTCATGATTCGCGCAAGGCATGATAGAGGTGATGAATGAACGCGGCATTGTCGCATTGCAAGTAGTGCATCGCCGCGCCCATACGAGCGTAGCTCTTGCAAAACCGCAGATAATAGGCCGGATTGCTTTTGGGGGGCTCGCCTTGCGTTCAATCCCAACCGCCAGCGTCTTGCAGATCGACGACGTAAATCGTCGCACCGCTCACCACGCCGCGGCCATCTTGCAGCCGCAGATTGTTCACGCAACTCAGGCTTTTCTCGAACACCTGCGGCCCCATGATCGCCGAACCAACGGACAGCACGACGCCGCCATCGAGCCGCTCAACCGAACCGCCGAAGAGCTTGAAATCCAACTCCGCCGCCCGCCCGATCGCCGAGCCGCTGAACACCGGATGATTCGAAATGATGTCGTAACCGATGCCGGGATGCACGGTGGCACTGATGAAGTTGCGGCAGGCCGCGCCGAGGATCGACGCATGCTTCCAGCGGTGCTCGACATAGTTGCGGCCGGCGGGCCAGTTTTGTGTCCGCATCGCACGGAGCAGGTCAGCACGAGCAGCGGTGAGCGGATGTTCCGGCTCCTCGGCAATTGCGCACACCAAATCCACCGTGGCCGGGAGTGTCGTCCCGCTTCCTTGGATGAAGTTGCCCATCGAACTGCCGAAACCGATGCTGTCGAGCGCGCCGGCCATGAGGGCAAGGTGAATGAACTTGGCTGTTTCATCCCAAGTGCCGAAGGTGCCAGTGGCAACGTTTTCGCGCACGCTCTCTGTGGACGCTCCGAGCCAGGCGTATTCCCAATCGTGGATCGCTCCGGCGCCATTGGTCGCAACGTGCGTGATCCAATTGTGTAACATAAGGCGATCGAGAATTCGGGCCGTGCCGTTGCGCACCAAATGGGCGCCATAGATCAACATCACGCTAGCCTTGCGCCGTCGGGCCGCGCGGATCCGCTCGGCACATTCGGCGATCCGATCCATGAGCGGCTGGGACAGCGACGGCACCGGCGAATCGGGATCGACCAAAATGTCATCGACCCGCGTCAGGCTCTTTCGCATTGAGAGGGGCAGGACTTTTAACCGACTCAAGTCCAGCGGCGGCGGTGGAGGATTATCGCAATACCGCTCCATCCCGTTCGGCATTTCTGGATACCCCCGCGTGAAAAGTGTCCATCCTAAGTTCGCCAATCGAGAATCACCTTCCCCGATTGCCCGCTGATCATCACCTCAAATCCCTTCTCGAACTCTTCGCAGGCAAAGCGGTGCGTGATCACCGGGCGGATGTCGAGGCCGCTGTCGAGCATGACGGTCATTTTGTACCACGTTTCGTACATCTCGCGGCCGTAGATGCCTTTGATCGTCAGCATGTTGAACACCACCGTGTTCCAATCGATGGCGATCGGCTCGGCAGGGATGCCGAGCATGGCGATGCGGCCGCCGTGGGCCATGTTGGCCACCATGTCGCGGAAGGCGGCCGGGTTGCCCGACATTTCCAGGCCGACGTCGAATCCCTCTTTCATGCCGAGTTGCGTTTGCACGTCGGCGAGGCTGCCTTCTCGCACGTTCAACGTAAACGTCGCGCCCATTTGCTTGGCAAGGGCGAGGCGATAGTCGTTCACATCGGTCACGACGACATATCGCGCGCCGGCATGGCGCACGACCGCGGCCGCCATGATGCCGATCGGGCCGGCGCCGGTGATCAACACATCCTCGCCGAGCACCGGGAACGAGAGGGCCGTGTGGACGGCGTTTCCAAACGGATCGAAGATCGAGGCCACGTCGCGATCGATGTCGTGCCGATGATGCCAGACATTGGTCATCGGCAGCGAGAGATACTCGGCAAACGCGCCCGGCCGATTGACGCCGACGCCCTTGGTGTCTTTGCACAGATGCCTGCGGCCGGCGAGACAATTGCGGCAACGGCCGCAGACGACGTGCCCCTCGCCGCTCACCAGATCGCCGGGAAAAAAGTCGGTCACATTGGCGCCGACTTCGACGATCTCGCCGACGAATTCATGCCCGACGACCATCGGCACGGGGATCGTCTTCTGCGCCCAGGCGTCCCATTTATAGATGTGCAGATCAGTGCCGCAGATGCCGGTTCGATCGACGTGGATCAGCACGTCGTTGATGCCCATCGTCGGCACGGAGACTTCTTCAAGCCACAAGCCCGGCGTGGCTTGGCGTTTCACCAGGGCCTTCATTTTCCGCGTCATTGCACGAACCCCAGCCGCCGACGGAACAAGTACGCCGCACGAAACCCGACCTCAAGACTTAGCGGCCGAAGTCGGGTTGCCCGAAAGGTCGATGGGCAGACAAACGCCCATGATCTTGCCTTCGACCACCATCGCCTGCCGGACGAAGCCCTGGAAGTGGCAAAGAATCATCGCTCCGCGGCGAGCTTTGAGCCGCTGGACCACCATTACCAGCCGATCGCCGGGCACGACCGCCCCGCGAAAGCGCACCTCTTCCAGGCCGCCCAATCCGACGACCGGGCAGCCCAAGAGGTCGTACTTTTGGGCGAAGTAGCTGGAGAGTTGGGCCGCCACTTCGCACATCACCACGCCGGGCATCAGCGGGATGCCCGGCATGTGGCCACGGACCCAGAAATCGTCGTTCGTGACGTCTTTATAGCCGGCGCAGATCGGCGCGCTCGGGATCGGCGTAGACGACGGCCGAAAGCTGCTCCATCTCGAAGCGTTGGAGATTGTAGCGGCGGATTTCTTCCGCATCGGCGACAACGTGATCCAGGTCGTAATTGGAGAAGTCGAGAATCAGTTCTTTCGCAGCCACAGGCAATCTCCACGAAACTCCCGACCGGCCACCACGATCGACATCGTCCGCCGCAGTATCAAGTGCGGATATCCTTGCGTTTGAGGCGGCGGGCCTTGCTATTGGCCGGGCGCCGGCCGTGGTTGGCTTTCTTAAGGACTCGGTGGGGCTTGGCCATGACGGGTGCGTTCTCCTTGCGCGGGCGCGGTTGATGGAAATCGTTTGGAAATCGGGTTCGTGAAGCCCCTAAGCTACCATCCGCCGGACGGCTTGGGAAGTTGTGCTACGGCATCGAAAAGCGGCTGCCAGCCCAAGAATTCGACGAACTAGTGCCGGTCGTCGAAACGAGCGAGCCGCACGGGACCAACCCGGGCGGCTCGCGCTATATCGACACAATGGATGCAAGACCATACGTGGCCGCATCCGGCTTAGTTCGTCGCCAGCACTTTGACGTGCGACAGATGAATATAGTCGGCCGCGATCGCCAACACCTCGTCGGTGTAGAAATCTTTCTTCACGACCGGCCGCTTCGCGTTCGAATCGTCGAATTCCTTTTCCTCTTCCTTATCGACGTCCATATCGGCCCGTTCGGCAAGGAATTTTTCGCGATTCAGCGAGACCTTCTTGCGGTCTTTCTGCTTCATGTAGCGCTCGATGTTCTTCTCCACCTTGGCGAAGTCGGCCGATTTGTTCGACTCGAGTCTTCGACAAGGCCTGAAGCTGCTTGACCAAGTCGGGATCAACCATTCCGACCGGCGTGTAGGGAGCCGGATCGACGTGGTCGAACTTCAAGGCATAGTCCAAGTCGCCTTCGCCGACCGGCAGATGCGTGCTCAGCGACGGCAATTCGAGATCCGACACGACGCCGCGCATCTGCGTGCTGTCGCCATCGGGACGATAGAACTGCTGAATCGTGATCTTCAGCGCGCCGAGCGACGGCGCGTTCGGGATGAAGAACAACGACTGGCCGACGTCCAGCATGCTTTGCACGGTTCCCTTGCCGTGCGACGATTTGTCGCCGATCACCAGCCCGCGACGATAATCTTGAATTGCTCCGGCGAAAATCTCGCTGGCGCTGGCGCTGAACTTGCTTTGCAGCACGACGAGCGGGCCCTTCCAGGCGACGCCCGGGTCTTGGTCGTCGTAATGCTGCACCTGACCCTTCGGAGTCCTTCACCTGCACGACCGGGCCAGTGTCGATGAACAACCCGGTCAGGCTGATCGCTTCGTTCAGCGCTCCGCCGCCGTTGCGACGCAGGTCGATGATCACCGCGTCGACCTGCTTTTCGTTGAAGTTGTCGAGGATTTTGCGGACATCGCGCGTGCAGCTTTTGAAGTCGGGCGTGCCGGAGCGAGCCCCGTCCATATCCATGTAGAAGCCCGGCAGATCGATGAAGCCGATCTTGTACGGCTTGCCGTTGGCCTTCTTGCCCGTCATCGAGAATCTCCGCTGCGGGCTTCGCTGTTCTTCAGTTCGATCTTGGCCCGGGTGATGTTGTAGATTTTCGGCTCGGCCTTGCCGACCGGAATCACCTTCAGCCGCACGACCGTGCCCGCCTTGCCGCGGATCAGCTTCACGACGTCGTTGAGGCTCATATCGACCACGTCGACGATATCGCCCGTTTCGCCTTGGCCGACGCCGATCACGCGGTCTTTCGGCTTGAGGTGGCCATCCAGCTGGGCGGCGCCGCCGTCGATCAACTCATTGACGATCGTGTTGCCGTCGTCGTATTGCAGCGAAGCGCCGATGCCGTCCAGCTCGGCCTTCATCATGATATTGAAATTCTCGAGCGTGCTGGCCGACATGTAGGTGGTGTGCGGATCGAACGAAGTCGGTCAGCGCGTTGAGATACATTTCGAGCAATTCATCGCTGTTGATCTGATGCATCCGCTTGGCGAAGCTGTGATAGCGACGAGTGAGCTTGTCGCGAATTTCGCCTTCGGGCGTCTTTTCGACTTCCTGCTGAAGCAGATCGTACTTGATCCGCTTCGTCCACTTGTCGTGCATTTCGTTCGGGCGTTTCGGCGTAGACGGTCTGGTCCGGGTCGGTGACGATTTCGTCGTCGGTCGTGAAGTCGAGCTTGTCGCTGTCTGCCAGAATGCTATCGACCAGCTTGCATCCGCTCGTCGATCCGCGTCAGCAGCGTTTCGAACACCTGGTAGGCGAAGCCGATGTCGCCGTTGCGAATCTTGTCGGCCATTTCGTCTTCGGAGAGCTTGAAATTGTCGTAATCGCTTTTCCATGAAATAGAGCTTGTAGGAATCGAGCGTCTTCATGAACTCCTTGAAGCACCGCCGCGAGATTTCCGTGTCCAACGGGTGCCGGGTGAGATGCTCTTCCAACAGAGTCTTGGTGACAGCGCGGGCAACCGCCCGATCGTTGGCCTGCGGGGCCTTCAAATCGGCCGCGGCGTTGACGCGCACGACGGCCACGGCCGTCGCCACGACCAAACCCAAAACGAAAGCGATTCCCAACGGCCGACGGTTGCGGCTGAATTGTGCCATGACGCGTGTCATTCCTTTATCCTTCCGAAAAAAGCCCAGCCAGATCGAAGCGGCTTTGACCGCGAAACCCGGCGCTGGATCAACGACGATGATGAAATATTGAAACAAAGCGGCGCAACCGACGGCTTGAAAACCTGGCATCCGGCAATCCCTTTGCCGATTGCCCCTTGGTTTGGCAATCTCAGATTCTGCAACCGGCCGCGCAAAAAACAGACCCTCCTGGCTCGCGACTCGGTGCAATTCCGCTCTGCTGCCGGGTCGTAACTCGATTGCCAACCGTCAGTTGTCGAAAACGCGACCGCTAAGTTTCGGCGGGCAAATGCTTTATAGGATGCTACTCCGAAGCAAACTCAAAGGCAAGAGAAGATTGTCCTATCGCGAAAGGCCGGGGATTTGGGGAGTCCATGATGGCGATGGTGCGATTGGCGTCGGCCACCAGCAGTCATTACGCAACCCAGGGGTCAGTCGTCCAAACCAAATCGATGACGGCCTCGGCCAATTCGGCTTCCGGCCCAAGCGGCTCCGCCATGACCCATTCCATTGAGCCCTGCCCAGCGTTTGCGGTGTCGCGCGTCTGAAATCGCGTCACCGCTTCGCGCACGTCGCCAATCAGCCGCCCCTGAAACAGCAAATGCGGCTGTACGACAATCCGCCGAAACCCGGTCGCCGCGACGACCGGCAGCATCTCGTTGAGCGATGGTTTCGCGACGGCCGCAAAACAGGTTTCCACTCGCCCGACCTTCGACCGCTCTGCTCGCAGCGCGGCAAAGCGACGGACCGTGGCAACGGCCGCGGGATCGGAACTTCCCCTGCCGACCAACAGCAGCAACGTTTCTTCCGGCGGCACGGCGATCTGCCCGGCCAGGGCTTCGTCGTATCGCCGTGTCGAGAGATCAACGATTCGCGGGTGGCAATCGAGGGCCGCCGTATATCGGATCGTCAGGACCGAATGCGCTCCAGACACCTCGGCAATCGCGGCCGGAATATCGCGTTTGGCATGTCCGGCCGCCGTCAGCAGCAGCGGCACCACTGCGATTTGCTTTGCACCCCGGTCGATAAGCCGATTGAGCCCCTCGGCGATCGTCGGCTCCGCCAATTCAAGAAAACAGGCCTCCAGCGGCACCGGCGCGATCAGCCGACGAACCCGCTCGGCCAAAACCAGGAATTCCGCGACACCGGCGGCATCTCGCGTTCCATGACCGACCAGGAGCAGCGAGCAGGGAGCGGGGGGCAGGGAGCCGGGAGCCGGGGGCGGGGACGACGGCGGGTCGGCAAGGACTGCGGGAGGCATCGCGTTCGTTCGGTTTTCGGTCATCGCTTCTTCGCCCGCTGGCTCTCCGTTCTCCGCTCCCTCCTCTCTGCCCTCTGCTCCCTGCTCCCTGCTCCCTGCCTCTGTCCCCTGTTATAGTAACAACTGGAGGCCAAGCGTACCGGGAATTGAAGGCCGACTTAGAAATCAGGACCTCAACGTGACCGTCGTCGCGCCCGCCAAGTACACGTATCTGACGATGACGGCCGGCGCACGGCGCGGGCTCGACGTTTCTTCTCGAGCCCGGCGTCGAATGCCGCATCGGCCGCGATACCGATTGCGCCGTCGTGCTGACCGATCCGCTTTGCTCGCGCGTTCACGCGGTGCTGCAATTCGTCGATCATCATTGGACGGTGCGCGATGCCGAAAGCCGCAATGGCACGTTCGTCAACGGCCAGCGGATCGACGACGCCGTGCTCGCCGATGGCCACACGGTGCGAATCGGCTCGACCGAATTCACTTTCCAAATCTCCGATCAACCTCCCACGGTCCAAACGGAAGGCGAAATCGGCTTCACGCAAACGATCGTCAAGAACCTGCCGATGTTCGACACCGACGCCGGCGGCAAACCGACCGGCGGCGGCGACACCGGCGTTATCGCCCTCGCGCGCTGCGCGACACCGATCAGGCCAAGCAACTCTTGGTGCTGTACCAATTGAGCATTCGACTGCTGGCGCTCGACCATCCCGACGAGGTGACGCAAGTGGCTCTCGACCTGCTGCGCGAGCAGACGCGCGCCTCGGTCGTCGGCTTTCTGTGGGTCGACGAAGCGGGGCGGCTCAAGCCCAAAATGGTCATTCCCGAAGGAACCGCCGAGCCGATCCGCCTCAGCCAATCGCTCACCGAGTTGGTCTGCCAACAGGGCAACGCCGTTTGGATCGCCCGGCAAAAAGCCGACGCGAATGCCGCCAGTCTCTTGCACTATGCCGATGCCTTGTGCGTGCCCCTGGTTCGACAGGGCGTCACGCTCGGCGGCGCTTCATGCCTATCTCGCAGCGCGGCCGCTTTCGACAAACCGATTTCGATTTCGCATTTCGCTGGCCAACATCATGGTCGTCGCACTGGTTCGAGCCCGGCAGCGAACTAGCCTGGAAACCGATTATCGGCGGCTGATGGCCCAATCGTCGGGCCATAGCGAGCTGATCGGCGACAGCCCGTCGATGATCGACTTGAAATCCAAGATCGACCGCCTCGCGCGAACCACCGGCTGCGTGTTGATCCGCGGCGAGAGCGGCTCGGGCAAAGAATTGGTCGCGCGGGCCATTCATCGGGCCAGCCCGCGAGCCGATCGGCCAATGCTCTCCGTCAACTGCGCCGCGATTCCGGCCGAACTGATGGAGAGCCAACTGTTCGGCCACAAGGCCGGCTCGTTCACCAGCGCCGAACGCGATCACACCGGCTACTTCCAGCAGGCCGACTGCGGCACGCTGTTTCTCGACGAGATCGGCGAATTGACGTGGGAAGGCCAGGCCAAGCTGCTGCGAATCCTCGAGGGGCATCCGTTTCTGCCGGTCGGCGCGACGCAGCAAGTGACGGTCGACGTGCGCGTGATCGCCGCCACGAATCAGGATTTGCAGGCCCGCGTCGACAAGCGAAAATTTCGCGAGGACTTGTACTACCGGCTAACCGTGTTCGAATTGAACGTGCCGCCGCTGCGCAATCGCGGAACCGACATCGAATTGCTGTTGAACTTCTTCTTCGACCATTTTCGACATCAACACGGCCGACCGAATCTGACGCTCTCCGACGACGCCCGGCAAAAGCTATTGAACTACCCCTGGCCGGGCAACGTCCGCCAACTGCGCAACGTCGTCGATAGCGCAGTCGTGCTCGCGGCGGGCAACGAAATCGAGCCAGACGATTTGGGCCTGCGCACCTCCGGCGGCGGCGAGTTGGAATCGCTGCGGCTCGACTTCTGGGAACGCAAGCTCGTGACTGAAGCCCTGCGCCGCACGAGCGGCAACGTTCCCGAAGCGGCCAAGCTTTTGGCCATCGGCCGCGCGACGCTTTATCGGAAGATCGAGGAATATGGGATCGAGCGGTAGCGCCGCATGCCCCCTATCCGGCGTTCCTGCTTTCCTTTTCCGAATAGCCTTGCTTTGTTCACTTAAAAACGTATATTTAATACGTAGTAAATCAAGCAATTACGGTGAACAAGATGCGAACTTTAATGGCCGAGGCTGGCCAGGCGATTCGTCAGTCTCTCGCGGGGCTGGGGAGGAATTCGGTCAGTGTTCGGCGCGGCAATTCATCACGCGGAGATGACACGATCGACTTAATCGCGAAAATCGGCCAAGGGAAGAACAAGGTCGTGCTTTCGATCGGGGCCAAGGCTCGCGTCACCCCACAAGACGCAATTGCAATTTGCCGGCGCCTATCGAGGGTAAAACCGGGGACGGTTCCCGTCGTGTATTCCCCGGTCGTGTCGCCGCGCGTGGCCGAAATCCTTGGGCAGCAAGGAATCGGCTATTTCGACGCCGCCGGCAATTGCCGGCTTGCCTGCCAGCGGCCTCCACTGTTGATCGAGCGTGTTGGATTCCGCGCAGAGCGCCGACGCACGCCACCGGTCGTTCAACCTGTTCGCGCCGAAATCCAGCCGCATCGTGCGCGCCATGTTGACTCGGCCTTTGGAAGGATGGCAAGTCCGTCAGCTTGCGGCGGATTCCAATGTCTCGGTGAGCCCTGGCCTGGTCGTTAAGGTCAAACGTGGACTGGTTGCGGAAGGCTATGCGGTTGTGCGCGAGCGCCGATTGTATCTGCGCGATCCTGCCGGATTGTTGAATGCGTGGTCGAAGGCGTATTCCGGGCCGGCCGAGACGATTCCGTTGTATTTTCGTGGCGACGTCGACGTAGCGGAGAAGAGCGTTGACGCCTGGTGTGCGGAACATCGGTTGCGCCATGCCCTCGGTGGGTTCTCCGCCGGATGGCGGTTGGCGCCGGACGTTCGCTATCCGGTGGCTGCTGTATACGTGGAGGATCGCGCATTCGACGGCCCCTTGCTCGACGGTTTGGCAAGTCGCCACGGCGGCAAGCGGGCCGCCACGGGAGCAAACCTGTTGCTTTGGCGGCCATTCGATCCGATGGTGCTTGCGTCTGCCGAACAATGCGGCGACAATTCCCCGCCGGCGACTTCCGCCGTGCAAACCTACCTTGATCTCAAGCGAACGGCAGGGCGCGGCGAAGACGCGGCAAACGCGGTGTTTGCGACGTGCCTCGAACGGGATTTCGCGGCCACGGCCCAACGCGCGCGAGATTGGGAAAATGCCGACGTTTAATTCGACAACGGCCAGCCACGCCGTGTTGATCGAAGTCGCCAATGTGCTCGGCGCATTTCGCGGCCAGTTGGTGGTCGTCGGCGGCTGGGTGCCGGAATTGTTGTTTCCAAACCGTCGGCATATCGGCTCGGTGGACGTGGATTTGGCCGTCGCGCCAGATCGTCTTCTCGGTCTTTCCGAGTCGATTTGACCGGAGGCTATTTCGCTGTCGGCGGATGTTCGGCGCTGCTCTCTGATTTGCTTCCATCCAGCCGGCCATATTGGCGCAATTTCGGCCAGCGGAGCGCGGCCAACGCGACGACCAATAGCGTGCCCAATCCGCCGCTGACGACTGCGAACGTCGGCGAAGTGAATTGCGCGACGACGCCTGATTCGACGGCGCCCAAGTCGTTCGACGCTCCGATGAACATGTTGTTTACCGCCGACACGCGGCCACGCATTTCGTCGGGCGTCAGCATTTGGATCAACGTTTGCCGCACGACGACGCTGATGTTGTCGAGCGCGCCGGTCGCGAACAGCATCGCCAGCGACAGGCCGAACCAGCGCGAGATGCCGAACACAATCGTCGCCAATCCGAAACCGGCCACGGCCCACAGCATCGTCGCTCCCGACCGCTCCATCGCCGGCCGGGTCGCCAGCCAAAAGGCCATCGACAGGGCGCCGACGGCCGTGGCGGTTTCCATCAAGCCTTGGCCAGTCGGACCAACCTTTAAGATGTCCTGCGCGTAAATCGGAAACAGCGCCGTCGCGCCTCCGAGCAGCACGGCGAACAAGTCGAGCGTCAGCGCCTCCGAGCAAAACCTGGTTGCGGAACACGAACACCACTCCGGCAACCAAAGTTTGCAACGTGGCGGCCTGTCCGCGCGCGGCCGGTCGCACGCTGGGAACTCCGAATAGCAACGCGAAGCAGACTAGCGCGGCCACGGCCTGCACCAAATACACCGGCGCCGTCCCGCAGGCGGCAATCAACAGTCCGCCCAAGGCCGGACCGACCGCGGTCGCAAGTTGATAGGCGCTGCTGTTGAGCGTGATCGCGTTGAAAAGCGTCTGTGGAGGCACGATCAACGGCACCAGCGCCTGCTGCGCCGGTCGTTGAAAGGCTCGCGCAATACCGCTCGCCAGCAAGCAGCCATAGATCGCCAGGATCGGCCCCTGGTAATACGACACGATGGCCAGCCCAACCGAGGCCAGCGACAATACGAGCGAAGTAAGACTGACGATCGCCTTGCGGTCGAACCGATCGGCGACGTGGCCGACGACGAGCGTCAGCAGAATCGTCGGCAGCACGCCGACCAATCCGATCCAAGCCAGCTTGATGGGCGATCCCGTCCGAATCCAAATCTCCCATGCCACCGCGACTCGCTGCATCTGCATTCCAAGGAGCAAGATGGTATTGCCCGACCAATAATAGCGAAATGCCGGAACGGAGAGCGCGCCAAACCGGCCTATCGGCTCACCGGACTCGGCCGGTTCGGAGGGCGACGGCAGCGGCGGCGGTTCCAACGAATGTTCCTGGCAGTGATGGCGGGGCTTCCGATGCCATTTTCATCAAGAAGACCGCGACGGCGGCCGGCAAGTTGCAAAAACAGTCTAACGGAATCGAGTCCGCAGACAATCGGCTCGCGATTCAGGTATGGCGTACAACTGTTTCTATGTTCATTAAATGCGGGACGGCGCGGCGGCATCCGGACCGGATTTCCCCCTTGCCAAGCCGGGGCGCCTGAGTACACTTACGAACCTTGCCCGTGCCTTGATGTATGAGGCGCGACAGTTCCTACCGTTTTCAGGGAGGTTTTTTTGATGATGAAGAAGATCTTGATCGGTCTGTGCGCAATGGCGATCTTTTCGCTCGGTTTCGTCAACGAATCCCAAGCTCGCCGGCACCACCGTCATCACCATCACCGCGCCTCGTAAGGGATTTTCGCCTTCCTGGGCGAAAACCTGAAATGGCGGAAATGTGATATGGAAAGTCGAGAACTGCCCCGCTTCAATGCGGGGCGGTTCTCTTCTCCAGTTTGTTGCCATGCCGAATGGCGATTGCCGAAGCGTTTTACGGGCTGCTTATTCGTGCGCTGATTCGTCGATCAGATGCGCTTGCATTCGACCGAGAGTGCCCACGAGTTCCTTCAGTTCGGTCTCTAGTGTTTGCGCCGCCTCCGGGGAAAGACTTCCGTAGCCGCGCATCGATTTCGGCGCCAGTTCTTCGAGCGACACGATGGCCGTGACCAGCGCGCTTCGGGCAGCCCAGATCGAGCTCAATTTCGGCTCGGCCAATGGTATGCCATGGCGCTTCATGAAGCTCTGCATCGCGGCTCGATAGCGGGCCGCATCTTCACCGAACCGGTTATACTGTTCGGCCGTGGCGTCATTGACATGCGTTGAAAATGGCGACTGCGATCCCGCTGGATCGAGCGTCGCCAGCGGCGCGAAAGCATCTCGTCGATCGCCTCGAACGTCACGCGAATTCGGGCCTTGTGGTTTTCGTTGAACAAGGTAGGAAAGAGGAGTCGGGGATCAGCGGAGCACATCATCGGTTTTGTTTCCTCGTTTCTTCGTATCCTAACCCCTGCCCCCTGATACCTGGCCCCTAGTCTATGTTAGCCGAATCGCGAGCACCACGCCGGGGTCGCTGGCTCAATCGCACGATCCTGGCGATTGGGTTGGCCAGCTTGTTGTCGGACATGGGTCACGAGATGGCCAGCGTGGCCATGCCCGCGCTGCTGACGGCGCTCGGTGTCGCGGATGCGTCGGCGCTGTTGGGGCTGATCGAAGGGCTGGCCGACGGAGCGGCAAGCTTTGCGAAACTCTACTCGGGCCTGTACAGCGATCGATTGAAACGGCGCAAGCCGCTGGCGGTCGCCGGCTATTTTGTCACCGCGTTCGGGATGGCCAGCTTCGCTTTCGCGACGCAATGGTGGCACGTGCTGCTGGGCCGCGTTGGCGCATGGATCGGCGCGGTGCGCGTTCACCGGTGCGCAAAGTGCTGCTCGCCGAAGCCACGACGCCCGAAACCTATGGCCGCGCCTTCGGTCTCGATCGCGCGATGGATATGCCGGCGCGGTTGTCGGGCCGCTGTTGGCCGTCGTGGTGAAAGGTCTCGTTGCGCCGGGTTTGGCGGGTTTGCGATGGCTGTTCGCGTTCACGTTCATACCTGGTTCGCTGGCCGCTCTGTCGATTGCTTTTTTGGTTCGCGAAAAACCACATCAGCCGAAGCCTCACGCCCGGCTTTGGAAAAACCTCGGAGCGCTGCCGCGCGAGTTCAAGGAATTTCTGCTCGGCATCGGCATCGCGGGGCTTGGCGATTTTTCCAATACGCTGTTGATTCTTTGGGCCATTCAAGCCTGGCGAGATCGCTACGGTCTTGAAGCCGCCGCCACGCGGGCGATTCTGTTTTACGTCGGCTACAACGTCGTTTACACGGTTTCCTGCTACGTGGCCGGTTTGCTGGCCGATCGGTTTGCGAAGCATTGGGTGCTGGCAATTGGCTACAGTCTGGCCGTGGTGCCGGCGGTTGCCCTGTTGCTGCCGGGCGATTCGTCGCTGAAGTTCGCGCTGGTGTTTGGGTTTTCCGGCCTCTATATGGGCTTGTGGGAAACGGTCGAAAGCGCGGCGGCGGCCACGATGTTGCCCGCGGAAATTCGCGGCACCGGCTTTGGCGCGTTGGAGACCGTCAGCGGGCTGGGCGACATTCTTTCCAGCGTGTTGATCGGTTGGCTATGGACGGTCTCGCGGGCCGGCGCGATGGGATTCGTGATTTTCGCATCGCTTGTCGGCGCGGCGATTGTGGCGCATACCGGAATCCGCGCGGCGCGGCGGAGATGAGGCGCGGCGCCTCAAGACCCAGGGAAGGCCGTCAACGCTCTTGTTTATTGCGAAGTTGTGGGCGGCCATCCCTGGGCTTTTTTGCGCCAACGACTCCTCAAGCTTGTAGCCTCAAGCCTGTGGCCTGCACCCTTTTCCTCTGGTTCCAGTTTCGCCAAGCCCATAAAATGCAGGTCGTCGAATTGATCGGTCCCACTCCCCTTTTCCCGGATTCATGTCGTACAACTCGTTCAAACGCGTACTGGGCGAGACGAGCCTCGAGCGGAAGTGCCGGATTCTATTCGGTGTCTGCCTGGGGGTGATGATTACCGGCAGTTTCTGGTGGTACGGCAGCCGGACCGAAGAATTGGTCTACGCCCAAAGCCGCAGCAATGGCCGATACCTTGTCAACGCCGTGATGCTGCAACGGCATTGGCGAAAGGAGAAACAGGATATCGACAGTACGTCCAGCTCCGTGGCGTACATCGATGTGATCGCCAAGAGCTTGCAGACGCATCGCGACTACGAGGCCCGAATCCTCACGCCGGGTGCGGACACTTGGGAGAAGGAAAAGGAGAAAGTGCCTTTCGACGGCACCGAAAAGGCGATGCTCAAATACTTCGTCGAACGAGCCGCGGCCCACTCCGTCTGACATGGATGGCCCGCCGGAATCGAAGGAAGAGCGCGTTGCCGACAAACAAGAGTATCGCTACTTTCAGCCCATTCGATTGCGTAAGCTTTGCATCGAGTGCCATCAGCATCTGAGCGGGAATTTCGTGCTCGGCGCGGCCGGACTGCCGGCACCGCGCCGCCCGTGGAGGGTGATCTGATGGCCGTCGCCGAAGTTGTCCTGCCCGATGCCGAAACGCAAAAAGCGCTGAATTGGAACCGGGCGATCCTGCTGACGACCGCCATCATCACCGTGTTCCTGGCGATGATCGCCTCGTATGTCATCGTCCGCTACGTGATCGTCAAGCCGCTGAAGCACCTGCGCGACGTCAGCGACGCGGTCAGCCGCGGCAACATCGAGCAGCGGGCCGAAATCCACACCGGCGACGAATTCGAGGAGCTGGGCGTCGCCTTCAACCGCATGCTGCGGCACCTGGTCGACCGTCCAGGAAGAACTGCGCCACGTCAACGTCGAACCTCGACGTGCAAGGTCGACGAACTGGCCCAGGTCAACATGCGGCTCTTCGAGATGAACCGCCTGAAGAGCGACTTCCTGGCCACGATGAGCCACGAGCTGCGCACGCCGCTCAACAGCATCATCGGCTTCAGCGACGTGCTGGGCTCGATCGACTCGCTCGACGACAAGCAGAAGCGCTACGTGCAGAACATCCAGAAGTCGGGCAAGAGTGCTGCTGGACATGATCAACGACATCCTCGACCTGGCCAAGATCGAAAGCGGCAAGATGGAGGTCCGGCTGACCGAATTCCGCATCGAGCACGTCGATCGCCGCGCAGTGCGACATGGCCCGGCCGCTGACCGAGCGGAAGAACATCGACCTGGAAATCGAAATCGAGCCGGACTTGCCCGAGATGTTCCAGGACCAGGGCAAGGTGCAGCAGATTCTCAACAACCTGCTGTCGAACGCCATCAAGTTCACGCCCGAGGGGGGCCGGATCGTCGTCACGGCCGCGCCGCGAGTCGGCCGACGGCGATCTGCTGCTGCGTCGTCGCCGACACGGGCGTCGGCATCGCCGAGGAAGACCAGGTCGCGATCTTCGAAAAATTCCGCCAGGGCAAGACCGTGCTCGCCGGCGGCGACGCCATGACCCGCGAATACTCCGGCACCGGGCTTGGGCCTGTCGATCGTCAAGGAACTGTGCAAGCTGCTGGGCGGCGAAATCTCGCTCGAAAGCGAACTCGGCAAGGGAAGCACGTTCACCGTGCGGCTGCCGTGGATTCGGGCCGATCAGCCCCGGATGGATTCGCCGCTGTCGGAAAATATCGACGAGCTGTTGCGGCCGCGCCGGCTGGAATTGCAGCGATCGTTGGACCGCCCGGTTCCGGCCGCGCCGACTGCCGATTAGCGATGATGGTGTCGCTCGGGGTCTGGCTCATTTTTCGGCCGCGGACGGGCAGTATCGCGATCGACGTTGAAGCCGAAAAATGTGCCTGACCCCTTAGTTTGCCACCACATTGTTCCCTTGACATTTGAGCCCCGATGCCTGACTCGCCGCCCGACGTTCTGCTTTACACCGACGGCGCGTGCAGCGGCAATCCTGGCCCGGGCGGTTGGGCTTTCATTCTTCGGCATCCATCCTCGGGCAAGGAATTGGAGCAATCGGGCGGAGAAGCGAACACCACCAACAATCGGATGGAGCTACTCTCCGTAATCCGCGGCCTCGAATCGCTGCGGCGGCCGTCGCAAGTCGAACTGTTCACCGATAGCGAATACGTCCGCCAAGGCTTGAGCCTGTGGATGCCCAAGTGGAAAGCGAACGGCTGGAGGCGAAAGACAGGCCCGTACTCCAAAGGCGGCGAAATCAAGAATCTCGATCTCTGGAAACAGCTCGACCAATTGATCGCCAAGCACCAGATCAAATACACCCGCGTTGCCGGCCACAGCGGCCATCCGGAAAACGACCGTTGCGATGAATTGGCGGTCGCGGCGTATCAGCGGTTCAAGTAGGGGCGGGGTGCAGGGAGCACGGGGCAGGGAGCAGGGACGAAGACGGGCCAGCTTCAGCCCGCGGCGCAAGCAAGGGATTCTGTGCTACGGTTGCGCCAACAGATGTTTCAGCGCCGGCCGCACCGTGATCTGCGGCAGGCCCGCATCGCCGCGAATGGCGTTTAGCACCCGTTCCAACCGCTCCCGTGGCCCAAGCTGCGAATCGAGAAACAGCAGTTTGCGGCCCCGAATCCGGCACGCCGCCCCTCGGCCCTCGCCGATCAACTCTTCGCGGATCTCGAAGCCGAGCCGCCGGGCAATGTCCAACGCCTCGGCGAGAAGCTGCACACTGTCCATGACTGGTTTCTCCGCGTTTCGTGCCACACATCAGCCGGACGAGCTAGCGAAGGATCACCGCTGGTGAACACCTCGCCGCATTGTCCTTCGCTAGCGCCTCAGGCTCGTATTGAATAATCCTTGCTAGCGCTACGGCTGCTTGGCGGTCGTCCGCGGCGGGGATTATAGCGGCTTGCATTTTAGTCGCCAACCGCGGAACGACGATACGGTCAATGGCGGTAAACTACCGTCGTGCAAAGAGTTAAGACGCGACTTCTCGGAAGACGACAAGGAATCCGTAGCAGCGGCAAGCCTCGCGGCCCTGGCGGATTCCAACGGGTCTTGCGGATTGGGAAGTTCAGCAAAGCTTGGTGTCGGTTAACGCATCCTGGAGTATCGCATGTCGATCGTTCCGCAAGAATCGCGTGGTCAGGAAGACCAGGTCAGCTCGCTCAAGCAGCAGATCGCCGCTTTGAAGCAGCAATTGACCCAGGCCCAAAAGCTGACCGCGCTGGGCGATCTTGTCGGCACGACGACGCACGAATTCAACAACGTGCTGATGACGGTGATCAATTACGCCAAGATCGGCATGAGGCAAAAAGACGAACCGACGCGCGACAAAGCCTTCGAAAAAATCCTCGCCGCCGGCAATCGGGCCGCCAAAATCACGACCGGCATCTTGGCCTTTGCCCGCAATCGCTCGGGCTCCTTGGAATCGACCGACTTGGCTCGCGTGATCGACGACGCTTTGCTGCTGTTGGAGCGCGAAATGTCGAAGTATCGGGTTCACGTCGAAAAGCAGATCGAGGCGGTGCCGCCGGCTTGGGCCAGCGGGAATCAAATTCAGCAGGTGCTGCTCAACTTGCTCATCAACGCCCGGCAAGCGATGCCTAACGGTGGGCAAATCCTCATTCGGCTCAGTTTCGACAAGGCGAGCCAAATGCTGGAATTGGTCGTGCGCGACAGCGGCAGCGGCATGTCGCCCGAAACGCTGCGGCGGATTTTCGATCCCTATTTCACGACCAAATCGGGCCCCGATGAAACCGGCAAGGGGGGCACCGGCTTGGGTCTTTCGATGTGTCGCAACATCATCGAAGCCCATCAGGGCCGCATCCGCGTGGAAAGCACCCCCGGCCGCGGCACGGCGTTTACGCTGAAACTGCCGGTGGCACGGCAGCCAGCCGCGGCGCCGATAACGACGACTCCGCAAACGACAGTCGCGCCCGCAACCGTGCGCAATCCAGCGATCGACGATTGAGCCCAAGGCCCTTTCGCGCGGAGGGTATCCGGGACGTCAAAGCGGTCTATTGGCCGCGAACAATCGCTCCGTCGATTCGCGGCCTCGCCAAGCCGCCGAACCCGCCTATCAAATCGCCCCGCTTGCGCGCGGCCCACTGTTTCTCCGCAGCTACCAGTCGCGCCAACGGTCAGCGATTCCCAGATCGTTTGGAAAACCAGACGCGCAGACAATCTCGTCGATTTCCTGGCACAAGTCCTCGCGTTCCGTCGTCTCAACGAAGTGGTTGTACTCCGCGTGCAGTTGGTTTAATCGTTCGACGCAGTCACGCACCATCGAAACCACATGCGCTTTCCGAGGCTTTCCCTCGCGTTCCCGAATTGCGTCAATCGTCTCATTGAAAACCTGTCTGCACACAGCCACCAACTGTTCCGAGACGACCCCTTCCCACGTTGCAAACCGCCGTTTGCTCGCAAGCGTATCAAGCGTTACGTTCGCCAAGTAGTCCTCTCGCTTCGTTTGCCTCTCCATTGCCGCGACTTTCTCGCGCTGGCGCTTGATTTCTTCCTCGGCCAGTAGCGCATCGCGGTCATTATCCCATCGCCATTGCAGCAGAACTTGCAAAGGTGCCAAAGCCCACACAGCCGATGACGAACACTCGAGTTGCATGTCCTCGCTTGTCGGCGCAATCGCACCTAAGCACTGAAACGTATCCGGAACATTGTCAAAGGCGCAAAACGCGTTGACTCGATCCCTCCAAGAATGGTGGTTCAGGATGAGCGGTACCCGCAGCAGCGGCTCTTCCAAAACTGGCGCCGCAGTTCCTATCCAGCGGCTGGCGACGACCAACGCTCGCGGCACGCCGAACATCTTCTTGTCGTGCCGAATCACGCGGCATGCCCCGAAGCGCCCATCCGCCAACGGCATCATGTAAACGGCACCGACCGGCGGAAGTACAACCGGCCCGTGGTTTCGGTTCGGTTTGTCCATTTCAACGCTCCCACCTGAATTGCCAAGCGGCTAATATGATACCATCGGCCTGCGGGCATGTTGAATAGCCGACCCGGCCCACCCGCTGCGGAACGATTCTCGCAAAGATCGGACCGCCGCTGTGGATGCAAGCCGGTTGGCTTGCGAGCGTTGGGCGCTATAATCTCTGCGGGCTCGTAGCGGCCGCGCCCTGAATGCCGGCCGTTGCACGAGCCGCGCCGTCTTCAGTCCGCTCCGTTCACCCCGCTAGCCCCACGCCTCAATGCATTCACCTTCCACCAAGCCAACCAACTTGCGCGACCTGCGGGCCAGCGGTTGGGTTTCAAAAACCGTTAAACGCGAAATTCACGACAATTTCCTCCGCATGCTCCGCGACGGCGACGAGCTGTTTCCCGGCATCGTCGGCTACGATAGCACCGTCATCCCCGAGATCGACATCGCCCTGATCGCGGGGCACGACATGCTGTTTCTCGGCGAAAAGGGGCAGGCCAAGAGCCGGCTGATGCGGCTGTTGGTGCGGTTCCTCGATCCGGAGATTCCCTATATCGATGTGCCGGAAGCGCCGCTTCACGACGATCCGCTGAAGCCCATTAGCAACGTCGGTAAGCGATTGATCGCAACTCGGCCAGAGGCGGAAATTCCGATCGGCTGGTGGCGGCGGGAGGATCGCTACGCCGAACGGCTTGCCCCGGGCACCAAATTCGCCGACATCATCGGCGAGATCGATCCCTCGAAGCTGGCCGGCGGCACGAGCATGTCGGCCGAAGAGGCGTTGCACTTTGGCCTGATCCCGCGCATGCACCGCGGCATTTTCGCCATGAATGAGCTGCCGGAATTGGACGAACTGGTGCAAGTCGGCCTGTTCAACATCCTCGAAGAGCGCGACGTGCAGATTCGCGGTTATCCGATCCGGTTCGATATCGACGTGCTGCTGCTGTTTTCGGCCAATCCATCGACGTTCAATCGTAGCGGCAAAGTGATTCCGCAGTTGAAAGACCGCATTGGCTCGGTGATTCATACGCATTATCCGCGCGAACGCGAGCTGGGCATCCAGATCATGGAGCAGGAGGCGGCGGTCGAGTTCGGCGGGGAATTTCCCGTCGTCGTGCCCTATTTCATGCGAGAAATCATCGAGCAGGCGACGATTCTGGCCCGCAAAAGCAAATACGTCGATCATCAATCGGGCGTGAGCGCTCGGTTCAGCATTGCCAACTATCGCACGATGGTGGCCAGTGCCCGGCATCGCTCGGTGCGGCTGGGCGAGCGTCCGGCCGTGCCGCGGATCAGCGATTTGGGGCATCTCTATGCGTCGTCGCTGGGCAAACTCGAGCTCGATATGATGGGGAGCCACCAACTTTCGGAGCGGCAGGTGCTCGATTCGGTGCTGGCCGAGGCGATTCGGACCGTGTTCGCCGAATACGTCGATCGGCATGGCATCGACGAGATCGGGCAAATCTTCGCTGAAGGGGTGAAGATTGAGGTGGGCGACATGCTGCCGTCGCAAGACTACGCCCGGCGACTTAAACGGGTGCCGCCGATCTGGGATAAAGCCTTCGAAGTGAACGCTTCCGGCGACCCGGCAGTGCGAGCGGCCTGCGTCGAATTCGTGCTGGCTGGGCTGCACGCCATGGAGAAGATCTCCCGGTCGCAGCATCACGGGCGGATCGTGTATGAGACGTAGTTCAGCCGGTTGGAAGCTTCAATTCGTGTCGGCGGAACGCACGCCCATCGCTGAAATCCCGAAGTTGGGGATACGGGGCACATTTTTTGCTCATTTGTGTGGTGGATTTTGCAGTTGCCTCCTATGATACTATTAGTGGTGGATTGAGGACGCTGGCCATCGCCGCGCCGTCCGCCGTTGCGAGGGGAGAAAATCATGCGTTGCCATCGAAGTGTCTTGTCTGTGAATGTCCTGACCCTGACGGCCGCAATTGCGACGGCTGTCGGCTCGGTGCTTGCCGCCGCGAACGCCGCGCAGCGCAAACGGTTGTCCATGTCCGCACCGCTGACTTGAAGGCCAGCGACACGGCGAACATGAAAATCGAGCCGGTGCATTGGCGCAGCGGCGCTTATTACCACTCGTACTACCGCGCGCCCTACCGGGCCTACTACGGCGGCCCGTATCGCTCGTACTATGGCGGAGCCTATCGCTACTACGGCGGCGGAGCCTATCGGGCTTGGTACGGCAATCCGTATTACGCCTATTGGCGCTATCCGTCGTATTACTACGCGCCCCGCTATTATGGCCCGACCTATTACGGCTACCCCGGATACTCGACGTACTACGCGCCGAGCGTGGTTCCGAATGTCTACCCATATTCGGGCAGCGTAGTCGTAGCTCCTTACGGCGGATTCTATTGGTAGGTTCCGCTTGGGACGACGAGGTTGTGCCGCGTCGGACCAGCATTTTCACAAATTCCACTACGGTATGAGCGGGGCGGTTTCTTAGCCGGCTTGAATCGTCTGAAACGCCTCCGGCAGAAATCGCAATAAGTCGCTGGCGATCATCGACACCTGGCCCAATTGTTGCGCGGCCAAATCGCCGGCGAGGCCATGCACGTGAGCACCGAGTTGCGCGGCCTCCAGCGGCACCAAGCCTTGGCACAATAGCGCGGCGATGACGCCGGTTAGAATGTCGCCGGTGCCGCCAGTGGCCATGCCCGGATTGCCCGTTGTGTTCAGCGATTCTCGCGCGCCGTCGGTCACTAGCGTCGGATGGCCCTTGAGAAGAATGACCACGCCCGCGCGGCCCGCCAGATCGACGGCCGCGGTCGTTCGCTGCTCGGGCGACAGATTCGACTGGCGAACGAGCCGCCCAAATTCGCCGGGATGCGGCGTTAGAACGCGCGGGCCGGCATGGCGCTTCAAGGCGTCGGGCAACGTCGAAAGCGCATTCAACGCGTCGGCATCGACGACGATCGGCTGCCGCAATTCGCTATAAAGCGCGGCGACGAATCCGGTCACTTCCAAGCTATGCCCCAACCCTGGCCCACAGGCTACGACCGTCGCACGATTGGCAAGTTCGCGAACGCGCGCAGCGCCGCCGACGCAATTCGGCCTTCGGCATCGCACGGCAGCGGCACGGTCATCAGCGACGGCTCGAAGCCGGCCACCGTTGGCTGACAGGCCGCGGGCGTGGCGACCGTCACCAGTCCCGCGCCGCTGCGCAAACAAGCCATGGCGCTCAACGAAATGGAGCCCGCCATTCCAACAGAGCCGCCGATCAATAGCGCATGGCCGAAGTCGCCCTTATGGCTATCAGGCCGCCGCGGAGCAAGTTGTGGAAGTGATACAGGCATCGGTTGAAATTGTCCAATGACGAATTGCCATCCCGGGCGCTGTAGGGAACGGCCTCCGTGCCGTTCCAGCCGCGCGGGGAATGTCGTTTTTGCCGTTCGGAACGCCACGGAGGGCGTTCCCTACAGCGGCATTTGTCGCTTTTCCTTTGGGAGTCTACTCGCGCCTGCCGCAATCAATCCTGCAACATACCCGCCTTTGAATCCCGCGTCGATATTCACCACCGTTACATTCGCGGCGCAGCTATTCAACATGCTCAACATGGCTGCCATTCCGCCGAAGTTGGCGCCGTAGCCGACGCTTGTTGGCACCGCGATCACCGGCACGGCAACGTAGCCGCCGACCATGCTCGGCAGCGCCCTTCCATCCCCGCAACGACCACGACGGCATCGGCCGCGCGGATCTGATCGAGATGCGCGAGCAGCCGGTGCGGACCGGCGACGCCGACGTCGACTATTAGCTTTACATCGACTCCCATCCAGCGAGCCGTTTCGGCCGCCTCTTCGGCAACCGGCATGTCCGTCGTTCCGGCGGAGACAACGGCGACCATGCCGCGAGTGCCCTTGGCAGCCGCCGCGATCGAAATGCGAAATGTCCGGGCCGCCGGGTTGTAGCAGCCGTGCGGGAACCGATCCAACAGCGCGACGGCCAGTTCGGCGGCGATCCGCGTGGCGAGCACGTCGATCCCGTCGTCCAACTGGCGTTGGAAAACTCGTTCCAGCGTCGCAAGGCTCTTTCCCTCGCCAAACACCACTTCTGGAAAGCCGCAGCGGCGGCGGCGATCGAGATCGAGTTGCACATCACCCAGATCGGCGGTGCCCAGATCGGCCGTCTTTGGCCGGGCCAGTTCCTTGAGGAAATGGTCCAACGAGATTGCGCCTTGCGACAACTGCTCGGCCAGTTGAGAGATTTGCGAATTATCCATACCGGTCATCGTACTTTCGACGTGCGAAACCGCAAGCGAGCTAACGGCTCAATCGGGCGTCGAAGCTCGCTTGCGGCCAGCGTGAGTCGTTCTCTCCACTTGCGAACCGCCCCTGCCATCTGGTAGCAAATGACAGGTAAACCAGACGGTAAATTCCCGAGCGAGCAAATATGGACCGATTCCACACACGCCGCGACAAGCTCCGCAAACGCCTTGCCAAAGCCGGCGTCGACGGCATGTTGGTGACGAATTTCGTCAACGTCACCTATCTGACCGGCTTCACCGGCGACGACAGCTTCTTGCTCGTCACGCCCAAACATGCCGTGCTGCTCAGCGATCCGCGTTACACGACGCAACTCGAAGAGGAGTGCCCCGGCATCGACGCCGAGATCCGCAACCGTGAAGATGAACATGCTCGACTTGGTCGCCCGAGTGGTCGGCAAATCGGGCGTCGGGCAACTCGGTGTCGAGGCCGATTCGATCACGGTCGGTCTCTGCGAGCGGATCGCAAACAAGCTTCCCAAAGTCAGCCTCGTGCCGCTTTCGAACGTCATCGAGCGGCTGCGGATGGTCAAAGACAAGGAAGAGGTGGCCGAGATTCGTCGGGCCGTCGAACAGGCCGAGCGGGCCTTCGCCGTGTTGCGGGCTTCGCTTCGGCCGGAGCAAACCGAAAAAGAAGTCGCCGACAATCTCGAACATCAGATGCGGCTGTTCGGTGCCAAGGGAGCAGCTTTCCGTCGATCATTGCCGTCGGGCCGCGAGCCGCGCTGCCGCACGCCCGGCCGACACGACAAAGAATCGGCGAGGCCGACTTCGTGCTGGTCGATTGGGGGGCCGACGGTCAATACAAGAGCGACTTGACGCGAGTGCTAGTGACCGGTAAAATTCCGCCCAAACTCGAACGCATATATGGAGTTGTGTTGAATGCACAGCTGCGGGCCATCGAGGCGATCCGGCCGGGAATCTCCTGCCAAGAGGTCGATTCGGTGGCCCGCGAGAGTGATTGAAGACGCGGGCTTCGGCCGGCAGTTTGGTCACGGACTCGGACACGGCATCGGGCTTGGATATTCACGAAGCGCCGCGGCTGGGCCAGGGCCAAACAGAATATCTCGAAGGCCGGGCATGGTGGTGACCATCGAGCCGGGGATTTACTTGCCCGGCTGGGGCGGCGTGCGAATCGAAGACGACGTGCTGGTGACGAAGACCGGGCATGAAGTCCTCACCAGCGTGCCGAAACAGTGGTCCGACGCGTGCCTGAATTGAAATTGCGACCACTGTCAGGCTGGAAAGCCTGAGCGACGTAGACAAGCATTCGATATTCGGTGAAGGATCCCGAAACAAATACTCTCCGGCCAATGCCGGGGCCATCCGCGGAGACTCGGCATGTCGAATTCGGGCACGGGCGCTGGCGACATTTTCGATGTCAAGAAAGTGCGCCGCCTGGTCGAGATGATGAAGCGAGCACGACCTGGCGGAGATCGATCTGCGCCAGGGAGATCAGCGGATTCGACTGCGCCGGGCGCGGAAGTGCAGCTCACGCCCGCGATGCACTATCCGCAGATTCCAGCGGCCCAGCAGGCTCCCGCCGCCGGTCAATCGTCGGCCGGCGGCGCCCCGCCGTCCGCTCGCCGCCGATGCCAACTTGAAGACTGTCATCAAAAGCCCGATGGTGGGCACGTTCTACGCCGCGCCGAATCCCGAATCGCCGGCGTTCGTCAAAGTCGGCGATCATGTCGGCCCGGAATCGGTCGTGTGCATCATCGAAGCGATGAAAGTGTTCAACGAAATTCAGGCCGAGATTTCCGGCCAGGTCGTGGCCGTGCTGGTCGAAACCGGCCAGCCGGTCGAATTCGGCCAGCCGCTGTTCAAGATCGATACGCATCAATAGGGGTAAGGGGCGAGGGACTAGGGAACGCGCAAGCGTGGACTTGCATGACCTGCTCTTCGTTCCGCTCGCCCCTCGCCCCTCGTCCCTAACCCCTCGCCCCTTCCTTATGTTCAAACGCATCCTGGTAGCCAATCGCGGTGAGATTGCGTTGCGCGTGATCCGCGCTTGCCGGGAATTGGGCATCGAAACGGTCGCCATCTTCAGCGAGGCCGACCGCGGCGCGAATTACCTTGAACTGGCCGACGAGGCCTATTGCGTCGGCCCGGCCAAGGCGGCCGATAGCTACCTGCGAGATCGATCGCGTCATCAGCGCCGCCGAGATCGGCAACGTGCAGGCGATTCATCCGGGCTACGGCTTCCTTTCGGAAAACGCGCACTTCAACGAAGTCTGCCGCGACTGCAACATCGACTTCATCGGCCCCACGCCGCGAGGCCATGAGCCGGCTGGGAGACAAGAACGAAGCCCGGCGAATCGCCCGCGAGGCGGGCGTGCCGGTCGTGCCGGGCAGCGAAGGGCTGATTCGCAGCGAAGCGGAAGCCGTGCGGCTGGCGCACGAAATCGGCTTTCCCGTCCTGATCAAGGCCACGGCCGGCGGCGGCGGCCGCGGGATGCGCGTCGCGGCCAACGATCTGGTCGCTGAAAAGCGCCATCCAGCAAGCCGCCGCCGAGGCCGAAGCCGCGTTCGGCAATGCCGGCATCTATCTGGAACGCTATATCGAACGGCCGCGGCACGTCGAAGTGCAACTGCTGGCCGACCATCATGGCAACGTCGTCCATCTCTGGGAACGCGATTGCTCCGTGCAGCGACGGCATCAAAAGCTGATCGAGGAAAGTCCCTCGCCGGCGCTTACCGGCGGAAACGCGCACCGCGATGTGCGAAGCGGCCGTCCGGCTCGCCAAAACGGCCGGCTACACCAACGCCGGCACGTGCGAATTCATCGTCGATCAGTCGGGCAATTTTTATTTCATCGAAGTCAACGCCCGAATTCAGGTCGAGCATCCAGTCACCGAAATGGTCACCGGCATCGACCTGATCAAGTCGCAAATCCGCATCGCCGCCGGCGAACCGTTGCCGTTCAAACAGGAAGACATCATCGCACGCGGCCACGCCATCGAATGCCGCATCAACGCCGAGGATCCGCGGCGGAATTTCCAGCCATCGCCGGGAAGATCGAACGGCTGATCGCGCCGGGCGGATTTGGCGTGCGATTCGATTCGCACGCCTATAGCGGCTACACCGTTTCACCCTACTACGACTCGATGATCGGCAAGCTGATCGTTCACCAGCCGACGCGCCGCGAGGCCATCGATTGCATGTTGCGGGCGCTGCGCGAGCTTCGGGTTGACGGCATCCGCACCGTTGCGCCGCTACAGCAAGAAATCCTATCGCACGCCGCGTTCAGCGAATGCCGCATCGACACGACGTTCGTCGAGCGAACGTGGATGAATTAGCGGCGCCAATCATTATGTTCGCCGACGTTTCTGGACAGCTTGTTTTCCTCGGAACCGGCACTTCGACCGGCGTGCCGTGCGTCGGCTGCGAGTGTCCCATCTGCACGAGCGACAATCCCAAGAATCAGCGCACGCGCTGCGCCTTGGTGCTCGGCTTGCCTGAGGGAAATCTATTGGTCGACACGCCTCCCGATCTGCGGACGCAGTTGTTGCGCGAGCGAATAGGCCGGGTGCATAGTGTCCTCTATACGCACGATCATGCCGATCATTTGTTCGGATTGGACGATTTGCGGATTTTCCCCTATTACCTGGGCAAGCGATTGCCGGTTTTTTGCGAGGATTTCGTCGAGGCGCGGATTCGCAAATCGTTCGACTACGCTTTTACGCCCGAGGCGCCGTCGTACGGTGGCGGCGTGCCGCAACTCGATTTCCAACGGATCACGACCGAGCCGTTCTTCGTGCTCGGCCAGCGCGTGACGCCGATGCGGCTGGAGCATGGCCGATTCCGCGTGCTTGGCTTTCGCTTCGGCAATGTCGCCTATTGCACCGACACGAATGCCATTCCCGCCGAAAGCCGGCCCCTCCTGGAAGGCTTGGACATCCTGATTCTCGACGCCCTGCGCCCCCGTTCGCACACCACGCACTTCAGCTTGGATCAAGCGATCGCCGCGGCCCGAGAATTGAAGCCCAAGCGAACGCTGTTCACGCACATGTCGCACGAACTGGAACACGAAGCAACCAACGCAATGCTCCCGCCGAGCATGGAGCTCGCTTACGACGGCCTCCGCCTGCCGTTAAGCTAATCCCGAGCCGCGGCTCGCCCTCGCTAACGCTTCGGGTTAGTGTTACGGCGTCCGCCGTCGCATATTAACCCGAAGCGTTAGCGAGGGAGACGACGGCGAGAGTGCGAAGCAATTAGAGATTGCTCTGCTCGACCAATTTGACCAGCAAATCGCGGGCAGCGCCGGTGTCGATCGCGGCGGCCGCGAGTTCGGCGCCGGCGGCGGGTGTTTCGGCTTGGCCGGCGGTGCAAAGGGCGGCGGCCGAGTTGGCAACGACAATATCGCGAGCCGGGCCTCGGTCGCCCGCCAACACTCGCCGGATCAATGCCGCGCTTTCTTCCGGGCCGGTTACGAGCAAATCGTCCAGCGGCGATTGGGCCAATCCAAAATCGCTCGGCTGCCAGGTGAATTCGCGGAGCTTGCCGTCGGCAACCTCCGTGACGCGCGTCGGCCCGGCGATCGTCACTTCATCGAACTGTTTTTCGCCGGTGACGACCATCGCCCGCGTGGTTCCCAATAGAGCCAAAGCTTCGGCCAGCAAGTCGTGCAGTTGCGATTTGCCGACGCCAAGCAGTTGAAACGGCGCGCCGGCCGGGTTCGACAAAGGTCCGAGCAGATTGAAAATCGTCGGCACACCAAGCCGCTTGCGCACCGCGGAGACGCGCCGCATCGCCGGATGCAACAGCGTCGCGAAGCAAAAACAAATTCCCAACCGATCAAGACACTCCTCCACCACCGCCACGCTGGCCTCGATGTTCACTCCCAATGCGGCCAGCACGTCGGCCGATCCGCTACGACTGGAAACCGCTCGATTGCCATGCTTGGCGACCGGCACGCCCGCCGCCGCCGTCACGAGAGCCGCGGCGGTGCTGATATTAAACGTCCGCCAGCCGTCGCCGCCGGTTCCGCAGGTGTCGATCAGGTTGGCGTGCCGCGATCGAATCGGCGTCATGTGCCGCCGCATGGCGATCGCGGCGCCGGCAATCTCGGCCACCGTCTCCCCTTTGACTCGCAGCGCGGTGAGCAGCAGTGCGATTTCCGATTCCGACAATTCGCCCTGCATGACAAGATCGATGATCGTGGTCATCTCGTCCTGCGAGAGGTTTTCTCCGGCGGAAAGTTGGCCCAAGATGGATGCGATCGTCAATTGCATCGCTCGACCGAATCGACTGGAGGCAAGAAGGCACCAATTGCCGCGATCGCAACGATCGCGTGAGCAGCCGGTAACAGGAAGGTTGCACGGCACAGCGGCGGGAACATTGTAGGAGGCAAGCCCTTGTTGGGCCAACGACCGTCATTTAGAATACCTTGCTCGCATGATGAATGGCCAGTCTTGGCATGGAAATTGCGGAAAGCCGCACCGCGGAACGCAAGCTGTATTCCTGCGATTCCGAGGCCTTCGTGAAATGTCGGAATTCTCAGGGAATCCGCAACCGGCGACCAACCTGCCTCTTGCAATGGAACGCGTATGGCCAGGAAGGTGATTCTCGACGTGGATCCGGGCATCGACGACGCGCTGGCCGTCGCGCTGGCGCTCTTCGATCCAGGGTTGGAAGTGGTTGCCGTGACCGCCACGGGCGGCAACGTCGGCGCGCAACAAGCGACGATCAACGTGCAAACGATCGTCGAACTGTTGGACCCGGCCCGTTTGCCCCGGCTCGGCGCCGCCCCGCTCGATATGGCCGTCTCGGAAGACGCCCGGTTGATTCACGGCGCCGACGGCTTGGGCAACGCCGACTTCCCGGTTGCCGAATTGCACAACATGCATCCGGCGGAAAAAGTCCTGTGCGATGAAGTCCGCGCGGCGCCGGAGGAAATCACGATTCTGGCGCTCGGCCCGCTGACGAATATCGCCCGTGCGATCCAGCGCGATTCGACGTTCGCCGCCGGCGTGGGGCGATTGATTATCGTCGGCGGCACGGTGACCGGGCCCGGCGACATTACTCCGGCCGCCGAATTCAATATGTATTGCGATCCGCTTTCCGCCCGAATGGTGCTGCGCTCACGGATGACGAAGACGCTGTTGCCGCTGGAGGTGACGAATCAATTGGTGATGACGTTCGACTGGCTCGACTTGCTGCCGCCCGAATCGACGCGCGCGGGAACGCTGCTGCGGCGGATTCTTCCCTATGCCTTCCGCTCGCATCGGCAGGAGTTGGGTTTGGAAGGAATGTACATCGACGATGCTTTGGGCGTCGTGGCAGCCGCGCATCCGGAATTGTTCGAAACGCGCGAAATGGGGGGCGACGTCGAAACCCAAGGCGAACTCACGCTCGGCGCGACCGTGTTCGACCGCCGCCAGGCGCAGAAATGGCGATCCAACGCCGACGTTGTCATTTCGATGGATGCTAACGGAGTGAAAGACTACATCCTGCGAACGCTGGCGGAAGCGGCGAAAGCAGGTTGACGCAGGCCGATTGCTTGACATCGGCCCGCGTCAAGGCAACACTAATCATTGCCCCGTAGTTGATTGCCCGCCTCTTTTTGCCCGATTCCCATTCGTCTTACTGAATGTCGATCGGCGGCGCAGCATCTGAATTGCCGGGCAAATCCCACCCACCGCAGCTTCCCGCCTTTCAGGAGCCGATCGAGATGAGACAGTCTCTTCGTTTATTCGTCGCGTGCTTGCTGTTTGCCGCTTTTCAGTCGACGGTCAAGGCCGCCGAATCGAGCCAAGCCGCCGCTCCGGCCGGCGGCGTCGAATGGACGCCGATCGCGATCGCGCCGGAAGTGAAAAGCTGCGAGCTGTTCTGGGTGCATCCGCACACGGCGGCCGTCTATGCGTTTTGCAATAAAGGCGATGTCTACATTTCGCACGACGACGGAAAGACGTGGTCGCTGCTGACGAAAGATTCCGAGGCGCGGCCGACCGGCATGGTCGAGCAAGTCGTGCTCGATCCCAAAGACGACCAGCGAATGTATGCTTCATCGATGTACGGCGGCGGCGCTCCGTTTGTCACGCTCGACGGCGGCAAGACTTGGAAGCCGCTCGGGCCGGGGCACGTCGATCACGTCGGCGTCGATTTCTCCGACCCGCAGCGCAAGCTGGTGATTTGCGGCAAGCATGAAACGCACAACGGCTTCCTCGCCACGCGCAACGCCGGCGGCAACAGCGGCAAGCCCGATTTCGAGAAAATCGACCTGAAGGAAAACACTTCCTTCGGTTCGTTCATCCACATCATCAACACCAAGAAATGGCTCCTCGGCTGCAGCGGCGATTGGGGCGGCGGCACTTCGGCCGTCTTTCGAACGCTCGACGGCGGTCAGACGTTCAAGGAAACCGACGCTCCGGTGCCGACGCCCGCTTCCGGATTTCAAGAGCATGACGGCAAGCTCTACTACATCAGCGGCCAAGGAATCGCCGTCAGTGCCGATCAAGGCGACAACTGGAACCTGCTCACCGCGCCGCCACAAGCTCACTCGCTCGCCTTCGGCCCCAACGGCACTGCCTGGTTGACCACGGCCACGGGATTCTATACGTCGCGCGACGATTTGAAATCGTGGCAATCGCTGACGACTTCGATCAAAATCGGCTCGGCCCATTTTACGGTCAGCCCAAAGACCGGCACGATGTTCGTCAGCACGTACGGCGACGCGGCCCTGCGGCATCGCGGAGTTTGGCAACAAAAAGCCGCCGATCTGATCGTCTGGAGCGGGGACCGGCCGGAAGGTCAAACCTGGGCGAAGGGTGGCCAAAAGTCGGCGATCAAGGTGGCCAATGGCGCCGGCTTCGGCGATCACAAGCGCGGCATCCAGATTCATTTCGACGGTGATGGATTCCGCGGGGGCGGAGTGAATTGGAAAGGCTGGTATCCGGCCGAGGCCTGCGACGACGTCACGCCCTACACCGCGCTGGTCTTCGAGATTCGTCAGACCAGCAAAGTTGCCGGCGCCGATCTGACCGTCGGTTTGGTCGACAACATCAAGCGCGAAAAAACAGCCGCCGCCAGCAACACGCTGACGGTCGTCGGCGACGGCGGCGTCGATGCGATCGACGGCACCTGGCGGCGCGTCGTGTTGCCGCTGGCGCAGTTTGCCCACAATCAACCGTTGCAGTTGAACCGTTTGTGGGAAGTCGATTTCTCGAATTTCGGCAATCAAGAGCTGACGTTCGACATCGACAACATCGGCTTCGCGGTGGAAAAAGTCGAGGCCCCGCGATTCAAGACCACCGGCAGCTACAAAGCCGCGGCGCAAATCGTCGTCGACAAGCCGCTGCACGCCATCAGCGACGGCATCTACGGCGTTTGCGGCATGCCGCGCGAGAAGCTAATCGAATACGGAATTCCGATCACGCGCTGGGGCGGCAATCCTTCGACGCGATACAACTGGCGGCTCGGCGTCGATAGCGCCGGCGCCGACTGGTATTTTCACAATCGGGGCCAATTGCTCGATCGGCTGTCCGACACCGGCTATTTGAAAACGATCGAAGCCAACCAGGTGATCGGAGCCACGACGTACCAAACCATTCCGATGATCGGCTGGGTCGCCAAAGACGGCACGAGCTACGGATTCTCCGTTGCCAAATACGGCCCACAGAAATCGACCGAGCCGGGCAATCCCGATGTCGGCAACGGCGTTCGCCCCGACGGCACGCTCGTGACCGGCACCGATCCGCGCGACACGTCCGTGCCCGCGCCCGGAGTTCATCGAGCAGGCGGTCCGGTTCGTCGTCAGCCGCGCGGGCAAGGCCGACGGCAGCGGCGGCGTGCCGGGCGTCAAGTATTGGGCGCTCGACAACGAGCCGATGCTCTGGAACGCCACGCATCGCGACGTGCGCCCCGAGCCGCTTGGCTACGACGAACTCTGGGACCGCACGGTCAAGTATGCCGAGGCGATCAAGCGGCGCCGATCCGACGGCCAAAGTCGCCGGCTTTTGCAGTTGGGGTTGGACCGATCTCTATTATTCGGGCGTCGATGCCGGCACCGACCACTATCGCGCCAAGCCCGACTTCGCGGCCCACGGCAAAGTCGGCATGGCGGAATGGTTCATCCGCAAATGCGGCCAATACAAACGCGATCACGGCGGCAAAACACTCGTTGACGTGTTCGATTGCCACTGGTATCCGCAGGGCAACGTGCATGGCCAAGGCGTTTACATGGGCCGCGGCTTGAACCAGCAACTGAACGCCCTGCGACTCCGCAGCACTCGCGAACTTTGGGATCCGACTTACGATTCCGAAAGTTGGATTCACAACACCGACAATTATTCGCCGGTCGCTCTCTTGCCGCGGATCAAGCGGTGGATTGCCGACAACAATCCTGGCATGGAGCTCTGCTTGGGCGAATACAATTTCGGCGGGGCCGACAACGTCAGCGGCGGCTTGGCGCAGGCCGAGGCGTTCGGCGTCATGGCCCGCGAAGGGCTCGACATGGCGTTCATCTGGTACGCGCCGGCCGGTTCGCAAGAGACCGCCTGGCAACTGTTCCGCAACTACGACGGCAACGGCGGTCGCTTCGGCGACCAATTCTTGCACAGCGAAAACCAGAGCCGCGATCTATCCGTCTTCGCCGCCCGGCGGACAAACGACCAAGCCGTGACGATCGCGGTGGTGAACAAGAATCTCAACAGTTCTTGCACGCTGAACCTCGACGTCGGCTCGCTGCGAGGCGCGATGCACGTGTGGCGCTTCGATCAGGATTCGGAAGACAAGCCGGTCGAAGTGAAGCAACAATCCGCGACGGTGAACGGTCAAATCAAGCTCGAAGTACCGGCCGCGTCGGCGAGCATGTTGGTCGTGACGCCGGCGGGAAAGTGACGCCGGGATTCCAGTTGGCAGAACAGCAAATAAAACCGGTTGACCTGCGGCGGTAGAATTTTGTACACTGCTAGCATGACGGGAAAGCCTCCGGGCGCCGTGCGCGCAATCCCATTGCGGAAATGGCTGGCGAACGGCACGGAAGGCCGTCCACATCGGACGAGTTTATGCGTCGACTGGCCAATCCGACCGCGCAACTGCTGCTCTGCGACGACGCTGGGCCGCTCGCTGCTCCGAAAAACGCGCCGTTGTCTGAGCCCGAACTGGTCGGGCTCGCAATGGCTCTCGGCGCGCGAGAAGTGCCAGGCTGGTCGGTCGCGGAAGAACGGCTTGCAAAGCGCGCGCGAGCGATTCCCGATTTGACCGTCGAACGGTTTCGAGAATCCATTCTCGACGGCAAAGACCCGCTGGGAGATGCGTTCTGTCGAACGCGTTCCCCGCTCGAGCGGCGAGACAAGGGAGCGACGTTCACTCCCGAGGCGATCGTCGATGCGATGGTCAATTGGGCCGCCGACTCCGGTGAAACGCAGCGCATCGTTGATCCAGGTAGCGGTTCGGGGCGATTTCTTCTGGCCGCGGCGAAGCGATTCCGCAACGCGCAGCTTCTCGGGATCGAATCCGACGCTTTGCCCGCAATATTGTCGCGGGCGAATCTTGCCGTGGCGGGGCTTTCCGACCGTGCGCAAATCATTTTGTCGGACTATCGCCAGTTCGCCTTGCCGCCGATCGATGGCAAAACGCTTTTCATTGGGAATCCGCCCTACGTTCGGCACCATCAACTCGCAGCACACTGGAAGCAGTGGCTAACCGACCAAGCGGCGGCGCGAGGCCTGGCCGCGAGTCAGCTTGCCGGGCTGCATGTCCATTTCTTCATGGCAACGGCAACGAAAGCGTCGCCCGGCGACTTCGGCGCGTTCATCACCGCGGCCGAATGGCTCGATGTGAATTACGGAAGCATCGTGCGAAATTTATTCCTGGATGGGCTCGGTGGGAAGCGTATCGTCATCGTCGAACCGACCGCGTCGCCCTTCCCCGACGCCGCGACGACGGCGGCGATTACGTACTTCGAAATCGGCGCGAAGCCGGCCAAAGTCAAATTGAAGCGCGTTGAAAGCATTGATGAACTTAAGCAGCCCAATGGCAATCACCTGGTTTGCCGAGAACGGTTGGCGGCCGAGCGGCGATGGTCGCACCTGACTCGACCTGCTCGCAAGGGACCGGCTGGATATATCGAACTCGGCGAACTTTGCCGGGTGCATCGGGGGCAGGTCACGGGATTAAACAAACTTTGGATCGAAGGTCCGCACAGCGCGGGTTTGCCCGATTCGCTCCTCTATCGCACGGTAACCAAAGCGCAAGAATTGTTCCGGGCCGGCCGCGTGTTGGCCGACGCATCGGCGCTCCGGCGCGTGATCGATTTGCCGATCGATTTGGACGAGCTTGAATCGTCAACCCGGCGAATCGTAGATCGTTTTCTTGCGAAGGCCAAGCAGCTTGGCGCGCATTTGGGGTATGTCGCGGCGAATCGGAAAGCATGGTGGTCGGTGCGGCTGCGCGATCCCGCTCCGATTTTGACGACTTACATGGCCCGCCGTCCTCCGGCGTTCGTCAAGAATGAAGCCGGCGCGCGGCACATCAACATCGCCCACGGAATCTATCCACGCGAACCACTTTCCGATCGCGTGCTGAAAGGCCTTGTCGAGTACCTTTCGAATTCGGTGTGTGTTAGCGAAGGCCGAACCTATGCCGGAGGTTTGACGAAATTCGAACCGCGCAAATGGAAAGGCTGCTTGTTCCAGGATTGGAAATACTCGCGGCAGGACACGCGAAATGATCGATCCCCCCAGGTGGAGCGCGGAACAGCTCGCATCGGACAGTGAGCAAGCAAAAGAGGTTTTCCGCCAGCAGAGGCTCGAGGAACCTTTGGAAGACTATCTTGAAGCTTTCGAGCAATGCCAGGGGAGCGTGGAAGAGCTTTTCGAAACGACGGTGGACCTGACCGACCTGGATAAGACAGCCACGGACATTCTGACGAACAAGAAACTGCTCGAAGCATTCCGCTATCTGGCCGGCCCGCCTATTTCCGAAGACGATTTGAAGACGGTCGCTGAAGCCAAATCGCTCGTCGCCAGTAGATTAAAAAAAGATGCAGACGCCGTGCGACGCATTTTAGAAGTGATTCGAGTTGGTCTCGATCGACGGCGCTTTCCTTGGGTGAACGAAGAACGGGAACCAACGGAACCCGAAAAGCTGGCGGCCGTTCTCGCATCATCGGCACTCATGGCAACTCAACGTGTTGGAACGGACCGAAGGAGCACGGGAAAGCGCAACCTTGAAGCCAGGACCGACGGCGCTTTGGTAGGCATCGGTTTTGTCAAAGTCGCAACTCGAAAAGTCCAGACGCATGTTGACGCGCCAGATGCCGGCCAATACTGCGCAGAAGCGGCATATGGTGAGCGAAAGGCCGACTTCATTGTTCGTCTCTGGGACAACCGTGTCATGCCGATCGAGTGCAAGGCGTCCAATTCCGAAATCAATTCGTTAAAGCGAGTGAACAACGACGCGGCAGCCAAGGCCGAAGTGTGGCGCAAGCACTTCGGAGAGAGTCAGGTAGTTCCGGTCGCGGTGCTTTCCGGAGTCTTCAAGCCGGCCCATCTTGTCAACGCTCAATCCCGCGGTTTGACGTTGTTTTGGGGCCACGATTTGAAACCGATGACCGATTGGATCGCACGGACGCGCAGCGGTTGAGTGATCGGGAAAGTGTGCTCAACGCGCCGCGGAGTTCGGCGCCGCTCCGCCCCGCTCGATCTCATCCGCCAGCGGGCCGGCGTCGTAGACTTTGCGGAGCGATTCCAGAATTGCCCGGGCATCTACCGAAACGGCTCGGGCTTGCGTGTTGGTATAAACATAGTCGAGCACGAGCGATTGGAGATTGCCGTCGAAGATCAGGCCGACCAGTTCGCCGTGGCGGTTCACCACCGGGCTGCCCGAGTTGCCGCCGATGATGTCGGCGGTCGAAACGAAATTCATCGGCGTCGCCAAGTCGATCCGGTCTTTGTGCTTCACCCAACTTTCGGGCAAGCGGAACGGCTCTTGGTCGTGGTGGTCGGCTGAGCGGATGAAGGCGCCGTCCATCGTCGTCCACGGCGGAATGGTTCTGCCCGCCTCGGTGTAGCCTTTCACCTCGCCGAACGCCAGACGAAGTGTGAAGATCGCGTCGGGATAAGTGTCGGTGCCGAACATCGCGAACCGCACGGCGGCGATTTTGGCGTAGGCTTGCCGCATCGGCTCCTGCACCTCGTCCTCGTCGTGCTTGCGGACCGCGCGTGATGTCGGATCAACCAACCGGGCCAACTCGATCATCGGATCGCTCGACGCTTCGATCGCCCTTGATGCCGCCGGCCGCCAGTTTCTTGCGATCTTCGACCGAGCGTGAGCTTCGTGCCATGAATCAATTCGGCCGCCCGATCGCGCGGCGATTTGCCGGCCAGCACTTTTTCGACCAGCTCGTTGTCGGCGCCCAGCTTCTCGACCAACATCGACAGCGAGTCGGCCAGCTTGAGCGTTTCCAAATCGTCGTAGATCGGCGCCGCGGAAAACAACTGCTGCTCAAGCGACGGCCGGCTCGATTCGGCGAACTCGGGCAGCCGTTCGGCATTCGGCTTCGCATCCTCGACCGGCAACCGCACCAAAGTCCGCGCGATGCCGAATAGCCGGCTGTCGAAGGCCCAGCTGCTTCTCGAGCATGTCGAGCTCGGTGTAGAATTGTTTCAAAACATGCAGCGACTTTGCCACGTCTCCCCAAGCCGAGAGATCGTCTTTCAGCTTCGGATCGCGGCCCGCGGCGTCGAGGAGCGATTGCTCATCGTTCTTCGTTTCGCGCCATGATCGCCGGGTCTTGCAGCCCGGCGAGTTGGCCGCCGCGCGCCTTGCGACTGTTTTGCATGCCGAACAATTCATTCTCAGCCCGACGGGCATTCTCCCGACTGCGCTGACTGAAGGCTTGCAGCAGAACCTCGCTGCGAAACAGCCGATCGAGCGATCGCGGCAATTCGGTGTCGCGGATGAATTCGAGATGCGCGATCGTGTCCATCCGATCGGTATGGCCCGGATGGCCGGCGACGAAAACCAATTCGTCGTCGCTGATGCCCGCCGTACACCAGTGCAAGTAATCTTTGATCTTCGCCGGCTTGCCGTTTTCGTAGACGCGGAACATGCAGAAATCGAGATCGTAGCGCGGATATTCAAAATTATCGGGATCGCCGCCGAAGAAGGCGATCGACTGCTCCGGGGCGAACACCAGCCGGACGTCGGTGTAACGCTTGTAGCGATAGAGATGATAGACGGCGCCGTGATAAAGCGTTACGACATCGCTGCGCAGGCCGGTTGCGTCGTGCGACTCTTTTTCGATCGTGTTGATCACGGCCTTGCGGGCTTCGTGGGCCGCGGCGGGGGTCATGTCAGCCGTGACAGCAGCATTCACTCGGGCGGTCACATCCTCGATATTTTGCAGCACGTTCAGTTCGGTATCGACGGCCCGAATCTCGTCGGCGCGAGACTTGGCGTGGAATCCGGTGTTCAAATAATCGTGGTCGGCCGAGCTGAGCTTTTGCAACGCCGACGCGCCGACGTGATGGTTCGTCAGCACCAATCCGTCGGCCGAAATGAACGACCCGCTGCCGCCGTCGTTGAACCGGACGGCCGAATGCTGCATGTGCGACAGCCACTCGTCGGACGGATCGAACTGATACTTTTCCTTAAGCAAGTTGCGGGGCGGATTGTTGAACAGCCACATTCCTTCGTCGGCGAGCAGGTGGGGAAGCGTCGTCATGGTCATCATCATCGTGAGGGCCGGTGCCAGAGGAACGAGAATTGAAAACCGCCGCCGAAGTCCCGCACGGTTCGAAAAAAGATGCGACATGGTGCTGATTCCGCGGTTGGTGAAGTTCATTGTTGGCGATTCAAGCCGGCAGGGGAATTATCGGGTCCGGCGACTTGCCGCGCCCAGCCCTTGGAGCCGATGCAGCTAGATTCTCCGCGATTTGGTCGCTAGATTGACGAGTGGAAGAGGCAAGCAGACGCTGCGCGGCAGGGAGACACGGAACAGGAGAGAATGCAGTATGACTCGGACCATTCAATCCACATTATTCGCGATTGTATTCGCCGCGGCCGGCGCGATTGCCGTCGGCGCCATCGCCGCCGAGCCGACGCCGCCCGGTTATCATGTCGTCAAGAAAATTGCTCCCGGCGGCGAAGGGGGCTGGGACTATCTGACGCTCGATCCGGTGGCCCGGCGGCTCTATATCGCGCGATCCGATCGAGTGATGCTGTTCGACGTCGACAAAGCCGCCATGATCGGCGAAGTACCGAACACGCCTGGCGTGCATGGCGTGGCGATCGCTTCGAAACTTGGCCGCGGTTTCACCAGCAACGGCGGCGATTCGACCGTCACTTCGTTCGATCTGAAAACGCTCAAGGAGCGAACGCGGATCAATGTCGGCAAGCGGCCGGATGGCATTCTGTACGACACCGAGTCGGGCCAAGTTTTTACGTTCAACGCGCTCGGCGCCGATGCGACGGTCATCCATCCCGGCACGGAAAAAGTGATCGGCACGATTCCGCTCGGCGGCAAGCCGGAATCCGCCGTCGCCGATGGAAAGGGACATATCTATGTCAACATCGAAGACAAAGGCGAATTGCTGGAGTTGGACACGCGCAAGCTCTCGGTCCTGCATCGCTGGCCGCTCGCGCCCGGCGCAGCCCGTGGGCCTGGCGATGGACCTGGTCCGGCGGCGGCTGTTTTGCACTTGCCGCAATCAAAAGATGATCGTGTTGGATGCCGACAATGGCCAGATGCTCGCGACGCTTCCGATCGGCCAGCACACCGACGCGTCTGTTTTTGATCCTGAGACACAGTTGGCCTTCAGCTCCAACGGCGACGGAACATTGACCATCGTGCGCTGCGACGCGCAGGATCAGTACACCGTGGCCGAAACGGTGCCGACGCAGATCGGCGCACGCACGATGGCCCTCGATCCGACGACGCACAATCTGTTTCTCGTCACGGCACTGGCCCGGCAAGGGGAAAAACACAGCTTCGAGCCGGGATCGTTCGTGATTATCGTGGTCGCCAGGCCGAGCGAACCGCGGAAGCCGGGTGGATTGCCGCCGCCGCGTCCGGGTGTAAAATAGGCCCATCTTCGAGTACCTGATCGTTCCACTCGCCGGCAATGCGGTGAAATCGCAGAAATAGCATGGGTTGTCTTGCAAGCAGCAGTTAGCGCAATTGGGGCCTTTGTTGGCTCTGCCGCCGCTTTCGTTTTCCTTGCCGCCGGCGGTGGCGCAGTTGGCGATGACATTGGGATCTGGGGCCGGCGGCGCGGGAGCTGCGGTATCCGCTTCCGCGTCGGCTCAAGCGTCGGCGGCGATTGCCTTGGGTTTCCCTGCACTATCGGCAACCGCCTCGGCCAAGCTGGCGTTGGCGGCGGCTGCGGCGGCGGGGGCCAGCGCGATGGGCGTGGCCATGCTGTCGGCCAATGCATCGGCGCAACTCAGCGCGACGATGAGCTCGATCAACGCCCATGTGCCGTCGCTGATGTCGCTGTTGGGATTGAACGCGGCGGCCCTTTCCAGTTTGTCGCAATTGGCGTCGATCTCGCTTCGGTGCAGGCCATGCTGGGAATCAGTTTGGGGGCGCCGGGCGCGGTGGCTCAATTGCAAGCCGCGCTCTCCGCCTCGGCGGCGGCATCAGCTTCCGCCAGCGCCGCGGCGAGCGCCAATGTTTCGGCAGCGCTGGCTTTGTCGGCCGCGCTGGGCATCAACCTGGCTTCGCCCGGCGCGATGGCCAGTCTTTCGGCGGCACTGAGCGCGATGGCCAGCCTTTCGCCGCCCGCCCTGACCGTTCCGCCAGCGAGTCTCGCCAGTCTGATCGGCATTCTGGCAGCGCTCGCGAATATCAAGTCGGGCTTGGGCGTGAATCTATTGGCGCCGAACGCCGCGGCATCGCTAAATGCGGCCATCAGCGCCCTGCCGATTTCTGCGTTAGCCAGCCTGAATCTGGCCGACAGCGCCACGGCCTCGGCAACCGCCAGCGCCGCCGCCTCGGCCAGCGCCGCGTGAGCGCCGCGCTCGCTCCGCTAAGCCTCTCCGCATTAGGCAGCATCGCCATGGCCGCCTCGCTCACCGCACAACTCAGCCTTTTAGGCGTTGCCACGGCGGCTGTCCCATGCGCGATCTGTGCCATTCTTTAACGCGAGGCTGCGAACTATTTGCGGTCGATTCGCCAAACATCGTAAACGATCACCGTGCGAACGTCGTCCATCAATTCGAATTGGACCCCAAGTGGCCGAACGAACCCGACTCGCACCGTGTCGTAGCGAGATTCGCCGAACGCTTTGGGATCGTTGATTAGGTGTTTGTCGATTTCGCGGGCTGCAATACCGAGAAGCTCGCGGTCGGTAGCTTTCTGAACCATCTGCTCGAACCGCTGCTCCGCATGAGGCGACCAGAGAACACGGTAAGTCATGTGGGGCTCGATCTCACGGCAATCCAAGGCGATCCAGGATTTCGCTCAAGGGCTTTCCTGTTCGGACCTTACGCAGCTCCTCCGTTTCGGCGATCGAAAGCGGTGGTTCAAGTTGCAAGTCTTCGACCCGCGGCCGTTCTTGGAGCGGCGAAAAGAAGCCAATCGCGCGACCGTCGGAATCGCACAACACGACTTGGCACTCCAACTCACCAAGCTTCTCTACCAGGGCTGGACCAACAGTAATATGCTGCATCAATCGGTGCTCGAGCAGATAGGACAGGTCTAAATCAAGCCCTCTCTAATTGATTTATAAGTTGCCGACGCACGCCATGTCCACACATTCCTATCCGAGTCGGCGGGCGCAATTCTACTTGCGTGTTTCCGCGGCAGCCGCTGGCTTCTCGCTTGAATTCGGCTTTTCGCCCTCACCGGTGTCGAGAAACACATCGACTTGCATCCCCACGAATAGCCCCGGTTCGTCACGGTCGACCTGATAGATCACTTGCAGCACGCGCGTGTTGACTCGTTCGGTGTTATCGCCGGTGAGCGATTTTTTCGGGATGACGTAGGGCTCGACGCGCTCGAAGCGGAGCGGGAATTTTTTGGTCGGGTCGCCGCGCGGCGAGGCGTAGGCTTTCACGCCGGCTTTGAAATACGAATAGGCGCGCGGAATGTCGTTTTCGTCGATATCGACGCGGACGTTCAGATTGTGAACGCTTCCCAGCACGACCAGCGCTTGTGACGGCGGCGTGCCGACATATTCGCCCGGCCGCACGTTCACTTGCAACACTTTTCCCTCGACCGCGCGCGGACTAGCGAGCGGTCGATGTCGGTCTTCGTCTGCCCGATTTGCGCTTCGGCTTGTCCGATGGCCGCTCGGGCCAGATCAATATTCGCCTCGGCTTGATCTTCCTGCGCCTTGTATTGATCCAATTGCATCTCGCTGACCGCGCCGGAATTCTCCTTCGAGAGATTCTTGAATCGCGAGTTGGTCACTTTGGCCAATCGGAGCGTGGCCTCGTTCAATTCGAGCTGCGCCTTGGCGGCCGCCAAGTTGGCCTGTTGATATTTGAGCAGCGCTTCGAGCGCTCGCGTGTCGAACGAGAAACAGTTTGTCGCCGGCTGCAACTCGCTGGCCGACTTTTTCTACCGGCACGTAAACTTCGAGAACCACGCCCGGCAATGCGGAGCCGATGGCGATGTTTTCCGTTTCCGCTTCGACGATGCCGGCTCCGGCGACGGTGTGGCCGAACGGCGATCGCGGGGGCTCGACCGGCGGCGGCGGCTTCGGCGCGGTCTGCTGCGAGCGCACGACGTGATAAACGGAAAACACGAGCGCCACCGCGGCCAACAGCGGCAGCAGGTATTTTGTTAATTTGGCAGTCACGGATTTGCCTTAATTTCGGAACACCACCGCCGGCTCGAGCACCAGCACGCGATAAATGCTGACCAGGCTGGCGATGGCCACGATGAAGCCCACGCTGACCGCCGTGCCGATCAACACCTGCCACGGCATATAGAACGACACTTCGGTGTTTTTGGTGACGACGCCGAACAGCGTCGCCAGCCCGACACCCAAACTATACCCGATCAACCCGACCACGAGAGCCTGAATCAACACCATTCCGACAATCCGCCGATTGGCCACGCCCATTGCCTTCAGGGCGCCAAATTGATTCTGATTCTCGATGACGAACGTGTAAAACGTCTGCCCAGCGATCGCGCAGCCGACGATAAAGCCGAGCCCGACGGTGATGCCGAAATTGATCGGAATTCCGGTCCGTTTCATGTAGTACCAGATCGTTTCCCAGGCAAAATCATCGCGTGAGATGGCCAATAGCCCCGTTTGCTCGCGGATTCGGGCGGCAAACGTCCGTCGCCGAAGCCCCAGGCACGAGCGCAGCCAAGACAAACGGCATCACGCGCCGCTCTTGCGGAATGAATTCTAGCGCCAGGCTGTAGCGAGTGTACAAAATCGGAAACGTCTGAAAAGTTCGCGACGACCGGCAAATGCCGACCAGCAGGGCTCGATGGTCGTTCATCTCCAACAGCCGGCCGACGCGCAGCGGTTCGCCCGGCCAGAGATATTTGTAACCGTTTTCATCCATGATGACCGCATCGGGCTGGCGCAGATCGGCCAGCGAGCCGAGCACGATCTTCTGCGGCGCTCCGACCATCGTCGCATCGTCGATCCCCAGCACGATCGCCTGCTGATATTTGCCGTCGCCCAGTTTGAGCCGCGCTTGCCCCTTGTAGAAATGAACGGCCCAAGCGACGCCGGGCACTCCCTGCACGCGCTGCAAATAGTCTTCCTTCATCGGCTTCAATTCGTTCGACATACTCGACATTCGGATCCATGACCCAAATATCGGCCTCGGCGATGTCTTGCAGTTGGCTCGTGGTCCGCAAAAGCAGGCCGCAGAAGATCGACAATTGCTGAGAGATCAACAGTGCGGCAAACGTAATCCCGGCCACGATGCCAAGATACTTGGCCCGATCGCCGACCAGCATTTTCAGGGCAATCCATCTCATGGTTTTAGTTTAACGTGGGAATTCCGGGGACACCGTACCTAATTCTTGACGTGTTGGCCGACACGCCGCTAGGATCATCGCATGGCTTTTTGTTCGGTTGGAGCAGCACTTCGGTCGCATCCTACGCCGCCAAAAGCCCGGCCGTAAAGGCAAGCACGCCGATCAAACGACCGGGAATTACGTTAAGCATGGTGTCCCCGGAATTACGGTGGAGGCAGACTGTGGGTAAAGCAACTCTGGTCGCGGCGGACCGAATCGAGGCGTCGATCGTGGTCGTTCGGGGCGAAAAAGTGCTCCTCGATTCCGATTTGGCGACGTTCTACGGCGTGACGACACGGGCGTTGAATCAGGCGGTCAAACGGAACGAAGCCCGGTTCCCAGCCGACTTCATGTTTCGCATCACTGCCGCGGAGGCCGCCGTATTGAACCAATCACAAACTGTGACCGGTTCTCAGAAGCATCGCGATCCGCGGTTCCCGCCCTTTGCGTTCACCGAGCAAGGCGTCGCAATGCTCTCGAGTGTCTTGCGCAGCGTCCGCGCGGTCGCCGTGAACATCGAGATCATGCGGGCTTTTGTGCGAGTGCGCAAGGCGATCGCGGCCAGCGCCGAATTGGCCCGACGGCTGGATGAGTTGGAGCGGCGCGTGGGGCGCACGACGAGCAGCTTGTCCACGTGGTGCGGGCGATCCGGCAGATCATGGAACCGCCGCCGACAGTGAAGCGTTAACGGATAGGATTTCACGCAGAATCCGAGCCGTCGCCGGCCTCCGACGCCCCGCGGGGAAAGCGCCGATGAGTACAGTTGTCCAAAAAGTGCCGCGCGGACAGAAAGGGAACGGGAGTCATTGTTTGAACCGACCTCTGCGCGCGGCACGGCCGCGGGGCTTGCGCACCGCGGCTATGCGCGGACGGATTGTCGCATCAACCACACAACGCGGTTCGTGCATCGCCGCCCCCGAGGAGCCGGCGTTCTTGATTGACGCACTGCGCGTGCCTGCGCAGCGAGGATTGTGCTAAACCGCACAACAGGTTGCGATCCACGGCGAGAACATCCTAGCTCTCGCCGCGACCGCCCGAGTTCTCCGGCAACTCCCATGACTAGGGCAATGAAACTCGATACAGTTCCGTCCACTCCCTATTGATGGGTGTCGTGCGCTCGATGGCGTCGGCCGAATCTTCGAGAACGCTTGCCCCCGCGCTGCATGGCAGAGCCAGTAGCGCCAGCAAGGGCGAAAGCGTGTCGAAGATTCGTGCGGCGGACCGGGGCCCCTGCTGGCGCTACGGGCTGGTACGTCGCGTTTCCGTCGTTCGAGCAAAAGCAGCGATGCACTGGGTTACTATTCGCGAAAAAGCCGTCTTCTGAACCACACGATGAATGAGTCGCTCGAAATCCGCGGTGCAACGTTTCACGGCAAATCTTTCGCTTCTCATTCGGGCCCAATGTCTACTGGCAACCCCAGCAGGGGCGGGTAAGCGGCCTACGAACTCACTCCTCGGCGAACACGACCTGACCGAATGCGGTGAATTACGCCGCAAGCGGTTGGGCCGGACCTCGCGCAACGCGCTGCCGTTGAACAGCAGCACGTCCAACGAGAATGCAGCGAGACAGACTGGCAACGCCCTTGGCCAAGAACCTTTGTTTGACTAACCGCCGGCGTCGCGTTTTGCGGGGATGGCTTGTGGCCTTCCCTGCGTCGCCCATCTCAAGTGCCTCTTGCCGAATCGTCTGCGTGGTATTATGCACATTTGTACAGTTATTGCAACGGGCCAAATTGGCCGGAGCGGGTTTGGGGGCGGGAGCGAAATCAGGGGCGAATAATGGGCCGCGGGGCGTTTCGGTTATTCTGCCGACTGTCGAAGCGCCCCGCTGGCGGGTAGACTCTATCGCTTGAGCGATTGGACCCCCTTGGGAGCCCGCGGCATGGCAGGACAACGCGCGAATGGCGGCAAATCGGCGAGTGGCCGAAGTGGAAACGGCAAGGCGGCGGAATGCTCGGACGAAGCGTCCGCGCAGTCCGTCATTGTGGAGAACATCCTTCGCGGAACCGCGCATTCTCTCACAATCTTCAAACCCCAGGCCGTCGCGGGCTTGAAGATCTTTCTGAAGGGCGGGAAGCCGTATTTGATTTGCTATGCCAGCGGCAAGGAACGCCCCGCCAAGCCCGAAGAAATCGTCCGACAACTCTACGTCAAGATGCTGATTGACGATTATGACTATCCCCGTGAGCGCATCGCCATCGAAAAGCCGGTCCAAATGGGTTCCACTGTGCATGACAAGCCGGCAGATATTGTGATCTGGGACAAGGACGATTCGACCGCGGCCTACATCATCGTCGAATGCAAAAAGCCGAAACGTTCTGACGGCCTGGAACAACTTAAGAGCTACTGCAACGCTGAGGGCTCGCCGATCGGTGTCTGGACAAATGGTGGGGAAACCATCCACCTGCATCGACGCGACCCAAACTACTATCAGAATCTTCCCGATATTCCCCGCGCCAGCCAAACGCTATCCGAATTATTGAACGAACGCTGGACGCTGGATGACCTTGCTACAAATAACGTCTTGGTGAAGGAGGAAACGACACTCAAAAAGATTATCCTGGACATGGAAAATCTTGTCTTGGCGAACGCCGGCGTTGACGCCTTTGAAGAGGTCTTCAAGCTGATCTACGCCAAACTGTATGACGAAGCCCAGGCGGCCCAAGGCGGCAAGAAGCAACGATACCTGCAATTCCGCGTCGGCGGCGCGACGCCCAGCGAGTTCAAGAATAAAATCAACGACCTATTCGACAAAGCCAGGGCGAAATGGCCCGGCGTCTTCCTCGACGGGGAGCGAATTGACCTGACGCCCGAACATCTTGTCACTTGCGGGTCTTACCTTGAAAACGTCAAGCTGTTCAACAGTAATCTTCAAGTGATCGATGAAGCCTTCGAGTATCTTTCCGTTGAGGTTGGTAAGGGCAAAAAGGGGCAGTATTTCACCCCGCGCATGGTCATCGACATGGCGGTGAAAATGCTGAATCCCAGCATCGACGAGTTTCTTATCGATACGGCAGCCGGTTCCTGCGGGTTTACCGTCCACAGCATCTTTCATGTTTGGGGAAACGAGTTCGCTGCGAGTGGACCTTCAAAGTGGCAGGCGGACTACGCCAGCTCGATGGTCTACGCGATTGACTTCGACCCGCGCTCCATCAAGATCGCGAAGGCCCTAAATTTAATCGCTGGCGACGGCAGAACGAACGTCTACCGTGCCAACAGTCTCGACCCGCGCGGATGGTCCGATGAGGTCATCGTGGGTCTGCGCGATCGCCTGCAACGCTTCCCCGACGATTCGCAAAAGGACAACTGGAACCGCGAGCACTTCCGCTACTTCGACTTCGACGTGGTACTGACCAATCCTCCCTTCGCTGGCGACATCAAGGATTCGCGTATCCTGCATCAATTCGATTTGGCGAAAAAGGCCAACGGCAAATGGCAGAGCAAAGTCGGCCGTGACGTCCTGTTCATCCAGCGGAACCTTGAGTTCCTGAAACCGGGCGGACGCATGGCCATCGTTTTGCCCCAAGGTCAACTAAACAACGCGACGGACAAGAACATCCGCGACTACATCGCCGATTCCGCGCACATCCTGGCTGTAGTCGGCCTCCACGGCAACTCGTTCAAGCCGCACACAGGCACCAAAACAAGCATCCTCTTCTTACAGAAGTGGAACGACGACTCCGGCGCACCGCCAGCCTTGCAATGCCCAAAGACCGACGACTACGCGATCTTCTTCGCTACCAGTCAACAGGGTGGCAAAGACACGAGCGGCGAGTATGTCTACCTTGCTGACGACAAGGGCCGGCGTCTCTACGATTTGCACGCCCACCCTTTACAGCCTATCCGAAAACAGTCTGCCGAGAGCGGGACAGGCACATTTTGCTCACAAGGCATCGCAAAATGAGCCAGTCCCCGACCGTTTTCGGATAGGCTCTTAGTTGATCACGACCTTTACAACCTGCGGAATTACTTGGCTGACCAACTCGAACAGCGACTAAGCGTTACTCAGACCGACGCAGAAAAGCAAACCATTCGCGACGCCTACACGGCCAAGCTGCCGTTCGTGCCCGACCGCCCCGGCATCGCCGACGCTTTCCGTGAATGGGGCCGCAAACAGCAATTAGGCTTCTGCTTCGATGAAGGGGAGGAAGTCTAATGGCGGTATGGAGCACGGTTAAAAAGTCTCGCACGTCCACGACGTTTCGCTTGGACGCTGAGTTCTACCAGCCCGATTACCTGCGATTTGAGAAAGCGACCGCGGGTGGCGAGCCGTTGGCCGAAATTGTGCAGCGGATCATGCATCCAGTCGAAATCACCCGCGTCTACGTCGATGAGGGAATCCGCGTACTGCTTGCGCAGAATATCCGGCCCAATCGCCTTGAAATGGGGTATGCCGTATACATGCCCCGTGCCGTCGAACCGATCTTGGCGAGAAATCGGCTTTGCCCCGGCGATGTCGTAATGACACGTTCGGGAGCCAACTTTGGCGATACGGCCGCATTCTTTGGCGCACCGGAGGATGTGTTCGCCTGCGCCGACTGCTTGGTGATTCGTCCAAATCGGATTGCAGCGGCCTATCTCTCGACTTACTTCAATACCCGTGTCGGCAGGGCATTGCTGGACCGAGGTTCCTACGGCGGTGCGCAGCCGCATATCGCGCCCACGTACAGTTCGCGAATTCGCATCCCCCGGCTGGGCCTCACAGAAGCTGCGGTGGAAGCAAACCTACATGCGGCTTACAAGAAGAGCGCCGAAGCCGCGACAATCTATGCCGAGGCGGAAGCGCTGCTGGAATCGGCATTGGGGCTAGACCAACTGGACCGGACGCCCAAGCTGTTTTATGAACGCCCATACACCGCAACAGAAACCGCTGACCGTCTCGATGCCGAATACTTCCAGCCGCGAATGCAAAACCTCATCGCGGTCCTGTCACGCGGCGCACAACCATCGGCGACGTGGCCAAATTGAGCAAGCGCCGGTTCAAACCCGCGGCCGGCAGCGATTTTCACTATATCGAGATTGGCGACGTATCGAGCAACGGAACAGCCGACAGCACCCTCATTGCCGGCGAAAATGCGCCAAGCCGCGCGACGTGGATCGTCAAACCCGGCGACATCATTTCAACGACCGTTCGCCCGATCCGTCGACTTTCGGCGATCATCACCAATGAGCAGGGCGGTCACATTTGTTCCTCCGGCTTCGCGGTCCTGACGCCCCGAAAGCCGAACGATGTTGCACCTGAACTACTGTTGGTGTATCTGCGATTGCCGCTCGTCTGTGAGTTGCTGAACCTACACACAACGGCCAGTATGTACCCCGCGATAGCAACGTCTGATCTAACAAGTGTTCCAATCGCGCTGCCAGAGGACGCAGATCGAAAAAGGATCGTGTCGAAGGTCCGTGAATCTTTCGGCGCACGACGCGATGCTCAGCGGCTGCTGAACGATGCGAAGTTGATGGTTGAGAATGCTATCCTGAACAATCACTGAAGCCCATGCCCAACACGTTTACAGAAAATCGCGATCGATGGCTTCAAATGTCTGAGGTGGACTACCTTGGGCAATTCGTCAAAGCGTGGCTCGCGTTCAACGCGTGGTATCGTAGCGCCTACACCGAAACGCAGGATCGGCGAATCATCGAAGAAATAAAGTGGAACCCGAATCCGATCGCATCAAGGTTTCGTCCGCTCCTGCTTCAAGCGTCCGAAGAAGCCGAGCAGTTTCGTAGCGAAATCGGCCTGCTCCACCACCGCTTGGAACGATATGAATTGCACAGCGGAAAAGGTGCGGAGAAGACACCAATACGCCTAAGAGCCTATCCGATTACTGTACAAACGACTACTGGCACGCGAATTGCAATTTGAGGAGGCAGTTTTCCTCATTTCGCATGGAGGTGTGCCAATGGCCACGGTTTCTGCCTCACAGTTTCACCAAATTCCCGATGCCCTCTGGGAATGCATTGATCTGCTTTTACCAATTTACAAACGGAGCCCCAAAGGCGGACGTCCCCGGTTAAATCTGCGGAAAGTGGTGAATGGGATTTTGTATGTTCTGCGAACCGGCTGTCAGTGGAAGGCGATGCCCAAGCAGTTCGGCTCTGGCAGCGCAATCCACGCCTACTTTCAGGAATGGGTGAAGCTCGGCGTGTTTGAGGAGCTGTGGCGTCTCGCGTTGGAAGAATACGACGACCTGAAGGGAATCGACTGGAAGTGGCAGAGCCTGGACGGGGCGATGAACAAATCGCCGCTGGGTGGGGAAAAAAACCGGGAAAAACCCGACCGATCGTGGCAAACTCGGCGTCAAGCGTTCTGTGTTGATCGACGGTCGGGGCGTGCCGATCGGTGTGGCGGTGGACGGCGCCAATGTGCATGACCAGAAACTTTTGGCCGCCACGCTCGACGACATCCCGGTCCATCGCCCGAAACCCACGCGAAACAAGCCCCAGCATCTCTGCCTCGACAAAGGCTATGTCGGCAAGCCCTGCGAACAAGCGGCTCTCCGCCGCGACTACATCCCCCATCTCCCACTCAAAGGCACAGAAACGGCAAAGCCGAAACGCCGTCGCCACAAGGCGCACCGTTGGAAAGTTGAGCGCACCCTCTCCTGGCTTAACCGGGCGCGACGACTGCTGATACGGTGGGAGAAGAAAGTCGCAAATTACGTCGGCTTCTTGCATCTTCAGTTCGCTATCGTTGCGTTGCGGACAGCGGGGGTTTTCGGATAGGCACTAAGCAAAATCGTCATCCGAACGGAGCCACTAGGAAGTTTTCCGTCTGAGTTTCGAACTTGGAAGTGCGTTGTTTCTCATGTTGGCAATGGACAAATGACCGCCATTGTCACAAAGGGCGGAGCCGTAGAGGTCAATCTTGCTGCCCACAAATTTGACGTCGCACAGCTTGAACTTAACGCACAATTTGCGGGCCTTACCGAGAACCTGAAAAGCCGCTTCCGCAACTGTTACCGGGCGGCCAATCCGCGTGTTGAGCGAAATCTGGTTCATGGTGATGCCGATTCGGTTAATTGCGGCACCCATCAATTCCGGTGCGGGGCAGATTTTTTGTTTGCCGGCGTGTTAGAATCCATCTACTTACGTAAGCGTCCGGTAGAACCCGTTGGCGACATCGAGCCAGCCCGGACGGCGCGGTGGGTCAGCGGGCTACTTCGCTGGCAGCCAGCGGTCGGGCAGCATTGACCGCAAGGTGTCGCGCGAGGCACCGGGCAGCAGGGCCGGCAGACGCGTCAGCAAATCGCGGAGATACGCGAACGGCTCGACATTGTTGCGCAGGCACGAGGCGATCAGGCTGAAGTGAGCCGCCGCGGCGCGGCCGCCGCGGTCGTTGCCCAGGAACAGCCAGTTGCGCCGTCCGATGGCGATGCCACGCAGCGCACGCTCCGCCGCGTTGTTGTCGATCGCCAACTTGCCGTGCTGAGCGTATTGATTCAACGCAGCCCAGTTGTTGCGGCTGTAATCCAGCGCCTCGCGCAGCGGACTCTTCGGCAACACCCGCGGCGATTCGGCTTCCAACCAGTCGCCGAATTGGTTTAACACGGGCATGGACCGCGCCTGCCGCTCGGCGAGGATTCGCGCGAAACGCTCGGCGCGATCCAGTTCCCGCCAATCTCCGGCGCCCTGTTCGCGCAGCTCCTTCTCGACGGCGTACAACTGCGCGATGTAGGCCAGCGCGATCCCGGCGCGGGCTTGGTCCGCCGAGCGCGCGTCGAAGAACTTGCGCCGCGCATGCACCAGCAGGCCACTTCCACGATCCGGCCCTGCGACCCGAGATAAATCGCATCGTAGCCGCTGAAGGCGTCGGCCTGCACGAAGCCGGAGTAGCTTTTCAACACTTCCGCGGGTCCGCCGGGACCGTCGCGAGTGTGGTTGGGCGTGTATCGCAGCACCGTGTGCGGATGCAGATCATCGCCGACGTAGGTCCAGAATCGGCCTTGGTAGCGTTTCTTGCCATGCGCATCGCGGACGTTGACCGGCGTGTCGTCGGTGTTCAGAGATTCCGACGCTAATACTTCTTCGAGCATCACGTCCACCAGCGGGGCGAACCTGCGCTCGGCCACGTCCAACGCCCAGCCGTCGGTCGTCTGCCGCGAAAAAGGAAATCCGTGCCGCGCGAAGCGGCGCTCTTGGCGATGGAACGGCAGGTGATCGACGAAGCGATTCGTTACGACCTCCGCGATCAGCCCCGGCCCGGCGATTCCGCCCGGGATCGGCGCGGGGGGCTTCGGCGCCGTGATGATGTTCTTCTCCACCGGCGCGTCGCCGCTTTCCAGCAACTGCGGTTGGCGGGCATATTTCTTCTGAATGTGCCGCACGATGTATAAGCTCGACGGCTGCCATTCGTATTGCTCGGTGATCTCCTCGCCGATCGGTACCAACTGGCCGTCGCCGGCCAGGGCCTGCTTTTCCACGTCGGTCAGATCGTGAACGACATCGATCCGCTTCAGATGATCGGGCTTGGGCCGGCGACCGTGGCCGCGTCGCTGGCCGTCCGTTGCGGCCGGTTGTTGCGAGGCGGGTGGCTCCGCCACGGACGGTTCCTTCGCTACGGCCGTTGCATCGAACAACAGCAGTTGCAGCGGATCAATCTTCTCGCTGGACCGGCCGTACAGACGGCGCAGCAATTGGTCCATGCGCTGCCGCAGGTTGCTCAACTCGGCGTCCTTGCCTTGCAGCGATTCCAGGAGTTGCAGCACCAGTTGCCGCAACGTGGCCAAATCGTCGGGCAGCGTGTCGAGATCGGGCAGAGGCAAGGCATCCGTGCTCATGCCATGTTATACGCGCCACCGCGAAAAAGGTTTCGCTCGCCGACAAGAATTCCACAAAATATTTTTGCTTCAGGCCAACGATCGCGGTCGCCGATCGGCGGCAGCCATGCGGCGCCGCTCACGCCGGCAATTGATAGCGCGGCCGACGCTTCACGCTCGACAAGTCAACGCCGTCCAGAAGCATTGCCAACTCGGTCGCCGAGATCATCACGCTCGCTGCGTCTTCCTGCGGGCGAGGGAAGCGATAGGTTCCACGCTCCAACCGCCTGTAAAAGATCGCGTAGCCATGCGTGTCCCACCACAGGATCTTCACCCGATCGGCCCGCTTGCCGCGAAACACGAACAGATGCCCCGACAACGGATCAAGCCGGAGCACCTCTTGGACCAGCGCTGCCAAGGTGTCAAAACTCTTCCGCATGTCGGTCGGCTGGGCGGCGAGAAACACCTTCACCTTCCCGCTGAGCGTCAGCATGATCGCGGCTCCGTGAGCTCGATCACCATGCGCAAGGCGGCCGTGTCGTGGGCCGGCACGCGGATCAGCAACCCGCTGGGCAGTACCACCTCCACGTGAAGCGCAATGCCCGCACCTGGGCTCCCCGCGATCGTGACCGGCAGAAGCGCGGCGTGGGGCTCGCCGCTTTGGGTTTGCTACGAGCAGGTTGGCCGGTTTCAGAATCGCGCCGAGCCAGTTCGCTTCGCCAGGCGTAAAACGACGGCTCCGAGATTCCAGCTTGGGCACAGAAATCGCGCACCGTCTGTTTGCTTCGCCGGTATCGCTCGATACGTTGCCGCCAGATTCGTTCTTTGGCCTGACTCCGGCCTGGTCCTTGCCGCGTCGAACGGGCTGCGCCATTCGCTCATTGCCAGATCTCCTGAAGTGAATTCGATGAATTCATTCAGGCTATCAGCCGCGGCAATATGGGTTGCACCAGACGTTTACCTACTTACTGCGGTGCTCTCTTTTTCACGGTGAACTTGTTCCAACGCGCGAAGCGTCCGAATGCTATGAGCCAGCGTATCGAATAGTGCGCCGATTTCTTCTGTCGGTCACTTGAGGAGTGGCTGAGAGAAACCGGGCAAATTCCGGGGACACCATACTTAATTCTTGACTTATTCGCCGACACGCCGCTAGGGTCAGCACAATGGCTCGATTAGCTCGCGTCGTTGTGCCTGGGATGGAGACGCTTCCGCCAGCGCGAGCGAACCGGTCGCCCGTTGGGAGACGACGAAATCTTGGTTCAGTTGAAGCAGCACCTCGCTCACGTTCTACGCCGCCAGAAGCCCAGCGGTAAAGGCAGGCAGTCCGATCGAACGATCGCGAGTTAAGTATAGTGTCCCCGGAATTCGGAATTAGCACGGGCGGGGCCGGAAGCGCCTCCCTCACCTGAGAGGAATTCGAGGCACGACAATCAAGCTATCGCCCGTAATTCCCGTAAACGAAGGAAGCACTTCATACATGCCAAGCAGTCGTTCGAAGCGTCGTGGGAATTTGCAAAACCGCAGCTGAACAGAATCTGGTGCAGCTCTGTCAACGTCGGCCACTTAAAACCGCGGTTTCCTGGAATCCTGCAATAGTTTGTACTCTCTTTCATAGTGCATCGCAGCTTCTTTCGCCGCAGGGGATTGGATAATCGTGCTCGAATACACTCGGCACCGAGAATGCTCGTGTCGAACTCGACATTGTGCGCAACGACCGTATCCGCATCGTTCGCCGCCACAATGAAGGAATCAAGGACCGGTCGCAGGGCAACTCCATTGTCAACGGCAAACTGTGTTGAAATGTGGTGTCGTTCATACGCTCCAGGTGCAATTGCGAAACCTTCTGGGGTAATCAAATGAACTTGCGTCAACGTAATGTTTCCCGTCGCGTCGCACGACGCCCAGGCCAATTGGACGAGTCGCGGCCAATTGCGCACGTCGGATTCAGGGGCGGAAAAGCTCCGAGGCAAGTCCGACGTTTCAGTATCAAAGAACAAGTACACGATAGCCTCCAACGTTCAGGACGTTCGATTTGGCCGAAAGGTTTGAACCGCTGCAATTGTGTTCAGTCACCATACCATTTCCGACCACTCCCTGGGAACCGATGGAGTTACTATAGCCAGACCGCTTGAAGTACGGCCGGGGAATTCCGGGAATGGAAAAAGTGTCAGAACTGTTTTTCCTGGCGCTGGCCGGCGGGACGAAAAAACGTGTCAGAAAGTCAGGACTGTTTTTTCCGCCGTGGACTGTCGGCCAGTAAATAGTTCTGGCGGACGGGAGTCATTGTTTGGGAAGCGAATTGTTTTGAAACACCAGACAGGTAAATCTATAACGTGCTGCCGGGTGATGCGGCGCCTCGCGGCGCGCGACCGGCGGCTAGCGCCTTGCCGCTCACTTGGCGTAGTGACAGGATCTTTTAACGGAAGGCGGCGGCTGGCTCCAAAGTTAATACACGGCGGAGGCTGAATACGCTTGTGACCAGAACGATCAACGCCATGGCGATGGCCGTGCCGGCGGGGATTTGCCAGACCATATCATTCGCCGCTGGGATTGTCGTTAGCTTTGCCGCGAGGATTTCTTCCATCAGGCAGGTCATGCCCAGCCCGATCGCGTAGCCGATCAGGCCGACGAAAAAGCCTTGCACCAGCACCATGCCGATGATGCGGAGATTCGTCAGGCCCATCGCTTTCAAGGCGGCGAAGTGGCGGAGGTTCGAGATCGTGAACAGATAAAACGTCTGCCCGGCGATCGAGGCGCCGATGATGAAGCCGAGCAAGACGGTCGTGCCGAAATTGATCGGGATGCCGGTGCGGTGCAAGTAATACGAAATCGTCATCCAAGCGAAGTTTTGTTGCGACACGGCGAGCCGGCCGGTTTGTCGTTGAATCCGCTCGCAAACCTGATCGACCGGCACGCCCGGCTCCGCTTTGGCCAACACAAACGACAGCACGCGCCGCTCCTGCGCCGCGTAGTTCAGCGCCCGGCTGTACGTGGCATAGACGATCGGAAAAGTTTGAAAACTGGGCGAGGCCCGGCAGATGCCGACGACGTGGGCCCGACAGTCGTTCATCTCGAACGTCTCGCCGATTCGCAGCGGCTGACCGGGCCACAGGTAGCGGAAACCGTATTCATCGATGACGACGGCATCGGGGCTACGCAAATCGCCGATCGAGCCGAGCAGCATGTGCGGCGGAGCTCCGACGAGCGACTGGTCGTCGAGGCCCATCACGATGAACTGCTTGAAATTCCCTTCGCGAAACTGCGCTCGGGCCAGCCCCTTGTAAAGCGGCACGGCCCAAGCGACGCCGCTGACGCCGCGCACTCGATAAAGATCGTCGTCGGAGAGCGGCGTGATGTCGTCGACGAATTCGACGCTGGGGTCCATCACCCAAATATCGGCCCCGCTAATGTCGCGAATCTGGCTGGTCGTGTTCCGCATCAAGCCGACGAAGATCGACGCCTGCTGCGCCATCAACATGCAGGCAAACGCAATTCCGAAAACGATGGCAAAATACTTGCCACGATTTCCGATCAACATTTTCAGCGCGACCCAACCCATGCCGATCCTATCGCCGCCTTTTCATTCACGAGTATCGCAACCCCCGCACCTGGAGTGGCGGAACGAACTCGAATCAATCGCACGACGATGCTCCGGCGCGGAAGAATCACTCGGTTGGCGTGTGCGGATTGATTGTGCATCGCACTTCGGTCGGATGCAAGGCAAGGAAACCGCCTGGGATGGCCCGCCTTACCGTGCCGGGCCGCGCGGTCGCGGCGGAAAAATAGTGCCGACTGGTTGAAAGCCGTTTCTCGCCGGGTTTATACTGCTGTTTCCTGGCCCGCGATCCCTCCCACACCTTCCCCCCGTCATCCAACCTCTGGTGCCGCGTATCCGGCGATCCCTCCCGGCGGAGAAATCTTTTATGAGCTCGCACGTCGATCGTCGTTCGTTTTTGAAAACCGCTTCGCTTGGCGCCGGCGTCCTGTCGGCCGGAGTGCTCGGCGTTCCCAATATCCTCCATGCAGCGAATCGCCGCGAAAAGCTGAATGTCGTGCTGATCGGTTGCGGCGGACGCGGCCAGGCGCATCTCGACGCCGTGCGAAACGAAAACCTCGTGGCAATTGTCGACGTCGATGAAAGGCGGTTTCCGGTCTATTTGAAAAAGCGAGCAGAGAACGACGACCACGCCGACAAGATTCAGACCTTCACCGACTACCGCGTGATGTTCGACAAGATCCACAAGCAGTTCGACGCCGTCTTCATCGCCACGCCCAATCATCAACATGCTCCGCCCACGATGATCGCCATGCAGTCGGGGAAGGGCGTCTATTGCGAAAAGCCTCTGTGCCACGACGTGGGCGAGGCCCGCCGCGTTCGCGCGATGGCCGAGAAATACAAAGTGGCCACGCAGATGGGCAACCAAGGGCATTGCGAAAACGGATATCGTAGCCTTTGCGAATATATTTGGGCCGGCACCGTCGGCCAAATTCGCGAAACGCATAGTTGGACCGACCGCTCCAACGGCGGCGTCGGCCCGCGGCCCCCGTCGAAGCCGGCGCCGAAAGGAATGCACTGGGACGAATGGATTGGCCCGGCCCCCTATCGCGATTTCCATGCCGACTTGCATCCGCACGAATGGCACGGTTGGTACGACTTCGGCAACGGCTCGCTCGGCAATATGGCCTGCCACGTGCTCGACGGCGTCTTCTGGGCGCTCAAGCTCGAGCATCCGACGAGCATTGAAATGGAATCGGTGGTCGGCGGCAGCGACGAACGCTATCCGACCGGCACGCGGCTCCGCTGGGATTTCCCGGCCCGCGGCGATCTCGCGCCGGTGAAGACCTATTGGTACGACGGATTCACGGCCGCTTCGTCCGGCAGCAAGAAGGGCGGCCACGGCCCGCATTATCTCCCGCCGCTGTTGGAAGAACTGAAGAAAAAGTATCCCGATCAGAAATTCGACGGCGACGGCACGCTGTATGTCGGCGACAAGGGAATTTTCTACACCGGCACGTATGGCGGCGGCATGACGCTCATTCCCCATAAGCTGATGAAGGAAACTCCCGAGCCCGCCAAATCGCTGCCGCGCCCCAAGGGCTCGTTCGCCGATTTCATTCGCGCGGTAAAAGAAGGCAAGACCGACACCGCGACCAGCTTCGACTACGCCACGCGGCTCACGGAATTCATCCTGTTGGGCAACCTGGCGCAACACGCGGGCGTCGGCAATAAAGTCGAATGGGACGGCCCCAACATGCAAGTCACCAACATCCCCGATTTGAACCGCTGGCTGAAGTCGCGAGTATCGCAAAGGCTGGGAAGTGTAAGCTGCGCCTGCGCGACGACAAGCCTGCCTGCTCGATTGCTGAATTCTGGCGAATCCAGCTACCGCGCCGCGGCCGGTCCGTAGTTGGATTCGCCAGAATTCAGAGCGGGATCGCGAGAACCGCCATTCTAGCCGACGCGCTCGAAGTCGATATATCCGCGTTCGACGTCCGTGCTGAGCAATCGCACGCGGAGCCGGTGGCCGACGGCTAAGACCTCGAATCCGCGTTCGAGCTTTCCTTCCACGGGCGGATGAAAAATGCGCACCCAGGTTCCCTTGTCGGACGCGCCGGTGACGATCGCGTCGAACCGCTCGCCGATTCGTGATTGCAGCAGCATCGCGGCGGCCGATTTCTCGACTTGCCGCTCGACTTTCTTCGCGGCATCTTCCTGGTCAGTGCAATGCGTGGCCAGCGCCGCTAGCTCGTCGTTGGCGTAAGGGAAAGAGCCGCCGGCCAAAGCCGCTTTCACCAAACGTTGCGTAATCACGTCGGGAAACCGGCGGTTCGGCGCGGTCGAATGGGCGTAGTCCTTCACCGCCAGACCAAAATGCCCGGCCGCATGTTGGCCCGGCAGTTGCACGACATATTCGCCGGCGCCCAGC
>CAVTYW010000021.1:0-295234 GCA_963738955.1 Pirellulales bacterium | reverse complement strand
GCACCTCGTTCGCAGCTTCCGCCCCGCACTCAGCCCATTTCATCACGCGCATCTCCTTTTCGATACCTTCCGTACATCCTCATCGAGGCTGGGTGAGGACATCCACCAGGGCAGGCTCGCCGCGTTTCACCACTTCGATCGCTCGCTTGATCGCCGGGCCGAGATCCTTGGGGTCCGAGATCGGCCCTTCGCCGTACATGCCCATGCTGTCGGCGAGCTTGGCGTAGGAAATATCCGGGCCGTTGATTGTCGTGCCGATGCCGCAGTTGGTGATGCCGCGGCTGTGACGGTCGGCCATGATTTGCACCTGCATCACTTCCTGATGATACGCGCGATTGTTGTGCATGATGTGCAGCACGGGAATCTTGTGGTGCGCCGCGGTCCACAGAATTCCCGGCGCGTACATCAGGTCGCCGTCATTCTGAATATTGACGGTCAAGCGGCCGTATTTGCGATTGGCGAGAGCCGCGCCCGTGGCTGCTGGAGCGTCGTACCCGACGCCGTAGCCGCCCGCGTTTCCGATGTACTGGTAGTGCTTGTCCATATTCCACAGCCGTTGCGGCCACTTGCTGACGAACGTCGTGGCGCCGACGAGCGACCAGTCTTCATTCTGAATTTGCCCCCACAGCTCCATGCACAGTCGCGCGGTGCTGATGGGGCTCGCGTCCCACGCAAAAGCCGCTGCGTCCTTTGAACGCTCGAGCGCCTGCATATGCGCCGCCTTGAGCCGAGCGCCGCGATCCTGAAACGCGCGCTTGCGGTCATCCGTGACGAGGCGCTTCACCGCTTCGGTCAGCGAAGGCAGCGTCGCTTCCGAATCCGCGGCGATGGAAAGATCCACTTCGTTGTAGCGCTGGAAATCCTGATAGTTGGCCTTGATGTAGAGATCGTCCGCGCTGATGGTGATGAGCTTGGCGTTCGACTTGATGGCGGACTTCGAAGTGCGTTCGATCTGGTCGCGATAGGTGTGCGTGATGCCGTAAAGGTCAGCGACGTCCAGCCCCAGAATCACATCCGCGTCGGCCACCGCAGCGCGTGCCCGGTCGGATTGATTGAGCGGATGGCGCGTCGGGAAATTCATCCGGCCGGCCTGATCGACGACCGCGCATTGCAGCGCCTCGGCCAGATCGACCATGCAGGCCAGACCCGCCGGAGTGCGCGCCGTGCGGTCCGCCACAATCACCGGATTTTCCGCCGCCACCAGAAGCCGCGCAACTTCATTCACAGAGCCCGTATCACCCACCGGAGGCATATCCTTCGTTAGTTTCGGAATATGAATTTTCAAGTCGGATGAAATCGGGTCTTCCTGCAGCGCCCCGTCCGCGACAAGCACGACCGGCATCGTCGGCGGCGTCATCGCGACTTTGTAGGCGCGAACCGCAGATTCGGCAAAGTGCTGCAGCGAAATGGGGAGGTCGTCCCACTTCGTAAAATCGCGCACCATCGCCGCTGCGTCCTGCACGCTGTGGAACCACTCGACGCCCGGCGCCCGCATTGTCACATCGATAATATTTCCGAGAATCACGTAGACCGGCACGCGGTCACAGTATGCGTTGTAAATTCCCATCGCCGCATGCTGCACCCCCACCGTTCCGTGCGCGAGGACCGCCAGAGGTTTTCCTTCCACTTTGAAATATCCGTGCGCCATGGCCATCGAGGATTCTTCATGGCAGCAGGTGATGAACTCCGGGCTCTTGTTCCCGCCGTAATTGATGATGGATTCGTGCAGCCCGCGAAAACTCGATCCCGGATTCGCGCAAACGTATTCAAACCCGAGCGACTTGATTACATCCACCATGAAGTCCGACCCGGTGCGATCCGCCGTCAGCACTTCCGCGCCGGACGGAACCTCCGCCTCGGCCGTCGCAGACATCGGCGGCGGAACCGCGCGCTTCGCCTCCTCTGGCTGCGCCGCAACCGCTGCGGGCCCCGCCGCAAAAGCCGCAGCCCCCGCAGCCGCCCCCTTCAGGAAATTCCTGCGATCGACTCCGCCCTTCGGTTGTTTAGCCATGCGCCTGCACCTCGTTTTCGCGGTTATTTTGCATTTATATCACATGAATTGAATCAGATGCCATCCCACAAGGCCGCGGGGTTCTTGACAAACCTTTGGAGACGGCAGCAAACCCTCGGTTTCTGAACCGAGCCTTTTTAGCCACCGCCATTGCTATCCCGGAACACTGTCCCTCAGCGGCGTTGACGCTCCCTTACAGGGAGGCTATGTTCGAATGGAAGGCCGTGCGGTGCGCAGGTGTTCCCCCCGGACAATACTGTCCAGGCACCGGCGCTTCCTGTGCACTGAAGGGATTTACGCCAGTTCCGCTCCTGCATTCTTTACTGACCAGGCCCAGGCCGGTCGTTAATGAAGGCTCAGCGCGTCCGCGTGTCAAACATAAGTGACCACCATCACCAAAGCCGGCCGCTACGATCTCCGTGAAGAATTGGGCCGCGGCGCCATGGGCATCGTGTTTCACGGATTCGATCCGATGATCGGCCGTGACGTCGCGGTGAAGACATTACGCCTGTCCGAGGCAGGGACGGGCCTTTCCCGCGAAGAACTGATCGGCCGGTTCCAGACCGAGGCGCGCGCCGCGGGCCTCCTGACCCATCCCAATATAGTTGTCGTTTTTGATGCCGGCGAAGAAGAAGGACTGTTCTATATCACGATGGAATTCGTGGAGGGACGCAGCCTGCAGACGCTGATTGATGCGCATCAGCCGTTTTCCCTGCCGCGCGTGATGAAGCTGATGGAGCAGGTTTGCTCGGCGCTCGATTTCGCGCACCAGCACAACGTCGTGCATCGCGACATCAAGCCCGCCAACCTGATGCTGACCGCGGACGACACCGTAAAAATCACCGACTTCGGCACCGCGAAAATTCTTCAATTCGGCACCGCGCAGACGGCGCACGTCATGGGCACGCCCTCCTACATGTCGCCGGAACAGGTGAAGGGCAAACCCGTGGACGGCCGCTCGGACATTTTTTCTCTGGGCGTGATCCTCTACGAATTGATGACCGGCGAAAAACCATTTCCCGGACAGAACATCACCACCGTCATCTACAAAATCATCAACGAAGAGCCCATTCCGCCGCGCTCGCTCGATTCTTCGATCCACCCGGGCCTCTCCGCCGTAATTTCACGGGCACTGGCGAAAGATCCCGCGGCGCGATATCAGAACTGCCACGAATTGCTGAACGCTTTGAAAAATTACCACGAGATGATGAGCCCGGACGTCACGGTGAAAATGGCGCCAGCCGGCTCGCAATCCACGGCAGGCGCAGGCCGCCCCATTCTTTCAGCCCGCCCGGGTAACGAATCCAACTGCGAACGCAAATACCAGAGTGCCCGATCCATCCGCGCAATTCATGTTGTCGGTGGCGGTAGAAGAGGAGCCCCCGAAAAAAGCGGGGGGGCTGCTGTTGACGCTCATTCTGCTTGGAATCATCGGGTTTGCAGGGTATCGCGTGTATCCCCCGGTGATGGATCTGTGGCGGCGCGCCCATGAGCCTCTGGAAACCCCGCTGGCTCCGGCCAAGCCGGATGCGGCGCCTCAGGCCGCGATTCCGGACAACTCAACTGCGAAGCCGGATGCACAGTCCAACGACACGCCGAGTACTGACGCGCCTGCGCCCGCGAACATTGCAGCCCCTGCGGAAAATTCCACACAACAGAATGCGTCTCGGCCATTGGCGGTTCCCGCATCTCCCGTGAAAGCTCCGGAGGCTGCTCCGCCGGCGGGAAGCGCCGACAAACCGGTTGCCTCGCAAAAACCGGATCCTCCCGCGGGGCCCTCGCCCGCGCATCAGCTCGAGTTGAAATTGCGCGCTGAATTATCTGGCTCGCTAATTAAAGACAAAGTACAAATACAGGCCACAGCAAACGCCCTTACTCTTTCCGGGGCGCTGACTTTCGCCGAACATAGCGATCTCTTAAACCACCTGCGCACAGTTCCCGCCGGAGTGCGAGTGATCGACGACATCGAATTCAAGGAAGACCCGAAAGCAACTCCCGCGCCCGCATTGGCAGGCTGGATTTGGGCGCGATCCTCTCCCCCCGGCGCCAGGATTCTGGTGGACGGTGCTGAGACCGGCTTGCGAACTCCCGCGAGATTAGAATTGCAACCGGGTGAACATGAAGTCCGTCTAGAGCGCCGCGGATTCGGGACAGCCCATAGGAATGTGCAGGTGAACACAGGACAGACAACACAATTCACAGAAGTCCTGATAGTAGAATAAACCCGTTGATTTCACTGGCCCACTATCAGCCGTTTTGTGTTGGACATTCCCCCAGACCCCCGGCAGAACGGTATGCTTTGTTATAGCTGCACCTCCCAGACTTGTAACGATTCTATCCGCCGTAATCCCGCAGGTTAATTCTTAGGCATCCAAGGATCGGCAATCCGCTGTATTACAAGCACCTAGAGGCGCATCCTGTAGGAAGGCCGCGTGCTCTTAATTGACAATACCCGTATGCCCTGTCGCGTAGGGTGCAACGAAGTCCAATGCCTCTTCGAAGTTGATATGTCGGTTCGTGGCTAGCCCGGGCGTCTTACGTTCTTTCGGCAAGGAAACGTCTTCAGAATGAAAGTCCTCGACAACTCGAAGCCACAACCCACCGAGGATATTCCCGTTGTAAGCGCCACACCGCTTCCCATACCCCGAAAGCCTGAACCCGCGCTTGCTGAAGTCGTTCCTGTTCGCCCGGCGTTTTCGAATGCCGAGACGGCTGTAAACTTTTTCCTCCGGCAATTCCGGGTATTGTTGGGCGCTGCTCGCCTGTATCAGCGCAATCATCCGCGGTTGCTGGAAATCCTGGCCTCCACGGAGCAGCAGTTGCGCATCGCACTGGCGGCGCGGTCGCCGCTGGTGGTTGCGGTGGAATCGAAGGGGATCCTCCTGCCGCGCCAGGAAGGCAGCGCCGCCGAACTACTGCATGACCCGCGCGGCGAATTGCGCGCCCTTGCGGAAGAGCTTCTGCGCAGCGGCATTTGTTCGTTCCTGTTCACTCATCCGATCAACATCGGCGAGTTGGATTTGTTGGCCAATGAAATCAGCCGGGTTCCCCGCAGCGCGTCTCCCGGCGACACCGCATCGCGAAAATTGTGGGACAACTGGACCAAGAGCAGCGGCGTGTCAAAAACAAGGCCGCCCAAACATCGGAGCAACTGCACGGGTCGTCGGCGTATAGAGACGTGCAGTTTGGCCCGTTGTCGTCGCCATAGTATCCGTGTCCCCAGAGAGCGCTCGGGCACGCGCCGCTCATCGCCCAAATTCCGCGCGGGTCTTGCGGAAGAACTCCGGCGCGGAGCTCGCCCAACAGGATCGTATTACTGGCGCCGTCTTTGATGTCGTCGATTCGCAGCGACACATTGGCGCCCATGACGCCACAGGACGAACGGCCGCGCCAGGTGCTCGTATTGGCTCCGTTGCCGGGATTGCCGTAGCCAAGATTCATATATCCCAAGCTGCCGTTGGCCCCGTAGTTGCCGCGAGCCCAGCCGTCGCCCAACTGATTGGTCGATGGGCTGGCCGAGCCGTTGAACGGCAATCGGTTGTACGAATCGGAAGGGCAAAGCATAACCGGCAATACCGTGCCGTGCGCCACGGCATTGCTCTGGGCATTGCCGCCCGGACCGGTCGCCGTCGCGTTTGAGGCGATGGGTTGCGAAATGTTGCCGGCGGCATCGGTGACAAATGTGTTCCGCAGATTGGCGTTGTCCAACTGCGGCAGGATCAAGATCACCCAGTTTTCGAACTTGGTCGGACTATTGCCCGACTGGCTCTCGATCTGCGAAACGTCAAGCACACCATTGTTCCGCCAGACTGCACTCGGCGGAAAAAGCCCGAATGCGGTGTGATACGCGTGAAGTGCGAGACCGAGTTGCCGGATATTGCTCGCGCATTGCGTTCGACGGCCCGATTCGCGGGCCGAGTTGACGGCCGGCAGGAGGAGCGAAACCAATATTCCGATGATCGTGATCACGACCAGTAGTTCGACCAAAGTAAAACCAGCCGAATTGGGTCGCGGCGCCGGCGCTTTGCGGAGGTTCGTAGACATGGCGTTTGAATTTCGTCGATGGCTAACTTCCCGGCGGCAATTCCGTCGCGGCTCGGGCGACCGACTCGATGGCGATCGCCGACACGGCCGCGCCGTAGTCCAGATCGATATTCTCCATCGTGTCGTGCGTGTCGTGGTAGCCCTTGCGGTTGATGTCGTAGTTCTCCATGAACAGCACGACCGGCACGCCGGCGTCGGAGAAGATCTGGCCGTCGGTGTTGTACAGCGTGCTGCGTGGATCGTAGGGCGGCCGCACCTCGCCCGACAATTGCGGATGCAGCGGCCACTTCGGGCATGCGTGCCGTCGGTGCTGCGGCGGCCGCGTCCGCGGCCGCTGCGGTCCGGCCGCTGATTCCAGTGCGGCACCGATTCGTTCCAGGCATCCGGCGGCCCGTGGGCCTGATAGGCCAGCCACATCGACTCGCGGCTTGTGCCGGGGCAAATCTGAAACACGTCGCGATCGCGATCGTTGTTGTGGGCCACCATGTCGAGCACGTAGACGCCCTGCACGCGTGCGTGCGACAGATCGTGCGGCATCCCGTCGCGCAAGTCGCATTTCGAGCGTATTCTGCACGACTTGCTGGCAAAGATGCCGCGCGCCCATGCAATCGGACGGAAACTCCTCGCCGGTCAGATGCACCAGCCAGACGTCGCAGCCGAGCTTTCCCGCTCGGCTCAGCTCCAAGAAGACTTCGGCGCCGAGCATCAGGGCGGCGGTGGCCGAATGGTTGTCGTCGGCGCCGGCGGCCGACAGCCGCGGACCGTGGCCGCCGTGCGCGTAGCCGAACGTGTCTTCCATGTAGGCCGTGTCGTAATGGTCGGCCATGATGACGGCCCGGCTGCGGTCGCGGCCGGGAATCACGACGACGAGATCGCGTTCGTAGGTCTCGCGGTCCTGATTGTTGAGCCAGCCGCCCATCCAGGGAAACGGAAATTCGGTCTGCCAGCGGAACGGCAACTCGCCGACCAGCACGTCGCTCCCCTGCATATCCTTGCGCCGAACGAGATCGGTATAGTAGTCCAGCAGATGGTCGCCGAGCGCTTCGAGATCGCGCTGCGAATGTTCAAGCTGGGCTTGCGCCGCGTGACGCGTAACGCAATCGGCGTTGTCTTTGTTGACGTACTGCCCGGTGGCCAACTCGGAGATCAGGTTCCAATAGGCCTTTTCGTAGGACCGTTTTGCCGTGCGCGAGTACGACAACGAACGCACGGGGCGAGCCACGGGCTTGCTTTTGGTCTTTGCGCCATCGGTGTCAGCATCGAAATTGATGGCCGCTCGCAGCAGCGTCGTCATCCGCTCGCCGACTTGCGGGGTACACGCTCGACTGGGAATCGATTTCAGCCAATCGTTCGAGCGATTCATGCTTAGCGGCCGTCACGCAGGCTGCGGGCAAACGCCGGCTCGAGCGGGCCCGAGTCCATAAATCGCGCGTGTCGAGAATCTTGCGCAAGTTGATCGCCGTGCGATGGTAGCGGGCATCGTGATCGCGATGAAACCCTTCCACGGCCAGCCGGTGCGGTTCGCGGTCGAGCAATCGCGGCCAAAGCTCGACCGGCCGATCGAGATCGGGCTTATCGACGCGATAGGCCGTCAGATAGCCCAGCGGTGCATCGTCCAGCACGGCGGGCAAACCGGTTTCGCGCGAAAGGTACGCCACCAGCGGACGCTGCCAAAACACGCCGTGCCGGCCGACGCGCATCGGCGGATAATAAAAGCGATAGCCGAACAGCCCGCCGTCGGCCACGCGCTTCGGCCGTCGCAATCAAGTCGCGCTCGCGCGCGCGCGGGCCGTCGAGCAGAGCGTGAAAAGTCGTGCGTCCAGACTTGCGAATTGCGGGCCATCGGTTTGCCGTACAAGCCCAGATCGTCGGCCTGCGTGCTGAACAGCACGTGGGCGACGCGATCTTCGGCGGTCGTGCAGGCCAATTCGTCTTCGTAGCGATGGACGCGGCTCCAGCGATGCGTGCGTTGGAACGTGTTGCGTAGCGGCCCATGCAAATCGCCCGGCGCGAGTTCGCCCTGCGGCTCGTGCATCCAGCCCGACTGCGGCACGCGCAACGCCGCCCGGCCCCTCGTGCCGCGCGATCGAATGCAGCAGCGCGATCTGGCCGGCCAATGGCATCTCGTGCGGCCAGCTTGTTGTAGGCCGTCGAGCCCCAGAAGACCAGGCTGCCGGGAAACGGCAGCAAGTGCAGCTCGCCGGCCAGATACGCGCGGCGAACCGGCGCCGGCAGTCGCGCGAACGGCTCGAACGTGAGCAGATACTTCACTCCGCTGAGTTTCTGCCGCGGCTTGCCACAACAGCGGCTCCGTCCATTTCGGCAGCGATCTTGACCTTCCAGTGCGGCAACAGCGGTTCGCTGTCGTCGGCCAGGACGCGGAAGCCGGCCCGCTTGAGATCGGCGAGATTCTCCGGTGTCTCGCCATAGGCGGCGGCCAGCAAGCGGCGAACGAAATCCAACGATCGTTCGACGGGCCATTCGACGCCCGGCTCAGTATAGAACCCGCGCCAAAACGCCTTGGCCGGCCCTTGCTCGCTGGCGCCGAACAGCGTCCAGCGGACGCGGCCCTTGTCGTCCTGGGTGCGCGACAAAGCCAGCGGAGCCAGCACGACATAGCGCTCAGCCGGCGGCGCCTGGGTGTGCTCGGGCCAGTACGGGTTGTCGTGCAGCTTGTGATTGCGAAATGCCGTGCGCCGGCTCGCCGCGGCCCAAATGATGCAAGCGCCGTCACCAACTCGCGGGCGATGTGCGCCAAGCCCGGGCGCAGCTCGAACGCCTCTTCGTATTCGGTGACGTGCCAGCCCCACGGATCGTCGTCGGCGAACAGCGAGATGATCGACCGAGCCGTAGGGCTTGCGCCCGAGCCGTGGCGGCGGCATGAACTCCGAATAGGCGCTGATCGGATACTTGCCCTTGCCGCGAAACCAGGTGTGATTCGCCAGCAACTGTTTCCATCCGCGCTCGGCCATGTTACGCTCATTCCGTTTTGCGGGTGAGGAGATACCGGGACCGATTGCCGAACGTCGCGTCAGCTTACCATCGCCGACGCTTCAGGAAAATGGACCAGCGACCGCGGAACGGCACAGAGGCCGTTCCCTACAGCAGCGACGTCGCTGCGCTGTAGGGAACGCCCTCCGTGGCGTTCCGTGAATTGCCGAACGATCACAGTCAAAGGAGTGCCGCCCTTGATCCGTCCGACTCTGCCCGCCGACACGGAAGTTCTCGTTCCCTTGGCTCAAGAAACCGGCGTGTTCAAGCCGCACGAAATTCGCGCCCTGCGTGAGGTGCTCGACGATTATCACAGTACAAACCAAAAGCTCGGCCATCGCTGCGTGACGTTCGAGCAGTCGGACCAGATCCTCGGCTTCGCCTACTATGCGCCGGCGGCGATGACCGACCGCACCTGGTATCTCGTACTGGATCGCCGTCACGCGGCAGACGCAGGCTCGCGGCATCGGCGGCAAATTGCTGAAGCACGTCGAGGAAGATATCCAGCGGTCGCAAGGCCGAGTGTTGTTCATCGAAACCTCGTCGCTGCCGCACTACGATCTGACGCGCAAGTTCTATATCAAGCACAACTACGATCACGGCGCCACGCTTGTCGGCTACTACGCCGACGGCGACGACATGATCGTCTTCCGCAAGCATTTCGGAACGCAGCCGATGGCATGAGTGCGCGGCTAAGCCCAGGGAAGGCTGCCCACGACCGTCAACATAGATTGGCGTCTTGTCAGCCTTCCCTGGGCTTGGGTGGCCTCCGCCGCGGAGTGCGCCGCGAAGATAAGTCCCACGTGCCGTTGGCTTTCGGCGTTGTGCAGTCCGCGCTGTGAATTGACTGTCCCGACCGCCGCTCTATAATCACGTGGACGGAATCGCTCTCGAAACGCCAGTGGGCAAAACACTTGCGCGATTGAATCGAGGCGATTCCAAGCCCAGGAGAGGGCAAGCACCTATGGTCGGCAGTCTACAGGGATCCGCAAATCGGGCTTGGCATACTGCCGAGGCCATTTCGCCGACCAGGCTCCTATTCCTGCGGCTTACTCTCGTCTTGGCCGGGACGACGGCCTGGGGTTTGGCGCTCGTCGCGCGTGGTGCGGCGGCAGCCGATCCGCCCGCGAAGCCGCAAGCTGAGGCTGCCGACGCCCCCAAACCAGAGGCAGCGAAGGAAGCGACAGCAAAGCCGGATGCAAAAGCAGCCAACGCAAAGGCCGATGCCAAGCCCGGCGCACGGCCCGTCGGCCATCTCATTCGGGTTCCCGTGCCGATCGAAGGCAATGTGGATACGCGCGTGCGAACCGCCGTGAGCCGATTGCTCGGAAAGTTTCCCAAAGGAGTGCCGCGGCCGGTCCTCGTGTTTGAATTCACTCCGGAAACCGAAGACGGCAAGGGAAGCGATTTCAGCCGCGCTCTCGGTCTGGCGCGATACATTGCCTTGGACCGCGATCTAAGCGGCGTCAAAACCGTCGCTTATATTCCCAAGACGATCAAAGGCCATGCCGTACTGGTCGCCATGGCATGCGAAGAGATCATCATGGCCCCCAATGCGGAAATCGGCGACGCCGGCATTGACGAAACCGTCATCGGGCCGACGATCCGCAGCGGATATAAAGAAATCGCCGACGCCCGTAAAAGCATTCCGCCGGCCCTGGCGCTGGGAATGCTCGACAAGGATTTGAAGGTGTTGAAGGTTCTCACCGAACAGGGAACCGACATTATTCTGTCGTCCGATTTGGACGAGTTGAAAAAGCAACGCACCGTGCTCAAGACGGAGGAATTGGCTCCCGTTCCCGGGCTTTATAGCGGCGTTCGCGGCCGAACCGAGCTTGGTTTCGTTACTTTTCTGGCCGACAGCCGACAAGACGTAGCCAACGAACTTGGCTTGGCGCCGGATGCCTTGCGAGACGATCCGTCGTTGGGCGGAGCCTGGAAGCCGGTGCGGATTCCGATTCGGGGCGTGATCACCGATTCGCTCATCACCGAAACCCAAGCAAAGATACGCGATCAAATCGAAAACCACGAGGCGAACTTCATCTGCCTGTGGATCGATACGCGCCGGCGGTTCGCCAATCGATAGCCAACGGCTCGCCGGCTATCTGGCCGACCTCGATCCAGCGAAAGTGCGCACCGTGGCCTACATCCCGCAAAAGGCGCGCGGAGATGCGTCGCTGATTGCCGTGGCATGTGACCAAATCGTGGCCGGTCCTGACGCCACCTTGGGTGGCTCGGGCGAAGCGAATATGCCGGCCGACGAGGTTTTGCAAATCGACCGCATTCTGCGCGATATCGCCAAGAAGAAAGGCATCTCGTGGTCGATTCCCGTGGCGATGGTCGATCCGAACGTCAAAATCTATCGCTACACGCACCGCGACCAAGGTATCGAAGAATTCTTATCGCCGGAAGAAGTCGCCGCGCGGCCCGACGCGGGTGCCTGGAAGCAAGGCGAAATGGTTTGGCAAGGGGGCGGCCCTTGGTTGCTAACGGGGCACCGCGCCGAAAAATACGGGTTGGTTTGGCATACCGTCGATAACTTCAACGAGTTCAAGCAACTTTACAATCTTGAAAACGAAGTGGCGCTCGTCGAACCCGGTTGGGCCGATTTCTTGATCAGCGCGCTGTCGTCGCCGAGTCTGCTTGGCATCTTGATGTTTCTCGGCCTGGCGGGCGTGGTTGCCGAATTGTATTCGCCGGGATTGGGCATCGGCGGATTCGTGGCGATCGTCGCGTTCATGCTTTATTTCTGGATTCTGCATTTGCACGGAACGGCCGGCTGGCTGGAGGTGCTGCTGTTCCTGGCCGGCGTCGGTTGCCTGCTCTTGGAGATTTTCGTTCTTCCTGGGTTCGCCATTTTTGGCCTCGGCGGCGGGTTGATGATCATCGCGTCGCTGGTGTTGGCCAGCCAGACATTCATCCTTCCGCGCAACGACTACCAATGGGAGCAAATGCAGACGACGCTCGTTTCGCTCGGCGGGGCGGTGATTGGCGCCTTTGTCGCCGCCGTCGCATTCCGCCGGTTTTTGCCACATGCGCCCGTGTTCAACCGCATGTTTCTTCAACCCCCGTCGGGCGAAGAACGGCAGACGCTGGCAACTCGCGAGGCGCTGGTCGATTTCAGCCATCTGGTCGGCCGCACCGGCACGACGGCAACGCCGTTGATGCCTTCCGGCAAAGCCCGCTTCGGCGACGAACTTCTCGATGTCATCGCCGACGGCGAAGCGATCGAACGGGGCCAGGCGGTTGTGGTGGTCGAAGTTCGCGGCAACCGTGTCTTGGTGCATGCGCGCGACTGTCTAACTTGCCGCCCGGCCCAAAGCCTGCTCGCAAAGCACCGCGCGCTGCTATAATCGGTGGCTCGATCTGTGCATGTTTCGACGGAGCATTGGCAACGGCTGATCTATGGAACCGCTCATTTGGGCAGGCGTCCTCCTGCTGCTGGGATTGACGCTGGTGATGCTCGAGGTCTTCGTGCCGACGGGCGGCCTGCTTGGCTTTCTGTCGCTGACGGCGATTCTCTCGGGCATCGGCCTGGCGTTTTATCATGGCGGCTTGACCTACGGTTTCGGCTTCCTCATCGCGACGGCCGTGGCGCTGCCGACCGTCCTTGGTCTGGCGTTTCGTTGGCTGCCGACAACCGCCATTGGCCGGCGGCTGTTGCCCGCCGTCCCGACGAGCAAGGATGTGCTGCCGGATAGCGAAGAACGGCGAGCGCTGCGGGCCTTGGTCGGAAGAATCGGCCGCGCCAAATCGACCATGCTGCCCAGCGGAGCCGTGATCGTCGACGGACGCACCATCGATGCAGTGAGTGAGGGAATGCCGATCGAGCCTGGCCAACCGGTGCGAGTGATCGAAGTTCGCGGCCACCGCGTGGTGGTGCGGCCGGTCGAGGATGGAGAAGAGGCGCAGCCTCGGTCGGACGATGTTTTGTCGCAGCCGATCGACACGCTCGGAATCGATCCGTTCCACGATCCCTTGGCGTGAGGACAAGTGTCGTCGGCTTGACAAGCGAAAGCGGGTGAATGACACTGCGCGGAGAAATAAGTTTGGCTGCACCACCGTTAGCAGTACGGTCTCACGTAGGTCAGGCTTTCCAGCCTGACATTCGCTGATCGCTGTCAGCCTAGAAAGGCTGACCTACGGCATACCGTAACGCTGCCGCATCGCGGAAGAAACCGTCGAAATTGGGGATTCCATGCTGTTCGCCGATCAGAGCATTTGGCAGATCGCGGTCATCGTCGCGTTTCTGTTCATTATCATCTTTGGGCTGTTCGTGGTGGCCGTGCTCGGCAGCTACCTGCGGCTGTGGGTGCAATCGATGGCCAGCGGCGCCGGGATTGGCATCTTCGACTTGCTGGCAATGACATTTCGGAAGATCGATCCGCGGGTGATCGTTCGCAGCAAGATCATGGCGGTGCAGTCGGGTCTGGGAGAAGAGTCGGGCATCACGACGAAGGCTCTGGAAGCCCATTACATGGCCGGCGGTCATGTGCCGCTCGTGGTCCGGGCGATCATCGCCGCCCACAAGGCCAAAATGATCGCCCTCGATTACAAACTCGCCACGACGATCGATCTCGCCGGCCGCGACGTGCTGGAAGCCGTTCAGACGAGCGTCTATCCGAAAGTGATCGACTGCCCGGCCCGCGGCTCCGGCAAGGAAGCGCTCGACGCGCGTCGCGAAGAACGGCGTTCAACTGAAGGTGAAAGCCCGAGTGACGGTGCGGGCGAATCTGAATCAACTGGTCGGCGGAGCGACCGAGCAAACGATCATCGCCCGCGTCGGCGAAGGAATCGTCAGCGCGATCGGATCGGCGGAAAAGCATACCGACGTGTTGGAAAACCCCGACCGAATTTCCAAAGCAGTGCTGGCGCGGCGGCTCGATTCGCAGACGGCGTTCGAAATCGTGTCGATCGACATCGCCGACATCGACGTGGGCGACAACATCGGCGCCCGGCTGCAAGCCGATCAGGCCGAGGCCGAAATGCGAGTGGCTCGGGCCAACGCCGAAGGGCGGCGAGCCATGGCCGTGGCCCGCGAGCAGGAAATGGTCGCCCAGATCGAAGAAAGCCGGGCCAAACTGGTCGAAGCCGAAGCCGAAGTGCCCAAAGCCATTGCCGACGCGATTCGCGGCGGCACACTCGGTATCATGGATTACTACAAGCTGCGAAACGTGCAAGCCGACACCGATATGCGGCGAAGCATCGCCGGAGCGGGAACGCCGGCGGCGATGCAAATGTCGCCAAGTAGCCAATAGAATTGCGATCGGCAGTCAATTCTCTCGTAGATTCGATTAACCGAGTTGGTCGTTGAGTTTTGGAGTCGAAACGATGCTTCATCCGGTTTTGCTCGGAGCGAACTTCGAAGTTTGGGCCGAGGGGATTTTTCTCCTCATCATGGGCTTTCTGTGGTTGGTCAACCGGATCGCCACCGTCGTGGAAGCCGCCCGCCGGCCGGCCCAACCGGTGCGCCGCCCGCCGCCGCCAGTACCACCACAAGGCGCCGGCGGACCGCAGGCTCAACCAATGCAGCCTCGCCAGGTTGCTCCGCCGCAAGGCCAGCCCCGGCCGGCGGGCGATGCGCTGCAAGGCGAGATCGAAGAGTTTCTCCGGCGAGCGTCGGGCCGACGGGAAGGATATCAACCGCCGGTGAAGCCACAGCGCCCGGTCACCGGTCGCCCGATGAATCCCGGCACGAGAAACGATCCCCGCCGGGCGAGACCCGCGCCTGTGCTTGTCCGCGGCAAGCCGCCCGTCGCCGCGCCCGATGAAGGTATTGAAACGCCGGCGGACATCGGCCGGCACGTCAAGCAGTTTCTCGACAACAAAGAGTTTGCCGAGCGATCGTCGCAGTTGAGCTCGATCGACGAGAAAGAGAAGCAGTTCGAGCAGAATTTGCAGAAGACGTTTTCGCACGAATTGGGCCATCTCAAGCGCAGCACCTTGGCCGACGGCGGCGACGCCGCCACGACCGCCGCCCCGCTCCAACCACTCGTTCCCCTGCAAAACCCAAACATCCTCGCCAGTCTATTCCGCAGCGGCGTCGATTTGAAACGAGCGATCGCGCTCAACGAGATTTTTCAACGTCCGGAACATCGCTGGTAAGGAAGCATGCTATGCCTCGTCTCGGTTGGATCGGCACCGGCGTGATGGGCCACAGCATGTGTGGCCACTTGTTGCAGCGTGGGTTCGCCGTCACGGTGTTCAATCGCACGCGGCCAAAGCGGAGCCGCTCATCGCGGCCGGCGAAGTGGGCCGATAGCCCGAAGAGCGTGGCCGAAGCGGCGGATGTCGTTTTCACGCTCGTCGGATTTCCGACCGATGTTCGCGAGGTGGTCCTCGGTCCGCAGGGAACTTTGGCCGGCAGCCGAGCCGGATGCACGTTGGTCGATATGACCACGAGCGAGCCGGCGCTGGCCATCGAAATCGCCACCCGCGCCGCCGAACGCGGCATCACGAGCCTCGACGCCCCGGTCACCGGTGGCGACGTCGGCGCTCGCGAAGCACGGTTGTCGATCATGGTCGGCGGCGATCGGCAGGCCTTTGACGCCTTGAGGCCTTGTTTCGAGGCAATGGGCAAGACGATCGTCTATCAAGGTGGCCCCGGCGCCGGCCACCAGGCCAAGATGGTCAACCAGGTGCTGATTGCTTCGGTGATGATCTCGGTATGCGAGGGGCTGCTCTATGCTTATCGCGCCGGCTTGAACCTTGAGAGCGTCATGGAATCGGTCTCCGCGGGCGGAGCCGGAAGTTGGGCACTTTCGAACTACGGGCCGCGGATCATCGCCGGCCGATTCGAGCCCGGCTTCTTCGTCGAGCATTTTCTCAAAGACATGGGCATCGCCCTGGCCGAGGCGGATCGGATGGGCCTCGCGTTGCCGGGCTTGGCGCTGGCGCGGCAGTTGTACATTGCCTTGCGAAGCCAAGGGCATGGCCGCGACGGCACCCATTCGTTGATCCTGGCGCTGGCGTCGATCTCGGGCATCGACTGGAAGAATCGTTAATCTCCGCGCCATCGTCACGGCTTTGCTTCGATCGGCGTCAAAGTCTGGCCAAGCGGTTTGACGCGACCGAACCGCGCGGCTACGTTTTTTCATCGCTGGCAATCGGCAAACTCCCGGTCGCCGCGCGGCCGCTGTCGATTGCAACGGTCACCTGCCCAAGAAGGGCGATTCGCATGAACGCTTGTTACTTCGAACAACCGGAAGCGGCCGACTCTATTGTTGAACGGCCGGCCGCAATCCTCATCGTCGAGGACGACGTTACGCTCTCGACGGCCTTGAGCCTGTCGCTCGGCCATCAGGGCTTCGAAACGCTCACCTCGCGTTCCGGCAATCGCGCTTTGGAACTGGCCCGCGAAAAGCGTTTTGCCGCGGTGTTGCTCGATCTCCACTTGCCGGATTCCGACGGCTTGGACATCTGCCAGCAATTGGTCGACGATCGGCGAACGTGCGATATCCCGATCATCATCGTCAGCGGATCGGATCGGCCGGACGTTTTGCGGCGTTGCCGCGCCGCTGGCTGCCAGTATTTCATCCGCAAGCCGTACGATCCGAACGCGCTTTTGATCTTGCTGCGGCACGCGATCGACGAATCGCGTCAGTGCGATCTCGCCGAGTTTCCCGACTCGGAATAGTCAAACGCCGCCGGATTTTCCGGCTCTCGCGGCCCATTGCTTCGTGGCCGGCTCGCATCGACCCGCTCTTGCCCCGTCCGCCCGCCGTGGTATCATGGCGTCTGCTCCGGCCGAATGGGGGCGGAGGGTATTCATTTGCTTGGCCCCGAACTTGTAATGGGAGAACCGCGTGGGAGTTAAGAAAACGGGTAAGGGACGGCGCAAGTTGGGTCGCAAGAAGCGCCGTATGCGGTCGAAGATTCGGCACCGCAAGGGCTAAATCGCGCAAATGACGAATGTTGCCGAATTGCGCAGGGGTGAATTTGCACATCGCTCTCCATGATGTATGGTTGCTTGGCCGCAACATGCGGTGAAAATCCAGGCGATCGTCGCGGAGGGTTTGGTTATGCGCAATTTATTGCTTTTATCGCTCGTATCTTGGGCCACGGCTGCCGGATCGGGCTGTAGCACATGTCGTCAACCCGCGACGGCCTGCGGTTGCGCCGGCGATTTGCTCGCCGCTCCAATGCGGCTCCTGCGGTTGCTCGCAGGGTTCGGCAGGCGTGCCGACTTACGGCTCGGACGGAGTCGGACCCGTGATGGCGGCTCCTCTCGGTGCGCCAACGCTTTCGCCTTCTCCGGGAGTTATGGTCAGCCCAAGCTTGGCGCCGTGCCGAGCCTTGCATCGCCGCCTCCCGGTGTGTCGTCGGCTCCTCCGAGCACCTTTGTGCCTGCTGCACCGAGCAACACCGCGCCGGGCAACATTCCGCCGTCGAATCCGTAGCGCTACTCAGAGCGCCGATTCAAATCGCTACGCGAAATAGGCGACTGCGTTGGCGAAGATTCGCAGGCCATCGCCCGGCGTTTGCGCTTCGCCGCGAGTCCAGCGCGGATGCTGCGTGGGATCGACGTACCGCTCCGGATGCGGCATGAGCCCAAACACTCGCCCGCTTGCATCGCAGAGCCCAGCCACATCGGCCACCGAGCCGTTGGGATTGTCGGGATACGCGACGCTGTGTCCCTGCGTTGCCGTCATCGCCGTGGCAACGGCACCCGCGTAATGCAAGACAAGCTGACCGTCGCGGTCAAGCCGCGTCAATCGATCTGGATCGCGCAGCACAAGCCGGCCTTCTCCGTGCGCGACCGGCAAATACATCCGTTCGATTCCCGCGAGAAAAACGCACTTCGAGCCGTCGGCTCGCAGGCGCACCCAGCGGTCTTCGAATTTTCCGGAATTGTTCCACGCCAGTGTCGCCGGCGGACCAAGCTGCGGATCGTCGTCCAACAGCAGTCCCGACTGAATCAAGATTTGAAACCCATTGCAGATCCCGAGAATCAACTTTCCCGATTCGCGGAAGTGCGCCAGCGGTTCGCCCAAGTGCCGGCGAAGCTGATTCGCGAGAATCCGGCCGGAAGCAATGTCGTCGCCGTAGCTGAATCCGCCCGGCAGGCAAAGAATCTGATAGTCGCCGAGCAATTCCGGCCGCTCCAGCAGACGATTGACGTGCAGCAGATCCACTCGCGCGCGGGCCAGCGAAAACGCGTAGGCGGTTTCGCCATCGCAATTCGTGCCGGGAGCTCGAAGGATCAAAACGCGGGGTTGAGACATAATTCGTTTCGGACTTTAGCGAATCACCAACGCAACGGACTCTGCCACGCCTCTTTCAATTCGTCGATGTCCGCATCGACGACATTCACCGGATTGCCTGGATCGACACTGACGATTTGCAGCCGACGCTCCGGCAAAACTTCGCCCACGGCGGCATGAGGCACGTCGCCCATCACTTCCTCGAACGCCTCGGCGACGTCGGGCGACACCTCGCAAAGGAATCGGCTATTCGATTCGGCGAACAGCAGCATGGCGTTGTGCTGCGAAACCGCGGCGGGCGACGGAGCTTCCGCCGTGAGCATCGACTCGATGTGGTGGGGCGACTGCTCAAGGAAAATCCGCGCCTCCAATCCACCAGCAAACGCCATTTCGGCCGCGGCCACGGCCAAGCCACCTTCGCTCAGGTCGTGGCACGCCCGCACCAATCGCGAATTGAATCGCCCGATGCAGCGCGGCGAACGTCGCTTTGGCCAGCGGCGGATCGACTCTGCGGCGCCTGGCCGCCGGCGAGCGATTCGACCAATGCGAAATGCGAGCCGCCCAGTTCGTCTTTCGTCGCGCCGACTTGATACAACACGCTGCCCGCATACTTCAGGTCCATCGTCACCGCCGTCGACTGACATCGTCGATCTGCCCCATCGCGCTAATCAACAGCGACGGCGGAATGGCGATCGTCTGTTGTTTGCCGGCGGAATCGGTGTAGCGAAATTCATTGTTCAGACTGTCTTTGCCGCTGATGAACGGCGTGCCCAGCGCAATCGCCATGTCGTAACAGGCCAACGCGGCACGAACCAGCGAGCCGAGCGTTTCCGGCCGTGTCGCAGTCGCCCCAGCAGAAATTATCCAACATCGCGATCCGCGCCGGATCGGCTCCGACGGCGACGCAATTCCGCACGGCTTCGTCGATCGCGCTGGTGGCCATGTGATAAGTGATCGAGATCGCCGTAGCGCGGATTCATGCCGCACGCCGACCACCAGCCCACGCCGCGAGGCAAGCACCGGCCGGATGACCGCGGCATCGCTCGGGCCGTCGTTCAGCACGCCGACGAGCGGTTTCACCACGCTGCCGCCTTGCACTTCATGATCGTACTGGCGGATCACCCATTCCTTGCTGCACACATTCAGCGAGCAGAGGATTTGCAGTCAGCACGGAGGAAAAGTTCCGCGGATGATCGGTCGGCAGCGGGCCACGGCAGCGGCAACGGCGATGGTGGCGCGATAAACGGCCTCGCGCATCACCGGCGGCCGGCCGTCGTGCAAGAACTCCATCGTCAATCGGCCACCTGCGCGTCGCCGTATTGCAATTGCAGCTTTCCGGTCGGCTCGAATTCGACCGATCACCGTCGCTTCGACCCCTTCCGACGCGCAGAGCTTCGACAATTCCGGCCACTGCTCGGGCGGAACGGCCAGCACCATCCGCTCCTGCGCTTCGGAAATCCAAATCTCGGTGTACGACAATCCCTGCATATTTCAGCGGCACGCGATCGAGCCACACCACCGCGCCGATCTTCTCGCCCCATCTCGCCGACGGCGCTGGAAAGCCCGCCGGCCCCGCAATCGGTCATCGCGTGAAACAGCCCGCGATCGCGGGCTTGCAGCAGTACGTCCAGCACCATCTTTTCCGTGATCGCATTGCCGATCTGCACCGCGCCGCCCGAAAGCGATTCGCTTTGGCTGGTCAACTCGGCGGAGCTGAACGTCGCGCCGTGAATGCCGTCGCGTCCGGTTCGGCCGCCCGATGCGACGATCGAATCGCCCGGCTGCGGCGCTGCTTTGCGCGATTTGTCGCGCGGCAGGATGCCGACATTGCCGCAATACACCAGTGGATTGCCGAGATAGCGCGGGTCGAAATAGATGGCGCCGTTCACGGTCGGAATGCCCATGCGATTGCCGTAATCGCGCACGCCGGCGACGACGCCCTTCATCACCCGCCGCGGATGCAACACGCCAGCGGGCAACGCATCGGCCGCGGTGTCAGGCGGGGCGAAGCAAAATACGTCCGTATTGCAAACGGGCTTCGCGCCCAATCCGGTTCCGAGCGGATCGCGAATCACGCCGCCAAGTCCGGTGTTCGCGCCGCCGTAGGGTTCCAATGCGCGATGGATGATTGTGCGTTTCGACTTTGAACACCACGTCGAACTGATCGTCGAACCGGACGACGCCCGCGTTGTCTTCGAACACGCTGACGCACCAATCCTCTTCGCCGCGATCCTGGCAAGCGGCGCGGAATTGTTGCGTGGCGGCGAAGATCGTCTCTTTGAGCAGATTCTTGAATTGCCGTGGTCCGTCTGGGCCCAAATAAGTCATCGGCCCGGCAAGCGTCTTGTGGCTGCAATGTTCGCTCCAGGTTTGGGCCAGCGTTTCCAGTTCCACGTCGGTGGGATCGCGGCCAAGCGAACGAAAATGCGATTGAATCGCCTGCATCTCCCCAAGCGAAAGATAAAGCTGCCCTTCGAGACTGAGCCGCGAAAGGGCCACGGCGTCCATACCATCGAGCGGCACCGTGGCCAATCGGAATTTGTAGTCCGACCCCAATTCCAATCGGCGAAGATTCAGGGGTCCGACGACAACTTGCTCGATCGCATCATTGGCCAGCAACTTGGCGGATAAAGCTCGTAGCGAGCTATCGTCCAAATCCTTCCCGGCCAATGCGCCGAACCAATATTTTCGCAACGTCCGCACCGCTTCGACATTCAGCCCGAAATCGCGAATCGCCGCCAGCGTGCTCTGGGCCACCGGGTCCATCACGCCCGGCTTGGGCATGACATGAACCAAACGCGAAAAACGGGGCGGCGAGTCGGCCAACTTCGCATCGCCGGCCGGCGCGATGACAAAGCGTTCGACCACCGCGTCGGCCAGCAGTTGGCGGGCGACCCGCTCGACCGCCGCGGCGTCCAATTCGCCTTGGATCAAGAATCCGGTCGCTGCTTTCACGGCCAAATCGCGCGCCAGGCCCAAATCGGCGGCATCGGCGGCGACTTGTCGGGCGGCACGGTCCGGCTGTCCTTCCGCCGGATAAATATCAACTTCCCACAGCATCACGAATGCGTTTGGCCTCCGCTAAAAGCCGCTTCAGGGCGGCGGGGTCGTCGTTCTTCAATGCCTCTTTGAATCTGGATACCGTTTTCGCAAACCGGGCGATCGACTTCAAGACGTTCCGCCGGTTGGCCAGCAGAATCTGCGTCCAAAGCTCCGCGTCGCCGGCCGCGATTCGGGTCGTGTCGCGCCAACCGGCGGCCGCCAATTCGATGCGCTCTTTCGGCGTCCCGCGAACGAGGGCCGACGCCAACAAATGCGGCAAATGGCTGATCGCCGCGACCGCTTCGTCGTGTTCCTCGGGGCTCATCGTGACGACGCGCGAGCCTAAAGCGGCCCAGAAATCACAAGCTTCGCGCACGATGGGCCGCGGCGTTCGATCGGTCGGCGTGACAATCGCCACGCGACGTTCGAACAAATCCGCCGTGGCGAATTCCGGGCCCGCCTTTTCCCCACCGGCCAACGGATGACCGCCGACAAAGCGGATTCTCGCCGGCAATGCCTTGTCCAATTCACGGATCATCTCGGCTTTGGTGCTTCCGGCGTCGGTAATCAACGCCTTTTTGGAGAAATGCGGCGCGGCTTCCAGAATCGCCGGCGCGATGCAATCGACGGGCGTGGCGAAGACGACCAAATCCGCCGCCTGCATTGAACCGTCACAATGAACCGTCGTTTCCGTGACCGCACCGACCTCCATCGCCTTGCGGAGCGATTCCTCACGCCGTCCGATGCCGATCACGCGGCCTGCCAGTCCGCGAGCGCGCAATGCCAAACCGATCGACCCACCGATCAAGCCCACGCCGACGATCGCGACCGTATTCCAACGCGGCATAGTCGGGGCTTCAGTCGGGGCTTCAAAAGGCGTGGGCAAAAAATCGTGGCTCGCGACACAGTTCGACGCTTGGAGCGCGAATCGGTTTTGTACCATAATAGAGGCGGGAGCGTGGAGGGGGCGCTGGCTGGAACTGGATTTATGATCTGCAAATTCACTTGTCCCAATGGCCACGTGCTGCAAGGCTTGGAATCCCAATTGGGGCAGCCATGTATTTGCCCGCAATGTGGGACGACATTTATCGTGCAAACGATTTCGCCGGCGACTCCGGCAGCGCCCAGCGCCCCACTCGCGCCGACCACGTCGTATCCATTCTCGCCGTTGTCGCCGATCTTGCCATCGCCGCTGCCGACGATTCCCATGCCAAACGCAGCCAATCCGTCGGCAATGCCCGGGCCAATGAGCTTTCCGCGGCCGGCGCCTGTGCGATCACCGACGCCGCAACCCGAGGCCAGCGATCCGACGGCCGAGGGCGGAATTCCCGATTTTAATGCCGACTGGCGCCGAGAGGGTTTTGAATTCGGCGGGCACGACACCGCTACGACGGAATCGGCCGGTTTTGAGGCGGCGCAAGATGCGACGGACTTCACGGCGCCCGCGCCGGCCGGCGATTCGTCCGATTTTCTATCGTCCGTTGCACACTCTGAAGATAGCCAATTCGATCCAGCGTCGCTTGAAGGGCTGGGCGGCGCGGCGGGCGGTGGCGACGACCATGATTTGCCGAACGGCGCCGACCTGCCGGGCGCTACTTCCACGAAGTTCTATCACATCCGCTGCCCCAAGAAGCATCTACTCGAAATCCGCGGCGACGCGCTCAACACCGACATGGACTGTCCGGCCTGTGGCACGAGGTTTCACGTTCGCCTCGATCGCACGCTCGAATTCCGCCGCAAACGGGAGCACGAACAGGAGCTACAGGATGCAAAACGGGGCCAGATTTGGCTGAGCGTGGCGATCGCGGCCGGCACGATTATTTTGTTGGGGCTCCTTGCGCTATTTATTTTGGGCAATTCCGGTCATTAGATTCTTGGAACTTGCACTACTGGTTGTTATGCCCAACGGTTCGTCGGTTGATCGATCGATATTTGGCCCGATCTTCGGGCCCCTGCTTTCCGCTGCGCCGACGAACGAACTCGGCCCTGGTCATCCGGATGCCGAAACCGCTGAGACACTTCGCGCGATTTCGCTCGCAGAGGCGTTCTCCCCTCACGGGATTGTCGACCAAAACATGGCCGATGCTTGCCTGGCCGGCCTATGGTTGATGTACGATCATTTAGACCAGTCGCATTCGATCAGTCAATCGATCGACACTCCGACCGGCAGTTATTGGCACGCGATCCTGCACCGCCGCGAAGGGGATTTTGACAACGCCAAGTATTGGTTCCGGCGGGTTGGAAAGCATCCGGTTTTTGCGCCGCTGGCGGATTCGGCTCGGGAACTGGCGAGAGAACATAACGCAGGCGCATCCGACTTCGACCGGGCAGCGGCATGGCTCGAAAAAGCGTCCGAATGGGAACCCTTTCGATTCGTCAACTTGTGCGCCGCGGCGGCGCAGGGGCGTTCGGCAGCCGGCGTGCTGTGCCGATTAGTCCAGCAGCGAGAATGCCAACTGCTATTCGATTTTTGCTACCGGCAGGCGATTGGTTTATCATAGGGCAGGATTTCTTCATCTCGACAATGGATTCCCTCTGATGCACGACGACGAACACGAATCGGCCGTGTGGCACTGGCAAGCGAAGTCTGCCAGTGCCGGGCGGCGAGTTGACTTTGCGGCGCCAATTGAGCTGCAGGCGCAAACGCGCAGGCCAGACGGACGACGTCGTTCGACACGTTCAACGTCCCCGCGCGCTCGCACTGGCCGACTTCGCTGGCCAGTGCCACACTCGCAGCCAGCGCCACACCGCACGCTTGTTGAAGACGCTCCTTTTATCTCTCATCTGCTTCGCAGTCGCGGGCAATGCAACGGCGGCGGATCACGTTGAGCCGGGGCTCGTGAAGGATCAGCCGACGAGTGGCCGATTCGTCAAGACCGACTCCGGTTACATGGTTCCCTACAAAGCGACGATTCCCGGAACCAATGTCGAATTCGAAATGGTGCCGATCGCCGGCGGCAAGTTCATGATGGGGAGCCCGACGACGGAAAAAGGCCGCAAGCCGAATGAAGGCCCGCAGTTCGAAGTCACTGTCGATCCGTATTGGATGGGCAAGTTTCCAGTCACCTGGTCCGAGTACAAAGAGTTCATGAAGCTGACCGACATGTTCAATGCGTTCGATGCCGTGAAGCCTCCACTGCGGCAATTGACGAAAGACAATCAAGCGGATGCCGTCACCGCTCCGTCGAACTTGTACGACCCGACGTTCACGTATCGCCACGGCGCAAAACCGCGGCAGCCGGCCGTGACCATGTCGCAATTCGCCGCCAAGCAATACACGAAGTGGCTGAGCCGAGTCAGCGGCCAGTTTTATCGGCTCCCCAGCGAAGCCGAATGGGAATACGCTTGCCGCGCCGGCACGACGACCGCCTATTTCTTCGGCGACAATCCGGCCGAGTTGGGCAAATATGGCTGGTTCATCGCCAACTCGCACGAAACCACGCACGACGTCGGCCAGAAGCTGCCCAATCCCTGGGGCCTCTACGATATGTGCGGCAACGTCGGCCAGTGGGTGTTGGACCAGCCGTTGCCCGACGGCTATATGAAATTCGCCGGCAAGAGCGTCTCGTGGAACGAGGCGATCGTCTGGCCGACGAAATTGTTTCCGCGCGTGCTACGTGGCGGAGCGTGGGATTCCGACCCGGCCGACTGCCGTTCGGCCGCTCGCCGGTCATCCGACGACAACGCGTGGCGCGAAATCGATCCGAATAGTCCCAAGAGCCCCTGGTGGTTCACGCAGCCGGAATCACTATCGGTCGGCTTTCGGATCATTCGACCACTGGCCGCCGTGCCGCAAGCAGATCGCGCAAAATATTGGGAAGCCGACGTCGATTCGATCGTCAACGACACCAAGGAGCGCATCGACGAAGGCCGCGGCGCGATCGGCATCGTCGATCCGAAACTGCCAGAGGATTTTAAGCGCGCCGAAGAAATCCGGCGAAAACAGGAAGCCGAGCACCGGGGGAAATAACGCAAAACAAGAGGCAGAAAAGGTTTCAGAACTATTCACTCAAATAGTTCTGACACGTTTTCCGTGCCGGAAAGATCTGTTCCTTATGCAACGACGACGTTCACTTGCGCTGATTCCTGGGCAATTCATCCTCACAGTTCTGATCATTGAAATACTCCTTTTGCTTTGCCAGCGATTTCAGTGGTTTGCCTTCAGTCACCGGAAGGGTTGGCTTGTGCTGATGTCGGTGGCCGCGATTTGCTGTGTTGGTATCTTTCTTATTCTTTGGTTCGTAACGGCCAAGTGCCTCGGTTGGCGATTTCAGTTTGGGATCCGGACGATGTTTGTTGCGATGGCGGCTGTTGCAATTCCTTTAACTTGGTTCATTGCTGAATTACGTGAGGCGGCGAGACAGCGAGAAGCCATCAGAGTCATCTCAGAATCCGGAGGCATTGTCCAATACCAGTATCTGGTAGAGATCGAGTCAAGCAACGACTGGAATAAGATTGGCAACGCTTCGCCCGGCCCGCCCTGGTTGAAAGCCATTCTTGGCGAGGATTTCTTTGCAGACATCACGTCCGTTGGATTCGTTGGACCAAATAAGCCGGGCGCAGAGGCGCTCAATCGGCTCGCGGACTTACCGAGGTTGCAGGAATTATCGCTGCAAGGAGGACAAATCCGTGACTCCGACCTCGCGCACATTGAATCCCTGACAGAGCTTCGGACGTTGATCCTGGCTAATGCGGAGATTACGAACGATGCCATTGGATACCTTTGCGAAATGAAGCGGCTTGAAACACTTAGTTTGGCACGGACTCACATTGGATCGGCTGGTTTAGAACATTTGAAAGGACTTCTCACGCTTAAGACGCTAAACCTATCTGAGACGCCAGCTAACGACGCTGCGCCGACGATTCTGAGTGATTTGGGTCACCTTCGCGAGTTGAATCTTGCTCTTACTAGAATAAGCGATAACGCAATTCCATCTCTCGGAACATTTACACAGCTCCAGTCACTCATTCTAAGTGGCGATCTGATATCGGACGCCGGCATTCCGTTTCTTTCAACTTGTTCTAATCTCCGCTATTTAGACCTTTCCGGAACCACGATTTCCGATTCTGGGCTTCAATGCCTTAGTCGCATGCACACGCTCAAAGAGCTGGATGTCTCCGACACGGGTGTGACCGAAGCTGGCCTTGCCCGCATTCAGGCAGCGCTTCCAGAGTGTAAGATTCGGCATTGACACGGTAGTTCTAAAGACACGAGACCGGATTCGAGAGTTCGCCGCCCCGCACTGCTAATGTCTGAGAAGATCCAAGAGCTAATGAAGACGCCAGACATTAGCAACATCACGAAGCAATTTGAGTATGTAGCATATAGTGGCATAAGACAATGGTGGTATCTCGATGGCAAGAAGGGAGGCGGAGCCGGCCAATGAGTAGCAACCGCGTCGGAGGGCGCACACTGGTCATGTGCGCAGCTGCAGCCACAGTCGTGTCGCTTTACGGAGCTTGGTTCTGTCATCGTGCGGCCGAGCAATCGACTGCGATCACTTCCGCGCAGAATGTCGGCGCACGGGTAGAGATTGCCTATTCTGGGCCGGAATGGCTCGATCAAATCGGAGCAAAACGGTTGAGGCGTTACGTGGCTGGGCTCACGTTCGCCCTTTCCAGAAATGACTTGCCGCAAAGCGACGTGCTACTCTGTTTGACTAGATTTTCTCGCCTGCGATGGCTCGATTTGGCGCGGGTGCCGTTCAATGATGAAGAGGCTCGCTGCGCTGCGCGGCTGAATGATCTTCAAATACTGACCTTCAATAATTCCTCGCTCACGGCCTCCGGTTTTGCTCAACTTAGCGCTCTCCGCAGCCTCCAGGAATTGAACATTAGTGGATGTCGAGTTGATAACTCAATGATCCGCGGGCTCGCCGCCCTTCCGCTACTTCGTAGCCTGTCGCTTAGGAGCGCGTCCATTGCCGACGAACTTGTCGGCCTTGGACGATTGCGCGGGTTACGGCGGCTCGACTTGGCCGATTGCCGACTAGCGTTTGAGCCCAGTGGGGCGAGGAAACTTAGTAATTGGTTGATTCAGCTTGATTCTCTCGAAGAACTGTACTTGCAGGATTGGCCAATTCAGCAGGGGGACGTAGAAGCGTTGAGCCGGCTCAGGAATCTACGTGTACTGAATCTGACAGGGTGCAATGTTGTATCGAGCGAACTTCGGTGGCTTGTTGACCTTCCGAAGCTAGAGCATTTGGGGCTCGCGCCAAGAGTGGTGGACGGCGACGCGTTGCAACTGTTTCCAAAGCTAGGCCATCTACGAGTGTTGTCGTTTCATACTGGAAACAACTCCTTCGCAAATTCCGTGAGTATTTCGTCGGATGATGCGTTGCGGTGTGCCTTGGATTTGTTGGGCGGCGCGAATGAGCGGATTCCCAACAATACAGACGGGCCGCTAGATCGATTTCTCCAAACCGTGTTGCCAAAGCTGAGGGCGGCTCTTCCTTCTGTCCAAGTCAACACGACGGCTCCGAGCTACCCCGGCGTAAGGTGTGATCATGGGGCGCGGGTTGTTCAGACTCCTGAATTAGTTGGGGAGGATTGAAAGTGTCCCTTCCGCGAATCACATTTTCATTCTTGTCTGGGGGCGTCAAGCTAGCGGTCATCTCGAATAAGGAGGCGATCGATCGCGGGCAACGTGCGCGATTTGGCGAGGGAACGGCGATGGCGCGATGTGCTGAAGAGGTTCGCGGGAAGCGCGCGTGGCGTGCGGACTTTCTGCCGCCGCGAATTCCGTGGACACCATACCTGATTCAGGGTGTCTCGAAGTGCGACTGCGCTGACCACTGCGCAGCAGAACGCGATACAGCAACTGAACGGAGGGAGAATAAAAGGGGACGCGAGTCAATTCAAGAAAAGGGGTGCGTCCCCTTTTCTTCGTCTATGGCCGGAACGCGAACTTTTTGGGAAGCTAACGCATGATTTGTACATACCGCGGGGGGAGAATCATCACGCATTTTTGGCGTGCGAGTGCCGTTGCGATTGCTGCCGGATCGTTGCTAGCCGCCAATCCCGAAGAGCGGAAGCAGATCCAGCCGCCGACGGTGTATGAGTATCGAGACGGCAAAGATCCGGTCGCGGTTGACGACTCGATTCTCTTCGGGTTTGAGCTGGCGGAGCGAAGGCGGTTCGCGAAGGCTGACCCAACCGAAGACTTGTTCATGCTGGCGTGTTCACCGTCGTCGATCTTGCTCGCCGATCCGCCAAGCGTCAGCAATCCTCGAGAGTTGCTGTTGCTGGTACTCAAGGGGGGCGCTGGCAGGCTTCACACAATGTCGGAGTTTGGAGAAAAACACTCGGAGCGCGACCTGACTGCCGAAGAGGTCCGGATGTTTCGGAAGTTCCTTAAGAGCAACGACGTTGACAAGTTGCCGCGCCTCGAATCGGTGCGGAAGGTCAGCGGCCGCGAGCAGGTGATCGTGGGAGGGACAGTTTACGTCTATCTTCATCTAACAGCGCTGGGGGCGAGCCGCGTCTGGATTAACAATCCGCCCACGAAGGGCGACAAGAGCTACGCGCAAGACGATCCGCTGTGGAGATACTCTAAGGTGGTTGAGTTCTTCTCTGGCTTCGCGAAAGCCGAAGAAAATCCCAAATGAACCTCTGTCCGTCGCCCGTATTGAGAACCTGCTCCTGTCGCCAATCATGATTTCTCCGATGCGGCCATCTCGCTCGTTCAACTTCCGCGGGCTTACCGTCGATCGCGGCGGCGCCTCGTGGCAGCAGTCGGCCATGCGGCTGACGGAATCGTCCGACCATCAGTTGGCAATATTCGACATCGCAACGCTGAATCTGTTTTGCGCACGAGGAAAAGTGGAACAATGAAAAGGGGACGCGAGTCATTTCAAAGAAGGGGTGCGTCCGCTTTTAATCGTCCAAGAATCAACCAACTGATTCTTCATTCACCCCATGAGCCGAGAAGTTAACGCGATGCCAACTCGATGTCACATTGATTGCCGATGATTTCGCCAGAGAGCGAGGGTGTTATGCTGGTCCAATTGTATGGTGGCTTGGGAACGGCCGATCGGGCACGCCGCGATTGGTTTCGGTTTTGGCGAATGTGGATGCGCGATTTCCGCTGGGCGGCGCGGCGCGCCCACGAGCGCCGGCCGGTTGTTCCTGTGCGCTGTCGCCCTCCTTACCACTTGTGTTTTGGAATGCTTCGCCGACAGCCCAGACGGGACGGTCCCCTTCCGAATGCGGGCCTCGATGGCAATCGAGAACGGCGACAAATGGGATCTCCGCGGAAGCATTGGATTCATCTATGAGATAAGCGCCGACAGTCCAATTTCTCCGAAGGACATCGATACGATCATGTCGGCCGACGGGCTATGCGGCCTGCGGCTCCGCGGCGCTTCAGTCACCGATAGTTCCCTGCACCAGCTGCGAAAACTTACGTCGCTCTCGTCGATCGACCTGGATTTCACGAGGGTCACGGGAGCGTTTTTGGCAGGCCTGCCGGACATGCCAAACGTCACTTCCCTGGGCCTTCGAGGGACGCGAATCACCGACGACTCGCTCAAGCAACTCGCCCATTTTCCATCGCTACGCTCCCTTGACGTTGGGGCGACGTTGATAACAGACAACGGCGCACATTATCTCCAGTCGCTTGACTTGATCGAGGACCTAGATTTAAGCGAAACAAAGATCACCGCAGCCGGTATTGCAGAGTTGAAGCAATTGACGACATTGCGGAAGTTGGTCGTCCCATCGGGACTGGATGCGGACGCGGTCATCGAACGGGTCGCGGAATTGCGGAATCTAGATGAGTATTACGGCCCCAATGGATTCAGCGACGACGGCCTCAAGCACCTTGCTCGACTCGAAAACCTGAAATACGTTTCACTGACCGGAAATCGTTTCACTGCCAACGGCGTCAAAGAGCTGGCAAGGCTACCGCGGTTGGAAACACTTTCATTTTGGGGCGCCGGCGTGACTGATGCCGGGCTAGCGATCGTTGAGAAAATACCCTCGCTCCGATCGTTGCAATTGATGCATTGCCAAGAGGTCACTAACGCGGGAATGAAGTATATCGGCGAGATGCACCAACTGCGGTCGCTATCAATTGACGGTCCGGCGATCACGGATGAGGGCGTTCTTCACTTGGCTGGACTAAATCTGGAGCAGTTGTCGCTGAAAGCGACTAGCGTTGGGGACCGAGGAGTCGAGGCGATTGCCCGGATGCGGGGACTGCAAGAATTGAACCTCAACACAACGCAAGTGACCGCGGCGGGCTTAAGAAAACTAACCGGTCTATACCGCTTGCGGTTTTTGGAAGCCGGCCCAATGGACGATGAGCACGCCGACTTGGGTGCCCTCCGCAAGGCACTTAAGCACTTGGACAACCGACGGAATTGACTGGCGTCCTTCGCGAACACTTCGTCCACAACAGAATTGGATCCCCCATCGCAGCGCGGCGGCCGGGCAATAGATCGACTACGTCTACAGCGTGATGAATCGCGTATGTCCGATCCCCGAATCGCATCTTCATTTCCACAGCGAGAATCGTCAAGCTGGCGGTCATCTCAAACGTGGAAGTAATCGACGGCGAGGACGGTGCGGAGCGGAGGAAAAGGCGTCAGGGAAGGTGAAAAGGCGTCAGAACGATGAATCCAGATTGCCTGTACCAATCGCCATCCCTCTCGTGCGCCCGCGTCAACACCGGAAGATAGTTCCGAAACCCTTTCTGGCTCTTCCTCAAGCCTCAGGCCGCAAGCCTCCTTCTGCCACCCCGCAGGTGGCTATTCTGGCCCGATTTGCGTTTTTTGCCATCCATCGGCAAAGATTGATTGACGCAATTTTTTCCGAGCGATAGATTGAACCATTATCCCTACGCCAGGGTGGCGGCCGGTGTTCTGACTCATTCATATATCTTTCTTCTGGCATGGGATGACGCTGCGACGGTCACGGTTGGGCAAGTGGCGATAGGGAAGCCTCGCTTCGAGGGAGAGATTGGGTGCATGTTCGCCAGCGGACGATGAGCTGCGAAGTGCTCGCCCCGGCGAAGTTGAATCTATTCCTTGAGGTGCTGGCCCGCCGCCCCGATGGCTACCACGAGATCGAAACCCTCATGGTGCCCGTTGATCTGTTCGACAGTTTAACCGTTCGGAACGACCCGAGCGGAACGGTGAGTTTGACCTGTCGCTGGGCACCCGGGTTGCGGAAGCTAAGTCCGCGTAGGGAAGGCGAATGCGTGCGGCCGGTTGATCCAAGGCGGCCACCGGTATCCGAATGGGAAGAGTTGCCGGAGGGAGACGACAACATCGCCACACGCGCGGTTGAACTGTTGCGGCGCCGCGCCGGCGTTCGATTCGGTGCCGTGATGCAACTGACCAAACGGATTCCCTCGGCTGCGGGCTTAGGAGGCGGGTCGAGCGATGCGGCAGCGGCTTTGATCGCGGTCAACCGGATTTGGGACCTCGGTTGGTCGATCGGGCGGTTGCAAGAGTTGGCGGCGGAGATTGGAAGTGACGTGCCGTTTTTCCTCGGCTCGCGAGCGGCCGTCTGCCGCGGACGAGGCGAGCGGATCGAGCGATTGCCGGGAGTGCCGGCGTTGAATTTCGTGGTCGTCGCGCCCCCTGGCGGGCTTTCGACCGCGGAAGTTTATGGCGGCTGCCGGCCGGCGGAAACGCCGCGGGAAGTCGAACGATTGGCGGAGGCGCTGTTGGGCGGCGATTTGAGGAAAGTCGGAGCGGCGATGCACAACAGGTTGGAGCCGGCGGCGAAGCGATTGTCGCCTTGGGTGAGCCGAGTGAAACGTGAGTTGGCCGAATGCGGCTGCACGGCGGTGCGGATGAGCGGCAGCGGGTCGAGTTGTTTTGGAATTTGTCGAGATGCGCGGCAGGCTCGGCACGCGGCCCGTTGGATGCGGGCTCGCGGATGGAGCCGCAGCATGGCGGTGCGGTTGATGCGTTAGCAGGCCGTTGAAAAAGGGGACTGGCTCCGAGCCACATTATTGTTTTGCCGAATGTTTGGGATGCGGCGAGGTGCCTGTCCCCTTTTTCAACAAGCGGTTAGGAGAGCGAACGGGAAGACGACTGCTGGAAGAACCAGCGGTGGCAAGCCGCGCGTGGAAAGCGCGGGTAGAATGCCGAAATCATGAGGAGCATGGCCGTGGAAGTCACCGAGGTCCGCATCAAGTTGATCGAGGAAGCCGGCGAACGATTGCAAGCCTTTTGCTCGATCACGTTCGACAATTGCTTTGTGATTCGCGATTTGAAAATCATCGGCGGCACCAATGGCCCCTTCGTGGCGATGCCGAGCCGCAAGTTGACGGCCCATTGCCCGCAGTGCGGCTGCAAGAACCATCTCCGCGCCGCCTACTGCAATCAATGCGGCAACCGGTTGAAGGAAGATCGCACGGTCAAAGACGAGGATGGCCGGCTCAAGCTTTATGCCGACATCGCGCACCCGATCAACTCCGCCTGCCGCGAGATGATTCAGGACCGCGTGATCCGCGAGTTCCGCGAAGAGATCGTGCGTGCGAAACAGCCCGGCTACGTTTCGCGCTATGAGGACTTCGATCACGAAGACTTTCCCGCGCCGGCCAATACGGCGGCGGGTCGTGGAAGGCGGGAATCGCTGAATGGCGACCGGCAGGCCCCCGCGCACGAACCGGCTGTCTATACGCAATCGGGCAGCGAGCCTGCCAGCCGCGTGCAGTCGGCCGAACCATCCCATCCGCCCGCTCCGCATAAAATCGCGACGATTGCGGCGACCACCCTGAATACTGAAGCGGCGAAGGACGGCGCGATGCCGAATCTTTCGCCGCCGCCTTCCGATGGTTTCGGCGCGGGGATTTTTTGAGACCCGCGCGTTGTTGGCTTCAATCGTTCAGCAGCGGCAGCGGCGTGAAGCAAAGAATCGGAATCACCAGCGACGCCAGGCCGAGTGCCCAGCGCCAGGGCCCGAGCCGCACGCGGTCGTTCGCCGTCGGCGGATGATCGGTGCCCAGGAAGATCACCAGCAACAGCATCACCGTCCAAGAATAATTCTCCGTGAAGAGAATGTAGCCGATCGCCGTAAACAGAAACGTGCGGCCGATCCAACGCGACTCCGGCCCCCACAGGCCATACGTCACATGGCCGCCGTCCAACTGGCTGATCGGCATCATGTTCAGCCCGGTGATCAACAGTCCGACCCAGCCGGCCATATAGAATGCGTTGGGGGCGATCTCCATTTCTGGACTGATTTCCGGCCGCAACCAGGCTCGCAGCCAAGTGACCGCCAGCGGCTGCCCGAAGTGGGCTTGCGATGCCTCATCGGCCGCCTTATTTGAATTCGGGCTCACGAGCGCCGTGCTGTCGTTGGGCACATAGGGCGGCATCGGCTTGGCGGTCCGAATGCCGATCCAAATCAGCGGCACGGTCAGCACGAGTCCGGCCAGCGGGCCCGCGATGCCGATGTCGAACAATTGCTTTCGATCCGCCTTTCGTCCATCCATGCCGATCACCGCGCCCATCGTGCCGGTCAGCATCATCGGAATCGGCAGGAAGATCGGATAACTGGCCGGAACGCGATAGCGCACGGTCATAAGGAAATGGCCCATTTCATGAGCGAGCAGGATGGCCATCACGGCCACCATGTATTCCACGCCCTGCCGCCAATTCGCGCGAGCCAGTTCCAGAAACCGATCGTCGAGAATCGCGATCTGCCAGCCATACACTCCGGCGGCAAAAGTGGTCACGCAAGCAGTGACGAAAAGCAGCGCCGGCAATACGACGCGGCGGCGGATGCGCGGCGAGCTCAAGTCGCATTCGTCGAGCATCCGCTGCGGCACTTGCGGACCCGGTTCGGGAACCAGCTCGGCAATCAATTCCGCGGCAGGTTCCGATTGCTGAAAAATCGGCAGGCTTGGGCCGGGCTGCTGCGACGGCGGCGGCTCTGGCATCGAGGTCGGTTCGTTCATGGTTTCAGAATACCATGCACCGCGCCGCAGGTGAACCCGCCATTGATCGGCGACTTCGCCCTTCTTCACGTCTCGATGCTCTTCAGCGCATTGCCGCCGCAACGTTGTGCCGCGTGCAAGCAACGCTCCGCGCTATCGATCAGATCCTGGCGCGAAAATTCTTCGGCGCGAGGGCTGCCGCCGCCAGGCCAATGCTGACGGTCATCGTCGGGGCGGATTCGTTCGGCGCGGCGATGTTGCGAAGCTCGCGCAGGAGTTGGTTGGCGGCCTCCGCGCCGCCCCAGCGGTCGTAGCCGGGCAGAATCAGGGCAAACTGGCTATCCGTTATTTGGCGGCAAATCGCGTCGTGCAATCCAAGCCCCCGGCAGATGGTGCCGATCAATCCGACCATCCGTTGCGATGCAGCCAACCCACGCGTCAACAGCAATTCCTCGAAACGGTTGACCTCGATCAGCAACAAGCACAAGGCGCATCGCGATTGGCGGCACGATGAAACGATCGTCGTCAACACACCCAAAAATCCGGGGTCGTCCGATTGGTCGGACGGCAGCGGAACCACGTGCGAACGCGGCACATGCGTGGCGGGGATGCCGGAATGGGCGGCCGACTGAAATGTCCGGCTGGGTTCGATTCGCGGCGACGGTTTCTCCGCAGCGAGGTCAAATGACTCTTTCGACTCCGCGCTCGGCGGCGTGTGCGGCTGAATCGGCGGCCGGGCAAATTCGCGAACGCTCGCTGCCAGCGACTGAACTTCCGCCAGCAATGCCTCGCTATCGGCGGCCGAATCGATCGCCGGGCGGGCGGTCATCAATTCACCTGCCGCCTCGGCCGCGAGGTCGGAAAGCCGCTCGTGCGCTTCGAGCAACACCGTGGTGTAATCGCGCCCGTCGGGCAGTTCGAGCGACAACACGTCGGCCAGCACTTCGACCTTTTCTTGCAATGTGTTTACCAGAGCGGCAAATTGCCCGTGCGTGAGATGATGGTACTGGGCGCCGGAATCCAGTAGGTCGGCCAACAGATCGCCGCGGTTCTCGGTCAACACGCTCGCCAACAGATCGGCAAGCCGCAATATCTGCGGAAGCCTGCGATCCGCGATCGACAGAGCCGCCAATTTTTCCGCGGGGCGACCGGCGCAAATCGGTGCGACGACTGCTTCGGGCAATTCCCAACGCCGCAGCAACTCGGCACTGAGCCGCGCATGGTCGAAACCGAGCGATTTCTCCTCCGCCGCGGCCAGATCGGAGGCCTTGGCCAGCGCGATGTCGAGAAACTTCGCATACGGTTCGCCCAATTGCTGCAGCAACACAAGCACGCCGATGTCTTGCAGCAGTCCCGTGAGAAACGCCTCGTCGCCGGGCAGCTTCCAAAGCGTCTCGCTAATCTCGCGCGCCGCGACGGCTTTGGTCAGCGTCCGCCGCCAATAGCGCCGCAAAATATCGCCCGCCACTCCGGCAAATAAATCGCCTGGCAGACTAAACCCGAGCACCAGCAATTTGAGCGACTTGGTGCCGAGCAGCGTCAAGGCCTGATTCAAGTCGGAAACCTTGCGGCTGGCTCCATACAGCGAGCTATTCACGACCCGCAGGACTTTGGTCGTCAGCGCGGATCGTTTTCGATGCACGACTTCAGCTTCAGGACATCGACTTTAGGATGGTTCGTAAGCTGCAAAACCTGCACGGCCACCGCCGGAAGGGTGTAGAGTTTGCCGGCTTTATCGACAAATCGGTCGAGAACCGCGTTGGCGTCGGCCAAAGGCATTGTCAACTCACAAGGCAGGGAGTTGGCGCAGGCGCAAGGGTTGAACCAATTAAAACCCCGCGCAAAACCGCCGGGGACTGTCCACTTTTTGCGCAGTCCGCGGAGCAAAACGGGGACTGTCCCCTTCCGCCCAGCGGTTTTGTGAGGGGTTGTTAGGAAACTCTAGCTTACGGCTGGCCGCAACGGCGGGGCGTTTTCGGTAGCGAACCAAGCCTACAGAGGGGAGCCAAGCCGCTTGTATTCGCCCGATTGCCAGCGCGGCAGATCGTTTTTATAGAGCGGCGAAAAACGGCTTTCGCTCGGCCCGCCGGGTAGATTCGTCCAAATCTCGTCGGCGCCGAGGTCAGTCACCAGGTGATACGAAGGGGCAAACGAGGTTTCGCGCTTCGCCGTCGTCAACAGATGGCCTTGAAACGGCGTCGCCTGGCAGCCGGGCATCGCCATCCGACGGCTGCGAAATCCGAGCGCCCGGCCGACTCGCCTCGCCGGAAAAAACCGGTTTACGAAATGAAATGCGTTGATCTCGCCCCACGGTTGGTCTGTCTCGCGGGCAAGCCGGTCGGCGGCACGGCGGATCAAGTCGGCCTTGTCGCGACCGCGCCACCAAAGCGAATCGTTTTTCTCCAGCAGTCGATCGATGACCGTCAGCACCATTGTCGAATATCCGGCGCGGCTCGAAAGATAGAGCATCCGCCGCCAGCCGATGCCGCCGCCGTTCGAATTCGGCGCCTGGCCGAAGATCTCCAGCAGCACATTGCGATACAGCCGCGCGAAAAGCGTCGCCTCTAGGCTATCGATCGAGTAACGGCAGTCCCATGCTGCCAGCCGCTGCCGCACTGGGCCGTCCGCGACGTGGGGCAAAAACAGTTCCAACATCCGCCGCGCCTGAAGGCTGACGACGTCGTATTGCAAGTGCCGCATGTCGGCCAGCGTCGCTTGCGGCAATTCGGCCAGCCGCTCGACGATCCTGTCGCGACGGTAGCCCGGCACCGGTAGCGTGATGAATTCCGGACCACCCGGCGGATTCATGTTGTTGTTAGCTGTGGCCACGAATCCTTCCGGCGGATCGTAAATCCGCGGCAGCAAGTGGAAGAAATCCGCCCTTGCCAGTGATTGCGCTCGTCCCAAGCCGGAATCGGCAACAGGCCGTTCAATCCTGCGCGACGCTTTGGAAACGATCCGCAGGCTTGCAAGCCGATGTGGCCCGCCCGGTCGGCGAACACCCAGCAAAGCGTCGGCTGCGGACAACTTCGGGCAACGTCCATCGCGACGGCGGCATCGGCGCTGCCGACAATTTGCAGCCACGTGGCGATCGACTGTCCGCCGCCCGGATCGTTTCCAGTCCATGCGATCGATAGATAAAGCCCTTCGCCGGTCGGCTCGGGATCGACGTCGAGCGTGCCTTGCGGGTTAAAATAGATTCGCAGTTGTTCGGCGCCGTCCGACTTTCGCAAGATCGTCTCTTCGCGAACGGAAAAATCGAGCCAGTTTTCGCCACGGCGATATTGCCAACCCGTCGCTCCGCCGCGGCGACAATCTTCGATGAAATAATCGCTGGTGTCGCCCTTCATGTACGTGACGCCCCAGGCGAGCCGCTCGGTGCGAGCGATTGCAAACAGCGGGCAACCCGGGAGCGTCGCGCCCATCGCGTAGTGGTCGCCCCATTGCAAGACGGCTTCGTACCAAATCGACGGCAGCCGATTGATTTCCAAATGCGGATCGGCGGCCAACAGCGCATGGCCGCTCGCGCTGCGGCCGGGCGCGACGGCCCAGGCGTTGCTTCCGGCAAGCCGTGGCAGGTCGGTGATTAATTCCAACGCTTCGTCGGACAATTGGCTGGAGATCTTCACACGGCGAAGCAGCTCGAAATCGGCGGCGTCCAACAGCGGCGCGAACAATTCCCGCAGCAGCACATCGTCGGCGCCGGTTTGAATCAACTCGAGCAGCAACCGCTCATTCTGCTGCTGGCCGACCGCCAGACCGCCGTAGTTCAACAGATTTCCGACCAGCAACACGGCCTGCTGATTCCAAGGGCTGGGTCGAAAACCGGCGGCCCACATCGGCAGCGTCCGGCCCGACTCTTTCATTCCGTCGTTGACGCCCTCGCAATAAAAAGTCAACTCAGCGAATGTGCCGTCGTCCAAAGCGCGGACTTCTTCATCGAGCCGCAGATGCAGCCCGGCGCGGCGGAAGAAACGGTCGGTCTCGACCAATTCGGAACGATCAGAAATCAACTCGGAACTGCGGCCCGATGCCATCGTGCGGGCAAAGAGCATTTGCGTCGTACGATCGATGGCGTGCAGATAACCGAGGCCGTAGAGCGCCTCGCGCCACGATCCGGCCCGAATGTGTGGCACGCCGAATTCGTCTCGCGCGACGGTGAAACTGCGTCGCGCGTGCTTCGGGTGCAGCAGTTGCATGGATTCGGCCGAGTCGCGGGCGACAATCTGAAGAAACACTGCGCACCTTCGCGCACCATTGGATTATACGTTGCAATCCGGCGGTGAGAGAAAATCGCCATCACCGGACGGCGAAGTCGGCGGCGTACCAATCCTTCCAGCGTTGAATCGGATTCTGCTTGGAATCGATGGCGCTCGCCGCTGCCGGCGGCAGGTCTCGGCCTGCCGCGCGCGGCAGACTTTCGAGCGCCGCCTTGGCGACTTCCGGCCGATCGTCCAACAAATGAATCAGCACGGGAACAAACGATCGGTCGGAAATCCGGCCCATCGCGACGGCGGCAATTCGCCGGACGTTCGGCGCCGCGTCGTACCCGAGACGTTCCAGTGCGGCGATGCCGGAGGGGAACCCGAATCGTGCAAGCGATTCCGCCGCCTCGACGCGCAGCGCATGATCGTCGGCGGCCAAGATTTTTTCCAACGGCCGCGGATCGTCGAGCGACGGCAATCGCCCCATCGCATGAACCGCCGCTTCGACGACCGTCGAGTTGGAATCCGAAAGCGACTTCGCCAGCAGCGGCGCATGACGAGGATCGGGATGCAGACCGAGATGTTCGCAAGCGAGGCGGCGCGCTTCAGGTGCCGGGTGGCTCAACGCCGCATACGCCAGGCGGGTCGCCGGTTCGCGATCGTCGAATTCCACAGCCGCGAGCACGGTGCTCAACACCAATGGGTCCGATTCTCGAATCATCAAGTCAACCAATCGCTCCAAAGCCAAATCGCCAAGCAGCTTTTGCGCGGCCGCGGTTGCTCCGAAGCGGAATGTCTCGTTTTTAATCGCGTCGGCCGCCTGCCGCCGTTCCTGAACGTCGGAAGAAGCCAGCCGTTTGATCGTGGCAAATTCCAGGCTGACCGCGGGGAGCGGATAGTCATAGATATCCTCGGGCAATGGATGGCCGGAACGTTCGATCGTTCGCTGCAAAAGGCCGGGCAATTCGGCGCCGAACGCGACGAACGCAGCGTTCGCGCGGGATCGTTCTGCAACCTTCATTGGCCGATCCAAATCCGCGAGCATTCGCTGAATTTCGGCGACCTTTCCGTCCGTCCCGGCCGTCGTCGTCGCGCCAGTTATGCGCACCGGCGGTTTGCCGTCGGAGATTGGCGCTGCTGCTCCGGCGGTTACGGCGATTTGCTCGCGCCACTTCTGGCGTAATTGCTCCAACTCGGTTGCCCGCCGCTGCGCCGTCGCTTCGATTTCGAATTCGGCGGCCGGCGGCCAGAGTTTGGCAAGCTGCTGGGAAGCCGCTTTTCGCGTCGAATAACTGCGCTGCTCCATGGCCGTCAACAAAATCGGGCCTGCCTCGGCCAACGGCCAACGGCCGATCGCCGTGATGGCCGCGGCGCCGATGTCGGAATTCACATCCGCGACGAGCCGCTCGGCAAGCTCCGTCGGTCGAGGTTCTTGCGGCCGATTCAGAATCGGAACCAACGCACGACGCACTTGCCATGACCTGTCGGCCATCGCGGTGGGTACGATCTGATCGTCTCCAGATTCGATCAGCGCCGCGACGGCGGCGGCGCGAATCAATTCGGTTCCTTGAGTGGCCATTTGCCGCAGTTGCGAGATCGCTTCCGGTCCGCCGAGCCGGCCGAAATCCGCCACCGCGGACAGTCGCACGATCAAATCCTGATCCAAAAGAGCCTGACGCAGTAATTCAAGCGCTTCGGGATGCTGACGAACGGCCAGTGCATGCAAAGCGGCGCGTCGCACGCTGGAGTCCGCATCGCCGACATAGCGCACGACATTCGCCGGCAATGGCCCCGACCAATAATTTGCCAATGCCGCCAGCGCCTCGCGCCGAACATTCGCGGCGGGACTAGCCAAGGCCGCGGCAAACCGCGGTTCGCCGTCGGGCCCGAGCGGTGGCGGCTGTATTGCGCCCTCGGCACGAGCCAGCCCGTGCAGCAATTCGACATGCAAGTCGGCTTGGTACGTTCGCGCGGCGTCGCCGGCAAATCGTCCCTGTTCATCGATCTCGCGGCGCAACTCGTCGACTACGTTCGGCTGGCCCAATTCGGCGAACGCTTCGACCGCCGCTCGACGTTGCCATGCGTTCGTTGAGTCGGCGCGGATCGCACGCAAGAGCGGATCGAAAGCGGCCGGATCGTGCTGGCGGGACAACAAGATCGCGGCATTCGTGGCAACGACGGGATCCTTGGATTGCACGGCGACATGCAAATCCGGACGTTGCTCGGCCGACTGAGCCATTAGCGTTTCCAAACCCGGATGGCGCCAGCGATGCGATCGATCCGGCGGCGGGGCGATGTGCGTGGGATCGGATTGCGCCGACGCGGGCCGCCAACGTCCGCCCATGCGGCTATTCAAAAGCGAACTGCTCGCTTCCGAATTCGAATCGTTGTTCGCCGGCGCTGCTAGCGGATTTGCGGAATCGTCGGCGATCAGAATCCAGCGGGGGTCGGCCAGTGCGCCCGGTTTGTCGATCACCGCCGGCTTGTTCGCGGCGGTCGATGTTGAGTGCGGCGACGAAACCGCGCTCGGCGACGGGTTCCACTTCGGTGCGTCGGGCAGACCGTCGATCGACGTGGCCGCCGAGCCAGTCCACCAAGGATGGCACCCGGTCAGCGCAATGAGAATCGCAACGCAAAGGCTCGCAATGGCCCGTGAACCAATCGCCAACGACAACCGCTGGATGAAACGGCAGCGGCGCCAGGAGGCACGTTGTCGTGAGGACAGAGCCACGTTTGCAAATCCGTTTGCTTGAAGGGAACCGCCTCGTCCTGAGGCGGCGGTCGAAAAGTTTACTTGCCCGGCGCTGCTTTCGCTGCCGGCGGCGCGACGGCGGGCTTCGCAGCAGCGGGAGCCGGCTTCGCAGCCGGTTCGGCATCGAAGGAGTCTTCCTTGCCAGCAGCGGGGGCCTTTTCTGGGGCGGGTGCGCGGCCTTGCACCGCCGGACCCGAGGCCAAAGCCGCCTCCAAGCCGGTGCCGGCCTTGGAGATTTGATTTTTCAAGGTGTCGTAATCCGCCGCGTTCGGATCGCAGGCCGACATGAGCAAAGCCAGGTTCTTCTCGACGCTGTCGGCATACTGCTGATTCTTCGTGCCGCCGACGGCGGACACGACTCCCTTCAGCCCATGATCCAAAGCGAACAACTGGCTCTTGAGCAGCGGCAGGGAAATGAACAGATCGTGGCTCGCCACGGCGGCGCCCGGCGCGTTGGCAGCGCCCGGTTGCGCGCGACCCAGCGCACCGGCAGGCGCGAAGCGTCGCGGGACGCCCGCCACGCTGGGGCCGGCGCTATTCACCGCGTCAGCCGCGTCTTTCCTATCTTCAGCATGCGCCAATTCCGACTTGTAAGCATCGACCGCAATCTGGCCGATGCTGGAAATCGTGGCGGCGGCATTCATATTGTCGGCCGCGCGGAACTGGATGCTTCCCAGCGCCTTGGCCGCGGAGCACGACAGTTCGGGCGACGATTGGTTGTCTTTCAGAATCGCGTCGAGCGCGGTGATCACGGCCAGATTCGGTCCGGCATCGTTAAGCGCCGCGAGCACGTCGATTGCCCGGCGGCGAATCCAATCGTGGCCATCGGCCGTTCGGCCGGCCGGCGGAGTTTTTTGGTTGACGACTTTCAACAAGGCGGCCACGAGTTGCGGCTGCTGCGCGCCCACGTTTCCCGCCTTGGCCTGTTTCAACAGTCCATCCAGCGCGGCGACTTGAACCAAATCGGTCGATTCGAGGCACGCCATCAAAGCCGGCAACGTTGCCTTCAGCGGCTTCTCCGATTGGAATTCGTGCAAACTCGAAAGCAGGAGCGCGGCATTGTAGCGCGATAGCGGATGGTAGTTCCCCAGCGCGATCGTGCGCATCGCTTGGATCGTCAGCGCATTCAGATGATTGAACGGCTCCTGGTTCGGATTCCGCTCGGCCTGAAGGATGAACATCGTAAGGAAGTCGTGCCGGCAAATCGGCAACTGGCTTTGTCGCCACTTCACCTTCTTGTCGTGCATGTCTTCCACCATCGGAAGCACGTTGCTGCCCAACGTGGTCGTGCCATCGTCGGCAGTGTCTTTGTAGAGCGTGAATTGGGGGAACAAGATGTTATTGAAGAATGGATCGAAAACGGCTGGATCCAACGGCGCATCGCCGCGCAGCATCGCTTTTGGATCGTCACCTTGCTTACAAGTCCGCGCCGTCTTCCAAACGCGAATATTCGGCGGATCGACGGGCATTTCCTTATACGCCGGCGTATCGGCCGCATGTGCGACCGTCGCCGCGATGCACAAGCCAAGCAAGCCACCGAACACTCGCGCGAGAGACTTGCTCGCTGCTGGCATGACGGAACCTTTTTGCGCAACCATGAATGCATCCCCCTCTTCTACAGAAAAGAAGCTGTTCCAGAATCTTTAGACAAGGCTGCTCCTTCATCAAGAGTACCCGTGGCGCAAGGGCAATGTCAAGGGAATTGAGGGGATTGGCGCGGGCGCGAAACCCAGGGAAGGCCGGCGACGCGATTGGCGATTAAGGAGCGCTTTTCGGCCATCCCTGGGCGTGAGACGCAAACTGGCGCGGCTTCGCTCTATTGCCTCCCGCGTCGCCAAGTGTTACGACAAACCGGCGTATGACGCTGCTTTACACCGATCCTCGATTTCTCGGCCATCGCACCGGCGCCCATCCGGAAAACCCCTCGCGCCTCGAGCACATCGTTCGGCTGCTCGACGCTAGCGGGCTGGCGGCCCGATGCCAGCGGCCGGTTTGGCAGCCTGCGTTACCGGGGGAAATCGCCGGCGTTCACGATCCGGCCTATATCGACGAGGTCGTCGAGTTCATCCGTCGCGGCGGAGGACAAATCGAGGCCGATACGGTTGTCGGACCCGGTTCGCTGGAAGCGGCGCTGCTGGCCGCCGGAGCCGTTCGCGACGCGGTTGGCCGCGTGATCGAAGGCGACGATAAAACGGCTCTCTGCCTGGTGCGGCCGCCGGGTCATCATGCTCGCCCGGCCGCCGTGATGGGCTTTTGTTTGTTCAACAACGTCGCGATCGGCGCGCGAATGGCCGTCGATGAGATCGATCTCGACCGCGTGCTTGTGGTCGATTGGGATGTCCACCACGGCAACGGCACCCAAGAATCATTCTGGCGCGACGAACAGATCGGCTTCCTGTCGATCCACCGCTGGCCCTTTTATCCTGGCACGGCGCGGCAGACGAAACCGGCAGTGGACCGGGCCTCGGCGCGACGCTCAATCTGCCAGTGTCGTTCGGCACGTCGCGGGCCGACTATCTGACCCGATTCTCCGACGAGTTGGATCGCTTCGCCGACCGAATCAAGCCGCAGTTGGTGCTGCTCAGCGCGGGGTTCGACAGTCATCGCACGGATCCGATCGGCTCGCTCGGCCTGGAAACCGAAGATTTCATCACGCTGACGCAAGCCGTCCTCGCGGTCGCAAACCGCCACGCCGGCGGCCGAATCGTCAGCGTCTTGGAGGGCGGATATAATCCCCCAGTGCTGGCCGAATGCGTCGGCCTGCATTTGACCGAACTGCTCGCCGATTCTCATCGTCCTCCGACCTCTGTCCTCTGACCTCCGATCTCTGACTTCTGACCTCTCTCCCCTTCCCCCATGCCCTCCCTTCTCGCCGACGTCGACGCCTTCTGCCGCGAACTGCGGCCCGATCGAGGATCTCTGCTATCTCGAGCATCGGCACAACGAAGAATTGGTTCCGCTGGCGCTGAAGCACAATCTACTCGGCATGATCGTGCCGACGGAATATGGCGGCCGTGGGGCCGATGCTGTTACGTATGCCCGCGCGCTGGTGCGGATCGGCCGCGAAGGGACGGGCGTGCGCACGTTTTTCTCCGGTCACACGTCGATCGGGCAATATCCGATCATCCGATTCGGCACGGCGAGCAGAAACAAGCGCTATTTGCCTCCCTCGATGCGCGGCGAGCGGATCATGGCCTTCGGCCTGACCGAGCCCGAGGCAGGCAGCAATCCGCTGGAAATGACCAGCACCTACCGTCGCGACGGCGATCGGTTTCTGCTCAGCGGCGTGAAGTATCTGATCTCCAACGGCGGCATCGCCGACACGGTGATTGTCTTCGCCTATCCGGCCGACCGCAGCGGCGCCGAGCGCCGCATCAGCGCGTTCATCGTCGATACGGCCGGCGCGACACGTTTGATCGCGAAGACCTGCCGGCCAAGCTCGGCATGCCGACGACCAACACCGGCATGTTCGAAATGACCGACCATCCGGTGCCGGTGGAGAATCTGCTGGGCCGCGAGGGAGAAGGCTTTCGGATCGCGATGGGGACGCTCGTCTCGGGTCGCATGAGCGTGGCGGCCGGTTGCTTGGGCGTGATCGAAGATTGTCTGGCCGAAGTGTTGGACTACTGCCGCACTCGGCATCAACATGGCAAGCCGATCGGCCGGCATCAGTTGGTGCAGGAGCACGTGGCGGCGATCGAGCTGGCTCGGCCGAGTCGAGCGCCTTGATGATCGAGCAGGCCGCCGCGGCGAAACAAGCCGCGGAAGAGAATCCCGCCGACGCATCGCTTTCCGCGGCCGCCGACATGCAGGTGGCGCAAGGCAAGCTCTTCGCCTCGAACGCCGCCTGGGACGCTGCCGATCGCGCCGTGCAAGTGTTCGGCGGCCGCGGCTGGTCGAACCTGTATCGCGTCGGCCGGCATCTGCAAGACGTCCGCGTCTGCCGCATCTACGAGGGGACCGACGAGATCCTGAAGCTCAAAATCGCCGCGGCGCTGCTCGGCAAGGAATACGCGGCGTTTCAGTGAGAAGTCGGGAACGGAATAAAAGCACAAATACGGATAGCCGCAACGCAAGTTTTACGGCAGCAAGCGCGGATGGCTAATGGCCGTCTATTTCTGGCTTGCACTGGCGGCGTGAACCCTCTGCCAGCCAAATCCGTAAACCAATCCCGGCATGGGAAGTGCTAAAAGCGTATCCGGGCGCGAAAAGCCGCCGGAAAGCTATAGTTCGACGGATGCTAGCCCCATGCTCGGGCAACGGTTGCCCGCAACGGTAGCAAATCGGATGGGATCGTTTTCAAAAATCGCCGTCGAATTCTTTGAACCTCTTCTATTCAGCGGCTACTTCGTAATCTAACTCCTTTTGCACCAAAGCCGTAACGACAAGGATGGTCCCGACGAATCCGCGGATTTCTCCGTTTCTGGCAATCTTTTGGAATTCCCTGGTTGCCAAGTTTCGGGCATCATTCCGCCCCGTTTCGTCGAAGCGCTTGATCGCAACAGGGAGTAGGCTTACTATGAATGTCCTCATCTCAATCTCGTCTTTGCAACGGAAGCTGCGAAAGAAGCCAAGGGCTTCGGCTCATGCTTCCGCGGTCGATCAAGACGAAGCGACGGACCGCGCCCTCGACTCGGAGTGTCCGAGTTCGGAATTGATCGCTTTGCAATCCAACAATGGAACAATGCCAATTTCTCTGAACCCTTACCGGTCGCCGGCCGGCCCAATTGTGAAACCCGCGCCGCTGGCCGAAAAGCGGTTTGCCTTCATTGACGCCCTGCGCGGATTGGCGGTGCTCGCCGTGGCCTTGCACCACATCTTTCGCTATGGCCCCTTGCCCGAGCCGGCGTTGAAGATCGTGCCGCATTTTGTGAACGTGTTTTTTCGGAACGGCCGGATGGGCGTGCCGGTGTTTTTCGTGATTAGCGGTTTCGTAATCGCCTATGTGCTGCGCAACGCTCGCATCGACGCGCGATATTTGCGGACTTTCGCCGTGCAGCGGTTCTTGCGGCTTGGCCCGCCGTATTGGTTCACGATGGCGCTGGTCATTGCGCTGTATGCAGTGACGCGAGCGTTTTTTCTCGCCGAGCCGACGCTGTTGAACGACTATCCGACGCTAGGCGCGATTGCGGCGCACGTCTTCTACTTGGAAAACCTACTGCATTATGAAAATATCTCGATGGGCTTTTGGACGTTGTGCGTCGAGATGCAGTTTTATCTGCTGTTCGCGCTGATGCTGGGATTGGCGCAGTGGATTGCAGCCCGAGCGCCAAGCGTCACCAAGCCGGGAATCGCGCAACGCTGGACGGCGGGCTTCGTGCTCATGGCGGTGTTCGCGCCGCTTGCGGTGATGTCGCTGTTCAAATACAGCCTGGACAGCGAGAACACCGATTGGGTGTCGCACTTCTTTGTCTGCTTCTTCCTTGGAGCGATGGTCTGGTGGACGTTGGATCGGCAAGTGGCGCGATGGATGTTTTGGGCCTTCATTGCCGCCGCGCTTTATCGGCAGCACCACCAGTGGACGCTGCACATGACCGTCGCGCTGACGACAACGTTGGCGATTTACGTCGTCGGACGGCTTGGTCATCTCGGCAACTGGCTCAACTTCCGTTGGCTGCAATACCTGGGGACGATCTCCTACTCGCTGTACTTAATTCACTATCCCGTCAGTTGGATCGTCGGGAGCATCGGTTTTGGATTGACCGGCGAAGCCGTCGTGCCGGCGGTGATCTGGCTTGTCTTGGGGTTGGTGGCCAGCATCGGAGCTGCACATATCGTGCATGTGGCGATCGAGCTGCCGGCGATTCGACTGGCGCGGCGATACAAGGAATCGCACCGTGGCGTCGGAGCCGTTCCAGCGATCAAGCCGGTGGTGGCGACGGCCGCGGGGCAATAACGTTGACGACTAAAGACCCATTTGGCCGAGGATGCCTGCCAGGCTGCCGATCGTCGTCGATAATGCCGGATGCGATTCTTCCAAATGCAATGCCGCGTCGGCGAGGCGGCGAGTCAGCGAGGTTGGGCCCGCGATTGAAGTCGGTCGCGCGGCCGGGCTTTCCAAGCTGGTGCGAATCTCCTCATGCATCGCCGCGAGCCGATTCTTCACCTCGGGATCAACGTCGTCCAATTCGTCCAGTTCGGCCTGCAACTGGCGCAACGTGGCTTCGATTTTGCTTCGATCGGCGGGCATGGTTTGACTCCAAAACCAATGGCGATTGCGCGCTGTCGCAGCGTGCTCTCTGTCTGCCCGCCAGTATTCCACAGCGCCGAGGCTTGTGCCACCCATCGCGAGCGCATTTATTAAAAGTCGACGACCCGGTTTTGGCTTGGTCACTTCGGTTTCTTCCAAGTGTTCCAATCGGCGCGCACGTCGGCGGCCATCGCATGGGCGGCGATGGCGAGCCATTTTGGGCCACGCTGGAAAAGATCGTGTCCGATCGCGGTGAGCGCCGCGGATTCTCCGCAATGGATATTGGCCGTCTCGCGGCCCATGGCGTGCAATAGCTTCTGCGTGTCGTGTTTGGCGGGCAGATGCGCTAATTCGATGCGGCTGCAATGGGGGCCCAAACGACGCACGATCCACGAATCGGTCGCTTGAAAAAATGGATCGACGACGCGAACCGCCTGCCGCAGAATGGCCCCGTAGTGAATCTCTTTTTCACCCGGCGGCGCTTCTTCCCAGCCCCAGGCGGACACGGTCAGCTCCTTCGTTTCGCGGGCGATGCTGCCGCCGCGCCAATCCGCGAGAGCCGTGAATCGCCGTCGCCCCAGGCTTCCCAAGCCGGCCCTGCGATGGACGACTCGATACGTCAGCCCCGGCTCGGGAAACCATTTTTCCAAGAGCGGCCGAACGAAATCGGGCACGTCGGCCAATGTCGGCAAATTGTTCAACTTGTCCCAAAACGCGACCGGATCACGCTCCTGGCTATGAGCCATCTCGCGCAGGGCGGCATTATGCTCCGCCAGCACGACCGGCCGGCCCCCTTTCGCCACCGTTTCGCTGTAGCCGCCGAGAATCGCATCGCACGCGGCGTCGGGATCGATCGTCAGCTCACACCCGTCAATGGCCAACAGTGCGCTGGCGGCCAGACGCACGAGATCGTTTGTGTAGGGCTGACGGCTGGCCTCGTCGAAATCGTTGATTCCCCAAATCAAGCGCCCTTCGACATCCCGCCAAGTGCCGAAATTCTCGACGTGCAAATCGCCGACGCCAAGCACCGACGGCGCGCCGAGCAAGTCGGCGCAGATCGCTCGGAATCGCTGCACCCAGCGATAATAGGTGGCGCGGAAAAACGGGAATGGCTCCTCCGCCATCCGCTTATGCTTGAAATCGACGTCTTCCTTGATCAGCGGAATCCGCGCCGCGAGCCAACGTTCGTACTGTTCGGTGGCTTGATGGATGTCCATGGGCGGAAGGCTACAGGCTGGCTACAGGCTACAGGAAGCGGGCAACATGTCGCATTCGACCTTCGACCTCCGACCTCCGCCCCTCAAGCCTCAAGCCTCTCTCACAGCTTCGTCTTGAGCAGCTTGAAATGCGCGTTCAGTGTATAGGAATCGGGCTGGCCGTCGAGGCCGGGCGAAAGATGATGATACTCGGCTTTGATCGCCGCCACCAATTGGTTTTGCGTCACGTCGCCTTCATCCATGGTGAGGATTGAGAGATTCTGGATGACGCCGTTGTCCGGAAACTGCTTGAGGGCATTCTTCAAGTCGGGGCTGTCGTGCTCCAGTTTTTTCTCCGATTGCAACAAGTTCAACAGCGCCACGGCAAAGCGCGCGTCGGCATAGCGTTCCCAGCCGAAGCGATTCAGGTTCTCCGAGCGCTCTTTGTTTTCCGTTCGACAGCGTGCAAAGAATTCGCAGCGCATCGACGTCGCCGGCCTTCGACTTCGATCGGTCGGTCAGTTCCTTGTCGAATCGCTCGAAAAGCTGATCCTTCGTTTGCAGCTTCACTTCCACCACGGAGTCGATCAATCCGGCGGCAACGATGCTGCTTTCGGGCAGCGCACCCTTTTCCACAATCAGACCGGCATCTTCAAGCAATTTCAAGACCGGCGCCGACGCGATCGTGTCTTGCAACTCGATATCAACCCAGCAATGAATCGCCTTGGCACGCTTGCTGTCGGGGCCGAGCACGGCGTCGATCACCGGCAAGTCGCGGCCCAGCGCATCGTCGTCGATGTCGATGTTCCACCAGTCCTGATCCATGTTCAGATCGAGGGCGATGAGCTTTTCCGCGGCATCGGCTTCCTTATTCTTGACGCGATTCAGCAAATCGGCCCGGCGCCGCAGCGGCGAAATGTCGCCGTAGATATCGTTGATTGCCAGATCGATGGCTTCGTGATTCGTCGCATGTCCGCCGGCATCCCAACTGGCCACCGCTTCGGACAATTTTCCCTGCTGAACGAGGCAATCGGCCAGCAAAGCGTTCACTTGCGGCTCGTCTTTGATCAGATTGAGGTATTGCTGGTAGAGCGGAGTCGCCTCGGCGTATTCTCCCTTGCGATGCCGCTCCATGGCCCATTCCAAGATGACATCCGGCTCCGTCGGCTTGGCATCGTACACTTTCTTGTGGAGCGCATACGACGTTGCGCGGTCGAGATTGAATAACACATTCCCGACCGCCAGCATCAGCGCGGGCGACTTGTCTTTGTTGACCAGGTCCATCAGCACCTTGGTTGCCGCATGGATGTCGCTATGCGCCAAGTCGGGTGTGCGCGTCAATTCGGAGTCGTACCGGTCGGCCTTTTCGCTCAACTCGATTTGAAACGCCTGATCTTGAGCCCAGGCCGCGCTGGCTCCCAAACAACCCATTGCCAGCGCACACGATAGTGTCAGCAGTGTTCCAGAACGCATGAATCAAACTCCAGGTGGAAGAAATCTAGCGGAGCAATTCGACGAACAGGCGACCGTGGCCACGATATTTGCAATCGTTTCAGCATAACTACGGCTCAAGCACCGTTCAAATTAAACCCGAAAGAGGAGCGAATGTGTCGCTCGAATCACAGAAGTCCGGAAAATCAGTGTTCCGAAGCGGCGATCAGGCGGACGGCGTGGGAATTCGCTCGAGAGGCTCGCTGATTTGCCGGCCTTGATTCAGATAAGCGCCACCGCCCGACGCCGCGGCCCAAAGTGCCGCGTTGGCCAGCACTTGCTGAACGTTCGCATCGTGGTAGATCGGAAAAGTCTCATGGCCGGGCGAAAAGTAGAAAATCTTTCCCTTGCCGCGGCGGAACGTGCAGCCGCCGCGCAACACCTCGCCCCCGGCGAACCAACTGATGAACACCAATTCGTCCGGCGGCGGGATGTCGAAATGCTCGCCATACATCTCGCTTTGCGGCAATTCGAAATACTCGGCGTCCAAGCCGGCCGTGATCGGGTGTCCCGGCGCGACGATCCACAGCCGTTCGCGCTCGCCCACGATCGCGCCAGCGCAACATGCAGCCGGTCCCCATCAGCCGGCCGAAGATTTTCGACGCATGGGCAGAATGCAGCACGACAAGGCCCATTCCCTCCCAGACTCGCTTCGCCACGCGATCGACCACCGCATCCTCAACGCGGTCGTGCGCACCGTGGCCCCACCAAAACAGCACGTCGGTCGCGGCCAAGACTTCGGCCGTCAAGCCATGCTCCGGCTCTTCAAGCGTGGTCGTGCGAATTTCAACGGCCGAGCCGAGTCGGGCGGCAAGTGCTTCCGCGATCGTGCGATGAATTCCCTGCGGATAAATCGCCTGGACCTCGGGCTTCGTTCGCTCGTGGATGAATTCGTTCCAAATCGTGACGCGAATCATGGGAAGGAGACAGGGGTCAGGGAACAGGGAACAGGAAGGGACGATGAAATGGAGGATACCGTCCGGCGGCGGCGGGGGCAAACCAAAGGCACGCCGAATTGGGAACCGAGCGATTCATTGCAACTAGCGGCAATGCTCTCGCTATCTATAATCAAACAAACGAATCAGTAATTTCCTTCGTGTCTCGCCGCCTCCGCGCGAGTTCTTCTGAAATCGCCATGCACTCGCCAACTAGAGATCGCATCGCTCGTCGACGAATTGCGCGAGATCGTCGGAATCGACGGCGTGCTCTCCGCCAGTTCGGATTTGCTCGTCTTCGAGTGCGATGGGTATCAAATCGAAAAGAACTCGCCCGACATCGCGGTGTTTCCGCATAACACCGACGAAGTGTCTCGAATCGTGCAAGCGGCTGTGCGGCACGATATGCCGATCGTTCCTCGCGGCGCGGGCACCAGTCTTGCCGGCGGCTGTTTGCCGGTTGGCGGCGGCGTGATGATCGTGTTGACGCGGATGAAGCGGATTCTGGAGATCAACCTGCGCGACCGCTACGCCATTGTCGAACCGGGCGTCGTGAACGCCTGGCTCAATCAGGCCCTCGCCGGAATGGGCTACCATTATGCGCCCGATCCGTCGAGCCAAGGGGCCTGCACGATCGGCGGAAACGTCGCCACGAATTCCGGCGGTCCGCATACGCTCAAATATGGCGTGACGGTGAATCACGTACTGGGCCTCGAAGCCGTTTTGGCCGACGGCCGGGTGATCCGCTGCGGTGGGCCGGCCGAGGATCCGCCGGGGCTCGATCTCGTCGGCGCTTTGGTCGGCAGCGAGGGAACGCTGGCGATCGCGACCAAAGTTTGGGTGCGATTGACGCGCAATCCGCAAGGCTGCCGCACCATGCTCGCCATCTACGACTCCATCGACGAAGCCACGAACACGATCAGCCAAATCATCGGCGCGGGCATCATTCCGGCGGCGCTTGAGATGATGGATCAAGGAATCGTCTCGGCGATCGAGCAGGCGTATCATTTCGGCTTTCCGCTCGACGCCGAGGCCGTGTTGCTGATCGAAGTCGATGGTCTCGAGGCCGGCCTGGATGGCCAGCGCGATGTCGTGGCCGACTTGTGCCGAAAGCACGGCGCTCGCAACGTGCAATTCGCGGCCGACGCCACGCAGCGGCAACTTCTGTGGAAAAGCCGCAAGCAAGCGTTCGGTGCGATCGGCCGGCTTAGCCCGAACTATTGCACGCAAGACGGCGTCGTTCCCCGCACGAAGCTGCCGCACATCCTGCGGCGGATCATCGAAATCGGCAAGAAATACGACGTTCGAATCGTCAACGTATTTCACGCTGGCGACGGCAATATCCATCCGATCATTTTGTTCGACGAACGCATCGCCGGCACGATCGATCGCGTGCTCAAAGCCAGCGGCGAGATTCTCAACGAATGCATCGCGTGCGGCGGCAGCGTGACCGGCGAACATGGGATCGGCGTCGAGAAGATCGCTTACATGAAAAAGATGTTCACCGCCGACGACCTGACTGCCATGGAACGACTGCGAGCGGCGTTCAATCCCGACAATCGACTGAACCCCTGCAAGATGCTGCCGACTGCCGGCGCCTGCGGCGTGGAACAAACCCATCCTGGTCGGCGCCGGCGCTGTGACTTCGAGACGACCGACGCATGATCGCAACTGAGCCGAAATCACCGAGCGACCTCTTACCGCTGACCGACACGGTCGCGCCGGCCGATCTTGCAGCGCTGACGAATGCCGTGCGCCAAGCCTACGCCGACGGCATGACTCTCTATCCGATCGGCGGCGGCACGAGTTTGGACTATGGTTTGCCGGCGAAGCAATCGGGCCTGGGCCTATCACTGGCGCGTCTGGATCGAGTCGTCGATTATCCGGCGCGGGATATGACGATCACCGTCGAGGCCGGAATCCGCATGTCGGCGTTGGCCGACGTTCTGGCCACGCAGCGGCAGCGATTGCCGGTGGATGTTCCGCAAGCCGATCGGGCGACGCTGGGAGGCGTCATCGCCACGAATTCTTCCGGGCCGCTGCGCTACGGGCAGGGCACGATCCGCGACTACGTCATCGGCATTTCGGCCGTCGATGGCCGCGGCATAGAATTCAAAGGGGGCGGGCGTGTTGTCAAGAATGTCGCCGGCTACGATTTTTGCAAACTGCTGGTCGGTTCGTTCGGAACGCTCGGCATCATCACGCAAGTCACGTTGAAGGTGAAACCAATTCCCGAAGTTACTGTGCTGGTTGCCTGCCGACTGCGCGATCATCAGCAGGCAGAGCAACTCTTGGCGGCGATGGTCACTTCGCGCACTTCCCCGGCGGCAATGGAAATTCTTGTCGGGCCGGATTGGCATGGCGCGCCGGCATTGGAGCAAGTCGAGTTGGGGCAAGAGGGAAAACCGTTCGGGCATTTAATTGTCGCACTCGAAGGGACTGCGGCGGAAGTTGATTGGATGACCGCGACGCTTGCTGACGAATGGAAGTCGCTCGACGTGGTTCCTCACTTACTGCTTCCCAAGCGGGCAGAGTCGCTTTGGAGCCGGCTGCGAGAGTTTCCCGCCCAGCCCGACGCGGCGCTGGTGTTGAAAATCAATGTGCCGGCCAGCCGGACGATCGAAATGATCCAATTGGCGATCGAGCTGTTTCCCGATTGCTCGCTCCAGGCGCATGCGGGCAACGGAGTGCTAATTGTGCGACTGCCGTCGCTGCCGAGCGGCGGACTGTCGAGATCGTGGGTTGGTAAATTGCAGCCGGCCGCGCAAAACGCCGGTGGCAGCGCCGTGATCCTGTCGTGTTCGCAAACGGCCGAATTGACGCGGCAGGCCGTCTGGGGCCGCACGGCCGACGCTGCTATGCTGATGGAAGCGGTTCATCGGCAATTCGATCCCAAGAACCTGCTCAACCCCGGACGATTTGTCTATTCGTAGCTCCAGGCTTTCCAGCCTGACGTGAAATTCGATTCGTAGCTCCAGGCTTTCCAGCCTGACGTGATACTCCACGCAATGGCGACTTCCATCGAAACACCCACCGAGCATCCACCGGCAAGTCAGGCTGGAAAGCCTGACCTACGGAATACCGCGCCGGTGGCGACAAATCCCGGCGCCGAAATCGATTATCGGCGGTTCCTCGATTGCGTGCATTGCGGATTGTGTTCCGCCGCTTGCCCGACGTATGTCGAACTTGGCAACGAAAACGACAGCCCGCGCGGGCGAATCTATTTGATGCGCGCGGTGACCGACGGCCGGCTGCAACTCACCGAACCCGTGCAGCGGCATTTGGACCTGTGCCTCGATTGCCGGGCCTGCGAGACGGCGTGCCCCTCAGGCGTACAGTACGGCCGGCTGATCGAGCCATTCCGCGTGGCGATGGAACAGATGGCCACGGAAGAAGCGGGTGGCGACGCGCATCGCGGCGATTGGTTCCGTCGCTGGATTCTGTTCGGCGTGTTTCCCTATCCCGATCGAATGCGCCGGCTGCTTGCGCCGCGCGAATCGCCCAGCGACTGGGCTTGCTCACGCTGGCCGAGAAACTCGGCCTGCTGCGACTTCTGCCCGAGCGATTGCGCAGGTGACGGAAATGCTCCCGCCGCCGCGCGAAACGGCAGGCAATGCTACCCGATTTCTTACCGGCCGAGGGAAAGCGGCGAGCCCGCGTCGCGCTGTTCACCGGCTGCGTTGCCGACGCGATGTTCCGGCACACGAATTGGGCGACAGCCCGCGTGCTACAAAAGAACGGCTGCGACGTGTTCGTGCCGCGGGCTCAAGTCTGCTGCGGGGCGATCCATTTTCATGCCGGCGCAAGCCAGCCGGCCCGCGAATTCGCCGATGCCAATTTGGCGGCGTTCGACTATCGAGAGCTTGACGCCGTGATCGTCAACGTCGCCGGCTGCGGAGCGATGCTTAAAGGATTACGGCCATCATTGGCACGACGACCAGCAAGCCGATCGCACCGCGTTTGCCGCCAAAGTGCAAGACATCCACGAATTCCTCGATCATTTGGGAATCGTGCCGCCGACGGGCCGAATCGAGATAACGGCCACGTACCACGACGCCTGTCACTTGGTTCACGCCCAGAAAATCCGCCAACCGCCGCGGCATATCTTGTCGCAAATCCCTGGCCTCGTGCTCAAAGACTTGCCCGAATCAGAAATCTGCTGCGGCGCCGCTGGCACGTACAACCTGACCGAGCCCGAAATGTCGGACCGCCTGAGCCGTCGCAAGCTGGCGAACATTTTAGCCACCGGCGCCGAGCCGTGCTAACCGCCAACGCCGGCTGCCTGTTGCAAATCGAACGAGAAGCCCGGCGGCAGCGGCAACGGCTATGGATCGCGCATCCGATGGATATGCTGGATATGAGCTACCGCGGAGTGAAGCCACCAACTTGAACAACGTGCGATCGGCAACTGCGCCAGCGCATTTGCGGTCGCTAGGCTGCCAATAGCGAACAACGCCCCGCTCTCAGCACCCCCATCGAGTGATCACATGGCCTTTGACGTCTATGTTGGCGGATTCGCCCGTTTCTTCGCTCGAGAATGGGAGAATGTTGCGCAAAAATGGGCACGTGAGACCGGGACACAGTACCACATGATTGGGCCGGGCGGTCCGCCCCAGCCCGCAAACTGGGATGAAGTGGCGGACGCGGTGGCTCATTGGCAGGCGGCGATTAATAATGGGCTCGGAAGTAACATTTCCAATCCAATCAACTGGGATGAATCACGGAGTGCCCCGTACTTCACAGACCGGCCCGGCTACGATGGATACGGCGCACTGCTCGTATGGGCCGCGCATGCCGAACGCGGCACCGACCCACCTAAATCGTACAATGGCGAATGGTTTTCGGATGACGCGTTTGTCAAGTGCTCGGTACCCACGCAGGGCCAAAAATATCGACCGATAATTTGCGGTTCTCTTTGGCTGCCAGGCGAATTCGAATTCAGCTTTGACTTTCAAGACCTCACCGGTGAGAAGGTTCACATTTGTTCGAATACGTCACTGCAACGATCCGTCCGGGAACTTAACGCGAACACATTTGGAATGTCTCCAGACGATCTCGCCGACGCAATGAAAGCGGACTTCGGCAAAGGCGCAAGCCTGAAATCACTTGCACGATTTGGCATCGCATTGTTCCAGCGCCTCGCCGATGAGTCGGTGTGTCACCAATTGCCAATCATGCTGTCAGTGTAGCGCCGGAACGGGGATCGGACCGATACTTACAAGATGGCGGTTTCGCGTCCGCAAAAAACAAACCGGTCCGCCCTTTCCTAGGAAAAGGCGGACCGGCTATTTATCTCAAACTCTCAAACCGCGGTTATTAGCCGCCGGCGCCCTTCAGCAGGGCGAGCACTTGCTGCGGCTGTTGGTTGGCGATTTGCAACACCGACGTGCCGGATTGCACGAGGATTTGTGCCCGCGTGAGGTTGGCCGTCGCGGTGGCGAAGTTGGTGTCGACGATCGTGCTCTGGGCGGCAGTCAGGTTGTTGACCGTGTCGGTCAGAGCGTTGATGTTGGTTTGCAGCGTGTCGGCCTGGAAGGCGCCCAGCCGTCCTCGCAGGTCGGCCACTTGATTGATGGCTCCTTGCACGACCTGCGACGCGCCCGAAGGATTGGTCGCCAGGGCGAACTGTCCACCGGATTGCAGGCTGTACAAGCTGCCGGCCGATCCGCCCAAGTTGGCGGAGCTGACGCTGGGGATGCCGAGGCGAATCTGTTCGGCCGACACCACGTCGGGGCCCAACTGGAAGTTGGCTCCGCCGCCGGTGATGCTGAAACTGAACGTGCTGTTGGCGCCGAAAGCTGGATTGAGCGAAAAGCTCAGATTCAGGTTGGAGCTATTCAGCGACAGATCCAAACCGCTGCCGGTCGCTTTTTGGCCGTTGATCGTCGCGGCCGTGTCGGTTCCGACGGAGCGGGTGGCGTCGGTGTGCGTCGAGCCGCTGATCGTATGAGTGGCGAACGAGCCGCTCAACGCTTGCGCCGACACGAAGGCACTCGAACCATACGCCGTGGAGGCCAGCGTAAGCTGCGTTCCGCTGACCGTCGCCGAAATGCCCGTCGAATCGCTCGACTGATTGATGGCCGAGGCGATCTGGCTGATCGTCGTGCCGGCCGCGAGGTTCAGCACTTGATAACCGTTTGCTCCACCGACTTGCAGCACCGTGGCCGAAGCCAAGGGGCCGGCGGAGTAGACCAAATTGGCCTGCGTGGCCTGCTGCGTGACATCCACCTGCACGCCGAGCGACGACTGAGTGCCGAAGTTCGCCTGGTTGATCTGCAGGTTGCCGATCGCATTGCCGGCCGCGGCACCGCCGGTCGTCACGTCGGTGGTCGTGGCAAAGGAATAGGAACCGGCTGCCCCAGAAATCGTCGGGGCGGCGCTGAACAAGCCCGTGGCGTTGATCGCATCGACCAAATCGGTCGTGGTCGAGTTGACGTTGGCGGTGATCGTCAGCGTCTTCGTGCTGGTGGTGTAAGTGGCAGTCTCGTGGCCGGCGGCGGCACCGCTGGTAAGCACGACACTCACGCCGTTGTAGGCGGTTCCACCGTTGACGGCCGTGATCTCGATCTGGTTCGACTCGGCGCCGCCGGAGGTGACGGCGCTGAACGTCGCGGCGGCCAGCGTGTTGTTGCCGGCGCCGGTCGTGCTGGCGCTGAACACGCCGGTGGCGTTGATCTTGTTGATGATCTGGTTCGCGGTCGTGGACGTTGTCGTGCTGAGCGTCAACGTGTTTGAGGCGGTCGTGTAGACCGCGCTGATGGCGCCCGCCGAGGCGGCACTGTTATTGATCACGACGTTCACGCCGTTATAAGCCGTGCCGGCGTTCGTGGCCGACAAGACGATGGTGTCGCTGACTCCGCCGGCCGTCGTGCCGCTGATCGTATCGCCGTCGGACGCCGTCGAGGTGAAGATCGAGCCCGAGGCCGCGGCGGTCGCGTTGAAGACGGCCGCAGTCGCCGTGTCGGCTGCGACGGCGGCAACAACGCTCGCGGCAGTCGCACCCGTGGCCACGGTAATCGTCAAGGTCTTGCCGCTCGTATCGATCGCGGCCGACGCGTCGGTGCCGGACCCCGCCGCCAGCGCGTATTCGATGTTATAGCCAGTCGCGCCGCGCCCGGCGTCAAGGCGGTGAATGTCACGGAACCGGCGCCGGAGCCGGTCAATGTCAGCGTCGCGTCTGGCGAAGCGGCGAAGCTGCCGGTCGCTTCGGCATTGGCGGCTTGGCTGCCGAACGTGCCGCTGGCCGCGGTGAGGGCGCTGCCGGCCGAAGTGGTGAGGAAGTTAAGGCTGCCGTTCAGCAGATTCTCGCCGCCGAATGATGTCGTCTGCGCGATCTGATCGATGGCTTGCAGCGAAGAGTTCGACCTGCAACTGGTTAGCCGCAATTTGCGAAGCGCTCAAGGCTCCGGTGTTGGCCGAGTTCGACACCAGCCCATAGATGTCGTCCAACAGCGAGCTGATCTGGCCCAGGGCGCTGTCGGCCGTGGCGATCAACTGGTCGGCCGTTTGGCTGTTGCTGATGGCGGCATTGGCGCCGGTGATGTTGGTTTTCAACACCTGGCTGGCGATCAAACCGGCCGGGTCATCGGCGCCAGTGTTGATTTGATAGCCGGTGCTCAACTGAGTGAGCGAAGTTTGCAACTTCTGCTGGGAGTTGGCCAACGCGGTTTGCGCGAGCAGTGAACTGATGTTTGTGTTGATCCGGGACATTCGTGACACCCATTCAATGGTTTAAGAGAACTTGCCCACGACCACCGCGGCGCGGCGGCGCACTCAGCGGTGTCCGGGCCTGGGGTTTATCCCCATCCGCGACCCGCACCAATTTCACTCGACGCATTGGTCTCCACCGGGCGTCCCGTGCCGCCCATCCACGGCGGCTTTGCCCACATCTTGCCAGCCAACCAAACGGTTCACCGGCAACGGCGATCTCCGCCGCGCTAGCATCACTAGGGGAACTATCGACAAGGGCAAGTGGGAGCTTTAGGCAATTTAAGTAATTCTCGGTGTTCACCTATTGTTAGATTCTTCGGCAGGCGAAGTCGCCTGTGAGAACCAAAACAACCGCTACGTAACATGCAACACATGTAATCGAACGGCTTTTGCGGAATTGCCGCTACAATCGCCCAAGTTCCGCGGCTGATCGGGAGCGATGCGCCGGCAAAGCCGGAATATTCGCTACCGTCTCCTCCATTCACCGCGTCACACCCATTGCCAATCGGCGGCAATTCCAGCGCAAACTCAGACGCGGCTGAATTCGGTCGGAAAGCGGCTTTGGCAGGATCACGGCTTCGGTGCCGAGGGTGGGCGCCCACCGCTTGGCTTTCCCAAAGCTTGGGCGTCGCGAGGATCCAGTCGGCTGGCGCGAAGGTTCTCTCGCTGGATCGCCTCGTAAACCTCTTGCCGATGGACCGGGATTTCGGCGGGTGCATTGATGCCGAGCCGGACCTTGTCACCGCGGATATCGACAATCGTAATGACGATATTGTCACCGATCATGATGCTTTCGTCGCGCTGTCTCGACAAAACAAGCATCGTTGGCTCCTTCCTTATTCCTATCAGAGGCCGATTGGGGCGATCGGCCGGCCGTTAAAGCGGCGAGGATCCGTATAAGTCCAATTTCGTCCCGGCCATCGGCATTACATCCAATGGTCGGTTATTCAAGTTTCAAGTCCGTCGTCTTCCGGCAAGCGGCCAGGAAATCAACGGGGTGGCGTTTTCACATCAAGTCTTAAACGATCGAGCGGTCTCAAATCTCACGAACTAAAGCCCTCAGCCTGACGGCATGCCGTCAGGCTGTTTTCAACAATGGACGTTGCACGACCGGCTCGGTCGCGCCCAATTCGTATTGGATCGGTTGATCCCCGTTGGCCACGACCTGCCGCCCCAAACGCCGGGCGAGATGAATCACCAACGGAGCCTTCAGGTTCAACGTAATTCCGCGATCGTTCTTTCCGACGATCACCAACACCTGGGCTTCCCGCACGTCAACCAGTTCGAGCGGCGCCAACTCGCTGCGCGCGATTCGAATCTGATATCCGGCGACAAACCGTCGCGGGCTGACCACCGCAAACGCGACTTCCCGTCGCGCGGTGCTTTGCAACCAGCCCAAGGCATCGTTATCGGCGTCTGCTAGCAACACCCACTCTCGGCAGTCTTCCAATCCGGGGATGCCGGCCGGAAAGACCAACACATCCTGAGGGGCGATCTCTAGCCGTCCGAACCGAGTCGTCTGAATGAACATGACAGCCTCCCTGCAAACGCTTGCTCGTCCTTGGCAATTGCGAACCTGCTCCTGTTCGAGGACTTGAAAATCCATCCTCGGATAGTCCACACAGCCTAGATCGGTTCGGCAACCGACTGCAAAAGAGAAAAAGTCTCGGCAAGATAAGAAAGAGAGGGTGAATCTTGCCGACTTGCGCGGCTTGGAAAGATTTAGCGATTGCTTGAAATGGCGACTGCCACTATTTTTCTTAACGCCGGGGCACCAAAACGTGTTTTGGGGAAGAAAAACATGAGCACTTGTTACTCGCGCGCCGCGCCGAGCCCTCGTTATCGGGAGCTTTTGACCCAGTACGTGCAAATGCACGTTCACGGCGAGCAATTTCAACATATTCCGCCGGAACAGACCTTTGCCGGTCAGAGTTTGCCGCGTCACGCAAAAACGATCAAATCGCTGATCGACGAGCATGCGGCCCGGACGATCCTCGACTACGGCTCGGGCAAAGGTCAGCAATATCAGCCCGTCCGCGTGCAACTCGACGATGGACGAGAGTTTGCTTCAATCCCGGCGTTTTGGGCCGTTCAACGCGATTACCTGCTACGACCCCGGCTTCGCGCCGCACAGCCGGCTGCCGGAAGGAAAGTTCGACGGCGTCGTTTCGACCGACGTGCTCGAACATTGTCCTGAAGACGATCTTCCTTGGATCGTCGAAGAAATCTTCAGCTACGCCCGCAAATTCGTTTTCGCCAATGTCGCCTGCTACCCGGCAATGAAGCGGCTGTCGAACGGAGAGAATGCGCACTGCACGATTCAAACAACCGCCTGGTGGGAAACGCTCATCAAGAAAGTTGCCCAGCGGCATCCGACCGTCCGCTACCAGGTTTTGCTCGAACGGCCCGAGCAAGTCAGCGGCGGGCGAAAACTGGTCGTCGATACGCTTTCGGGTTAGGCTACAGGCCACAGGACGTAAAGGCCAAGCCCGCTGCTCTGTCCCGCTTGCGGTTTCGCGCGTCCGCGCCGCAAAACGCATCGCCCGCTCCACATTCTTCGTCCTGTAGCCTCAAACCTGTAGCCTGTAGCCTACGCATACTCCTGCGTCGTCGGCTTGATCACGATCTCCGCCACATGGGCCCGCTGCGGCAGGCAAGCGATCATCACCGCCGCGGCGCCGACGTCTTCCGGCTGCAAGATGCGGCTGCGATGTTCGGCCGTCAACGGCACCGGACGACGTTCGAGGATCGGCGTGTTGACTTCGCCCGGATAAATGTTGGTCACGCGAATTCCATTCTTGCCTTCTTCGAGCGAAGCGAACGTTCCTAAAGCCGTCACCGCGAACTTGGAAGCGCAATAGCCGACGCCGCCGAGCCGCAACGCCCGTTTGCCGGCGATCGACGAAACATTGATCACCAATCCATCGCCGCGGCTGCGCATCTGCGGCAAAACGGCTTGGAGGCAATAAAATGTTCCGGTGAGATTCACGTCGAGCAGCATCGACCATTCTTCGAACGTCGTGTCGGCCAGTGATCGATGGACGATGTTCGTCCCGGCGGAGTTGACCAGGATATCGATCGGGCCAAGTTCTTTTGCCGCCCATTGAAACAGCCGCTCGACGCTTTGGCGATCGCTTACGTTGAACCGGATGCGCCAAGAGTGGCGTCGGCCCGTGGTGCGATTTCACCACTTCTTGCAGCACTTCCGCTCTGCGTCCGGCAATCGCGACGCGACACCCTTCCGCCGCCAAAGCCACGGCAATTCCCAACCCAATCCCGGTTCCGCCGCCCGTTACTACCGCCGTTTTTCCTTTGAGTCGCATAAGCAAAGCCTATTCTTTGGTTCTGTTTTTCGCAGGTCGATAATTCAGCTGTCATCCCGCGCCAATCGCCACGGCGCTCGTTGTACCGCGCCGGGCCGAGAGAACAAGGGCGCGATCTTCGAACGACCGCTTGCGCGCTTGCAGCATTGGCATCCGTGGCGAATAATGAGAGGCATCCTTCCGGGGCACCCGCCACCTTACTTTCCTCTACCCTTGCACGTTGCTCTCCGATGCAAAAGCCCGGGCCTCAAATCGACTCGCGCATCGAAGTCGTAACGCCCGAGAATATCGCTTTCCAATATCGGGTCGCCGGTCCGTTTCGCCGGATGCCGGCCTATCTGATCGACATTCTGATTCGCATCGCCGCGATTCTGGTCGCTCGCTGGGCGATTCTTCTCTTGGGCGTCGCCGGCGGGTCGGGATTGATGGGCTTCGGATTCGGCGCGATGTTGGTGATCTGGTTCGTGCTGGAATGGTTCTACGGCGGACTGTTCGAGACGTTTTGGAACGGCCAGACGCCCGGGAAATGGGCCGTCGGCGTGCGCGTCGTTGCGACTGACGGCCAGCCGATCAACGCTTTGCAAGCCGTGATGCGGAACGTGCTTCGCGCCGCCGATGCGCTCCCCGTGCTGACGTTGCCGCTGTTCGGCGGCGCCGGGATGATGGAGTTGTTCCTCTATCAAGTCGGCCTGTGGGTTCCGGCGTTCAACGATCGCTACCAGCGGTTGGGCGATTTGGCCTGCGGCACAATGGTGGTCATCGACGCCACTCCGGCTCTGTACGGCGTTGCCCGCATCACCGAGCCGGAGGCGATTCGACTCGCCGATTTGATACCGCACAATTTCGTCGTCAACCGCAGCCTGGCGCGCACGCTGTCGCTGTATGTCGATCGCCGCCGCGGCCTGTCGTGGACGCGCCGCCTTGAAATCGCCCGGCCGCTCGCCGAACCGTTGCGAACGATGTTCGGCCTGCCGCCGCAAACCAACGCCGACCTGCTGCTGGCCGCCGTTTACTACCGAGCGTTTTACGCCCCAGTCGCCGCCGAAGCCAATCCCGCCCGCGGCAACGTCGCGCTCGCAAAACCGCCCGAACCCGCCGCCGCGGCCCCGTGGCTCATTCCGCAACCCACCACTCAAACCCAAACCGAGCATTTCGCTGACATCGAAACCTACCTCGACCGCATCGGATAAACAAAACGCGCGAAACCGCAAGCGATAGACAAACCGATATCTTCGTCCCCTAGCCCCTAGTCCCTGACCCCTAGCCCCTTCCCCATGAAAGTCGCCGAACTCCTTGACACTCGTCGCGAAAACTGGCGGCAACTCGAAGGGTTGTGCGTGCAAATGGAAGGACGCGGCCGACGCCGCTTGGGAGGCGCTGGAACGGCGCGGTTCGCGGCCCTCTATCGCGCCGCCTGCGCCGATTTGGCATTGGCCGACGCCTACAATCTCCCCACCGGCACGGTGACTTATTTGCATCGGCTTGTCGCGCGGGCACATAACCAATTGTATCGCAGCCGGCGATTCGATCTGGCCCGCTGGGGTCACGAATTGTTTCACGAAGTGCCGGCACGCTTGCGCCGCGACAATTGCCTGCGGGCCGCCTTGTTGATCTTTTGGGGTCTCTTTTTCGCCGCATTGCTGTTCGGCCGGCATTCGCCCGAGTTTCTCAACACACTGATCGGCAAAGACCAACTCGCAAACATCCGCGACATGTATTCGAAGCAGTTGGACCGCGAGAATGCCGGCGTATCCGGCGCGATGAACGGGTTCTACATCCAACACAACGTCAGTATCGGGCTGGAGTGCTTTGCTTGGGGGCTGCTATTTGGAATCGGCGGACTCGTTGACCTGGCGTTCAATGCAGTTCAAATCGGCTCGATTTTCGGTTACATGACCACCGTGCCGGAATGGCACAACTTTTCGCAGTTCGTCACGGCGCACGGGCCGTTCGAGCTAACGGCCATTGCCGTGTCGGCCGCCGCCGGAATGCGTCTCGGCTTTGCCATGATCAATACAAACGGTCTCAGCCGCATCGCATCGCTTGAGCAGGCCGGCCGCGAAGCGATGCCGATCATGGGCGCCGCGATGGTGATGCTCGCCATCGCGGCGATGATCGAAGCGTTTTTGTCCCCTTCCGCGGCGCCGTATCCCGTCAAGGCAGCGGTCGCGATCGTGTCGAGCGTGCTGTTGTTCTTCTACATCTTCGTGCTCGGCCGGCCGCCGCGAGACGTACGCGCTTCCGAGGCCGGCACGACGTCGGCCACCGCGCAGGAGCCGACAAGTGCAGCTTGACAACACCCGCATCGTGATCCGGGAGCGCGACTATCTCGACATCCTCGATTTGTCGCTGCGAGTGCTGCGCATCTATATCTATCCGTGGGCGACATTGAGCCTGATCGGCGCGCTGCCGTTTGCGCTGTTCAACGCCTGGCTGCTGAGCCAGCTTAAGCCGATTTACACGTACATGGGAACGCACGTCGTTGTGCAACCGCGCGATCCTTCCGAGTACATCTATCGGCTGATCATTCTGACGGCCATGGAAATGCCGCTGGCCGCGGCCCCGCTGACGCGCTACCTCGGCCACGCCTTGTTTCTCGATCGCCCAAATGCCAGCCGCATTCTCCGCGAATTACGCGGCTCGCTGCCGCAAATGTTCGTATATCAGGTGCTTTTTCGAGGGCTGTGCATCCTGCCGGCGATTATCGATTGGCGGGCTTTCCCCTTGATGCTACTTTGGCTGATTCCGTTCGTGCGTTCGCCTTATTTGAACGAAATCATTTTGCTGGAGAGAAATCCGTTTTCCGCTCGGCCCGGTCGAATCACCACCAGCCGCCGCAGCCAATCGCTTCATGCGGGCTCGCGGAGCATGTTGTTTGCCCGGTTTCTCACTTCCATGCTGTTCGGCGCGGCGATGACTTGCGGATTGGCGCTGAGCCTGTGGTATTTGCGTGGCCTGTTCACGCATCATTGGGAGACGACCGGCGTAACCTACGAGATCGGCGTGCCGGCGGCGATGTGGACCGTCGCATCGTTTTTCGCGGTCGTGCGCTATTTGAGCTACCTCGATTTGCGAATCCGCCGCGAAGGTTGGGAAGTGGAATTGCAAGTCCGCGCCGAAGCCGAACGCCTCACGCGCCAACCCGTTTGAAAACATGACAGCCAACAACGTACAAATTGCGCCGACGTCAGGCCCTCGGGCGCCACTGCTGGTTTGCCCAGTCGTTTGCGGCATTCGTTGGTGCGCACGTCACTTTTCCTTCATTGCGGTGATATTTTTCGCGGTCGCTTTCCATTTGGGAGCGCCGCAACCGTCGCAACTCTTTGCCGACGACGACACTCCCGCCGCGCCTGCCACCGGTCCCGAATCGGCCGTGAAATCCGGCGGCGATGCGCTCCGCTCCGGCGAAGCGGATTATCCCTGGTACGACGCCAACCGGGACGATCTTCGCCCTGTTGTCCTTGAGCAGTTCGACGATACCGGCAAAGACGACACCGACGACGACAAATCGCCCGCCAAAAGGCATCGCGGTCAATTGTCGAAGAACGGCCAATCGTCGGGCAATGGCTCGTCGGATGGCAGTGATTCGTCGTCGCAAGACAATTCTTCTTCGCCGCCGCCGAGTTTCAATATGCCGGAAATCAGCGCTCCGTGGCTGATCTGGATTGTCTGGATCATCATCGGCGGCGTATTGGTGTTTCTCGCGGTGATGTTGATTCGTGCCTTTCTCAATCGCGAGGCCAAAAAAGCCAAGTCGTCGGATGGCGAAACGGTCGAGGCCGAAGACGATGGCGATCGTCTCGATGCTCTGCCGCTTCCTGCGGTCGCGCGTCCGAAAGGCACGCTGTTGGAAGAAGCTCGCCGAAGCTACGAACAGGGCGACTACAACACGGCGATCGTCTATCTGTACAGTTATCAGCTCGTTAAACTGGACCACAACCAATGGATCCGCCTGGCCAGGGGCAAGACGAATCGCCAGTATCTTCGCGAGTTGTCGGCCCGCGGTGAATTGCAAAGCGTCTTGGCGCGCACGATGGTCCCCTTCGAAGACGTCTATTTCGGCAACCATCCGCTCGACCGAACCCGCTTCGAGGCTTGCTGGAATGAAGTCGAGCGATTCGATCGGCTCGTCGAGAGGGCGTCGGCATGATCCATCCAATTTGCAGCGACGCCCGCCGTTTCCCGACGATGTTAATCGCACTGGCTTTGGTCGCTGTCTGCGGCTGCGGAAAGAGCGGCGACGACGAATCGGATCAAGGCGAAGATAATGGACGACAACTCGTCCGCTTCTCGGCCACCGTCAACGGGCTGACCGTGCTCGGCGACATGTTCACCGCCGCCGGCGACACGGTCAGTTTCCGCAAAAAGCTTTCGCCGGTGCTGCAAGAGGCATGCGACGTAATCATCTGGGCGCCCGATGATTTCAACGTTCCGGACGCCGATACTTGCGACCAGGTCGATCGTTGGCTGCGCGACAAGGAAGGCCGAACGTTCATCTACATCGGCCACGATTTCGATGCCCGGCCTCTTTATTGGCGAAAAATCCTCGCCAAAGCGCCGCCGGTGGATCAAAGCATGTACCAACAGTATCTCAACGAATCCACATCATCGTTTCAAGCCGAAAGAGCAAGTCGGCCGCAAGACGCTTCATGCTCGTGGTTCGGCTCGGATGGCAAAGCTGCACACCGCGACATCCGCTCTCTCGACGGTCCTTGGGCGGAAGGGATCGACGCCTCGAAAATCGAGATCGAATTAAACAGCCGACTTGACCCATCGGATGACGCCGACATCCTGCTCGCCGACGGCGAGGATGCAGTGCTCGTGAGCCGGGAATCGTTTAGCATCTTGAACCCCAAGGTTCGCTGGCAAGCCGGCACGCATGTCAGCCATCTGCTAGTGGTCGCCAACGGCTCGTTTCTTTTCAACGTGCCGCTGGTGAATCATGAGCATCGCAAACTCGCCGGCCGATTGATCGACGAAGTCGGCAAAGCGAAGCACGTCGTCATTCTCGACAGCCAGAATCATCACCCGATTTTGCTGGCTGGCGACAAAAATAGCCCGCCGGAACAAACCCCGCAAAGCATGTTGGACGTTTTCGATGTCTGGCCGCTGAGCGCGATTTTGGTTCAATGGGGCATCTTGATCGTGCTACTCTGTTTTGCGAAATGGCCGATCTTCGGTCCCCCGCGCGATCCGCCGCCGCCGCCGGCCTCCGATTTCGGTCGGCACGTCGCCGCGCTCGGCGCGGCAATGGCCGTCACCGGCGACGCGGAATACGCTCAATCGCGCGTGCAGCAATACCGACAACTCCGCGACGCCACCGGGCCGCGAGCCATCAATCGGACGAATACCAAGCGAAATTGAATTTGCATTGAACGACCGAGGCCAGGATATCGTGTTTTATGACCGACTCTGTTTTTCCACCGGCCTCTGCCGTTCCGCCGAACCTGATCGAATTTCGTTGCCCGCAGTGCCAAAAGCTGCTGCGAATCGCGACGTCCGCCGCCGGTGGGCAAGCGCACTGTCCGAATTGCACGGCCGTGGTGACGGTTCCAAATGCACAAGCCGCATCCGCATCCGTAATACCGCCCGCGCCGGTTGCCTCAATGCCGCCCCCGATCCCGCCGGCCGCCGCGTCGGCAGTGCCGCCATCGGCGCTGATGAACAATTTCATCAGTCCGCAGCCGCCGGTCGAACCTATTTCGTCGCTGTCGAGTCCAATTTCGCCGGCTCGATCGGCCCCGGCATCGACGCCCAGCAAGGCGCTGTTCGATCGCATCGTCGCCGAGATTCGCAAGATCTACATCGGCCAGGATGAATTGGTTCTCGGCACGTTGGTCGCTTTGTTTTCCAGCGGCCATGTGTTGATCGAAAGCGTGCCTGGATTGGGAAAAACGCTGTTCGTGCGTACGTTGGGCCGCGTTCTCGGTTGCCGATTCGGCCGCATCCAGTTCACCGCCGACCTGATGCCGTCCGACATCACCGGCGCTCCGATTTTCGACATGAAGACGCAAGAGTTCCGCTTCCATCCGGGCCCCGTGTTTACGCAATTCCTGCTGGCCGACGAAATCAACCGCGCCCCCGCCAAGACGCACGCCGCTCTGCTCGAGATCATGCAGGAATATCGCGTCACGGTCGAACGGACCAGCCACAAGCTCGATCGGCCGTTCCTCGTGATGGCGACGCAAAACCCGATCGAAAGCGAAGGGACGTACAACTTGCCCGAGGCGCAGTTGGATCGCTTCATGTTCAAGATCGTGGCCGATTATCCGACCACCGAGGAAGAGGCCAACGTGCTCAAGATGCACAGTCAACAGGTCGATCTCGATCAGCGCCTGGCGGAAGACTTGCAAACGATCACGTCGCCGCAAGAGATCATCGCCACGACGCGGGCCTGCGGCGACGTGCGCGTCGATGATCGCCTGATCGACTACATCAACAAACTCGTGCGCCGAACTCGGCAATGGCCGCAGTTTCACCTTGGCGCATCGCCGCGCGCGGAATCGCGCTAGTGCAAGGCGCGCGAACGCTGGCCGCCTTCAACGGCCGCGACTACGCCGTGCCCGACGACGTGGTGCAAATTGCTCTGCCGGCGTTGCGCCACCGAGTGATCCTCACGGCCGAGGCCGACGTGGAAGGCCAGCGTGTCGACGATCAATTGCGCGAAATGATTCGGACGATCGAAGTGCCGCGGATTTAGGCTTGAGGCTTGAGGAAGAAAGCGGACTTGCGTGAATCCCTTTGTTTACATTCTGTTGGCCGCGCCGCCGCTGGTGGCGCTGGCGCGTGTCAAACGGATTTATCCGCACACGCCGGCCGTGCTGTTGCTCGGGGTTCCGGCGCTACTGGCGCTGGCATTGATGGCCGTTCCGGCGCTGTACGGCGGTCTCCTCGTGCTTGACGGTGCCCTCGCCGCGCTGGCCATCGCGGATCTGTTGACACTGCCGCGGTTGACACAGTTTTCCGTCGAACGGCAAGTGCAGCGGGCCGCGTCGCTCAAAAAGCCGCATCCCGTCGTGCTGACGATCATTAGCCGCTCGCGGCAAACGCAAACCGTCTGGGTTCGCGACGGCGTGCCGCCGCCCCATCTGGCCGAGCCGCAAGAGGTTTTGGTCCGCCTCAGGCCGCGCTCCCGGGCGACTTTGCGCTACGCCCTGCGAGCCGGCGGGCGCGGAGCGTTCACCATTCCCGCGGTGCATCTGCGGGTGCGCAGTTTGCTTGGGCTGTGGCAGCGATATTTGGACTACGCCGTCGAAAGTCAGATTCATGTTTATCCCGACATGAAGCAGTTGGCCGAATATGGCATCCTCGCCCGGACGAATCGACTCAGCCTGGTCGGCGTTCGCCGCACTCGCAAGATCGGGCAAGACAACGAATTCGAACGACTCCGCGATTTCACGCGCGACGACAATTACAAACACATCGACTGGCGCAGCACGGCCCGGCGATCGCGGTTGACCGTCAAGGATTTTCAAGCCAACCAAAGCCAGCGGATTATTTTTCTGATCGACTGCGGCCGAATGATGGCCAACGAAGCGGCCGGCCTGAGCCTGTTGGATCACGCGCTCAACGCCATGCTGATGCTGAGCTACGTGGCGCTGAAGCAAGGCGATTCGGTCGGCCTGATTTGCTTTTCCGACGCGATCCATTCCTTCGTGCCGCCGCGCGGCAGCATGAACCAAATGAATCGGCTGCTGCATTCGGTATTCGATCGGTTTCCCCGGCTGGTCGAATCGCGCTACGACGAAGCGTTCGTCTACCTAGCGTCGCGCTGCCGCAAACGGGCATTGGTCGTGCTGATCACGAATGTGATCGACGAAGTGAACTCGGCGCAGATCGACCGCTATCTATCGTCGCTCACCGGCAAACATCTTCCCCTCGGCGTGCTGCTCCGCGACCGCCAGGTGTTCGACGCCGCCGACAACCCCGACACAAGCGAAACCGCCATCTACCACGCCGCCGCCGCCGCGGAAGTGCTCATCTGGCGCCATCAGGTTCTTTCCGACTTGGCCAGTAAAGGCGTGCTGACGCTTGATCTTTTTCCGGAAGAATTGACGGCTCCGCTGGTGAATAGCTATTTGAACATCAAAGCAAGGCACTTGCTTTGACGCTGGCCCCGCGTTCGATCGCTTGTGTGTCACTGGCCAGCGAAGTCGGCCAGTGTCGGCGCCGCGCGAGCCGGAACTGCCAGAAAATGTCGGTACGGCAGCTTTTCGCGTCTCGCCCGACTTCAACGTAATCGCATATACTATAAGTGCGTTGGCGCCGTCAAACCGCCCCGTTGGAGGCCGGACGATGAACCGTTTCGAACTCCCCCTGCTCGCGATCGCGTCGGCATCGGCTGCCGTTTGCTGCTTCGGGGCGGAGCCAAACTACGAACAATTGAAGGCCGTTCGCGAAATCTCGGAAATGGGCGGCAGCGTCGTGATAGATGAAAATCGTCCCGATATGCCGGTGGTTTCGGTTGAATTGGTTTCCGAAAGAGTGTCCGACGCTGGGCTGGAATGCTTGGAAAGCTTGCGTCAGCTGCAGTCGTTGAACTTGAGCGCCCCTCACAGACTTGCCCATTTTCCAGGAATTGGGCCTACTGGAACCTATGTCAAGTGGCTGCCCACCGGCCTCACCGACACGGGGCTGCGGCATATCAAAGGCTTAACTCACCTCAAGTCGCTCGACCTAACCGGGACCAAGGTGGGCGACAATGGGCTGGACAATCTTGAAGGTTTGACCCAACTCGAATCTCTCAACCTGTCGCTAACTCAAGTGACAAGCGCCGGTCTCAAACATCTCAAACGCTTGACCAAGCTCCGCACGCTGGTTTTGATGTACAACAACATCGACGACTCAGGCATCGAGTACCTGAAGGATTTGGTGCAACTTCAGTCGCTAAATCTACAGGGGACGCGCGTTGCCGGCGGCGGCCTGATCCACCTCAAAGATTTGCCGCAGCTTCGAACGCTGGACCTGTCGTGCGCCTCTTACAAAGTCGCGCAGCTTAAGAGCATGGCACAACCGCGGCGTTTGCCGTTGGCGGGCGGTGCGGCCGACGCCGAACTAGTAAATATCGAGAGACTAACCGAACTCGAGTCGCTAAACCTGGCTTCGAACCACATCACAGACGCTGGCTTTGCACATCTCGAGGGACTTGTCCGGCTCCGGTCGCTTGACCTATCAATGACGGGGATTACCGATACTGGGCTGAGGCATCTGAAGAACTTAACGCAGTTACGTGACCTACGCTTGGCGAGCGTTAGAGTGACCGGCTACGGGCTTGCCGATCTTAAGGGGCTTGCGCAGCTCGAAACGCTCGCCTTGACCGGAAATCAACTAGACGATCTGACATTCGTCACGCAATTTCCGAAGTTGAAAGTGCTGAAGCTGGCGTCAACGAAGGTTGACGACGTCGGTCTTCTTCACCTAGGAGAAATGGCCCAGCTCGAATCGCTCGATATCTCAAATACGGATGTTACGGCCGATGTTGTCGGAGAGCTCGCGTCGAAGTTGCCGCATTGCAAGATCCACTACGAACCTAGATACGTCTACCATTACGACGGCAAAAGCTATTAACGTCGTGCGCGGCTGCGGCTGAACCTCGAAAAATCGAAATCGTGATCTGGATCCCAAGCCCGGGCATCCAGAATCGGCTCGCGGGGCGGCACTGGCAGACTGCGCTTGCGGTGCCACACGAACTCTCCTGACCGATGTCGTGTCTTAACGGTTGGTCGCCGCACTCCCCGGATCGCGCCTGCCACGCTACAATTCCCTCTCGCCGTTCTCGCCCAGGTTCTAAATCGCCATCGATCGCATGACCCAGCGCCGGATTCTTGTTACTGCCGCCCTGCCCTATGCCAATGGCCACATCCATCTGGGCCATCTGGTCGAATACATCCAGACCGACATCTGGGTGCGCTTTCAGAAGCTGCGCGGGAATCGCTGCATCTATCATCTGCGCCGACGACACGCACGGCACGGCGATCATGATCCGCGCCCGGCAGGAAGGGCGCAGCGAAGAGGCGCTGATCGCCGACATGCGCGAGCATCACATCCGCGACTTCGCCGGCTTCGACATCGAGTTCGACAACTACGGCAGCACGAACAGCCCGGAGAATCGCGAGCTGTGCGGCGAGATCTGGGCGGCGCTGCGCAAGGCCGGGCTGGTCAGTCGAGCGCGACGTGACGCAGCTCTACGATCCCGTAGGCCGGCACGTTTCTGGCCGATCGGTTCGTCAAAGGCACCTGCCCGAAGTGCAAGATCGCCCGATCAGTACGGCGACAGTTGCGACAAGTGCGGCTCGCACCTACAGCCCGACCGAGCTGATCGATCCGGTCAGCACGCTCTCGGGCGCGAAGCCCGAGCTGCGCACGGCGCCGCATCTGTTCGTCGCACATCGAGCAGCTGCACGGCTTTCTGGACGAGTGGACGCAGAGCGGGCGATCATCTGCAGCCCGACGTCGCCAACTATCTGGCAGGGGCATTTTCTCGGCGAGCCGCTGCGCGATTGGGACGTCTCGCGGCCGGCGCCGTATTTCGGCTTCGAGATTCCCGACAGCCCGGGCAATTACTGGTACGTCTGGTTCGACGCGCCGATCGGCTACATGGCCTCGACGCGCGAGTGGTGCCGACGCGCACGGCGAGACAGTTCGACGACTGGTGGCGCAGTCCGACCGACGGCGAGATTCACCACTTCATCGGCAAGGACATCACCTATTTTCACACGCTGTTCTGGCCGGCGATGCTCAAGGCGGCCGGCTTCAGCCTGCCGCGCAAGGTTCACATTCACGGCTTTCTGACCGTCGACGGCGAGAAGATGTCGAAGACGCAAGGGAACGTTCGTCCGCGCGGCGACGTATCTCGAACATCTCGACTCCGGCCTATCTGCGCTATTACTACGCCTCGAAGCTGGCGCCCGGGCTCGACGATCTGGACCTGAACCTCGACGAGTTCGTCGCCAAGGTGAACTCCGACCTGGTCGGCAAGGTCGTCAACCTGGCCAGCCGCACGGCGCGGTTCGTCGCAGACGACGGGCTTGTCGGCGACGCTATCCCGACGACGGCGGCCTGTTCGCCGCAGCGGCCGCGGCAGGCGAGAGCGATCGCCGCGGCCTACGAAGCCTGCGACTACAACCGGGCCATGCGAGCGATCATGGCGCTGGCCGATCGGGCCAATCAATACGTCGACGCCGCAGCAGCCGTGGAAGCTGCGCGAAAGACCCGGCCAGCGCCGCCGAGTTGCAAGACGTCTGCACGGTCGCGCTGAATCTGTTCCGGCAATTGGTCGTCTACCTGGCGCCGGTGCTGCCGCAGCTGGCCGAGCAGACCGGCGAGCTGCTCGGCGCAGCCGATCGCGCATTGGGACGAAGCCGCAGCAGCCGCTGGTCGGCACGCCGGTCAGCGCCGTTCGAACACATGATGAAGCGAGTCGAACCCGAAGCAGGTCGAAGCCATGATCGAAGAAAGCAGAGACGAAGGCAGGCTTTCCAGCCGTGACCGAACACCACAGCCCGGTCCGCCAGAGTCCCGCTGCCGCGCACCGCGTCCGCCGACGGCCCCGAGCCGCTCGCCGCCGAGCCGCTCGTGCCGGAATGATCACGATCGACGACTTCACCAAGGTCGACCTGCGCGTGGCCCGCGTCGTCGCCGCCGAAGAAGTGCCCAAGGCCAAGAAGCTGATCAAGCTGACGCTCAGCCTGGGCGGCGACGAGCAGCGCACCGTTTTCGCCGGCATCAAGAGCGCCTACAAGGCCGAGGAGCTCGTCGGCCGGCTGGTGATCTGCGTGGCCAATCTCGCCCCGCGGCAAATGACATTCGGCACTCAGCGAAGGCATGGTCGTCGCCGCCGGCGCCGGCGGCCAGGAGATCTATCCTGCTCAGCCCCGACAGCGGCGCGAAGCCGGGCCAGCGCGTGCATTAGCGAGAACACGTACGACTACGCGACCCGGCTATGTCACTCGTCGGCCCGAAATGACCGAAATCAGCAAGAGGATGATGAACACCACCAGTAGAATTTTGGCAATATACAACGCAGTGCCTTCAATTCCACCCAATCCTAAAGCGGCAGCGGCCAATGCAATAATCAGAAAAATCAGCGCCCATCGCAACATAGATCACGCCCTTCCACCGGCAAATTTGACCGGCAAATTTGAGGAACCGCAGTTTCCGCAGGTTATTTCGATCCCATCCGCAGTGCGCCGTCGAGTCGGATGACGGAGCCATTCAGCATCGGGTTTTCGATGATTTGCCGAGCCAATCGGGCGAATTCTTCCGGCCGGCCTAGCCGCGGCGGAAAGACGCATTGCTCGACGAGCGACTCGCGCACTTCGGGCGTCACGCCGGCCATCATCGGCGTCTCGAACACGCCGGGGGCAATCGCCACGACGCGGATTCCGAACTTCGCCAATTCGCGGGCCGTCGGCAGCGTCAGCGCCGCGACGCCCCCTTTGCTGGCCGAGTAAGCGGCCTGGCCAAGTTGTCCCTCAAATGCCGCGACCGACGAAGTGTTGATGATCACACCTCGCTCGCCGTCAGCCGACGGCGAATTCGTCGTCATCGCCGCCGCGGCCAATCGCAATACGTTGAACGTGCCGATCAAATTGACTCGCACGACGCGCTCGAACAACGCCAGATCGTGCGGCCCATTTTTGCCCACCATGCGCCCCGCTCCGATGATGCCCGCGCAACTGACGACGCCGTCAAGCCGGCCGAATTGGCTCGTCGCGACGGCGATCGCGGCTTGAACCTGCTCGGCATTGGCGACATCGGTATGCGCAAATCGCGTGTTGGCTCCCAATTCGCCGCATAATGTCACTCCAGTTGCATCGTTCAAATCGGCCACCACGACATTTGCCCCTGCGCCGGCCAATAGTCGTGCGCAGCCTTCGCCCAAGCCTGGACGCGCCACCGGTGATCAGGAACGTATGCGATGCGATTTCCATGCGGGCAATTGTAGCAAGAAGTCGCGACGACCAGGGAGTGCAAACGGCTTCGCGCGCTCCACCCGCTACACAGCAATTCTCCTTGCGATACAATAACGATGCCACTGTGCATCGCGCCGGTGCAACGCCACTCGTCTGCCGCCAGGAGGGCTTCCGCGAATTCCATGAGCACGCGACCATTCGTCCATCTGCATTGCCACAGCCATTACAGCCTGCTTGATGGGGCTAGCCCAATCAACCGGCTGGTCGCTCGCGCCAAAGAGCTCGGCATGAACGGCCTGGCGCTGACCGATCATGGCAATCTCCACGGAGCGCTCGATTTCTACTCGCAAGCCAAGAAGGCCGGCATCAATCCGATTTTGGGCTACGAGGCCTACATCGCCCCTGATAGCCGCTTCAAACGCGATGCCGGTTCGCTGAAAGAGGCAAGTTACCATCTGACACTATTGGCGAAAAACCGCATCGGATTTGGCAATCTCATCAAACTGGCGTCGGCCGCGTTTCTGGAAGGCTTTTATCACAAGCCACGCATCGACAAGGAACTGCTCGCCGCCCACAACGAGGGCTTGATTTGCTTAAGCGGCTGCGTGTCGGGCGAGCTCAGCCGGACGTTGCTGAAAAGCTCGGGGCCGGATAAATCGCATTTCGAGGAAGCGCGGCAAATCGCGGCCTGGTTTCAAAAAATCTTCGGCGACCGATATTTCATCGAAATCCAAAACAACGGCGTCGAAATCCAGCGGCTGGCTTTGGAAGCGTCGGTCGAAGTCGCCCGGCAAATGGGTCTTCCGCTCGTCGCCACCAGCGACGCCCATTATGTGAACCGCGAAGATTCCGAAGCCCAGGATGTATTGCTCTGCATCAACACGGGCAAATTCCGCACCGACACCAATCGGATGCGGATGGAGGGGAACCAGTTTTACGTTCGCAGCCCCGAGGAAATGTACGCCTCATTCCCAGGGCTGGAGGAAGCGGTCAAGCAAAGCCAGACGATCGCCGACACGGTCGATATCGAATTGGAACTCGGCCAGCGGCATTTTCCCTTGTTCGACCCGCCGGAGCAAAAAGCGCCGAGCCAGTATCTGCGCGAGCTCTGTGTGCAAGGATTGAAGGAGCGATATGCCGGCGATCCGCGCCGCTGGGCCGGCGATGAGTCGGCTGGCGAGTTGTCGCAAGAAGTGCGCGACCGGCTCGAGCGCGAACTCGGCGTCATCGAGCAGCTTGGCTTTCCGAACTACTTTCTGATCGTCTGGGATTTCGTCCGCTACGCCCGCGAGCGCGACATCCCGGCAACGGCCCGCGGCTCCGGCGTCGGCTCGCTGGTGGCTTACGCGCTCTATCTGAGCCACGTTTGCCCGCTGGAATACGATCTGCTTTTCGAGCGGTTTTTGGACGTTAGCCGGTTGGAAGCACCCGATATCGATATCGACTTCTGCAAGGATCGCCGTGGCGAGGTGATTCAATACGTCAAGGAAAAATATGGCGAAGCGAATGTCGCCCAAATCGGCACGTTCGGCACTCTCAAGGCCCGGGCCGCCATCCGCGACGTCGGCCGGGCCCTCGGGTTGCCGATTCCGCGCGTCGATGCGATCGTGGCGATGGTGCCCGAGGAATTGGGCATCTCGCTGGCCGAAGCGCTCGAAAAAGCGCCGACTTGAAGCGCACGTATGAAGCCGACGGCGAGATTCGCGAGCTATTGGACCTGGCGATGAAGATCGAGGGTCTCGCGCGCAACGTCGGCACGCACGCCGCCGCGGTCGTCATCGCCGACCGACCGCTGACGGAATACGTTCCCTTGCAACGAGTGCAGAACAAAGACGAAATCATCACGCAATGGGCCATGGGCGACGTCGAACGCGCCGGTCTGCTAAAGATGGACTTCTTGGGCCTGCGCAACCTGACGATCCTGTCGAAAGCCATCGACCTGATCGAACAAACGACCGACCAACGGATCGATCCCTACAAATTTCCGCTCGACGACAAGGCGACGTTCGCCCTGCTCTGTCGCGGCGAGACCAAAGGCGTGTTCCAATTGGAAAGCGGCGGGATTCGCGATCTGTTGCAGAAGATGAAGCCCGACAGCTTCCGCGACATCATCGCCACGAACGCCCTCTATCGCCCCGGCCCGCTGGAAGGAGGCATGGTCGACGACTACGTGCAGGTCAAGCATGGCCGCAAACAGCCGGAATACAAGCATCCGGTGATGAAAGAGATTCTGGAAGAGACCCACGGCGTGATGGTCTATCAAGAGCAAGTCATGCGGATTCTCAATCGCCTGGGCGACATTCCCTTGCCCAGCGCCTATACGTGCATCAAAGCCATCTCGAAAAAGAAGCTGGAAACAATCGCCAAATTCCGCTCGGAATTCGCCGCCGCAGCCGTTCGCCACGGCCTAACGAGCCGCGAAGCCACCGAACTATTCGGCCTGATCGAGCATTTCGCGGGCTATGGCTTCAACAAGAGCCATTCGACGGCTTACGCTTTGATCGCCTACATCACGGCCTATCTCAAGGCCCATTATCCGGTCGAATTCATGGCGGCCTTGCTCTCCGGCGACATGCCCGACCGGAATTTCAAGAAGAAAGATTCGCTGGTCGAGCATCGTGAAGATTGCATCCGGATGGAGATCGAAGTGCTGCCGCCGGACGTGAATCGTTCGCATCCGGAATTCGCAGTGATTGAAGACGGCGGAGTGCGAAAGATCGCCTTCGGATTGGCGGCGATTAAAGGCTGCGGCGGAAACGCGGCGCATGCAATTGTCGCGGCGCGGCGAACCGGCGGACCGATTCGCAGCTTGTTCGACTTCTGCGCTCGCATCGATCCGGCCGTGTGCAATCGCACGGCAATCGAGAGCCTGATCAAAGCCGGGGCGTTCGACAGCCTGGGCGCTCGGCGCTCGGCCTTGATGGCGTCGGTGGACCGCGCCTTGCAAACGGGAGCGTCGGCCTTGGCGGATCGCCGATCGGGTCAAAAGGGCCTGTTCAACGATCTCGAAGACGAAAACGACGCCGGAGCCGGCACCTCAAGTCTGCCTGACATGCCGGAATGGGACGAGAAGCAAAAGCTCAAGAACGAAAGAGACGTGCTGGGCTTTTATCTCACCAGCCACCCGCTGGCCGAATTTGCCGAAAAATTCAAGACCTACACGACCCACATCACGACGGACATCCCGGCGACTCCGCACCGCAGCGACGTTATGCTCGGCGGCATGTTGGCTTCGCTGAAATTTTCGCACACGAAAAACGCCCGCCCCGGCTCGAACACGAAATACGTGATGTTCGACCTGGAAGACATGGACGGCATGTTGCGGTGCATCGTCTGGCCGGAGGAATTCGCCAAGTTCGGGCATTTGGTCATACAGGATGCAATTCTACTCGTCCGCGGCACCGTCGATCGGCGGCCGGGAAGCGAAGAGTCGAACCTGATCGTCAACGAATTGATCCCGCTCGATCAGTTGGCGGCCCGGTATACGCAAGGCATCGAAATCCGGTTGAACGAAGACGAACGGGCCGCCGACCGGCTGGAACGGCTATACGAGATACTTCGCGGCTACCCCGGCAATTGCCGGGTCGAGTTGGTGCTGACGCTGGCCGACGGCTCGCGGGTCGATATCAAGAGCGAAAAGGTGCGGATTGCGGTCGAGCCGGAGTTGCGAACCCGGCTGGATGATTTGCTCGGCCCCGGCCAAGTCCGCCTGATTACGGCCCGCCCGGCAACGGGCCGGCCGCAAGCCCCTTATTCGGGCCGAGAACGAACCAACGGGGCACGGGCAAAGGCTATGCAGCAGCAGTGATCGCAGGCAGGAGTGGTCGATGTCCCTCAACGATCCGAGTCAACCTTTCCCGGCGTCGGCCGCTGGAGCGCCGTCAGCCTGGAAAGGCTGACCTACGGGAAAAGTAAAAATGCACGCCGATAACGCGATTTTATTGCATTGCCAAGGCCGCCGCAGTAGGATGGATGGAACCCGAAAAGGCTCGTCCGCAGTGCAAGGCAGGATCGGCTGCTTGGGAAACAAGAATCGGCGAATCAGCCGTTATTCAAACGCTTACGATACAGACGCGATGCCCCAGGCCAATGGGTGCGGCGCGTTTGGGGAACATTTTTTCCGGAGGCCGTAGATCATGGCTCGCTTACTACCGAAGTCGCGTTGGATTTTGGGTCTTGTCGTTGTCGGCTTGGTCGGCGGTCTTCAGGCCACTGCCCGCGCCCAAGCGGTTGCCGACGCACTCGCCGCGCCGTTCGCGGCCGGAGTGGCCGTTGATGCCAGAGGCGTGCTCAGCACGAAGGTCTTCTCCGACCCGACCGGCCAACTTGGCCAGGAGCGCCGCCGCGCCGCCAAAGCGGCTCTGAATCCGAAGATCGCCGCAACCAGCAAGCTGCGGAAGATTTCGCTCAACCGCCTGGAAGAAGCTGTCAAGGCTCGGCTGGCGTTGGGCCAGCGCCCGACCGACGAAATGCTGAACCTCGCCGGGCTGACGCGAATCGAATACGTCTTCTGCATGCCGGAAACGAAAGACATCGTCATCGCCGGACCAGCCGAAGGTTGGGCGCCGGACCTGTCGGGCCGCATTTGCGGAATTCAAACCGGCCGTCCGATTGTTGAATTGCAAGATTTGATCGTCGCCCTGCGAGCGTTTCCGCCCAGCGGCAAACCGACGCCGCTGATCGGCTGCTCGATCGATCCGACTCCGGAAGGCTTGCAGCGCGAGCATGATTTCGCCCGCGCGAACCCGCCGCGCTCGCCGGCCGAGATCGATAATTTCGCCACGGGCCTGCGCAACGCCTTGGGCCTTGAAGTCGTGACGATCAACGGCGTGCCCGACACAACCCATTTCGCACAAGTGCTGGTCGAAGCCGACTATCGAATGAAGCTGATCGGCATTGGTTTGGAGCAGCCGCGAGTCAAGATCAAGAACTACGTCGATCGGGCGAACTCGAACGAAATCAGCAAAAACGGTTTGGCGCGTTGGTATTTCGTGCCGAACTACGAATGCGTTCGCGTGGCCGACGACGATATGGCGATGCAGTTGGTCGGCGAAGGCGTGAAGCTCGTCGGGGCCGACGAAGTCGTCTTGGCCAACGGCCAGCGTCAGTCGGCGACCCGCACGGATATGGCGAGCAAAGCCTGGTGCGAGCAATTCACCAAGAGCTACGGCAAGATCGCCGCGGTCACGCCGATTTACGCCCAGTTGCGCAATCTGGTCGATCTTTCCGTCGCCGCGGCCTTCATTCAAAAGGAAGATTATTTCGCGAAAGTCGGCTGGCCGATGGACACGTTCCGAAACGAAGGCGCAATGCCCGTGCAAACCGCCGTCGCACCGCGTCAGGTGGAAACGGCCATCAATGTCGTCTGGAAGGGTTCCCACGTATCGACGCCAATCGGCGGCGGCGTGACCATCAGCCCGCGCGAAGCGCTGTCGAAGAACAATCTGCTTCACGACAAGGACGGCAAAGTCGGCGAGGCCCGCAAGGAAACCGATCTCAAGGGCTTGGTGAAGGGCCAATGGTGGTGGGATTGAGCGCTAGGGTTAGGGTGAGGGAGTAGAGGCAGGCACATCAGTTCGCGCTCCAAGCCCAGGGATGGCCACTCATGCGTCCTCTATCAGCAGACGCGTCGATGGCCTTCCCTGGGTTTTTCGTTGCGCCGCAATTACTCTCGGCTGACAACCACCACCCGCAGATCGCCGACGTTCGTGTGCGTCGGGCCGGTTTTCAGCAGCCCGCCGACGGGCTCGAAGAATCGGTAGGCGTCGTTCCGTTGCAAGTAATCTTTAGCATCAAGGCCGAGTTGCTTCGCGCGGGCGATTGTATCTGAATCAACAATCGCGCCGGCGGCGTCGGTCGGGCCATCTTCGCCGTCGGTTCCCGCGGATACGAGCGCGATGTCGTGCGGTTCGTATTTGTCGAGATGAATCAGCGCGGCAAGCGCTAGCTGCTGATTTCGGCCACCCAAGCCGCGCCGATCCGAATCGATCAGCCGTACGACACCTTCGCCTCCGGAGATGAGACAATCGGGCCCGGCTTGGCTTCGCATGGCAATGCCCATGGCGGCCAGATGCCGGCCGATCGGTTCAACTTCCCCCTCGGGCCGAGTCGCGGCGGTCATCGCATGGGCATATCCGAGACGCACCGCCTCAATGCCGGCAGCGTCAACGGCCGTTGCGTTGTTGGCCAGGATGTAATTGTCGGGCCGCAAACGAATTGGCGCGCTCGATTCGCCAGATTGCGATTTCCGGCGAAGATATTCATAAACCGCGGCTGGAATTGTTGATTGCCGCGGATCGAATTGGGCGAGAATCTCGAGCGCCTCGGCCGGCGTCGAACGGCCATCGACCGTCGGCCCAGAGGCAATCACGTCCAAGGGATCGCCCAGCACGTCGGAAATAATCAGGCTGATCAACCGTCCGGCGCCGCAAGCTCGCAGCAGTCCGCCCCCTTTGATGCGGCTGAGCTGTTTGCGAACCGTGTTCAGCTGCACGATGTCGGCCCCGGCGCCGGAGAGATGCCGCGTGACGGCCAACTTGTCCGCCAAAGAGATCTCCGGCGGCGGCGCGGGCATTAGCGCCGAACCGCCGCCGGAAATCAGGCAGATGCAAAGGTCGTCGGCCGAAAGCGATTCGACGATCCGCAGGATTTCCAGCGTGCCGGCAACACCCTCGGCCGTCGGTTCGTTGACGCCCGCAGGCCGTGCCGCATGTAAATGAATTCGCTGCAAAGGCCGCACACAATCGGCCGGCACATTCACCCAACCGACGAGCTGCCTTTCCTCGCTGATTCGCGGCCCGAGCACTTCTTCAAACGCCGCCGTCATTCCGGCACCTGCTTTGCCCGCCCCGACGACGGCAATTCGCCGAACGCGATTCAAATCGATCGGCTCCGCTCCCGACTCGGCGCAGATCGACAACCAATGTGAATCAACATGCACCTGTTCGCGAATGAGTCGCTCCGATCCCACCGCCTCCAACCCAGCTTGCCAGATTTGGATTGCATCGGAGCGCAATTGTGAAGCAGAACGAAGCATAGACGCGATCCGTTGTGGCCGACGGCGAATTGAAGACTTACAGGCAATCGTGGACTAACTAATCCCACGAATTCTACCAGCCGGAACTACCGCGGCCCATTTGGCTGCGCGGCCAGCGGGATTTGATTCGCCCCCGCCGGTCCGATGGATTGGATCGACACATCGTCGATCCAAGCATCGCCGAGGCCGGTCATCGCGAATGTAATCCAAACAGGACCGTCTTGCGCGGCGATGCGGTACAGAACGACTTCCCGCCAGCCGGGAGTTTTAAGAGCGCGCTCCGCCAGAGCTTCGCCGCCGATCGAATCGAGAATCATCAGCCCGTTGACACTGCCGGTGATCGCGACGGGAACGCGAATCCAAGCCCGCATGGCGATAATCTCGCCGCGCCGCGCCGCGACCGGCGCCGTGGTGACCCAAACGGGGGGCGTTTCGACGAGCGTCGGCGGCTCAAGCGGATTCGCCGGTTTTACTTTGATATGCATGCTCGAATGCCCGCTATGCGAGACTGTCGGCGACAGTTCGACAACGCTCGTCAATCCGGCCTGCGGATGCTCGTAGTGCCGCCAGCCGGATTGCAGCATGGCATCGAGGTTCTCGCAATCTCCGGCCGCAAGTTGATTCAAGCTCGGCCGGCCGACGCGCAATTGATCGACGAATCGCCAATGAGCCGGCAATGTGTCGAATGCCGCAATCAAGGGGCTGACGACCGGCGACGTTTGCGTCGTGGCGGCCTGTTCCCAACGCAACCGTTTCAATTGCTCCAGCGGCCCCATCGCCTTGCGGGCCGACATATAGGCCAACGGTCGGTCGCCCGCCGCGAGTGCTTTGTCGGCATCGGCCAACGAAGTGCGCGCTTTGGCCAGCCAATCCGCTACTTGCGGCGCCTCTTTGGACCGGGGCGGCAATTGATGGTCGATCGATTCAAGCCCCGCCATTGTGCGGCCGGCCAATTCGCGCTGCAAATCGGCGGCGCGGCCGGCCATTGCCGCCAGACGGCGCTCGAGCGTGTTAATGACCACCGGATCGGGCGTCAGCAGCACGAGGGCCGTGAGTTGGAATTCGTCGATCGTGACTTGCGTGCCGCCGGTGACTCGCTTGTGATTGATCGGCCGCAAGCCCACGGGCGTTAATTCGTAAACTTCATGCGACTCCGGCACGCCCGGCACGACGATCGACGCCGGCGCCGTTGCCATCGGACGCGGCACATGCTGCGACCCGCTGGCCAACCGCATCATGACGAGCAGCCGAGCCCGATCGGTTTGAATCACCAGCCCAGTGACTTGCGGATCGGTCGAAGTCGCGAGGCTGATATTGCCACCGACGGTGGCCCAAGGCTCCATCAATTCAAGCTCGGTGTTCAGCAAAGCCAAATTGAGCCGCAAGTCGGGCGGGGCGGCGGCGAGCGGCCGATCCGATTGGAATTCGATGCCGCGCGCCCCCGCGGTGATCGCGATGTAGGTCAGCAGACGAATCGATTCGCAATCGACTTCGGCCGGAGCGCTCGCGCCTCCAACAAGATTTTGCTGCTCGCGCGTGATCGGCCAAAGCTGCGTTTGCACGGCGGTCCAAAATGGCGTCCCCGGGCGAGCGAGGCTCGATCGCGAACGAAGCCAAGCCCCGTAGTCGGTCAGTTCCAAACTCGTGCCAAGCGGAAGGCGACTCAGTTCCAGCAAATCGACCTGCCGGCTGAATGGCCGCAGATCAGCATCGGGGCCGCAGAGAATCGGGCGGTGGCTTCGAGCGTCGGCAAGTCGAAGCTGGCGAACCTCGGCGACAGTGGCATCGAGTTGATTGCTCGTCAAACCATCGCCCAAATGCCAGGCGAGCATCGGCTCGAACTCGGGCCCGATTGGAGCAACCATTTGCACATTGTTCGCCCCGACGACATTTTGTAACGGCGGTGGACCGATTAGCCACAATCCTTCGCGCTCGGCCTCGGCCAAGATGGCCGGCGTCGGCGGTCGCTCGAGGCGGACCGCGTTGAAACCTGCCTTCGCCAAATTCGCCAGCGGTTCGCCTCGATAGGGAAAGACGCGTGGGAAAAATGGATGCCCGTCGACCAGCAGCACCGATCCGTCGAGACGAACATCATGTCGAGGCCGTTGCGGTAGCGCCGAATTCGTCGCCAGCCGGTCAGCCATCGGTCGCACGATCGCGCCGGCAGCCGGTTCGACGAGGCCGGCTAGTTCCAGATCGTCGATCGCGGCGTCGGTCGTGCCAGCGCCGCCGTAGAGATTCAGCCAAATCTGATCGAGATACGCGTCGCGGGAATCGACGCCGGGCCCAAGCTGCAATCGCAACACGCGCACTTGCCGCTCCAACAACAGCGGCGTGTTCTCCAGCCGCAATTGTTCCCAAATGCCGACTCGCGAGTAGACCCCGCCAGGAAGCAAAACAGTCGCCGCGCCGCCCGTCTTCGGGTCCAAGGTGTGCGGCAAAACGACATGGCCAAAGAGCTGCAAACCGGGCCGATCCGCCTTGATCCACGCGCTCGCGGACAACTCGCTGACGATCCGCGCCGAAGGCACCGGGTGGCTGAAATAGATGAACGAACCATTGGCGCCGCTCAGCCGGATTTGCTCCGCGCCCTGTCCCGAATGTCCGCCGGCTGGAATGCGCTGCTGCCGATTGATCGCGAACTGAAGATTGGCCCCAGCCGGATGCCACGAGGCATTCGGCCCGTTGAATCCCTCCCGCCATATCCCCTGAGCCGGCGCGAACGAGCCCCAACTGGCCATTACGCAAGCGACCAGCCATGGGAGAAACAGGCGAAGCCGATTGAGGAGAAAAATTGGACCGCGCTCCTTGCGCATCCCCGGTCGGGCAAATGAATCGTTCTGCGGCGGCTTTGCTGCGGTAACACCCGCCCGGCAATCGCAATTGTTCGGCAACGAAACGATGAATTCCCACGGAGCAAAACTATAAGCGATTCAAAAACGCCACGCTTCGTCGGGCGCTACGTTGCGCGGCGCAAGTTGGCCTTGTAGCATGGTTTACGAATTCAATCCAGGTCACTCGTGGCGTTTCGGCAGCAACGCCAGCATCGAGCCAACCGCCTTGTGATTGTCGCAACCCATTATGTCAATTCGAGTTGCAACTTTTTGTAAAGCGCTACTTGCAACCTGGCACAACCTCTGCTCTAGGGAAGTAGCAACACCCTTGGAGCGAGTCTTATCTATGAGCAATGCAAGTCGCGTCGTCAAAGCCAGTCCCGACGAACTTCCCGCCGATATCGTGGAATTGGCCACTGCCCTGGGCCGCCTACCCGAAGAACATCGCGAGCGAATCGAGCCGATCCTGGCCCGCGTCGTCGAAAGCACGAAGCGGCGCCGGCGAATTCTGAACCTGGTTCAGGATGCGCTGAGCCAACTGCGGCTCGACATGAAATACCTGATGTTCGACCTCGAAGCCACCCGCCGCGAACGCGACGACTATCGCCGGAAAGTGGAAGAGACCTGAACGGCCGTTCGAGCCGACCCGACGTACGTGAGCCTTTCCAGGCTGACGGCGAGCGAGGGGGAACGACAGGTTGAGCCGTAGGTCAGCCTTTCCAGGCTGACGGCAGGGGGAAAGTCAGGCTGGAAAGCCTGACCTACACGATTTTCTCCAACTAATTGTGGGGGAATTCGGTATGCGTTAGGATAGAATTCGGATCATGTGAGGCGGGGAGGCGATTGGCAGTCCGGTCCGGGGGCCGGCGCTCTGCTATTTGAATTGCATTGCAAACCATCGAGTCGAGACGTGCAATCCATGGCCGAATTGTCCGCCGAACAAATCGCCCAGCGTGCCTTCGATCTTGATCTGCTCGACCAACGCGCATTTCAGTCGGTGCAAAGCGACGCTCAGCATTTGGACGCCGCTGCGTTTCAAGAAATCTTGCTGCGCCGCGAGTTGGTCACCGCCTATCAAATGGAACGGCTGCTGCGCGGCGACCGATCCGGATTCTTCTTCGGCAAATACAAGGTGCTCTATCAGGTCGGTTCGGGCACCTTCGCGCGAGTCCATCGCGCCGTGCATCGCGAGACGGGCAAGGTCATGGCCGTCAAGGTGCTGCGCAGCCGATTCAGCGGCGACGCCGCCAAACGCGAGCAATTCTTCAAAGAGGCGGAAGTTGGGCAAACTTTGCGGCATCCCAATATCGTCGCCATTTACGAAGTCGGCAGCGAAAAGGCGTCGCACTACATGGTCATGGAATTCGTCGAAGGGCAAACGCTCCGCGAATTCCTCAAACGCCGCAAGCAACTTGCTCCCGCCGATGCGATCGGTCTGATGGCCGATATCGCACGCGGCCTGGATTACGCCTTCCGCAAGGGCGTGTCGCATCGCGATTTGAAAGCCTCGAACGTGCTCGTGTCCAGCGCGGGACAGGCCAAGTTGGTCGACTTCGGACTGGCGGGCATCGATCCCGACGTCAGCGACGACTCGCTTGCCGGCCAGGAAAACCCGCGCACTCTCGACTATGTCGCGCTGGAACGGGCTAGCAAGGTCCACAAAGACGACAATCGCAGCGATATCTACTTCGCCGGCTGCATCTACTACCAAATGCTGGCCGGCAAGCCGCCGCTGGAAGAAACGCGCGACCGCATGCAGCGGCTCAATCCGTTGCGATTCTTCGATGTCATGACGCTGAAGCGCCTCTGTCCCGATTTACCGCGGCCGTTGGTCGCCGTCGTCGATCGGGCGATGGAGCTCGATGCCAGAGTGCGCTATCAAACGCCCGCCGAAATGCTGATCGATCTGAACGTCATGCAGCAGCGAGTCAGCGAAGGGGCAAGCCTCGATTCCGCGACGCTCGGCGTCAAGCAGCGGATTTTGATGATCGTCGAATCGAGTCCGCGCATTCAAGACATATTGCGCACCCAGTTGAAGCAAATCGGCTACCGCGTGTTGGTCACCGCCGATCCGCAGCGCCCGGCCAGCGGATTTGCCGGCGGCATGACGCCGGCCGACTGCGTGCTATTCAGCACAAGCAATCTCGGCGAGCAAGCGCTCGACGCTTTCAACCGCTTCGGCCAGCACGCCAGCACGGCCCGCGTGCCCGCCGTTCTGCTTTTGGGCTCGAAGCACGGCGAATGGGCCGCGAAAGCCAAGGTCTCGCCGCTGCACGCCGTCGTGAATAGCCCCTTCACCGTGCAAGAGCTGCGCGGTCTCATCGAGCGCGTGCTACACGAGGGCGACGAACTGGCGGCGAGCAATTCGTCGTTGTTGAAGAAGTCATGAACGGATTCCTTGGCCGGTCCAAGACGCATCTATAGCGTTATCCCCATCCGTGCCATCAGCAGTTTCATGTCTTCCCACACATCGCGCTTTGCGCTGGGATTGCGCAATAGATACGCCGGATGATACGTGCAAAGCACCGGGATGCCCTCGTAGAGATAGAATCGGCCGCGCATTCGGCCGATCGTTTCTTCGGTGTTCAACAGCGATTTCGCGGCGACCGAGCCGAGGCAGCAGATGAACTCGGGCCGGATGATCGCCAATTGCCGATTGAGATAGCCGCGGCAGTTTTGCACTTCGTCGGGCAGCGGATTGCGGTTGCCGGGCGGGCGGCATTTCAGGATGTTCGCGATGTACACCTCGTCGCGAGTCATGCGGCAGGCTTCAATGATCTTGGTGAGCAATTGGCCCGCCTTGCCGACGAACGGCTCCCCCTGGCGGTCTTCATCGGCGCCTGGCGCTTCGCCGATGAACACCAAGCGGGCATTGACATTGCCGACGCCGAAAACCGTTTGCGTGCGCGTCGCAGCCAATTCCGCGCAGCGCGTGCAGGCAGCCACCTCGCGGCGGATGATGTCCAATTGCGCCGGACGATCCGCGGCGGCCACTATCTGCGACGCTGCGGCTGCAACTGTTTGGGGTATTGTCGCAATTTGCGGTGCTTCGATTGTCGTTGATGCAACGTCCACGGCAATCGTTATTGCAGCGGCCACGGTCGTCGCACTCTCCGAAATAGCGGCAGTCTTCTTCGGCCGCGATTTCCGCAGATGCGTCAAACCTGCCTGTTGAAGGCTCTCCAAGCGGTCCGCAACCCCGCGCAGAGCACGCGACTTGGCTGTCTGGCGATCCATGATCAGGTCCTAAAGTTAATGGAATAGTTCCGATTATAGGAGTCGGTCGCGCTCCGCCTACCCCGTCGCTGGGACCTGTCGCCGCATCGGCCGGTCAACTATGATGAATCTATAGGCGGCCCTCACAAAACCGGCGGGGACTGTCCCATTTTGCGCAGTCCGCGGAGCAAAACGGGGACTGTCCCCTTCCGCCTTGCGGTTTTGTGAGGGCCGCTAGGCATCTCCCGCAAAGAGAAGGTGTCAGGAACCAATTTCGGCGCAGATCTCTCCTCGCCGATCTCGCGGAACGAAATTGGTTCCTGACACCTTTTCTTCAACGACGACGTTGGTTTGAGCAAATCGATGGGTATTCCGCAAGTTGTGATCGTCGGCCGGCCTAATGTCGGCAAATCGAGCCTGTTCAATTGGCTCGTCCGCAAGCGGCTGGCCATCGTCGATCGAACGGCCGGCGTCACGCGCGATCGCATGACCTATTTGATGTGCCATCGCGACCGCTTTTTCGAGCTGGTCGACACCGGCGGCATGGGCGTCGAGGACGTCGACAATCTGACGCAGCACGTCGAAGACCAGATCAACGCGGCCATCGAATCGGCCGCCGTGATTCTGTTCGTCGTTGACACCCGGGATGGCCCGGTGCCGCTCGACCAGGAAGTGGCCAAGCGGCTGCGCTATCTCGACACGCCGATGCTCTGCGTCGCCAACAAGGCCGATGATCCAAAGCTCGATTCGCAGGCCGATGAATTCTACCGCCTCGGCCGAGGCAAACTGGTCTGCACGAGCACGTTGCAGAACCGCAACCGCGATTTGCTCTTGGATCTGATTGTCGAGCGGCTGCCGCTCGTCGAAGTGGGCCAGGAGCAAGGCGAAGCCGAACCGACGATGAAAGTCGCCATTGTCGGCCGCCGCAACACCGGCAAAAGCACGCTGGTCAACACGCTGGCCCACGCCGAGCGAATGATCGTCAGCGAAGTGCCCGGCACGACGCGCGACAGCGTCGACGTGCGGTTCGAGCTCGACGGCAAATCGTTCCTCGCCATCGACACGCCCGGCCTCCGCCGCCGCAAAAGCATCACGACCGATATCGATTTCTACAGCACCCATCGCGCCCAGCGGAGCATTCGCCGGGCCGACGTCGTGTTGTTGTTCTTCGATCCGACGCAACGGATCAGCAAAGTCGATAAGCAACTCAGCGACTACATCGCGAGCCAATACAAGCCCTGCATCTTCGTCGTCAACAAGTGGGACTTGATGGCCGACGGAATGCCGACCGAACGCTGGGTCGGCTACTTGCGCGACACGTTTCGCACGATGTGGTATGTGCCGATCGCGTTCATCACCGGCCAGACGGGCAAAAACGTCAAGGCGCTGTTGAACCACGCGCAAATGCTGTTCAAGCAGGCGCATTCATCGGGTGACGACCGGCGAACTGAATCGCGTCGTTCATGCCGCTTTGGAGGCGAATCCGCCGCCGCTTGTATCAAAACCGCACGGCCCAAGATTTTTTACGCGCACGCAAGTCGGCATCGAGCCACCGACGATCGTGCTGTTTTGCAACGAGCCCGAGGCGTTGTCGCAGCCCTATCGTCGCTATCTGCTGGGAGTGTTTCGCGATCAGCTGCCGTTTTCCGAAGTGCCGATCAAACTCTACCTGCGAAAGCGAGAAGACACGCGAGACTCGGGCGGTCGTTCCTCGGAATCATCGACTCACGAAGAGGAGCCGGCGTCCTAAGCACGAACCGTCGATCGTTCCTCAAGTCAATGCTCCGCCCACCGCTTGCGGTTTCGCGCGTCGCAGTTGCCCCCTCAACCTCACCCTCAACCCTTCCTCCCATGATCGTCGGCGTGCCCAAGGAAACCAAGCGCGACGAATATCGCGTCGGCATTCTGCCGGTCGGAGTCGAGGAGTTGACCCGAGCCGGGCATCAAGTGCTCGTCGAGCGGGGCGCGGGCGTCGGCTCCGGCCTGCAGGACGATCTCTACAAAGAGCAGGGCGCGCAGCTGGTCGACACGGCCCAAGAGGTGTTCGCCGAAGCGGAGATGATTCTGAAGGTCAAAGAGCCGCTGCCGCCCGAATTGCCGCTGATTCGTGCGGGTCAGATCGTGTTCACGTACTTCCATTTTGCGGCCGACCGGCAATTGACCGAAGCATTTCTTGCCACCGGAGCAACGGCCGTCGCCTACGAAACGCTGCGCGACGATCAAGGCCGGCTGCCGCTGCTGACGCCGATGAGCGAAGTCGCCGGGCGCATGAGCATCCAGGAAGGAGCCAAATATCTCGAACGACCGCAGATGGGCCGCGGCATTTTGCTGGGCGGCGTGCCCGGCGTTGCTCCGGCCCATATCACGATTCTCGGCGGCGGAATCGTCGGGGCGAACGCCGCCAAAGTCGCCGCCGGCTTCGGCGCCGACATCTGCCTGTTGGACGTCAACATGGATCGGCTGCGATACCTCGACGACATCATGCCGGCCAACGTCGATGTGCTGTTCAGCGACCGCCACACGATTCGCGAGCAACTCGCGCCGCGCCGACCTGGTGATCGGCGCCGTGCTGATTCCCGGCGCGAAAGCGCCGCGGCTGATCGAACGCGAAGACCTGAAGCTGATGAAGCCCGGCAGCGTGATCATCGACGTGGCCATCGATCAAGGAGGCTGCGTCGCCACGAGCCGGCCGACGACGCACAGCGAGCCCGTGTATCTGGTCGATGAAGTGCTGCACTATTGCGTGACCAACATGCCGGGCGCCGTCGGACGCACCAGCACGTATGCCTTGTGCAACGTCACGCTGCCCTGGGCGCTGCAGCTTGCCAACCGAGGCCTGCTGGCCGCCGCCGAATCCCTCGCGCCGATCGCGCGGGCAATCAATATCATGGACCATGCGGTGACGAACCAGGCGGTCGCCGAGACGTTTGGAATGGCGTGGAGGAAGGCGTTCGAGTGAGAGTGCGAGGAACGAAGAGTCGAAGGACAGACGGTCGGTTTATGTCAAATGCATCGTCCATCTCGTCCGATCCGATCGAAACGCCCGCGGCATTGGCTACGCTGCATTGGATCGGCGGCGTTGACGGCTATTTGCGGCTCATCGATCAGACTCGATTGCCGGAGCTGTTGGTGCATGTCGATTGCCTGGATGTCGAAACCGTCTGGGAAGCGATTCGCAGTTTGCGGGTTCGCGGCGCGCCGGCGATCGGGATTGCGGCGGCGTATGGCTTGTGCGTCGCCTTGCAGCCGGTTGTAGCGGCGGATGTTTCGGCCTTCATGGCTCGCATGGATGAAGCGAGCCGATATTTGGCGACGAGCCGTCCGACGGCCGTGAATCTGTTTTGGGCGCTCGATCGAATGAACGCAGTGGCACGGAGCGATGTTCGTCAATACTCGTCCGCCGAGAATCTCGCGCGTCTTTTGACCGAAGCCCATGCGATTTTTACCGAAGACCAGCAGACTTGCCGAGCGATCGGCCGCCACGGCGCGGCGCTGCTGGCCGACGGGCAGGGCGTTCTGACTCATTGCAACGCTGGCGGATTGGCGACCGCCGATTATGGCACGGCGCTGGCCCTGTTCTTTGCGGCCCACGAGTCAGGCAAGCGGCTGCATGTGTATGCCGACGAAACCCGCCCACTTTTGCAAGGCGCTCGTTTGACCGCCTGGGAATTGCAGCAGCGCGGAATCGACGTCACGTTGATTTGCGATTCGATGGCGGCCCAGGTGATGCGCGAAGGACGAGTGCAGGCGGTGGTCGTCGGCGCCGACCGGATCGCGGCCAATGGCGACACGGCGAACAAGATCGGCACCTACAGCGTTGCCGTGCTCGCGGCGGCCCACGACATTCCTTTCTACGTCGCCGCGCCGCTCAGCACGTTCGATCTCACGCTCGAATCCGGCGAGAAGATTCCAATCGAACAGCGGTCCGCCGAGGAAATCACGCACGGTTTCGGCCGCCGCACCGCTCCGGAAGGGGTTAAAGTTTACAATCCGGCGTTCGACGTCACTCCTCACCGGTATATTCGTGCGATTATCTGCGAGCACGGTTTGATCGAGCCGGTCAATCGCGAGCAGATTGCGGAAGTCTTTCGGCAGGCCACGGAACGCCACGGAGGGCGTTCCCTACAGTCCGTTCCGGACTCGTTGTAGGGAACGCCCTCCGTGGCGTTCCGTCTCCGCGGACAAACTCACTGTTGAGAATCTACACCGTGCCCACCAACTTAGGAATCGACGAGAAGCTGCTGAGCGAAGCGCTGCGGCTCGGCGGTCATCGAACCAAGAAGGCGACCGTCAACGAGGCGTTGCAGGAATACATTTCCCAGCGGAAGCGGTCGCAAGGCCTGCGGCTGTTGGGAACCATTGGTTTCGACTCATCCGGCAGAGACCGGACCGCAAGGAAAAAACGGCGATGATCCTGCTCGACACATCGGTGTTAGTGGCCGCTTATCGGCGCAAGCCGCCGCAAGGCAATGAATCGTCGGCCGCGATCGCGATGCGCCGAATGATTGGAGCCGGCATGGCGCTCGGCATTCCGGCAATCGTGCTGCAAGAAGTTTTGGCGGGCGTGCAAAACAAAACACAGTTTCAGGAATTGCAAAGCCATTTGACCGCGTTTCGCATTCTGCCGGCGACGATTGAGGATCATGTCCAAGCGGCTCAACTCGCGCCCGTTTGCTCCGCAAAGCGAATTGCTTGGACGCCCTTGGCGGCGCTGATCGTCGCGCAAGCGAAGCACGGCGGGTGGCGGCTTTACACGTTGGACCCTGATTTGGCGGCGGTTGCGAAAATCGGCGGAGTGGCGTTGGCCGGGCCGCGCGAAACCGCAAGCGAGACGCGGCGCGGCGGGTAATAGTCGCCGTCAACTACTGAATCGGCCGCGGCCCCCGCAGAATCAAGTTGGCCACTTCCGGCGGGCAATTCCATCGTAGCGGGAATTCGCCCGATACGCCGCGGGTGACGTGAATCACCGTCGGCAGTTTGTAGAATACGCCCGATGCCATTTCGACGCCCGCGTTGCTCGGGCAAAAGATCGGTCCGACGAGCGGCAAGCAAACCTGGCCGCCATGCGTGTGGCCGGCGAGCATCAGATCGAAATCGTTTTGCACCGCCCAGGGCCATTGATCGGGCGTGTGAGCCAGCAGGACTCGTAGCGGCCAATCGTCGCCCTCGCCGCCGGGGCAAGTGGAAAGATCCGGCAGCGGCCCAAGCCAAGGCATTTCATTGCCGGCCAAGATGATCGTTCGCCCGGCGATTTCCAACGCCTGCCATCGGCCGCCGAGATCGACGAAGCCGCAATCGACCAACGTGCGCCGCAGCCGAGGCACGTTCAACGACCTTTCGATCATGATTGCCCAGCACGAAATAAACGCCGTGCCGTGCCGAGAGCTTGCCGATCGTCGACGGAATCCAGTCGATGCAAGCCGTCTTATCGACGAAATCGCCGGTCAAGGCAATCACGTCGGCCGGCGTTTCATTGGCCAGGCGAACGACCTCCGCGAAATAGGCCGGCTGAATTCGGCCCGTGAAATGAAAATCGCTGAGATGCAAAATACACAAGCCGTTTAAGGCATCGGGCAGACGCGGAAGTTCGAGCGTCTTTTCATGCAACCGCGCCACGAGACATTGCTCGCCCGGAACGAGTCCCAGCGCGCGGCCGACAAGTCCATCAACTGGCCGATAGCCGAGCGTTGCGGCAACATTCACGTCGCGGCTGCGGTCGGAAAGTAGCGCGCCCGATTTACGATTCGCAGTTTTCCGCAGAAGCCAACGAATCGATACGGCCAGACCCAGTCCCCAGCAGGGAACCAAATACAACAGGGGCCACCACGGCCCTTCCTTCGGCAACCGCGAAATATGCCAATTCAATCCGAGCCCTATGACTGCGACCACGACCAGCAGCGGCACGGCCGGTAGCATCGACAGGCCAAAGATCGTCACCCAATTGACTTTCTTCCGCTTGATGCCGACCGCGTGAATACGATTGAGCATTCCCACCCAAAGCGCGGCGTGGCCAAGCAAGGCCAAAAGCAGCAGGATCGCGTCGATCGGCTGCATGAGCGAGTGTGCCGAGTGGAATCACGAAGGCTGCTGAACGGGAACCGGCATCGACACCGCTTGTTCCACCGTGTCGAGCAGTTGGTCCAGGCGGAACGGTTTGTAGAGCACCAGTTTCAAGCCCGCTTGCCGTCCCTTGACGATCGAATGCCCCGGATCGTAGCCGAAACCGGTCATCAGCACCAGCGGCACCGTGCCCATCAGATCCTGCAGCTTGACCATCAATTCATAGCCGGTCATGTCGGGCAGGCGGATATCGGCAATGATGCACTGTAGCCCCCGTCGTCTTCGCCGAAATTGCGAACCATGCACAATGGCTTCGGCGCCGTCGTGGGCCGTCTCGACGATGCAGCCGTATTGCTCGAGCAGATTCGTGGGCCGCACTGCGGACCGGTTCGTCGGCATCGACGACGAGCACGCGCTTGCCGCGCAGATTCGGACGCTTTTCGTATTGCCGCGCTTGCGGAATGGCTTGCGACGGGGCCATCTTCTGGCCAACCTTGTGGATCACCTGCTTGATGTCGCGGGCATTGCGGAGAATCCGCTGCAGCCGCTCGACAACGTCCGGCTCGTGGCCGATGTATCGCTCCATCACGTTCACGGCGTCGTTGAGAATCTCATCGACCGGCAGAGCCACGGCGCCGTGAATCGCCTCGACGCTTTCGGCCGCGACGGTGGCCTTTTCCGCCACCAGCAATTCCAGCGTGTTCAACGACGACGGCCACGTCGCGCGTGAAAATCTCCGAGAAACATCAAGTCGTTCTCGGTAAACGCTCGCGGCTCGGGGCTTTCGACGTTGAACGTGCCGATCACCTGGTCGTGCAAGATCAGCGGCACGGTCAACGAGCTCTTGGCCCCCTTGACAGCCTTCCAGATAGAGCGGGTCTTCGGTCGTGTCTTCGCAAAGATAGCTCTTGCCGGTGGCGGCGACAAAGCCGGTCACGCCGTTGTCCTGCGGCTTGGCATACAGCACGCGGTCGGCGGCTGTCCGGCTCCATGCCCACTGCCAACAGCGGCTCGAGCCGGCCGGTTTGCTGATCGAGCAAGCGAATCTCGACGACGTCGAATTGCAGCAGATCTTTCGTGTAGTGCAGAATATTCGACTTGAGCAGCTCGATCCGCTCCTCGACCGTCATGTGCGCCAGTTCATCGGGCGTGCAGGTCGGCCAGCTCCATGCCGGCCTGATGAATGGCCGCCAGCTTTTGCTGCTGGAGCATTTCCTTCGTCACGTCGCGAACCGTGACGATCAAATGCTGCGGCGGGCTGCCCGGCTCGAAGACCGGAGCGGCGTGGACGTGGAAATAGCGGTTGTCGGCCGAGCGAAGCGTCGAGCTGCTGTCCTTGCCGGTGGCCAAGGCCGAGTGAAACGGACAAAAGTCCGGGCCGAGAATTTCAGGGCTGTTTAGCGCCGCGTAGAAATTCATCCCGACGACCGAGTCGTGTCCGCTCCACTCGCGTCACGCGGCCGTTGCCCCAGATGATCGTGTTGTCGGCATCGACAAGCACGATCCCGTCGGGCATGCCCTCGAGGATCTGTTCGTTCTGCAGCAGCTTGCCGATGCGGAACGCTTCGGCCAAATGGTCGCCTACGACGACCACGCCGGAATAGTCTTCCCGCGCCAATCGGACCAAGGCCCGCAAAGGGCTCGCCACTTCCTCGACTTCGACATCGCTCGTGAGAAGCGACTGGAGCGCATCTGCCGGACGCTGTGTGTCCGCAGGATCGTGGAGGAACAAAATCTTGGGTTTCGTGGTCAACCCCACAACTCCCCTCTCTAGTTCCAAAGTTGCACGAAGTTGCTCCCGTATTATAGGAAGCGTCGCCGGGGCAAACAACCATGCCGGGAGTCCGCGGATTGCTTTTCGCGGTTTTTCGCCAATTTGCGCATGTTGATTCTCCCGGCGGCCGGGGCGGCGTTTCTGCCAACGTGCCCAAGCAAAAAACCAGTTTGAACCTGTGCGATTGCCTACTGTTTGAATCGACCGCGCGCCGCCTGGATATTCACCATGCCGCACGGCTTATGTGGCTTTCCCGTCCTACGCTTTGAGCGCGATCGCTACACGGCGCAAAGACGGCAACGAAACGGCCCTCGTCATGGGGGTGTTTGTGGGCATTTCTGGCCAAGTCGCGGAATTTGTGAGAATTCCGTCGCGCCGGCCGTGAGATCGGAATTTTCGCAAATTCCGCTACATGTTTGTATTGGCGTTCTTAAGATGTCGCCGGCCAGCCATAGGCGCCATGCAATGCCTGGTCCACCGCGGCAATCAGCAACAGCCGGCTGATCGGCTTTGCCAACACCGAATGGGCCATTGCCCGACGACCTTGCTCGACCAAGAAATCGTCGCAACGGGCCGATAGCAAGATGCATGGCAAGAGCGACTTGAATTGCTTCACTCGGCGTAGCGTTTCCAGCCCGGTGAGCTTCGGCATGTGCATGTCGAGCAACATCAAATGGACTTCTTCCTGCTCGACGATCCGCAGCGCCTCTTCGCCGTCACCCGCCAAAAGAACGCGGAACCGTGGCTGAAACAAGCCGCCTAGCGTTTCCCGCAGTGCAGCGTCGTCGTCAGTGATTAAAAGCGACGGAGTAACCATCGCGCGAGTCTCCCACGCCTAAACAGCCTACATCAGTCCGAACGAAACTCTCATGCCGCAAGATGGCGCTGCAAACCGAATGCCGTTGCGGAAACCATATGCCATATCGACGCGAATTCAATCGTAAACTTCAATCTAATCAGAGCTTGTAGCAGAAACAACAATCGTCGCCTAGGGAAGATGGGAATTCTAGCAGGGCCGGATTGACAGGTTTTCAAGCCAATGCTGCCAATCGGACAGGCCAACCAAACCGCCTCCCTGCATGACCGTTGTTGCCGTGGCCGTAGACCGCCGCTCTGTGGCGAACTGCATTCGGGTTTGCCCCCAACCCGCGAAGAATTCCTGCCCTTTGCTTCCGCCACGGAGTCGCGGTCTACGTGCCGCGAATTCGCACTCCGCAAGCGCCCGTTGCCAGAATGCGCAAGCATCCTATACTCTGGGTTGTCGTACGCCCCAGGGAGCCCGTTGAAAAAGGGGACTGGCTCCCAGTGATCCGCGGAAGCACGCCGAATTCGTATAATCATTGCGGTACGGCGTCTGCCCTTTTTCAACACGCTGTTAGGAAAATCGCCCTTGGATACCAACGGCTCATCGCCGCTCGGCCGGCATCAGTTTTTGATTTACCGCCTCTTCTCTCTCGCCGGCTTGATTCCCATCGGCGGTTATTTGGTCGTCCATCTGATCACCAATTCGCTGGTGCTCAATGGCCCGGCGGCGTATCAAAACGCGGTCGGGCAGATCCATTCGCTGGGAATGTTTTTGCCCTTCGTCGAATGGACGTTCATCTTCATCCCGATCCTGTTTCACGCGACCGTCGGCTTCATCATCATCTTCAGCGGCATGCCGAATTCGAACGCCTATCCCTACGGCGGCAACATTCGCTACACGCTGCAGCGGGCAACCGGGATGATCGTGTTCGCGTTCATCGTGTGGCACGTGCTTCAAATGCACAAACTCGGCGTCCTCTTCGGCGGCGGGCATTTCGTTCCGGAGGCGGCAACCTCTTCGACCGCGATTACGCTCGCCCCCTTCTGGATTCGCTTGCTCTACGCCATCGGCATCATTTCGGCCGTTTATCATTTATCCAACGGTTTGTGGACCCAGGGAATCACTTGGGGCATTTGGACCACGCCCGCGGCGATGCGGTGCGCGGGGCGGGCTTGTTTCGGCTTCGGCTTGATCGTCGGCTTCATCGGCTTGGCCGCGCTCTATGGCTTTAGCACCGTTGATGTCAGCAAGGCCCACACCGCTGAGCAGAATATCGAAACCCTCCATCGCATCGAAACGGGCGAAATGTCGCCGGCCGAGTTTTCCAGCAACACGGAAGCCGCTCAACACTAGAAGCAGTTTCAAAACCGCCGGGGACTGTCCCCATTTTGCGTAGTCTTCGGAGAAAATGGGGACTGTCCCAATACTGTTCGGCACGCGATTTGCGCCAGCGAATTTTCACGACTTCATTCACCCTTGGCACGAGATTTGCGCCCTGCGCGATGACACGGATTGTTTCGGTCATTTTGGCAGGAGGCCGCCATGGCGGGCAAGAGGCGCGAGGATATTACGGAGCGGCAGATCACCGGGCTGAAGTATTTCGACAAGCTCGCGCCCTTGCTGGAGCGGCTTCACGATGACGGTTGCGCGCGATCGCGCTGGCAACCGGCAATTGCACTACGATCAACACTGCCTGTTGATTCTGCTGTATTTGTTCAATCCGGTCGTGACTTCGCTGCGCGGCTTGCAGCAGGCCAGCGAATTGGCCAAGGTGCAGAAGAAACTGGGCTGCCCACGAGCGTCGCTGGGCTCGCTCTCCGAGGCGGCCAGCGTGTTTGATCCCGAGCGGCTGAAGGAAATTGTCGCCGAGTTGGGCGCCGAGCTACAGCCGCTCGGTCGCGACCCCCGACTCCGCGACGTGCCCGGCGCCTTGACGGCCGTCGATGGCTCTCTGCTCACGGTGCTGCCGAAGTTAATGCAGGCCTCGTTTCTGAAACGTTCCACCGGCAGCGGTCTGGTCAAATGGCGGCTGCACACGCATTTCGAGGTGGATCGCTACGTGCCCACGCGGATCGACGTGACGCCCAACGGCGGCGGCGCATGCGACAAGCGCGCCGTGCTCGAGCCGCACCGTCGAAGCGGATCGCACCTACGTGATGGACCGCGGCTATGCCAAGTTCTTGCTGTTCAATCAGATCGTGAAGGCGGGCAGCAGCTACGTGTGCCGCTTGCGCGACAACAGCGTTTATGAAATCTTGGAACAGCGTCTGCTCACCGACGCCGATCGTGCTTTGAATGTGCTCGGCGATCAGATCGTCAGCATTGGACAGAGCGGCAAGGCCGAGACTCGGCCCGATCACCCGATCCGCCTGGTGACCGTTCGCATCAGCCCACATACCAGCCGCGGCAAAAACCGCAGCGGCTCGACCGGCCCCGACAGCGACGGCATCCTGCGAATCGCGACCAACCTGCTCGACGTGCCCGCGGAAGTGATCGCCTTGATTTTTCTGAATCGCTGGACGATTGAAACGTTTTTTCGGTTCTTCAAACATGTGCTGGGTTGCCGGCACTTGCTCAGCCACAGTCAACAGGGGATCGAGATTCAAACCTACTGCGCAATCATCGCCTGCATGTTGATCAGTTTGTGGACCGGGCGTAAACCAACGCTTCGCACCTACGAAATGATTTGCTACTACTTCACGGGGCTGGCCAGCGAGGGAGAATTGCTGGCACATCTGGCCAAACTTAAGGCCCACGACGCGGCTGCGAAAAAAATCTGACTCGGTTGAGCTCGGCCGCCTCTTGCAAGCGCGTCGCGAGTCGCTTCACGCTGCGCTGAAATGCCGTTTGCGGCTTGGCGGCGTCTGCCACCTCCACGCATCTCGCCTGCCAATCCCGCAGGCCTTCCGCTCGAAAGAATTCCAAGAACCACTTGCCGCCGTGCTAATTGAACTGCTCAAATAGCGTGCCGAACAGTATTGGGACTGTCCCCTTTGCCTTGCGGTTTTGAAACTGCTTCTGGAAACTTGACCGGCGTCCCTACGATGAAGTCTCCGCATATATTGAGGTCGCGTTCATGGCAAAGCAACGGGTGATGGTGGTCGGCGGCGGATTGGCCGGGTTGGCCGCGTCGATGAAGTTGGCCGAACTGGGCATCGACGTCGATCTGATGAGCCTGACGCCGGTCAAGCGGTCGCACAGCGTTTGCGCTCAAGGGGGCATCAACAGCGTCAACGCGCTCACCCGCCAGCAAGGCGACACGCGAGTGGCTGCACTTCGACGACACCGTCTACGGCGGCGATTTCCTGCAACATCAGCCGCCGGTCAAGGAAATGGTCGATTGGGGTCCGCGAGATCATCGACCTGATGGACCGGCTGGGCGTTCCCTTCAATCGCACGCCGGAAGGCTTTCGCGATCAACGGCGTTTCGGCGGCACGCTCTTCAAGCGAACCGCCTTCGCCGGCGCCACCACCGGCCAGCAGTTGCTCTATGCCCTCGACGAACAAGTGCGCCGCTGGGAAGTCGAAGGCAAGATCAAGAAATACGAATTCTGGGATTTCCTCGGTCCCGATGCTCGACGACAACGGCGTCTGCCGCGGCTGCGTCGGCCAAGACCTGGTGACGATGGAGATCCGCTCCTTTCCGGCCGATGCCGTCGTGATCGCCTCGGGCGGCTGCGGACTGATCTACGGCCGCTCGACGATGTCGATGGCCTGCACCGGCAGCCGCCGTCAGCCGGGCGTTTCAAGCCGGAGCGAAATACGGCAACGGCGAGTTCATCCAGGTCCATCCGACGGCCGTGCCCGGAGCCGACAAGCTGCGGCTTGATGAGCGAGAGCGCTCGCGGCGAAGGGGGCCGCGTGTGGGTGCCGCGCAAGCCGCACGATCCGCGCGACCCGCAAGCAGATTCCCGGAAGTCGAGCGCTACTATTTCCTCGAAGAGCGCTATCCGAAGTACGGCAACCTCGTGCCGCGCGATATCGCCACCCGCGAGATCTTCAACATCTGCACGCACGAAGGACTGAGCGTCGACCACGATCGGCTCTGCGTTTATCTCGATCTGACGCACATTCCGCGAGCGACCTCGACATTAAGCTCGGCGGCATTCTCGAAATCTACGAAAAATTCACCGGCGTCGATCCGCACGAACCGCCCCGATGAAAATCTTCCCGGCCGTCCATTATTCGATGGGCGGCCTGTGGGTCGATTACGAGCGCATCGGCCGATGGCGGCCTGCAACTCGGCTCGCCTCGCAACCAGCAGACCAATATCCCGGGCCTGTACGCCATCGGCGAGTGCGATTATCAGTATCACGGCGCAAATCGGCTCGGGGCCAATTCGCTGCTGAGCTGCATCTTCAGCGGCCTGATCGTCGCGCCGAGCATCGAATCGCGACTGAAATCGCTAAAAGGCGGCGGCGGCCGAACTGCCTGCAGCGATCTTCGAACGGGCGGCAAGCAAGCAGCAAGCAGAACATGATGCGCGATGCGAACAGCAGCGCCGGCCGCGGCTCGACCAGCAGCCGTGGCGGCGAGAATCCGTATCGAATCCACCAAGAACTCGGCGTCGTGATGACCCGAGCCGCGACGGTCGTGCGATACAACAACGACGCTGCAAGAAGCCTACGGCTCGGTTCACGAACTGCAAGACCGCCTGCGCCGCTGCTCGCTTTCCGACACCGGAAACTGGACAAACCAAAACGTCGTCTTCACCAAAGCCCTGCGCGACATGTTCCCGTTAGCGAAAACAATTCTACTCGGCGCCCTGCAGCGCGATGAATGCCGCGGTGCGCATTTCAAGCCCGACTTCACGATGCCGGGCATCGACAGCCACCGATCCGGGCGAGCAGTCGCCATGAGGCGGCAGCATGGTGCGATCGGTTCGAAGGCAACACTCGCAAATGGTTGAAATCGACGATCGCCGTGCTGGACGCCGAGGGCGAGCCGCAATTGAGCTATGAAGACGTCGATACATCGCTGATCCCGCCCCGGCCCCGATTGTATGGCCTGGTCGGCGCGGAAATGATCGAGCAAGTGTGGAAAGAGCGCCAAGCAACCAAACAGCCCTCGAACAACGGCGCGCCGACAACCGCAACCGCACCCAAAGTCGCCAGTAACTAATCCCATCCGTGTCATTCGTGTCATCCGTAGTTAGATAAATTCGTCTCCCGCTGTCCTTCAAACGCCGCGCAGCCCGCCATGAACGATTCGGCATCCCACGCCCACGACGCGACCAACGGCCACAATTCGCACGGCGGCGTCGCGACTCGCAAGCATTTCGAAGTTCGCGTCCTCCGCCAAAATGCCCCCGGCGAGCCGAGCTATTGGGAGCGGCATCGCATCGCCTACGAAAGCGATATGAACGTGATCAGCGTGCTGCAGCGAATCGCGGCGCAAGCAACGACGATCGACGGCACGGCTGTCGCCCCGGTCGCCTGGGATTGCAATTGCCTCGAAGAAGTTTGCGGGGCATGCACGATGGTCATCAATGGCCACGTGCGCCAAGCCTGTTCCGCGCTTGGTCGACAAACTGCTCGACGACAACCCAGAAGAAATTGAGTTGCGGCCGATGCAAAAGTTCCCGGTCGTCCGCGATCTGGTGGTCGACCGCGGCCGGCTGTTCAAGGCACTGGAAAAACTCCACTGCTGGATTCCGGTCGACGGCTATTACGAGCTCGGCCCCGGCCCGCAAACTTCGCAAGCCTCGCAGCAAGAGCGTTATCCGCTGAGCGAGTGCATGAGTTGCGGCTGCTGCTTGGACGCTTGCCCGCAATACACGAAGATCGAATTGCAGCGGCACGAAGGCGAGACCGACGAGCAATTCGCCGCCCGCCGCGAAGCCGCCTACGACCGCAACTTCGTTGGCGCCCATGCGATCAGCCAAGTGATGCTGTTCAACGCCCATCCGGTCGGCAAAATGACCGCCGGGGAGCGAATCGACGCGTTGACCGAAGAAGGCGGCATCCAAGTCTGCGGGAACGCCCAAAACTGCGTCCAGGTTTGCCCGAAGCATATTCCACTGACCCGCTCGATAGCCCGAGCCGGCCGCGCAGCAACGGTTCGAATGTTCAAGCGATTCTTCGACCGCTGAGGTCGGGACAATGCCTGGCTCACTTCCAAAGCGAGCGTATTTCACCGAGGTAGACCGTACCGCCGAGAATGTCGTTTATTCGCGACACCCCTCCGGCCGCCGCGGCGATATTTGCGGTTTTGTCGTCACCGCCGCCGTGGCGGCGGGACCAGTGATCGGTCTAACAGACGCGATTGATGACGCACGGGTGCGCGGAGATTTTACGGTGGCCTCCGCGCTCTTCATCGGACTCCTGATGATCGGGCTCGGATTTTGCTCGATCGCATGCGCCGTTTGGATTCGTTCCGCAATCACGACAAAGCGGCTTCAGCTTGACCTGCGGAGCCGCACGCTGCGCTACGAGTGGTTTATCATTGGCCAGCCCCGCGTTGAACGAATCTTGTCGGCAGCCCAGATTTCGCATGTATCCCTCTCCGTCGCAGATCGCCGAGGCACTTATCGCCTGCTATTGCACTACCGCAGTGGCGATCCCTACGAACTCGACAGATCGCATGACCCGGTGCCGTTGCAGCGGTTGGGCGGCGACATTGCGACGACACTTGGCGTCCCAATCAGGCAGCACTTCGTTCAGGCTTCCGCGTGATAGCCAACGATGGATTTGTCGTCCGGCGGCGACACCCAGAATTAAACCCGAAAAACCTCTGCTACCTCCAAGCGGAAACCGGGAATTATTTCGTCAAGTGTCAGCGTATCCGATTCGGCATAGACGCGAGACGGACTGTCGGGGCGATGGCTAGCAACCGTTTTCGTGACGGGATCGGCGACCCAAACGACACGCACTCCGGCCGCAAGGTACGCAGCGACCTTGCGGTCGAGTTCCGCAACGGTGTCATTGCGGCTGCGAATCTCGACCGCCAAGTCCGGAATCGTTTCCAAATAGCCTTCCGGCGATTCGCGCACTGGGCATTTCGTGATCGAGACGAAGGCCGCATCGGCTCCTACCACCGTGTCGGGCCGTTTCGAGAGCACAATCGCGACCTCCGTATACGACCGGCCGTGACCACGTTTTTTTCCCTGAACGAATAGCGCGGAGCCGATGCAGTTCTGGATCTCTGCATGGAGATGTCCCGGCGGCACCATCACGATCAGCCTCCCTTTATCGAGTTCGAAATCCACGTCGCCCGATGGCAAATGGCTCGGCATCGCTGCAAGGTCGGCGGCGGTGAGAAGCCGTCCGGGTGGCTCAACGGCAACTGAAGCAAATGAACTAGCCATTTCTTTCCTTCGCGGGATCGTCCGAGACAGTACCCAGACTTCGTCACGGACTCACGAACTCATTTTTGACAGAGCTGCTAAACCAAACGATATTTTGCCCCGCCCGAGCGGTGGCGGCAAGCCATTTTGTCTCGCTCCGACAATCGCGTTGACAACGCAAAAGCCAGTCATCATTATGGCGGAAAGATGCTTTCCGGGACTGATTCCATCGCCACGAAATTGAAAACGCGACGAAGGGAGTAAGGCTATGGACAAGTTGACCTTACGGCTCCTGCCGGTCTTCTGCGGATTGGCTTGTGCGACATGTCTGACGATTGCCGCGAATCACGTTCGTGCCAACCAAGGCGCCGCGCCGCCCGCCGAAGATGCTCGATTGCCGCTGCCCGATCCGGCCGTCCGCCAGGCGACCGAAAAGACGGTCGACGACGTTTTCGGGAATGACATCGCGGCGGCCAAGACCGCGGCCGAACGGTCGGCGTTGGCTCAAAAGATTTGGGACTTCGCCAAGGACGAAAAGGATCCGGCGCAGCGGTACGTGCTGCTGAATCGCGTTCGCACGACGGCATGTGCCGGCGGAGATGCGAAGCTGGCGATGGCCGCCGCCGCTGAATTGATATCCGCCTATCGGATTGACGGTTTGCGAGCCGAAGTCGCCACGTTGCAGGCCACCGAAAAGACGGCTCTCACGCCGATCCAAGCGTCGCAACTTGCCGCGTCGGTTTCAGTCGTTTCCGACGAAGCGGCTGCGCACGGCGATATGGATTCCATCGGGGAACTCGATCGAATCGCGGAGGTGGCCGTCGGGCGATCGGGCAATCCGGAGCTCCAAAAGCAATACGCCGTCCATCATAAGCAACTGCAAGAAATCAAGCGGCAGGCTGACCGGATCAAGCCGTTTCGCGCCAAGCTGGCGGAAGACCCGAGCGACGCGGAAGCGAATTTGGAATTGGGCAAATACCATTGCTTCGTGGGGCACGATTGGAAAACCGGCTTGCCGATGCTGGCGAAAGGGAGCGATCAAGGTCTGAAAACGGCGGCGCAGGCGGATGCGATTGAGCCCGCGGAAGCGACCGGCCGGCTGCAAGTCGCCGATCTTTGGTGGGATCTTTCCGAGCATGAAAAAGAGGGATCGTATGCCAAAGAGGCGCTGCGGCAGCGAGCCGTCTTTTGGTATCAAAAGGCATTGCCGGACTTGAAGGGCTTGGCGCGTCTGCGGGCTGAAAAGCGCGTATCGGATTCCGCTGGGAAGGTCGCGAGCGCGGGGCCTATCGACACCTCGCCAGCCACGGCGACGGTTCCTCGTTCCCCGCCTGGCTCGGCCGCGGCGCAGCGAATGCTGCTCGATTTTGCCTCGTCGGAAATCAAGGCGAAGAAAACGAAACAGTCGAAGGAACCCGGGTTTACTTTGGGGAACCAACCGTTTTCGCTGGTGCCCGATAACGGGGGAATTTTGGTCGGTCTTGATGTCAGCGTCGCTGCGCAGAATGGAAAGATCACCGGCGTTCGGCCGTTGTTTATCACTTCGAAGGGCCAAATTCCCGGGCCGGTTGTCGGGCAATCGGACCCCAAAGGCGTCCGGTTGATGGCGAAGAAAGGCTATGCGATCGGTGCGCTTACCGTCAAGGGCGGCCTCGGCATTGATGGCCTCATCGTCACGTTCATGCGAATGGAGGACGACGCTCTCGACACGAAGCAATCTTACGACTCACCGGCCCTCGGCAACCCCAGAGGCGGCACGCTGGTCGGCGGCGACGGAGATCCGGTCGTCGGAATCTTCGGTCATTATGACCGTCGCAACGTCGCGGCGCTCGGCGTCGTTCAAGTCGGGAAAGGGCCGGGCGCACCGGCTGCCGGTCAGTAGGATTCACCGCGAAGGATTCACCGCGAAGACGCCAAGGACGCGAAGTGTTTGCATGGTCGGAGACCATCTTGATCTGTCGAGCGATCCGCCTTCCCGGTCCGACGAAACGGCGCGAAAGAATCGGCCGTTTGTCGGCGTGACGTTCGCTTGCTGCGGCGTCTATTCCAAGGTTTACCTAAACCGCCAGCGAACCGCTTATCAGGGCCATTGCCCCCGCTGTTCCAAAAAATTCGAGATCAAGATTGGCCCTGCTGGCACCGATTCGCGATTCTTCACCGCCTATTGAGCGAATCCGGGCTTTCGCATACCATCCGGCGCGAAAAAGGCTTGAGGCTTGAGGCTGCAGGCTTGAGGGGGGCGGAGCCGCGGCGGACTTCGCGCGATTGGACAAAATGAATCGGCCGGTAGGCGACGCCATGGATTACGAACTCGTGCGCTCCACGCGCAAATGCGCCAAGACGGGACGCGAATTCGCGGGAGGCGAGTCGTTCTATTCCGTGCTCATGGCCGAGGGATCGAAAATCGTGCGGCACGACTATGCGGCGGAAGCCTGGGAAGGGGCGCCGAAGCTGGCCGTCGGTTGGTGGAAATCGCAAGTCCCGGCCGCCGATTCCAAAAAACAGAAGCCTCGTTGGGCGCCCAACGACGTCATGCTGCAACTGTTCGACGAACTGGCCGAGCAGCCCGATCGAGCCGACATGCGCTACGTGCTGGCGCTGTTGCTGCTGCGACGCCGTGTGCTCCGTTTGGAAGACACCGAGCAAGAAGGCCCGCAAGGCGAAGTTCTGCTGGTCTACTGCGCCCGCCGGCAAGCGGAATACAAAGTTCCGGTTGTCATGCCCGATGGTGACCGGGCCGAAGAAATTCAGCAAGACTTGGCTCGACTACTGCTCAGCGACGCGGCCTAAACATTTGCCAACGAGATATACCTGCTTTGCTGATCTCCTCAAGCCTCAAGCCTCAAGCCTCAAGCCTATCGTGACCCGCAAACCCCTGCATTGGCTGACGCTCGTGTTGCTGCTGGTGATCGCCAGCGGCTCGCGCTGTTGGCGGCCGGGGGACGAAGCGTTGCCGCAGATGCTGCCGCAAACCGCTTCGTTGCCGCAAATCATCGACTTCGAGAACCGCAACACCAGCCTGGTCGCCTCGGATTGGGCGACGGGACGATTGGCGGTGCCGGGCGCGCCCTCGATCCCCGTTAGTTTGGCATTGGAACAACCGCTGCGATTCCGGCTGCGGGCAAGCACGGCGATCACTGGCACCGAAGTCGATCTCGGCAGCAACGACGAGCTGTTTTGGCTGTGGGCAAAGCGTCAACAGCCGCCGCGCTTTATTTCTGCCGGCACGATCAATTCCTCGCCAGTTCGGCTCGCTCGATCCTGCCGGTCGAGCCGCAGTGGATCATCGAAGCGATGGGTCTGGTTCGATTCGATCCGAGCGAGCAGCCGCAAGGGCCGTCGCCCGTCGGCGCCAATCGACTGCAAATCCGCTCGGTTCGCCGCGGCCCGGCGGGCGACATCACGAAAACGACAGTCATCGACAGCCGTAGCGGCGCCGTCTTGGAGCAGCATCTCTACGACGCCCGCGGATACCGCCTCGCCTCGGCGATCACGAGCCGCCATCATCGCGACCCGACGACCGGCGCTCTTTTGCCACGGCACATCGAGATTCAATGCCCCGGCACGCAGCTCGATTTGCAGATTGACCTGGATGAAATGCAGATCAATTCACTCGGGCCACAAAGCGTCGGGCTATGGACCAAGCCGGAATATCCAGGGTATCCGAATGTCAACCTGGCGCAACCCGGTCCGCCGATCGTCGGTCCCGCGCCGATTCCTGGTCCTGGCCAAATGGTTCCGTCGTCGAGCTATCGTGCGGCGGCGAACTATGGCGGCGCGCCGACGAATTATGGAGTTGTCCCAAGCCAAGCTCCGGCCGGTTATCGGCCGTACCCGTAGCGAGATCGGCGAATTGCGGGAATTACCCGATTGCGGGATCGACACCGACGCGGCGCATCTTCTGCCGAGCGCGAGAAAGCGTCGGGCCGATGCTGTTTTCGGGGATGCCGACCAGCGAGCTGATCTCCTGGTAGCTTTTCCCCTCGAGATGATACATCCGCACGACATCGGCTTCGGCTCCGTCGAGCTCCTCAAGCAGCCGCTGCACTTCGTCGCGATTATGCACCCGTTCGACGGCACTGCCGGCCGCGCCGTCCAAATGCGCCGGCTCGGGCACGTCGCTCAGTCGCGAAGCCGATTTTTGCTTGAGCAATTGATGCACCACGACGCGGCGAGTCACCACGGTCAGATACGTGGCCAAACTGCTTTCGCCGCGAAAATGCCGCAGCACGGCAAAATCGTCTTTCACGAGCGTGAGAAACACGTCGCCGGCCAGATCCTCGCGATCTTCGTTGGCCAACCGCATCGATCGGGCCTGGGCCGAATGGTTGATCACATGGATCACCAGACCCATGAACCGATCGACGAACTCCTCCCACGCCTTGGGTTTGCGCGCTAGACAACGCGACAACAGATTGCGGTCGATTTCGGATAGTGCCACGGCGATTTTCCCAATTGCCAGACGATAGCCAGCCCCGGGATACCCGTCTTCTCAGAGCCACTCACAAATCCGCCTCGGAGAAGGGGACAGTCCCCGTTTTGCTCCGCGGACTTGGCAAAATGGGGACAGTCCCCGGCGGTTTTATGAGTGGCTCTGACGCATCCTGGCAACGATAGCGCCAACGGCTCGGCCCGCAGGCCGCTAGCACCGTGCATTATGACACCTGATTTTACGTCTAAGGGCCCAGCGAAGCAAGTCTGACATTCGTGGCGCGAAACCGCGCAAAACACGCAAGCGGCACGGTCGGTAGCCAAGTTCGCGTGACAGATGCCGGCTCGAGTGGTAGCATTCGCACTACATCAAGTGAACTTCTTGGTACGCCCGAATTACGTGGAACCGCATTTCCGGGAGAGACATCCGTGAGCGATTGGGTTGAAGAAGGCGAACTAGCCCCCGATTTTACGCTCTCCGACGACGCCGGCGCGAAGGTAAAGCTCTCGGCCCAGCGGGGCACGCCGGTCGTCCTCTATTTCTACCCCAAAGACGATACCCCCGGTTGCACCCGCGAGGCCTGCGCGTTTCGCGATCGCAAGGCCGAAATCAAGAAAGCAGGCGTTAAAATCTTCGGCATCAGCCCCGACACGGTCGAAAGCCATGCCAAATTCCGCGATCAATACAGCTTGAATTTCCCGCTGCTCTCCGACGTCGGCCATAAGGTCGCCGAGAAATATGGCTCCTGGCGCGAGAAGAATATGTACGGCAAGAAGTCGATGGGCATCCAACGCTCGACTTTCTTGATCGACCTCGACGGCCGGGTGGCGAAGGTTTGGAAAAGCGTGCAAGTCGATGGTCACGAGGAAAAGGTGCTGGAGGCGGTCGCCGCACTCGGCTGACCCGCCAACCGACTCGTCTTGTTTCTTACGGGCGCACCGATATGGTTAAAGAGGAACCTTTCCCGCCAGCGATTCCCAAATGTCCGAAGCCGAAACAAAACGAAAAATCGTGTTCTGGATCGCGATTGGAATTATCGGTTGGGGGGTCGTGTTGGCGATCGGCGATTATTGGGCAAACCACGATCCGCGGCGGCCGCTGGTCATTTTGGCGAGTGTGATTCTCTTCGTCGGTTTCTGGCTGGTGATGTTGCGCACCCGCCCTTCGGATGGAACTTCGGAACCGCCGGAATAAGCCCAGTCTCGGGAGCATCGATTCCGCATGTCTCGAACGAATCTCGGCACGCTCGCTCCAACCGCCCCGCCGTCATCGGCGGCATCGACCGTCGGCTTGTCGATCGGCGATTATCTGATTCGCCGCCTGCAAGACTACGGCATCCACGACGTGTTCGGCATTCCGGGCGACTACATCCTTAGCTTTTACAACATGCTCGACAACAGCCCGATCAACGTGGTCGGCTGCACGCGCGAGGATTGCGCCGGGTTTGCCGCCGATGCGTATGCTCGGGTGCGAGGAATGGGGGCGGTGTGCGTGACGTATTGCGTCGGCGGTTTGAGCCTGTGCAATTCGATCGCCGGGGCGTATGCCGAGAAATCGGCGGTCGTCGTCATCGCCGGCTCGCCGGGGATGAACGAGCGAATCAACAATCCGCTTTTGCACCACAAAGTGCGCGATTTCCGAACGCAGGCGGAAGTGTTCGAGAAAATCTGCGTCGCGGGCACCGAATTGACCGATCCCACGATCGCGTTCCGCGAAATCGATCGCGTGCTCGATGCCGCGGCCCGCACCAAGCGCCCGGTCTATATCGAATTGCCGCGAGACATGGTCCACGTCGTTCCCGATGTGCCACATTCCTATCGCTCGACGGAAACGGCAAGCGATCCGGCGGTGCTGGCCGAAGCGGTGGCGGAGGCAGTGGCGTGGATCAACGGCAGCCGCAAGGCGGTGATTGTCGCAGGAGTGGAAATTCACCGTTTCGGATTGCAAGACGAAGTGTTGGCGTTGGCCGAAAACTCGCAAATTGCGATCGCCGCCACGATCATGGGCAAGAGCGTCGTCAGCGAGGTCCATCCGCTGTACGTCGGGCTTTACGAAGGCGCGATGGGCCGCGACGAAGTGACGCAGTTCGTCGAAGAAAGCGACTGCGTCATCCTGCTGGGCACATTCATGACCGATCTGAACCTCGGCATGTTCACGGCCCATCTCGATCCGCGCTCGTGCATCTATGCGACGAGCGAACAACTTCGCATTCGGCACCATCATTTTCAGGGCGTGCAGTTGGCCGATTTCATTCGCGCGCTCGCGGCCGCGAAGCCGACGCCACCGAGTCGCAAGCTGCCGCCGCCACTTCGACAGGAACCGTTTTGCTTGCAGCCCGAAGCGCCGATCACCGTCACTCGGCTCATGGCCCGGCTCAATGAATCGCTCGACGACGAAACCGCGGTGATTGCCGACGTCGGCGATTCGCTCTTTGCCGCGACCGAATTGATCGTCCACTCGAAGACGCTGTTCATTTCGCCGGCCTATTACACGTCGATGGGCTTTGCCGTGCCGGCGGCGCTGGGCGTGCAAGTCGGCCGGCCCGATTTGCGATCGGTGGTGATCGTCGGCGATGGGGCGTTTCAAATGACGGCGATGGAGCTTTCGACGATCGTCCGGAATGGGTTTCCCACGATCGTGATCGTGTTGGACAACAAGGGCTACGGCACCGAGCGATTCTTACATCCGGGCAAATTCAACGACATCAACCCGTGGCAATATCAAAAGCTGCCGGAAATCTTCAACGGCGGGACCGGCTATGAAGTGCGCACCGAAGGCGAATTCGACGACGCCCTGCACCGCGCCTGGGCCGACACCAGCGCGATGAGCCTGATCCGAGTTCACATCGGCTTGACGGACCGCAGCCAAGCTCTTGGACGACTGGCGGATAAGCTCAGCCATCGAATCTGATCGGCGGCTTCATTCGTCGCCGCGACTACTCATGCGTCGAAGGATCAGGTAGACCGGCAATTGCAGAATCATGATGCCCACGAGCATTGCTGCCGTGATAAAGAGCGCGCGGCCAACAAGCGGCACCGCCATGAGCACGCCGGCGACCGCGACGACCGTCAACAGGGTTCGCAGCGAAAACCGAATGGGCTTCGCCGAATCCGTGTCCTTACCAGCACCGCATGAATCGCTGGCATCGCTGCGCTGCGATTCGTTTCCGCTCGGGCTGTTTTGATCCGGGCCCATTGATCTGCCGCCGCGAATTCACATCCCGCGACGCTCGCGCTCGAATCGCAGAGATTCGACTAGAGATCGTCGGAAGCCAGAGCATAGATGGTTCGTTTGAATTGTCGCATCCAATGACCAGGCGGTCTATAATGACAGCGATTCAAATCCCGGAGAAACGACGATGATCAAGCTCAGAGCGATGCTGGTGATGGCCCTGCCGTTTGCAATCGCCGCGGCAATTGCATTGATTGCGGTTCCGTCCTTCGCACAACATCCAACGCCGGCTCCGACAGCGCCGGCCGAAAAAGCGGCTGAAAAAATCCCCCCGCCGCTGAAGTTCTACAAAGGGCGAGAGATCGCCCAAACCATGCATTATCTCGGCGCTCCGTGGCTTGTGCGCGAGTCGCGCGAGCGGGAGGAAGATTGCAAGACGATGCTCAGGGCCCTGAACATCAAGCCGGGGCAAATCGTGTGCGACATGGGCTGCGGCAATGGGTTTTATTCACTGAAAATCGCCAAGCTCGTCGGTCCGACGGGAAAAGTCCTGGCCGTCGACATTCAGCCGGAAATGCTCCATTTGCTCAAAGAACGGGCCAAAGCAGCGGACATCAGCAACATCGACTTGATTCTTGGCTCGACCGTCGATCCAAAGCTTCCCACCGCCGGTGTCGATCTGATCCTGTGCGTCGATGTTTACCACGAATTCTCGAATCCCGTGGAAATGCTCGCGGCGATGCGGAAGAGCCTGAAACCGGGCGGCCGGCTGGTGTTGGCCGAATTCCGCGCCGAGGATCCGAATGTGCCGATCAAGCCGCTGCACAAGATGAGCAAGGCCCAAGTTCTCAAGGAATTGCCGCCGAACGGCTTCAAGCTGGTCGAGCAGTTCGAAAAGCTTCCCTGGCAACATCTGATGTTCTTCGAAGCCGACGAAAAGTCGCCGGACAAGGGCGGCGCTAAATAGGGCTTCGCGACTCTTCCCGGCCATTCGTCAAAACGCCAATTCGGTGTTTGCCGGAATAGTTTCGCGCAGTTGCCTGGCCGGATCAGGCCGGAAACTCGACCCAGACGCTAGAACCCCCCCTCAAACGACGGGATATTCTACCCCAAACGCAAAGATTGCCACAACAAAGTCGTTGCAACCATGCAAGTTGCATTTATAATGGAGGCTCGTTCCTTGTAATTTGGGGAACAACGGGGGGTTTCGCAGGGCTTGCGAACCTTTTTTGTAGCCAGGGACTTGTCAGCTAATGAAGATGCACCGGGAGTAAGCCAGCGCAAGGGTTACGGCTCCCCAACGGCTCCGGCGGCAATTTGCCGTGCGTCGCGAGCCAAACGGATTTATGCGTATACAATCTGAGCAAGACAGCGGCTCGTCTTATTCTCGACTTCTTGCCTCGACCGACTCCGTCGGGAATGAGTGGGTAATCGGTCGCAGCTTGGGAATGCGCAAGTCGCCCAGCACGCGCAGCGCGCTGCCGAAGTCGAATGCACCGTTCTCATCTCCGGCGAGACGGGCACCGGAAAGGAAGTTTGGGCGCGGGCGGTCCATCGTAGCGGACCTCGAGCCAGCAAACCCTTCGTGCCGGTCAACTGCGCCGCTCTGACCACGACCCTTGCGGAAAGCCAACTCTTCGGTCACGAAAAGGGCGCGTTTACCGGCGCTCTGGGAAGCTCGCTTGGCGTGTTTCGCGCCGCCGAGGGTGGCATCGTCTTCCTCGACGAAATCGGCGAAATGCCAGCCGATTTGCAGCCGAAGTTGCTCCGCGTTTTGCAGCAGGCGGAAGTCACGCCCGTCGGAGCGGCCCATCCGGTTGCGATCAAAGTACAAGTGCTTGCCGCCACTAATCGCGATCTTGAGGCCGAGGTTGCCGCGGGCCGGTTTCGCGAAGATTTGTTCTATCGCTTGAACATGGTCGAACTGCGCGTGCCGCCATTGCGCGAGCGAATGGAAGACATCCCGGAACTGGTCGATTTCTTCTCCACTCGATACGCGGCCAAATATCAGCGGCCGATCTGGCGTCCCGACGGCGACACGCTGCGCGACTTTTGCGAATTCGATTGGCCGGGCAACGTACGGCAATTGTCGCACGTCATCGAGCAATCGTATGTGTTGGACGCGGCGCCGTGTCTGCCGAATGCCGACGCCGTGAATCGAGTGCCATCGTCGTTGCCGTACTTCAACTTGGGCCGGCTTCGCGACGAAGCGGTGCGTCAGGCCCTAGAAGTGACTCGTGGCCACAAAGGCCGTGCGGCCAAGCTGTTGGGCGTTCATCCGAACACGCTAACGCGCCTGCTCGCGCAACCGCCGGCATCGGTCTCGAACTCGGAGGCCAGCCCGCTTGTCGCTGCTTCGGCGCAGGCTCAGTCCGACGAAAAGCAAGCGATCGATTGCCACGCCGCCGACGGCATTTAAGTGGCCGCTGGGCTGCTGATAGGCGGGCTTTCTTTGCATTGCAGTGGTTCGTTCCTTGACGCGCCGAACGGCCGCAGACTATATTCGCTTGCACAGATATGAAAATCGCCACGACGACAACTGGCGTCAACTTGATGTTCCGGGCATTCTCGGATCGAACCCGGCTGCGCATTCTGCATCTCCTTCGCGGCGGCGAATTGTGCGTATGCGATCTGGTCGGCGTGTTGGGCGTGCCGCAGCCGAAGGCATCGCGACACCTTGCCTACCTGCGGAAAGCCGGACTTGTGGCGGCTCGCAAGCAAGGTTATTGGAGCTACTACCACCTTGCTCCGGCGCGCAACGCCTTCCACGAGAAACTGCTCGACTGCTTGGCTTGCTGTTTTCACGACGTGCCGGAATTGGCCAAGGATACGAAGCGGCTCGCGTGCGCGGAACGAACTGCTGCCAGTAGATTTTTTTGCCCAAGTATATTCGCTTACACGCATGAACAAGTATTTCGCGGAAATCATCGGAACGTTCGCGCTCGTATTCGCGGGAACCGGAGCGATCGTCATCGACGACGTTTCGGGCCATCAGGTGACACACGTCGGCGTCGCGCTGACGTTCGGCCTGGTGGTGATGGCGATGATCTATGCCGTGGGCGATATTTCCGGAGCGCATCTCAATCCGGCAGTCACGCTCGGGTTTTGGTCCGCCCGTCGTCTACCCGGCCGACTGGCCGTTCCCTATGTCGTCAGCCAGCTAATTGGGGCATTGATGGCAAGTGGTTTATTGCGGGCCCTGTTCAGCGACCCCACCCTCGGGGCAACGCGTCCGGCAGGGCCGGCAATGCAGAGCTTTGTGCTGGAGTTGGTGCTCACAGCGCTGCTGATGTTCGTCATTCTCAGAGTGTCGTCCGGGCCCAAGGAAAAGGGCTTGCTGGCTGGAGTGGCGGTCGGCGGAGTCATCGCGTTCGAGGCGCTATTCGCTGGCCCGATCTGTGGCGCCTCGATGAACCCGGCCCGGTCGTTGGCCCCGGCCGTCGTGAGCGGGAATCTCAAAGACCTTTGGTTATACCTCGTTGCGCCGTCGCTCGGCGCTCTACTCGCCGTCGCGCTATCGTACTTCACGCGCAACAACGAGGAGGAGCAGTGAGAAAGAGAAATGCCTTGTTTCTCTGCATCGGCAATTCCTGCCGCAGTCAAATCGCCGAAGCATTGCTTCGCGCACGCCACGGCGACCGCTTTGCGGCGTATAGCGCCGGCCTCGATCCAAATGGCGTTCATCCCATGACGGTTCAAGTGCTCGAGGAAATCGGAATCGACGCCAGCCAGCTCCGCTCGAAGTCGGTCAAAGAGTATCTCGGCCGGCTCTGGGTTCATTACCTGGTGATTGTCTGCCAAGAAGGAGCCGACCAGTGTCCGCGAATCTTTCCGGGAATGGTAAAGCGGATCACATGGCAATTCGACGACCCACCGGCTTTCCAGGGCCCGGAGAAAGAGAAGCTGCAAAAGTTTCGCGACGTGCGCGACGCGATCGCCGCCGCGGTCGAGAGCTGGGTGCAAGAGCTTAAATCCTCCGGAGAGTTGGACGGTGTCGGTGAGGATCAAGTGGAGTAGACCCAAGTAACGCACGCGACAAACAAATGAGGAGCGCCGAATCATGAGTCGTAATCATTTTCAGCCGTTCGTCTTAATTCTGTCGGTCGGCTTGACCTCTGTTGTTGGTTGCTCGACAAAAAGCTCCGAGGGGTCAAACGCTCCGACGCAAGTCGTAACGATCCGCGGGGCCGGCTCGACGTTCGTGGCGCCGCTTTTTCGTAAGTGGTTCGAGCAGTACCACCAGGAACACCCCAATACCGCCATCGAATACAAGGCAGTGGGCAGCGGCGAGGGAACGAAGCAGTTTCTCGCGGATGCCGTCGATTTTGGCGCAAGCGATGCCGCTCTGACAGATGAGCAAATCGCATCGGTAAAACGCGGGGCCACGCTTGTGCCGATCACAGCTGGAATCATTGTTCTCGCTTACAATCCTGAGGGCATGCCGGCGAATCTGCGGCTCTCCAGGGAAACCTATGTGGCCATCTTCTTGGGCAAGATCACTCGTTGGGACGATCCCAAAATCGTTGCCGACAATCCGAACGCGAAACTCCCATCCCGCGAGATTGCTGTCGTGGCGCGGCAAGACGGCAGCGGAACCACGTTTGCCTTTTCCAATCATTTAGCGTCGGCAAGCGACGATTGGAAAAATGGTCCAGGCGTCGGCACGAAAGTCGGTTGGCCGCAGCGGGTCATGCTTGCCAACGGCAACGAAGGGGTTGCGAGCCAAATCCAACAGAGCACCGGAGCGATTGGCTACGTCGAGTTCGGAGTCGCAAAGCAAAGCGGCTTGGGCATGGCCATTCTGCAGAACAAAGCTGGAAACTTCATCAAACCAACGGCGACGAGTGGGTTGGACACGTTGATCCAAACGAAGTTGCCCGCGAATCTCCGCGTCTTCATGCCCGATCCCGATGGCGCCGAGTCTTACCCGATCGTCAGCTATTCCTGGCTACTCTTGTATCGCCACTACGACGACTCGCAAACACTCGCTACGCTAAAGGACGTCGTGCGGTGGTGCCTCGACGAGGGCCAGCAATACAGCGAGTCGTTGGGCTATCTCCGCCTGCCGCCTCGCGTGATTGCACTTGCTAGCGACGCGATTGACCAAGAGAGACACTGACGATAAGCCGCGTCGCAGACTCACCGCGCGCGACCCCCCTGACACTATCGACCGCCAAACATGAGGTCTTCCCAATGAACCGTGTTGTTTTCGTCTGCGTCGAGAATTCCAACCGCAGCCAAATGGCCGAGGCGTTTGCGCGAATGTTCGGTGGCGACGGCGTCGAAGCCTTTAGCGCGGGTTCGCGCCCATCGGGGAAAGTGAATCCGAAGGCCATCGAAGCCATGCGCGAGTTGGGCTACGATCTGGCCGCTCACCAATCGAAATCGCTGGCCGATCTTCCCAACGTTCCCTTCGATGCGGCGGTGACAATGGGCTGCGGCGACCAATGCCCCAGTCTTCGGGCCGCCCGGCATCTGGATTGGAACATTCCCGATCCCAAGGCAATGCCGCCCGAACAGTTCCGAGCGGTGCGCGATTTGATTGGGACCAAGGTGAATGAACTACTCACGGAATTGGGCAAACGATCTACCGATCCTCGAATTCCTCGATGAACGAAGATTTCAAGTCTTGGTAGCGCGCTCGATCGCCGTTCGCCTGGTCAGCGGCGGCGAACTTGATTTGCGAATAGACGAGTCATAACCGCGCGGATCGATCACGGCGGAAGTCATCAAGCGCTTTTCGTTCAGCCGCACCTTGTCCTGGTGGGTGCCGATTGCAACATCGTACTATCGAGGGGGTTCAAAGACCAAAAAGTGAAAAATATCAGCCGAATGTCAGGAATCTTAGTCGAAAAATGTGACACGCGACTATCGGATTGTTAAGATGGCATGTCGGCCGCAGTCTTCATCCGACTGTCGCGCTCGATAATTATGGGATCTACGGAAGTTAGAGGTAGCTGCGGTTCGGGAACAAATGCCCGCGGTTTCGTTGAGCACTTTCATCACAGGCCTCGTCGGCTTCGGTAGAAGTCGCGCCTGATGATTCGCAGGGAAACTGTGCTTGCTTGGCTGGCCATTGTTTTCTTGCGATTGTGGTTTCAATCAACGTCTTCGATGCACTTCGGCGCGAACATTCTTTAGGGAGCATGCTGATGCATCGTCGTTCTTGGCACCGCCGAATCGTTTCAGAGATTTCCAACGAAATGCGTGCGCTCGGCCTTCATCCGGCCGCCAACCGCTTGTCGTATTTTTCCGGCTCGACCCCAATTCGCCGCTTGCGATTGCTGCCGTTCGTCGCCAGCCTTGCTGTCGCCGTGGCCGTGTTAGCCGCCATGGCGCCGCAGGCGCAGACGGCAACCCAAGTGACTTCCGCCAACAGCACTGGATACACATCCCCTTCCGCCGCGTCGAATCTGCTAAACGCCGCGGGAGTTACGCTCACTCCCAGCGTGACGCCTCCCTTCGTCGCCAACGGCGATGCGGCAACCAGCAGGACCTACGCGACATTGACGGACGGCAGTTTTGGCAGTCTGCGAACATCGACGGCCGACACGACGGACGTCGAAATGCAAACCGGTAGTTCGCTGCTGTACACATTCGCCGCCCCTGAAACCATCTCGACGATCGACACCTACTCCGGCTGGGCGAATGCCGATCGCGTCAACCAAACCTACTCGATCCTGTATACGACAACCACCAATAACACGCTGACGATGCTGACGGGCAGCAGTGTGAACTTTGCGCCGGCACCAATTCCAGCTTCGTCCAACTGGCCATTGCGGGCGGCCTGACCAACGTGACGTCGATCGAGTTCCTGTTCGGCACGCAGCAGAATGGCTATGTCGGCTACAAGGAACTCTCCGTTCTCGGCATCCCATCCTCGACAAGCAACGCGGTCACTTGGGCGGGAACAGGGCGCCACTTGGGACACTGCCGCCCCCAACTGGACCAATTCCACCAGCCAAGCGACCGGACAAACGTACGCCGATGGCGACATTGTCACGTTCGACGACTCGGGCAGCGCAAATCAGAGCGTCACGATCCAGGCCGCTGGGGTTAATCCTGCCAGCGTGACCTTCGCAAACACCACGACTTCGTATGCCTTCACGAACGCCAGCGGCACGGTCGGCATCAGCGGCGCCGGCACGACCGTGACGCTCAATGGCACCGGCACGGTTCGGTTCAATAGCCCAAACACCTACACCGGCGCAGACGACGGTCGGCGCCGGCACGTTGATCCTCGCCGACCCGCTTGCCCTCCAGAATAGCACTTTGACTCCGGCTGGCGGCAGCGTCGTGTTCGATCAGTCGGTTAGTGGCAACGCCTTCACGGTCGGCGGCCTGGCTGGATCGGGCAACTTCTCGCTCCAAAATAATGCCGGCACTCCTGCCGGCGTCGCCCTAACCGTGACCGGCAATGGCACGACCACGACGTATTCCGGCATCTTGAGCGGCCTCGGAAGCCTGACGTTGAACAATCCAGGCGGCACGTTGACGCTTAGCGGCACCAGCACCTACGCCGGACCGACGACGATCAGCCAAGGCACGTTGCGGCTTGGGAATTCGGTTGCCGTTGCCGACTACAGCTTCGCCAACGCCAATGATCCCGGCATGGCCGCCAACGACCAGAACTACCGCGCGATCGACTACGCCGGCAAGGGCGCCAACGTTCTCTGGACGCCGCTCGGCTCGAGTTGGACCTTCCAAAACCATTCCGGGATCGCGACCGGCAACGGCGGATGGGGCCTGCCCGCCGCGCCCGCGGGGTCGCAGACAGCAGCCAACGGGAATTCTCAGGTAGCAGTGCTGCAAGACTATCAGTATCTGACGGGGGCCTTCGAAACCCTGAACTTCCCGACCGCCGGCACCTATACGATCGGCTTTCAAGCCGCCTATTCGACGGCGGGCAACGGAGGCAATCGAGCCCTTGAATCTCTTTTTCGGCGGCAACACCCGCAGCGGTAACCTGACCCCTGGTGTACTCGAAGGTTCGATCACGCCGGCCAGCAACTCGGCTTGGAACCCGTATAGCATTTCCTTCTATGTCCCGGTGCCGGGCTATTACCAAGTCACGTTTCAAGACGCTGTGACCGGCGGCAACTATATCAACGCCTTCACCAACGTGACCGAAACGATCCAGACCGCCAATGCCACGATCAACGTGCCGAATGCCGCCTTCACGACCGGCACGACGTATTATACCTACAATCCAACGGGCGCGAGCTGGACGTTCACGGGACAATCGGGAATCTCGGCCAACGGCAGTCCGTTCGGCACGACCGGCTCGCCGAGCGGATTCGCCGCACTGGTCCAAAACACCGGATCGTTTTCGCAGGCATTCAACCTGGCTGCGGGAACCTATTCACTCTCGTTCTTCACGGAAGGGCGCGGCGGCAACGGGCCCAACCCCTTCGACGTCGAGCTAAACGGCGTGAATATCGCCAGCATCGGCACCGGCGGGCTGGTGACGCCGGCGAGCACTTCGTCGTTTAATCTGGTAACTGGCTCATTCACGGTCACAACCGCTGGATCTTATACCTTGTCGTTCAACGGAACCGACCAAGGCGGAGGAGACCTGACGTCGTTCATCACCGACGTTGCGATTGCCACGGGTGGCACTGGGCCGTTGCCCTCGACCACGCCGCTTTCGATCGCCAGCGGCGACTTCTTTGATCTGGCCGGCAGTGGCAGCCAACGGGTTGCCTCGCTTTCGGACGTATCAGGTTCCGGCGGCACCGTCACCAATAGCGCGGCAGGCACGGTGTCAACGCTCGTGCTGGCCCCGGCCAGCGGGTCGACGACATTCAGCGGCGCCATTCAAGACGGCAATGGAAGGGTCGGCCTGACGCTCAACGGCGGCGCCGCTGCCACGCAAGTTCTTGCCGGCTTCAACACCTATACCGGTGGCACGACCGTCACCGGCGGCACGCTGCGCATCGCTTCGAACAGCGGGCTGGCGCCGGCCGGCAATTTGACGATCGGCAGCGCCGGAACGGTCACGTTTCAGAACTCCGCCCAAACCGTTGCCGCCTTTAACGGCGCTGGCGTCTTGAATCTGACGGGCACGCTCACAGTCAACGCCGGCATAACGCTCCAGGCCGGTTCGACGGAGAACTTCGCGCTTCCCAATGCGCCAAATGGCAACAGCAACGCGCTGATCACATCCTTCGGCGCCACCAACGGCCTCGTTGCCAACGGCGCCACGCTGATCGGCTTCTCGAATCCATCGATCGGAACGTTCGACTTGTTTGCTTTTTCGGGCATCACTGCCTTCGGCAATTTCCAGCTCAATCCCGCCTCGATCAACGCCAATCCCGGTTTCAGCTACCAGTTGCTGAGCCAGCCAAACCAGATCGACCTGCTGGTGTCGCCGCCGTCGATCGTTTGGACCGGCGCCAAGGCGGTCCGAACACGCCCTGGGACACGACCACTCCGAATTGGGTCTTCGGCGGTTCGTCAACGACGTTCCCCGGCCCCAACGGCATCGTCACCTTTGCCGACAATTACTTCAACGGCTCCGCCACCCTGCCGGTCGCGAGCAGCAACGTCTACATTCAAGCCGGCGGCGTCACGCCGGTGCAGGTATCGTTCACGAACACCGGCAACATTGCTCCCAACACCGGCGTCAACTACACGCTTTACGACACCGATGGATCGAACGGGATCAATGGCTCGGCCAATATCTTCGTCAATGGCACCGGCACCGTGACCTTCATGAGCCCCAACACTTCCTATTCGGGCGCCATCGCGGTCAACGCCGGCCAGCTCAATCTTCAAAACAGCGACGCCTTGGGGTCCGCGTCCCGCGTGACGGTTCTCCCCGGCGCTGCTCTGCAATTGCAAGGCGGAATCACCACCGGATTCGTTTTTCTCGCGATCACGGGCACGGGCCTTGCCGCCAATCCAAACGGCGCACTACAAAGCGTCAGTGGCCAGAACACCTACGGCGGCCCGATTCAAGTTCTCGGGGGGGCGACGATCACATCCAGCTCGGCGAATCCCGGCGACAGCCTGACTCTTTCAGGCGGCCTCGATCTCGAGGGAAGCACGCTAACGATCAATGGTCCAGGCGACACCACGATCGGCACCGATGGCATCGCCGACTCAGGCACTTCGCCAGGCTCAGTGATCTACAACGGCAGCGGCACGCTGACGCTCAGTGCCGCGAATTCATACAGCGGCCTGACGACGATCAACTCCGGCGCACTGTCGATTCCCGTGAGCGGTTCGCTATCCGGAAGCCTCACGTACAACGCGAGCGCCACCAGCACCATCGACGGCACGCTCGGCGGCGCCGCTTCCGTGTTGACTGCCAGCAACGGCACGTTGATCCTCACCGGCGCGAACACGTATGGCGGCGGCACGATCCTCTCCGGCGGCACCGTCCGCCTCAGCGGCAGTAGTTCGCCCTCGACCGGCGATCTCGCCAGCGGCCCACTCGGCACGGGCAGTTTGCGGCTCAATAGCGGCATGCTGCAAGACGATGGCACGGCCATCACGCTCGGCAATGCGGTTTCCTTGAATGGCAGCGTCACGCTTTCCAGCAGCGGCAGCGGCAGTCTGACCTTCGACGGCACCGGCGTGACCACTCCTGCCACGTTCAACGTCGCCGGCGATTCGTCGCTCACCGTCAACAACACTACCACGATCAACGACGTGATTAGCGGCAATGCCAGCCTCGCGGTCGGCGGTTCGGGAACGTTGATCCTCGGCGGCGCGAACACGTTTAGCGGCGGCACGACGATCAACTCCGGCGTCGTGCAGCTCAACAACACCAATGCGCTGCAAAGCAGCACCGTCACCCTCAACACCAACGGCGGGCTGACATTCATCGCGGGCCTTGGCACAGCCAATTTGGGTGCGATCGCCGGCACGGGCAATATCGCCCTGCTTGACATCAGCTCGCCGACTCCTCTTCCGGTGAACCTGGTCGTCGGCTTGAACGGCGCTACCACGACGTACAGCGGCATTCTCAGCGACGCTGGTTCGCAGAGCACTCTGACCATCACTGGAGGCAGCACGCTTGTGCTGACGGGCAACAATACCTATTCGGGCGGCACCACGCTCGCCGGAGCCACGGTGGCTCTCGTTCCCGCCGTCGCGACCAACACCGTGCTCGGCACCGGCCCCGTCACCGTCAGCAGCACTTCGATTCTTGCCATTGGCGGCGCAGCGTTGAACCAAACGCTCGGCGATTTGTCGATCAACAGCAGCACGCTCAATATCGGCAGCATCGACACCACTGGCAGTTCCTATGGCGTGGCGTTTGCCGGCAATACGGGCATCACGACGCTCAATGGAAATCCCCGCATCGTCATCAACAACAGCATCAGCGGCGGAGCGGCCGCGCTCACGCTCGGTTCCCTGAATGACGGCGGCACGCCTCGAACCATCACTTTCAATGGCCTTGGCACCATCAATCTCAATTCGCCGGCAACGAGTCTGGCCAGCGGCACTCGGATCGTCGTGCCCGACCAATTTGCGTCCTCCGGACCATCGGCCAATCTGGTGAGCGAATTTCAATTCGGAGAGGGTTACGGTAAGACGACGTTCGACACCGGCTCCAACCACCTGACGGGAACGCTGGTCGGCAATGGCGTGGCCTATACGACCGCCGCCAAAACCGGCGTCTACGCCCTGAATTTCACTTCGGCCAACAGCTTCGTCCAGATTCCGCAATCCAGCCTCCTGCAGCTTAGCAGCTACACCGTGTCGGCATGGGTGAACCCGGCGGCTTTCAACGCCAATTCCACGATCTTCGCCACGCGAAACGGCGGCGATAACACGTTCGACATTCAGATGACCGCGGCCGGTCTTCATGGCGACATCGGCAATGGCGCCGGCGGCTGGATCAACACCAGCGCCAACCTGGGCGCCACGATTTCGACCGGCAATTGGTATCTGGTCACGTATTCGGTAGGCGTGAACGGCGCTACCGTATATCTCAACGGCGGCACCGCCGCCGGCGGCAGCCAGGCTGCGATTTCCTACACCGGCACGCCGATGCTGGAAAATGGCTCCACGTTCGCCACCATCGGCAACCAGGAACAAGGCGGCGGATTTCGCGCGGCGACGCAGTTCCTCGGCGAAATCGACGACGTGCAAATCTACAACACCGCGTTGACCGACGCCCAGGTGCAGCAGTTGTACATGTTGGTTCCCGCTGGCCTGACCTTGAATTCCAACACCGCCACGTCGTTGGGCTCGAACGCTCAGTTGTCCGTCGGGGCGGGCTCCACATTCAACATGGCCGTCAGCCAACAGGTCAGTTCACTCGCCGGGGCGGGAGCCGTGACTCTCGGTTCCAACACGTTGACCATCGGCAATACGGACAATGTCCCCTCGACGTTCAGCGGCGTCATCAGCGACGCCGGCGCGGGCAATCCCGGCTCGATCGTCAAAACCGGCGGCGGCACGCTAACCTTGACCGGCAACAACACCTACAACGGCGGCACCACGCTGGCCGGAGGCGCGATTGCTCTCAATCCCGCCGTCGCGACGAACACCGTGCTCGGCACCGGTCCCGTCACGGTCAGCGGTTCGTCGGGCATCAGTGTCGGCGGGGCGTCGTTGAACCAAACGGTCGGCGACTTGTCGATCAATGGCAGCACGCTCGCCGTCAACAGCAGCGACACCACCGGCAGTCCCTACAGTGTGGCCTTTGCCGGCAATACGGGCGTCACCACGCTCACGGGCAGCCCCACGTTCGTCGTCAACAACAGCATCGGCGGTGGAGCGGGAACGCTAGCCCTGGGTTCGCTGAACGATGGCGGCACGCCGCGAACGATCACGTTCCAAGGCACGGGAAGCGTCAATCTCAATTCGCCGGCAACGAGCGTGGCCGCGAACACCCAGGTCGCATTGATCGGCCAACTTGCTTCCGTCCCGGCCGCTGGCTTGGTCGGCAATTATCAATTCGAGGAGGGCGCCGGCTCGACGGCGAACGACAGCGGCTCCAATCATCTGGCCGGCACGGTGGTTGGCAGCGGCGTGGGCTATACGGCTGCCGCCAAAACCGGCGCATTCGCGCTGAATTTCACTTCCGCCAACAGCTACGTGCAAATCCCGCAATCCAGCCTTCTGCAGCTTAGCAGCTACACCGTGTCGGCCTGGGTCAACCCCAGCACCTTCAGCGGCAATTCCACGATCTTCTCGACCCGCAACAATGGCGAAACCACGTTCGACATTCAAATGACCGCGGGCGGTGTTCACGGCGACATTGGCAGCGGAGGAGGATGGATCAACACCGCTGCCGACCTCGGCGCCTCGATTACCACCGGCAATTGGTATTTGGTGACCTATTCCGTCGGCGTGAACGGCGCCACGGTGTATCTCAACGGCGGCGCCGCCGCGGGTGGAAGCCAGGCGGCGATTTCCTATACGGGAACTCCGATGCTGGAAACCGGCACCACGTTCGCAACGATCGGCAACCAGCAGTCGGGCGGCGCCGGCTTCGATCCAGCCACTCAGTTCCTCGGCTCGATCGACGACGTGCAGATTTACAACACGGCATTGACCGACGCCCAGGTGCAGCAGTTGTACTCGCTGGTTCCCGTCGGAGTGACCGTGAATTCCAATAATCCCACGTCGCTGGGCTCGGCCGCGCAGTTGTCGGTCAACACGGGCACGACGTTCAATCTCGGCGCCAGCCAACAGGTGGCCAGTTTGAGTGGTTCCGGCGCCGTCGCCCTCAATTCCAACACGCTGACCGTCGGCACCGGAAATACCGACACCACTAGCTCGACGTTTTCAGGAACTCTTGGCGGCGGCGGCGGCGGTTTGACATTGAACAAAGCGCCGAGTGGCGGCCTGATCCTGAGCGGCAATAGCACCTATACCGGTCCGACCAACGTCAATAGCGGCACGTTGCAAATCAACGCCGGCGGCAGCATCGCGAGCACGTCGATCGCCGTCGGCATCGGTGGCACGCTGCAACTGGCTGGCACGACCAATGCTCTGCCTGCCTCGGCGAATATCACGACGCAGGGCAACCGCGACGCTAACGATGGAGCGGTTGTGTTGAACGGCACCGCGACCGAGTCGATCGGTACGATTTCCAGCGTGGGTGTCGTGAACGGCGATGGAGCCCAGGTCTACGCCGGCAACACGACCGTCGGCGACGGCGCCAATGCCGCCAGCCTGACCGCCACGCAGATTCTGCAAAACACGCTGACGATCAACGCCAACTCGACCGTGACGATCGCTCCGTCCGCCGGCGCGGGCGGTGGCGTCGTTGCAGCGACCTCGAGTGCATCGTCCGCTTCGAGCACGGCCTCCGCCGATAGCAGCAGCGGCTCCGGCAGCGATCCGTTCACGGCCATCCAGGATGCCATCACCGCGGGCTCGATCAGCAGTGCCAAGGGCCAGCAACTCGAAAACCGCATCGCCGCGATCGAGCGGCTGGCGGCAACCGATCCTGGACTCGACGTGAGCCTGTTGCAGAGCGAAGTGCTGGCTGCATTGCCGAGTTCGTCGATACTGTCCTCGACCGATGCTTCGTCGCTGGCCAACATCGGTTCCGGCCTGATCGCCGCGGACAGCAGTGCGTTCAGCACGAGCGGGTCGGGCGGCACATTCGCCCCGGCCGCGAGCTTCAGCGGCAGTCCCGCCGCGGTTCCAGAGCCCTCGACGCTGCTGCTGGCCGCCTTGGCGGGCATTGGGCTGGCCTTCGCAACCCGCCGGCGAGCAATTCGCTATCTGAATCTCGATTAAGTCCGTGACATGTGCGAAGCCACGTGCTAACATGACGGCGCAGACAGAAGCGTGTCGCCGTTGGCGCGGTCGGAAGAGCGGCCGTACCGACGCGGAAGAAGCATGGCAGGCGGTTTAGGGAACCGGGAAGGTTGGCTCGACGGTCGATATGTCCATTCGGACTTTGAGGCATTCCGCCTCTGCTCGGTCGTTGAATTATTTTTGTTCGATGTTCGGCACTGCGCACATCCTTCGATCTGCGGGCGACTAGATCCAAGACAAAAGCAATTGCCGACGCTCTGTTGGTTTGTCAACCAAGGAATCCGCTCATGCAACGCCTTTTTGATTGCTCGATTGCCCCACAGCGACTTCTTGCCGTCCTGTTGGCTTGCGGCTATCTGACGTGGTCATCGTCGGGAATGGCGCAAACCAACTCGCCCCTCTATTGGAATTCAGTTTCCGGCACGGGCGTTTTTTGGGATACCGCGTCCAATTGGTGGACGACCCCGACCGGCACGATTTCCGGCGCGGCCCCAGGACCGACCAACGATGCGGTCTTCAACGGCACGAACGTCAACGGCGACACGACGGTGCAACTCGAGGTTCCCGCCGCGGCCCTGGGCCTCTACTTCAACAACTCCGGTTCGACCCTGATTGAGAGCAGCAGCGCAAGCAACGAAGTGCTCTCGATCGGCGCCGACGGCATCACATCGAGCAATAGTTCGGGAGCCGTCACGATTGGAAGCGCCGCCAACCCGATGTCAATTGCCCTGCTTGGATCCCAGTCGTGGACCAATAATTCCTTCAACGCCCTGTCCGTCAACGCCGGGGTGAGCTTGGCAAATTCGGTGACCACTCCATCGACGCTGACACTCGTCGGCAACAGTTCCGCGATCAACGTCATGGGGGGCGTGATTTCCAACGGCGGCGGCGCCGGGGCGTCGTTGGGGGTGAATGTCGCCGGAGGAACTTGGATCTTTGCCGCCAACAACACTTACACTGGCCCAACCAACATCTCTGGGAATGGCGTCATCCGGCTCCAGGGAACCCAGGCTCCGACCGCCGGTTTGCAGGCGTTCTATGGCTTTCAGGGCAACGCCAACGATTCGGTCAACGGCAATAATGGAACCCTGGCTTTTGCCTCGCCTGGCTCGGCGAATCCGACCTTCGTCAGCGGCTTTGCCGGGCAGGCGATCAGTTTCAACGGCACGAATCAATTCGTCGTGCTGCCCAACACAAGCAGCTTGGACCTCAGCGGCGCCTACACCATTTCCTTGTGGGTGAATCCCGGCACGCAAACCACCTCGGATCCCACGTTATTCTCCGCCCGCAACGGCGCCGAGCAAAACTTTGACGTGCAGATCTTGGGCACCCACTTGCACGGAGATATCGGCGGCACGCCGGGATGGATGAATACCGGCGCCGATTCCGTTTCCGGCGCCATCACTCCTGGCGTCTGGCAGATGGTGACCTATTCGGTCAGCAGCACGGGCTACTCGATTTATGTGAATGGCGTCAACGTAGGCTCGGGCGGCTATAACGCTCAGGGCACTCCGATCTTGATGTCGGCCGCAAATCCTGGCCAGTATCTGACGGTCGGCTCGCAGGCGGCCGGCGGCGGAACGCCCTCTCAGGGCAATTCCTTTATCGGTTCGATCGAGCTTTTGAACATCTACAACACCGCACTCAGCCAGTCGGACGTGAATGCTCTCTATGCCGCCGAATCGAGCGCTGGGATTCTCCCGGCAGCCACTCCCCTCTCCATCGCATCCGGCTCCTCCTTGGATCTGGCGGGCAACAACCAGACGGTCGCTTCGCTGTCCGACTTGACGACTGCCGGCAACGGCGGCTCGGTGATCAACAGCGGCAGCACGCCGGCGACGTTGACGGTGAACCCTGCCGGCGGCTCGACGACCTTCAGCGGCATGATCAGCGATGGTGGCGCGGCGGTCACGTTCGTAAAAACGGGCGCGGGGACGCAAGTGCTCGGGGGGGCCAATAATTATTCGGGCCCGACCATGATTGAAAACGGCACACTCGTGCTGGGAACTTCGACCGGCTCCAATGTCGGCAGCCTATCGTTCTCGGCGAACGTTGTCTTGGGCACCCCCGGCGGTTCCGCGACCGGCGTGTTGCAACTGGGCGACGCGAGCAACCCGGTCCCCAATCAGACGCTCGCCAGTCTGACCATTGCCAATGGCTCGTTGAACAACGCGGTCGTCGGCGGCAATGCCGCAATTTCGAACCTGGCGATCAACAATAGCTCGCTTGACGTGTACAACGGAACGCTCGGAGGGCCCGGCGCCAACCAGAATCAGCTCGCCCTCACCATGGTCGGCAGCGGCACCTTGTCGCTCGGCGGTGTGTCCACGTATTCGGGCCAAACCACGATCGCCACGGGCACGCTCGAATTCACCAACGAGTTGGCGCTGTACGACGACAACACCGCGAACTGGACCGGCGCGAATATCACGGTATTCAATAACGCGACGCTGGCCGTCAGCGTCGGTCCGGCTCCGCTCTTCGACTCGGGAGACATCTCGATCCTTCTCAACAATTTGACCGGCTTCAACGGCGGGCTCGGATTTGGCTCGACGTTCGAAATCGACACCAGCAATTCCGGCGGCAGCTTCACCAGCCCGACGCCGATCACCGACGGCGCCGGCGGCTCCAACACGATCGGCTTTGCGAAAGTCGGCGCGGGCACTCTGATCTTGACCGGCGCCAACACGTATACCGGTCCGACCACGGTCGCTGGCGGCACGTTGCGGCTTCAGGCCCCGGGTTCGCTTTCACCGTCGACTTCGCTAACCGTCGCTCCCGGCGCCACCTTCGATCTCGGCGGCGTTAGTCAAACGGTTGCTTCGCTTGCCGACTCTCCGACGATCGGTGCCAGCGGGACCGTGACCAATAGCACCGGCGGACCAGCGACGTTTACGATCAATCTCGCGAATGGCACTTCGACATTCACCGGCGCGATCAGCGACAGTGGGCCCGCCAATGCGCTGAGCGTCGCAAAGACCGGCGGCGGAACGCAAATCTTGTCGGGCTTCAACACGTACTCCGGAGCGACCATCGTCGCGCAGGGCACGCTCCAAGTCCAGCAACCTGTCATCGCGCCCGGTTTGCAGGCTCATTATGCCTTCCAAGGAAACGTCAACGATTTGACCACCAATGGCAATAATGGCGCGATTGCGTTCGCCGCGCCGGCGACTACGAATCCGACATTCGTGCCCGGCGTGTTGGGGCAGGCTATCAATTTCAATGGCACGAACCAATACGCTTCGATTCCCAATAGCTCCAGTTTGGCCATCAGCGGCGCCTACACCGTCTCGTTCTGGGCAAACCTGGGAGCGACGTACGACACGCAGGTTGCGGCTGGCAGCGGCAATCCGACATTCTTTTCCACTCGCAACGGCGGAGGCAACAACGACGGATTGGATATTCAGTTGTCGGCCTCCGGCTTGCATGGCGATATCGGCAACACGGGCGGATGGATTACGACCGGAGCCGACGCCACCGCCACTCTGACGCCCGGCACTTGGGAGATGATCACGTATTCGGTGAGCAGCACCGGATACAACATCTACGTCAACGGCGCCAATGTTGGTTCTGGCACGTATGCCGCCAGCCCCGTATTGATGTCGTCGGGCGACAGCCAGTTCATCTCGATAGGCTCTCAAGCCGGCGGGGGAACGACCCCAACCTCCGGGAATGCGCTGAACGCCAGCATCGACGAATTGAACATCTTCAGCTCGGCCCTGACTTCCGCTCAGGTCAGCGCTCTCTACACTTCGCTCGGCGCAACGGTTCTCCCCTCGGCGACTCCTCTTAGCGTGGCTTCCGGCGCCGCAACCTTCGACCTGGCGGGAACGAACGAAACCGTGGCTTCGCTATCCGACCTGACGACGGTCGGCAATGGCGGCTCGATCATCAATAGCGCCAGCACCATAGTGACATTGACGGTGAATCCGCCAAGCGGCTCGACGACGTTCAGCGGCACGATCAGCGATAGCGGCTCCTCGAACACGATCACGTTCGTCAAGACGGGCGCCGGAACGCAAGTTCTCGCCGGAGCCAACACCTATTCCGGCCCAACCCTGATCCAAAACGGCACGCTCGTGCTTGGCACCTCGACCGGCGCCAATGTCGGCAGTATTCTACCGACCTCGAATGTCACGTTGGGCAGTTCCGATGGCACGACCGCCGGCGTTTTCCAGCTTGGCGATGCCGGCAATCCGGTCAATCAAACCGTCGCCAGCCTGACGACCGCAAACAATCTTTTGACGAACGCGGTGGTGGGCGGCAACTCCGCGATTTCAACGTTGACGCTCAACAATAGTTCGCTCGACGTGTTCAATGGAACTCTCGGCGGAACGGGAACCAATCAGAACCAACTCGCCTTGACCATGACCGGCAGCGGCACGCTACGGCTCGGCGGCGCCGCTTCGTATGCGGGAAAAACGACGATCTCGTCGGGCACGATCGACTTTGCCAATGCAAACACGCTCTATGCCGCCAACCCGTCAAACTGGACCTCGACCAATATCATCGTCAGCCCGAGCGCGACGTTGGCCGTCGGGGTTGGGGCGGCTCCGCAATTCACCGCCGCGAATCTTCAAACCTTGCTCGCGAACCTAGGCGGCGCAAGCGGCGGATTCGCAAACGGCGCGACTCTTGGAATCGACACCACCAACGCCGGCGCAGGCGGCTTCATTTACCCGAACGCCATCACCAACGGCAACGCCGGCGCCAATGCACTGAATCTCACGACGCTCGGCTCCGGCACATTGATCCTCACGGGCACCAACACCTACACCGGCGTCACTACGATTGGCGCCGGAAGCACACTGCAAATCGGCAACGGCGGCACCGCCGGTTCGCTCCCCCCAAGCAATCCGATCACCGACAATGGCACTCTCGCCTTCGACCTGACGAGCGTGTCGGTCCCGCTTCTGATCACAGGCAGCGGCGGCGTCGCGCAAGTCGGCAGTGGATCGCTGACGTTGACGCATCAAAATACCTACACCGGCGCAACGCTTGTCGAAGGCGGCACGCTTCGCTTGGGCGGCGCCGCGGTTCTTCCAGCAACCACGAACGTGTCGATCGCGTCCGGCGCGACACTCGATCTGGCGGGAACAGGCCCGACGATCGGCGCGCTTTCCGACTATCTAACCGCCGGCAATGGCGGCATGGTGATCAACAGTGTCAACACACCAGAAACGCTGACGCTCAATCCGGCCAACAGCGCGACGTCGACTTTCAGCGGCGTCATCGCCGACAACGGCTCGACCAACACGATCACGCTCGTCAAAACGGGCGCCGGAACGCAAATCTTGGCGGGAGCCAACACCTATTCCGGACCCACCAAAATTCAAAACGGCATCCTCGCGCTCGCCGATGCGACGGGATCGACCCTTCCCGCGAATTCGACTGTCGTTTTGGGCAACGCCAGTCCGGCGACCGCCGGCGTGTTGCAACTCGGCGACGCCAGCAATGCGGCCAACCAAACAATTGCCGCCTTAAGCACCGCCAACGGTCTGTCGGCGAACGCCATCGTCGGCGGCAATGCAGCGATCTCCACGCTGACGATCAACAATGCTTCGACCTACAGCTACAACGGAGCTTTTGGCGGATCGGGCGTGAATCAGAACAATCTCGGCGTGACCATCACCGGCGGCGGCACGCTGGCCTTTGGCGGCCAGGCGACGAATGCCGGCCCGACCGCGATCACTAGCAACAGCACGCTGCGGCCGACCGTGAACGCCCCGCCCCCCGTGTTGAATGGCAGCTTCGCGACCCCCGTGATTGCGTCCAATAGCTATACTTACTATCCGACTTTGTCGGCCGCTCAACAGACGGCGCTAATCTGGGTGGGCGGGGCCTCCGCGGTTCTTATCAACAACAGTTCCGCGTGGGGATACACGACTCCGTATCCCGTCGGCAATCAAGCGATCAGCATGCAGAATGCGACCACGCTGTCGGAAACCATCAGCTTTCCGGCTCCCGGAAACTACGTCCTCACATGGCAAGCCGAACCGCGCCCGGGCTACACCGCGAATCCTGGCAGTGTCTTATTGGACGGCAATTCCGTTGACAGTTGGACCGCGACCGACGGCACGCAATGGCTCCCGTTCAGTGCCACGCTCAATGTGACGACGGCGGGCAATCATACGATCGAATTCACCACGGCCGGCGTTAGCGGCGTTGACGCCGATGTCGCTATCAACGACGTTGCATTCCATCCGGGCGGCATGTCGCCCAATAGTCAGGTGCAAATCGCCGCCGGCTCGACGCTCGATCTGTTCGGCACGTCGCAAACGGTTGAGTCGCTGGCGAATTCCGGCGCAGGCGGCGGAACCGTCACCAGCAGCGTCGCGGGAGTGAGCATTTTATCGATCGCTCCGGGCATTTCCACGTCGGCAAACTTTGGCGGCGTCATTCAAGACGGCTCGGGCACGCTGCGCGTGGCGATCGTCGGCCCAGGAACGCAGAATCTCACGGCAGCCAATCTGTATTCCGGCGGAACGACGATCAACACCGGCACGCTGGCCGTTGGAAACTCGAGCGGCTCGGCGACCGGCACAGGACCGATCCAGGTCAACGCCACCGGCACGCTACGATCTTCGAATCTGACCGGCGCCGTCAGTGGCTTGGTCACCGTGGCAAGCGGCGGCGCTGTCGGAGGATCCAGCGGAACTTTGCTCAATTTGAACGGCGGCCTGACGCTGCAAGCCGGTTCGAATTCCAATTTCACGCTTACGCCATCCGGCGTGAACAACGCCGTGCCGTTGGTCAATGTCGCTGGAACGTTTTCGGTCGCCAGTCCGAGTCTCGTCAATATTTCCGGCGGCGTCGCGAACGGCCTGTATGCTTTGTACGGCTACACGGCTGGCCAGGGCCCAACTTCGGTGGCTAATTTCACGTTGAACACACCGCCCCCCACCGCAACGCAATGGCTGCTGACCACCAACACCGCGACGAATCAAATCGATCTCTTGGTAGGCTCGCAATTCTTGCAGCCGGCCGGCATTCCGGTCGTTTCGGACGATTTTTCCATCACCAATGCCGCAGCCAACGCGAACAATCCCGTCGATGCCACGACGGCTACGGCCGGCCGCTCTCCCAGCCTGGCCAATCTGCCCGGTCGAACTTACACGACCTTTACCAACGCCAACCTCGCCGGCCTTGCGCAACCGAGCATCATCACGGGATCGGGGAATCCAGCGCCGTCGGCGAACACCGGCTTCAATGGCGCGACGTATCTCAACATCGGCTCGAATGCGAGCACGAATTACACGTTGCCGACCAACATCACGGTCAGCGCCGACATCCAACTCGGCTCGATCGTTTTGGCGAACGGCAATATCTATCGCGGCGTCGGCTTGGGCTTTTTCTCCGGCACCCCGACCGACGTCGAGGCCAGCACCACATTCACGGGATTGGTGGTCAATCCGGATGGGACGCTGCGTCTAGTGACGCCCGGATCGCCCAACGGCATCGGCTCAAGCACGTTTTTCGCGGCGCCCTTCGCCGGATTCAGCCCCAACAGTTTTTACAACCTGAGCTACACGGTCAACACGATCACGGGCGCGATCAGCAACGTCATTTTTGGTGGCAACGACGACAGCGCCGATTTCAATACGACCGCTGCCGGTTTCGAGCCCAGCATTACCGACGGGTCGCTCAACGCCGGCTTCTACGGCAGCACCGACAACAACGCCGCGTTCTTCGGCCAGGTGGACAACTTCTCCGTCCTGCAGTCCCTTGGTCAATCGCTGAATGTCAGCACCGGATTCACCTACAACCTCACGGGTCCGCTGCAAGTCGCGTCGGTTAGCGACGGAGGCGGCCCCGGCGGGACGATCAATCTGAATGCCAACACGCTGACGGTCGGCACATTCGTCGATACGACAACTTCGACATTCTCCGGCAATATCGCCGACGGCACTCCGCCGGGCGGCGCCTTGGTTCTCAACAAAGCCCCCACCGGCGGATTGATCCTTAGCGGAACCAACACCTACACGGGCCTCACTTCGGTCAACGGAGGCACGCTGCGCGTCAACGGCTCGCTCGCCGGACCTGTCACCGTCGGAGATCAAGTCGCCGGCCACGCGGCAACGTTGACCGGCAGCGGCACGATCCACGGTTTGGTCACGGTGAACGGCCCGGGCGCCAGCGGAATCGCCGGAACGCTCGCCGCAACCAATGGCTCGACGCTCACTTTGAGCGGCGGCCTGACGATGCAAGCCGGCGCCCTGACGTCGTTCGATCTCTCCGGAACCCCCAACGGCTTCAGCGGCGCGAACCCCTTGATCGCCTTGACGAGCGGCACCCTGACCGTCGCGCCCGGCGACTACACCGTCAATCTGACCGGCACGCCCTCGGCGGGCGACTACGACCTAGTCAATTTCAGCGGCATCACCGGATCGAACTTCGATCCCGACAATACCGATTTCATTCTCGGCAGCACTCCTGCCGGCTTCAGCTATTCGCTTACGGCGAATACGACGACCGGCCAACTCGATTTGGTCGTCACGACGGTCACTTCGTCCGTATGGTCTTCCAACCTCGACAGCCACTACGGCACGCCGACCAACTGGACTCCCAACGGCGTTCCCAGCGGCGTCGGCGTGTCGGCGACGTTCGGCACCGGCAGCCAGACGAATGTTTCAATCGACGGAGCCTACACGCTCGGCTCGCTCAATTTTTCGGCCAGCAGCAGTTTCACGCTGACCTCGCAATCGACCGGCTCGGGCTTCAGTCTCACGCTGAACAATGGAAGCTCCGGAGCCCAGGTCAACGTCGGCGCCAACAGCACCGCGGTTCTGAACGCGTCGCTGATCCTGGCCGATTCGACCGGCGCCGCGACGACGACCTTCAATGTCGCCTCCGGCAGCACATTGACGGTTGGTTCCGATAACGGAACCGACGTGGCAATCTCCGGCTCCGGTCAGGCTCTGAAATTGACCGGCGGCGGCACGATGGTTTTGGCCTCGCCCAATAGCTACACCGGCGCGACGACTGTCCAAGCCGGCACGTTGAAAATCAATGCCGGTGCAACCATCGCCAGCACGTCGGTCACCGTCGCGTCCGGGGGCACGCTGCAATTGGCCGGCTCGACCGATGCCCTGCCCGCCGCGGCGAATATCACGACGCAAGGCAACCGCGACGCCAACGACGGAGCCGTTGTGTTGAACGGCGCCGCGACCGAGTCGATCGGTGCGATTTCCAGCGTATCCGCCATTAACGGCGACGGAGCACAGGTTTACGCCGGCAACACAACCGTCGGCGACGGTTCCAGCCCGGCCAGCCTGACGGCCACGCAGATTCTGCAAAACACGTTGACGATCAACGCCAATTCGACCGTGACGATTGCTCCATCCGCCGGCGCCGGCGGTGGCGTCGTTGCCGCCAATTCGGGCGCGTCGGCCACTACGAGCACTGGCTCAGCCGAGGGCGGCAGTGGTTCCAGCAGCGATCCGTTCACGGCCATCCAGGATGCGGTCGCGTCCGGCTCGATCAGCAGTGCGAAGGGGCACGTCCTCGAAAACCGCATCGCGGCGATCGAACGGTTGGCGGCAACCGATTCTGGCCTCGACGTGAGCCTGTTGGAGACCGAAGTGCTGGCGGCATTGCCGAGTTCGTCGATCCTGTCCTCGACCGATGCCTCGCCCTTGGCCGATTCCGGTTCCGGCCTGATCGCCGCGGACAGCAATGAGTTCGGCACAGGATCAAGCGGATCGGGCGGCACGTTCGCCCCGGCCGCGGGCTTCAGCGGCAGCCCCGCCGCGGTTCCAGAGCCCTCGACGCTGCTCCTAGCCGCCTTGGCCGGCATCGGCCTGGCCCTCGTAGTCCGCCGGCGTTGGCGTAGGTCAGCCTTTCCAGGCTGACGGCGGCCGGGGGAAACGTCAGGCTACAAAGCCTGGCTGACACAATTCGCTAATCTGTTGCTTTCTGAAACGAAATCGAGTCTGCTATACGTAGGGGGTTGGCGCATCGCGGTACAACCCCGATCAGCTGATTCGTTCTCCTCGGATATTCTTCCGGTAAGTTATCTACCAGGGTGACCATTATGTATTCGCGTTTGCGGAAGTCGTCGGCTGGGCGAGCCATACGTCGCGGTTTCACGCTCGTCGAACTGCTGGTGGTGATCACGATCATCGGCATTCTCGTTTCGCTGCTGCTGCCGGCGGTGCAATCGGCGCGAGAGCAAGCGAGGCAATCGACGTGCAAGAACAACATCAAGCAATTGGCGCTCGCCTGTCAGACGCACCTTTCGACCTTCGGATACTTCCCTGGCGGCGGATGGGGTTGGGGTTGGATCGGCGATCCGAAGCATGGTTCCGGCACGACCCAACCCGGTGGCTGGATCTACAACATCCTCCCCTACGTCGATCAACAACCATTGCATGATCTGCAACTCGGCAAAACCGGCTCAGCGCTGGCCACCGCTGCCGGCCAGATGCTCGCCACACCGCTGGCCGTCATCAATTGCCCCAGCCGTCGTCCGCTGCAAACCTATCCGACGTGGCTCACCGCGGGCAATAATTTTTGCAGCCCGTGCTTCGGCAGCAGCACTCCTCCCAGTCTGGTTGCCAAGACCGACTACGGGTGCAACGCCGGCGACAATGCCATCGAACCTGGAACCGCTTGGAACGACAGCCAAGGGGAGTCGGGCTACAACGACGACGCGGGCCCCGGTCTTTATGCCGACGGCGTCAAACCGTCGGGAATGCTGAGTTGGCGCACGATCGCTTTGGGTTCCACCGGAGTGATGTATCCGGGTAGCCAGACGACGTCGGAGGCCGTTTCCGATGGTTTGAGCAACACCTATCTGTGCGGCGAAAAATATCTCCCGCCGGATGACTATACGAACGGCCAAGACGGCGGCGACAACGAAAACGCCTACATGGGTTTCAATGCCGATATCGGTCGCTGGGGAGGTCCGGGCGTCGGAAGTCCAAAGCAGGACACTCCAGGCCTGTCCGACAACAACGACTATGGCAGCGCCCACACGAACGGCTTCGGCATGGCGCTATGCGACGGCTCGGTTCGCACGATCAGCTACTCGATCGATCTTACGACGCACGGCTACTTGGCCAATCGCAAAGACGGCCACGTCGTCGATCAATCGAAATTCGTCACTCAGTAACTTAGCGATCGCAAGCAGCGCCGGCCAGCAGGCTCAGCACTTCGTCATCGACTCGCCCGTCGACGATTTCGCCGTCGGCGAAGACGGCATCCGTTGCCGCGCGGACGGAACTCGGATCGACGACATCGGTCGGATTTTCTCCGCCGATGATCCCTTCTCCGCCACTTCCGAGCGGTGTAACCGGCAGGGAGTTGACGACGGTTACGTAGCTGGAGGCAATCGTTCCATCTTTAGCGCCGATCGACGGCGCCGGACCCGATGGATCCGCGAATGAATCCCGCGTTTTTCCGGCGTCGATCCGCATGGAATCGGGAATCGCGAAACTGATTTCCGTCCGAGCAACCAACTGCGCCACGGACTCGATCGGCGCGGTAGGCCGAATTGCAATCGAATCCGAAATAATCGCAGTTGTTGGATCGCTCGCTACGGGCGCTGCTGCCGTCGGCGCTGCTGCCGTCGGCGCTACTGCCACGCTCGCGGCCGGCTGACTGATGAGCGACGAAGGCGATACGGTTAGCGCCGCACTCGGCATGGCGGCCGGCGCCACGACTGGAATTTCCGTCGAAACGACAACCGCGGTCGTGGCGACTGCCGGAACGACGGCGTCGGTGACAGCCGCGTTCGATTGGGGCGCTGCAACCGCTAGCGCGGCCGAAGTTGCCGGCGTCGCACCGTTGGTCGAAATCGCGACGGGCATCGCAGCCGGCGCGGCATCGGCGACAACGGAACCACCGGCGTCGCCGGTCAACGCCGAATTCGCTGCCAGTCGCGCCGCTCGCACCGCCGCCAACCGCGCCATCGCGGTTTGCGAAAGAGTCGAGGTCGTGGCGGCGTTGGCGGCATCCGCGTTGGCCGCCGCTGCGGCAGCATCCGTCGAGCCGCCGCTGGGAGCAATCGTCAGCGTTGCGCCCGCGCCGATCACAAGCGAGTTCTGGACGATCGAATTGGCCGTCAGATCGCCGCCGGCGGCAATCACGAGGTTGCCCGCGCCGCTGATGTCGCCGACAACCTGATTGGTGCCCGTAACCAGGATGCCGTCCGCAGCAGTGCTGTTGTTGATGATATTCGTGCTGCTGGTAAAAACGGAGACGGAGCCGGCGAGATCGAGCGTGCCGGAGTCGCCGGATCCAAGCTGTACGTTGTTTTCCGCGGCGCCGCCGCCCGCGACGGGCAAAGTGACCGATGCGCTGGCAGGAGTCGAATCGCCCGCGGAGTTCACCGCCACGACCTGATATGCGTAAGTGGCGCCGCTGGTCAGCCCGGTGTCGGTGAGGTTGGTGACATTGCCCGGCAGCGTGGCGATCATCGTGTAGCTCGAATCGCCGGGATTCTCGCGATAAACGTAGTAGTTGAAGACGCTGGAATCGCTATTCTGCCATGCGAGCGCGGCCGAGGTGTTGCTGGCGGAGTTGGCGGTGAAATTCGTCGGCGTGGCCGGCAGCGCCTCGCCCGTGATCGACACATTGCTGAACGTCGCGGTGCTGATCGAATTGTTGTTCCACGCGGACACGGCCAGGCCGATGTAAACCTGGCTGCCCAAGGCGCCGGCGGCGAACGTATAGCTGCCGGCTTGGGTCCAATCGACCCCGTTGATCGAAACATAGCCGGTGATCGTCTGGCCGGAGCGAGTAAGCTTCACCCAGTCGGTCACGGAGCCGGCGGCCTGATTGTTCCCCAGATTGCTGGTGTCGGCGGCGGCACGGTATTGGAACGCCGCGCCGTTGCCGGGCGTGATCACCATGTCGGCGAACGTCGAGCCTTTGTCCGAAACGGAATTGCGGATCATCACGCCCGCCATCGCCCAGGGATTGGTGTTTCCCTGCGTAAGCACTTGCGCGACGATTGTGCCGTTGCCGTTCAGAGTTTGATAAACATAGTTGAACTGATCGGCGCTGTACCAGATATTGCTTCCGCCGCCGGAAACGGTGAACACGCCGCCGTTCAGGGAAGCCGTGCCGGCGAGCGCGGGTCCGCCGATATTGGCATCAGTCCATCCCGGCGCCACTTGGCTCACAACCGCGGCGTGCGCCGTGTTGGAAGGGGCCGAGCTTCCGCCGGAATTCATCGCCTCGACCTGGTAGTAATACGTCGTGCCCGAGACGAGATTGCCGGAATCGACGTAGCTCGTTGCCGTGGGGTCGAGCGTCGTAAGGACGGAGAAATTGACGCCGTCGGTCGACCGCAATACCTGGAAGCCGGTGAGCGACGTCGAGCTTTCATGCCATTGCAGCCCGATCTGCGCGGTGTTCAACGTAGTCGCAACCAGCGAAGAGGGCGCCGCGGGCAGGAGCACCGGAATCGCCGACACTTGCGGCGAACGGCTGCTCTCACCCGCGCCGTTGACCGCGCTCACTTGATAGAAATACGCGACGCCGTTGGTAAGACCGGTGTCGTTGAACGAATTGCCAACGACTCCTTGATGGTAGAGCACTTCATTGCCGGTGCTAGTGGATCGGTAGACGTTGTAACTTACAGCGCCGGAAGAGGCCGTCCAACTCAATCCGACCTGGCCGTTCCCGGGGGCGGCGGCAACATTCGCAGGAGTCGCGGGCGGCACCACGTGCGGCACCGCCGTGACTTCCGAGGAACGCGCGCTCTCGCCGCCCGCGTTGACCGCTGTCACCTCATAAAAATACGTCGTGCCGTCGGTCAGGCCCGTGTCGCCGAACGACGTGATCGAGACTCCCGAATGCAGCAGCGTTTCCTGGTTGGTGGAAGTGCCGCGGTAGATGTTGTACGACGTTGCTCCTTGGGCGGCGGTCCATTGGAGCGCGGCGATCGTGTCGCCGGGCGTGGCGCTGACGTTTGTCGGCGCCGCGGGTGGCAAGACGTGCGGCGTCGCCGTGACTTCCGAAGAACGCACGCCTTCTCCGCCCGAGTCGACCGCCGTCACTTCGTAGTAGTAGGTCGTGCCGTCGGTCAGGCCCGAGTCGGGGAACGACGTGGCCATGACGCCTGAATGCAGCAGCGTTTCCTGGCCGGTGGACGTGCCGCGGTAGATGTTGTAGGAGGTGGCGCCTGGTGCGGCGGTCCATTGGAGCGTGGCGATCGTGTCGCCGGGGGTGGCGCTCAGGTTTGTCGGCGCCGGGGGAGGCAAGACGTGCGGTGTCACCGTGACTTCCGAAGACTTCGCGCCCTCGCCGGCCGTGCCGACCGACGTCACTTCGTAGAAGTAAGCGGTGCCGTCGGTCAGGCCCGAGTCGGGGAACGACGTGGCCATGACGCCCGAATGCAACAGCGTTTCCTGGCCGGTGGAGGTGGCGCGGTAGATGTTGTACGACGTTGCTCCCGGTGCTGCCGTCCATTGGAGCGTGGCGGTGGTGTCGCCCGCGGTTGCGCCAAGGTTGGTTGGGGGTGCGGGTGGCAAGACATGCGGTGTCACCATGACTTCGGATGACGGCGAGCTTTCCCCCATCGCGTTGACGGCCGTGACTTCATAGAAGTAGGTCGTTCCATCGGTGAGTCCCGTGTCGGGGAACGACGTGATGGCGACGCCCAAATGCAACAGCGTTTCCTGACCGGTGGAGGTGGCACGGTAAATGTTGTACGAGGTCGCTCCTGGAGATGCGGTCCATTGGAGCGTGGCGGTTGTGTCGCCGGGGGTGCCCGTCAAGTTGGTCGGCGGCGAGGGCGTCGCGGACACAACAGTCCAGGATGTAGTCGCGTTGCCTGCCAACGGTGTTCCGGAATTGTCGGCGACGCCCCATCCTTGCGGATTCACGGTGAGTTGATACGTTCCCTGCGATACATTAAGCGCCGAGAGATTGCCGAGCGTCCAATTCTGATTGTCGGTCGTCGAAAGAGTTGCTCCGGCCAGCGGCGAACTGAGGCCATTCAACGTCAATTGCAGATTCTGCAAGCTAAAACCGTTGACGGGCTTGCTGAATTGAATCGCGATCGAAGCCAGCGGCGTGGTGATCGTCGATGGATTGACCGGCGTGATTTGCACGGAAGGACCGGCGGTGTTGACGATCAGTTGATTCGTCGTCGTGTTGAACGCCAACTGCCCTGCCGAATTCGAGGCCTTCACCTCCACGTCGTACGTTCCATTGGCCAACGGCGGCTGAATATCGCCGGCGGGCAACGTCCAGGCCCCATTGTTGTTCGTCACGGCATAATAGACGCCGTTGACTCGCACGGTCACATTGGCCGTGGGACTGCTGACCGTGCCCGTCAGGGCGGGGCTGGCGGCATTCGTCGTCAGCGGATTGACTCCAACCGTAAATGGAGCAGGCGCATACGTGCCGCCCATCGCCAAGCCGCCGTTCGCCGTGTCGCCGATGAGGTGAAACAACGCGCTGTTGAACGCTGTTTGAGACCCTAGAGCGGCGGAAATTTCGACTCCCGAGGGTCCGCCGCCTTGGAAGAAGATCAGACTGATGGGGTAATAGCCGGCGGCGGAGAAGTTGGCCACGCCAAGGGTGTCCGCGGCGCCACGGCTGTTGTTGTACTCGAAACTGCTGCCGCCGACGCTGGTGTCGTTCGTGCCGCTCGTGAATGTGGCTCCCGTGATGGTCAAAAGGAAGCCGTCGTCGGTGTTGCCGTCGAATGTATACGTGCCGGCGGCCGGAATGAAAATGGCGCCAGTTGCCGTAATGGCATAATTCGACACATTGTTGCTCACGGAAGATTGGCCAGGCAAAGCGCTATCGGCAGTAAAGTGCCCTTCGCCGGCGCCACCGGTTGCATAATTGATGAATTGTGCGTTCACCGTGGTCAGCGGCAGGATTTGGTCCGACGGAGTGTTGATCAGCGTTTGGGCATTCTCAACCGATCCCATCGATATGCCGTTGCTTTGGTAGACCGTCACCGCCCAGCCCGCGGTTACGTTCGTGAACGTGCCCGACAGAGTCGATAGCGCAATGCCTTCGCGCGTGTGCAGGTTGCTCACCGAAAGTGTGTGACTGCTGCTTCCCAAATTCGACGTCGTCAAGAGCACCGTGATGCCGTCGGATTGGAGCGCGGCCGTCGAAACGGTGATGCCCGGAATCTGATAATTGCCGACGACTTGCGACGAGGCGGGATCGACCGGCTCGGTGAATTGGACCGCGACGGTCGTGCTATTGAGCGTTGCGACGGAACCGATGCCGACCGCGGCGACGTTGACTGCGGCCGATTGCTGGCCTTGAATTCCGTCGAAATTCACGGCCGCCACTTGGTAGGTGTAGAGCGTTTGCGGAGAGATGCTGGTGTCGACGTAGCTCGTCGTCGTTGACGTGGCGTACGACTGGCCGTTGCGGTAGATCACGTACTGGCCGATACCACTGGTCAGATCGGCGACGGGAGCCCAATTCAACGTGACTTGATTGTTGGAGCCGGTGATCTTGGCCTGAAGATTCGTCGGCGCGGCCGGGGGAGCCAGATCGAGATTCCCGCCGTAAGGCGCGAGATATTGACCAGCGATCACGAACGGGGTGGTGCCGGTTGTGGTGTTGTTTGTGGCGTTGTAACTCCAGGCGACCGACAAATTGTCGGCGCCGCCCCCCTGCTTCATCAACGCTTCAATATAATAGCGCTGGCCCGCGACCAAGGAGATCGCAGACGATTCCTGATTCGCCTGCGCCGTCCACTGCTCGAAGCTGGTGGCGGAAGTGACATTGGCGATCATCACCGCATTATTGGGATTCGCGCTCGTCGACAGCCACAACTGACTCTGGTCGTCGCTCGCGATCCAGAAGTTGTAATTGCCGGTCACAGGGGCGTAGAGATAGCCTTGCACCCGTTGGCCGTAGTCGCTGATGCCGGATTGAGGCGCCTCGAAGGAGGTGAGGTAGTTCGTCGAGGTCGGATTATTCGGATAATTGGGATTCAGGGCCGGATTCGTCAGGTCGCTGACGGCATTGCCGCCGTCCAGATTGTCCCACACCTGATCGAGGATCGACCCGGTCGGCAATTGAAACGTGCCCGATAACTGGAACGTGCTCGGCAATTGGTTGCCCGAGGCCGTCGCCAGATTGTGCATCGTGATCGTGAAGGAGCTGTTCGAAGACAGGGCGTCGTTGGTCGTGAGCGTCACCTTCGTGTTGTCGAGCGAAACCGCGATGCCGGTGAACGCGATCCCGCTGATGCCGGCGGCGGTGATCGAGTAATTCGCCAGCGCGCCGGCCGACGCCGCCGTCAACGGCTGATTGAAATACAGCTCGATGTCGTTGCCGTCGATCCAGTCGTAAGAAGCGATGCCGGGCAGCGCCGCGACGATCGAGGCCGATTGGGCGCTTTCCACGCCGTCGCGGTTGACGGCGCTGACGGTGTAAGTGTAGTTGATCGCGGTTTGAACCGTGGCGTCGGTGAAGGCCGGCGTCGGCGACGTGCCGATGCTGACTCCGTTGCGATAGATCACGTAGTGATCGACGTCGCTGCGCGTGTCGGTCGATGCGGTCCAAGTGAGGGCGATCTGATTGGAACTGGCATTCGCGGTCGCGGCCAGGCTTGTTGGCACGGTCGGCGACAGCGGGTCGTAAGCGATGTTCGTCGCGCCCGGCGTGCCGCCGGTGTTGCTCGCCATCCAGTTGTCGGAATCGTTGCCGTAGTCGGCCGGGCGGAGGCGAATCAGCGACGGGCCCGCGCCGGCCGCTTGAGTCGGCCAAGGGGCGGCGTTGCTGTATTCGACCACGTCGGTCTGATAATAAGGCAGAAATCCGGTCGTCGGATTCGCCGGCCCGGCGTCGTACAGGGCGATCAATTCGCCGCTGTTGCTTTGATGGCCGCTGTAAACTCCGGCCACCGGAATGTGGTTGGCGGCGATGTTGTAGCGAAAGTTGAACGCCGCATAATCGCTGACAAGAACGATATAAGCCCCCGGAGCCAGCGTCGTCAAGCCGCTTTGCATCGAGAACGAATTCAGCGCGGGGCTGCCGACTTTCAGATCGACGCCCGACGCCACGAACTCGACTTGATTGGCGATCGTCCATTCGTCCGACGTCGCCGTCGCTCCGCGCGTCAATTCGACTTGAACCTGGCCCGCGCCAGTGGTCGTGAGCAGGCCCAAATCGAGTTGGCCGTTGACGGCGGTGCCCTGGTCGATCGTCACCGTCTTCGATCCGCCCGGATAGGTGATCGTGTACTGAGCCGCGGGATTGGCGAGCCGCGCGTTGCCGTCGGGATCGGTGAGACTGTAGTCGGCATAGACGGTGTACGTTCCGGCGGCGAGAGCGCTGGTCGACCAAGTGGCCGTGGCGCCGCCTTCGAGCGTGTCTGATTCGCCGCTCACGCCGTCGCCATACCAACCGAACGTGAAGCCGACTCCGTTGCCGAGATAGTAGTTGGCCAGCGACTGCGTCGTCGCCGAACGGTTGTAGAGCTCGAGGTATTCGAAGTCTTCCGCATCCGTGTAGCCGGCGGCCGTTTCCGCGGCCGTCGGCTGTGCCGGGTCGTACATCAGTTCGTTGACGACGATCGGCGAGACATACGAAGTGGCGACGTTGGCCGCGCCGCTGAAGCTCGGGCCGGCGCCAAACGTCGGGCTCGAAAGCAGCACGAAATCGGTGGCGCCGGTCGAGTCGGTAATCAGCCCGGCGGAGATTCCCGCCGGCGTGGCGCCGAACGATTGGCTCGACCTGATAGCCGCCCGCGACGCCGTTGGCGTTCGACGACAGAAACACGTCGAAGCCGTCGGGATTCAAGCGGAATGCCGTATGAACGCCCGGGTCACCGGATGCGGCGCCGTAGTTGCTCGCGTCGGTCTCGACCAAATACCCGCCGGCCGCGATCATCGTATTGGCGGCGATCTGGTACATGGTGCGATTCGCGCTGCTGTCGCTGAGCCACCAGCCGCCGATGTTGATCGCCTGCGAGGTGGTGTTATGCAGCTCGATCATGTCGCCGCCGGCGACGAGCGGATTGGCGAGCACTTCGTTGACGACGATCGAACCGGGCAGCGGCGTCGAAATGAGCTCGGCGGTGCCCGGCGTGCCGCCCGGCTCGCCGCTGGGCACCCAGCCGGCGGCGGAGCTCAACAGCGACTGCGCTTGCGTGGTGCTGCGGACCGTGAGCGAGAATCCGCCGTCGACCGTTTGGGCATACCAATCGGGGCTGTAGGTGAAGTCTTGCAGAACGCCGCCGTTGGGCGACGACAATTGCATCTCCTCGCCGCTGTTGTCGAGATGTCCCGTGTACTGGCCGGCCACGATCAGCGTCTGCCAGTTGCTGCCGAATTCGGTTTGCAGTTGGCCGCTCGATAGCGCAGATCGAAGGCGGCCGTGTCGGAGGCGACGATCATATAGTGCCCCGCGGCCAGCGTCACATTCGGAAACGTGAACGTGACCCCGTTGGTGAATTGCAAGCCTTGCAAGGGGAGCGCCGTCGAGCTCGTGTTCTGGATTTCGATGAACTCGAAATCCTCGCGGCCGTTGACGCTCGTGTAGCCGGCGGCGATTTCGGCGGGCGTGGCGGTCACCGGGTCGTACATCAACTCGGTGATCGCGCACCGAGCTCAGATCGACGGTGAAGGCGGCCTCCGAAATCGCGCTCCAAGTGCCGCTCGAATAGGCCCGCGCCCGGACTTCCTCGCCCTGCGTGAGCGTGATCGGGCCGGAGTAGACGAACACGTCGAGCCGAGTGTTGACTCCGCCGCCGACCAGCCGCGGATCGGTGCCGTCGAGCGTGTAGTAGATCACGGCGCCGGCCGGCAGGTTGGCCGACGACATCGTCAGTTGATCGCCTGGATGGAATATGCCGCCATATTCGTCGATGCCGTTGACGTAGATATTCCGGCGCGGTGAGCGTGGGATAAAGTCCGGCCGCCTGCAATTGCGACAGCAGAATGCCCGCTGCGCTGCGGCATGTAGGTGCCGGTGATGTAATTGGCTTCGTTGAGCCAGGCAGCCTGGGTGTTGGGGATGGGACCGGGACTGGTGGGAATATCGCCCCAGCGGGCCGATTCGGCGATCATTGCTTGCGAAATCTCGTTGATTTGCGATTCGTAACGGGCAATCGAGGCCGCCGGCGTCAACACGCCGCTGTCGAACAGGAATTGCCGCGCCTGATCGGCAAAGGCGATGTCGAACTCGGGATTCGAGTACAGGGCCCCGTAAAGCTCGCCCACTCCCTGGCCGCCGCCGAACGTCGGCCCCAACACATTCACGCCGACGTTGCTGTTGAATCCCCCGTTGATGATGCCCAGCGACATCTCCGCGTCCCAATTGAAGAAATCGAAGCCCGTGGGATCGGCGGTGTTGATTGCGGCATAGAAGTTGTGCCAAGGCCAATCGGTGTTGCCGATGTAGAAGTTCAATAGCATGTAGTCGATGTAGTCGGGCATGTTCAAGAGATCGACGTAGCTCGAATTCGGCGTGCCGTCTGGATTGTTTCCCTGGACCTTCTCGAAGGCCGCCAGCGTGTTCATGTATTGCGCGGACGTCATCCCGTTGGGAATGTTGGTCGTGGGGAAGCTCTGCAGCTCGTTCCAAAACGGCAGATTCGACGCGCTGCCATCGACTTCGTGGCCGGCGTTGTTGGCCTCCCATTGCGACGAGGTCCCGCCGAGATAGGCGGCGGCAAATTTCGCGTCCGGACGTTCGATCATCTCGTAGACGCCCCAGAACAGGCCGTCGATGTAGAGAAACACGTATTGCGAGTGAAAACTTGGCGACCCCATCGCCAATTGGGTGTTGGCGGCGAAGATATCGCGCATGTATTGCGCGGCGTCGCCCGGCGGAGTTTGCGATCCGGACCACGCCCAGGTGTCGTTGAAGCCGGCCTTGAGGTCGATGTTGTCGAACGAAGTGACCGAATCGCCGGGAAACAATGGATAATTCAACGACGACGGCCCGAAGTCCGACGAAAACTCCATGCGGAAATTGTGGTCCTGGTATTGCGGATACCGGCCCACGCCCCCTTCCATCTGCAAGCCCATGTTGGCTTGCAGACTGATCGAGCCGTCGGGGTTGAAATACTCGAACGACGCCGGCACCGTCAACGAAATCCCATTGGACTGGACGAGGTTGGCTTCGTTCGTGTAAATGCCCGGGTTAGTCGTCTGGCTTTGAACCGAAGAAAACATGTCGCCGACGTCGCTCGTGATCGAAACCGTGGGTAGCGACAGCAGGTCTTGCTGCAAGCCGGCCGAATAGAGCGGATTCTGGGTGATGGCCGGGTTCATCGCATAATTCGCCGCCTGGGGATTGCCGTTGGTGTCCTCGCCCCAAATCGTCGGAAAGCCCGGCGGAGCGGCCGGCTGGTTGATCACGTCGGCCAGGAAGATGTACGACTCGGTCGAAACAACCCCCGCGTTCCCGCTGATGATCGACAGTGCGCGGACGTCGGTCGTGGCCGAAATCGTGATCGGCCCGGTATAAGTCGTGCCGTTGGTGGCGCTGGGGGTCGAATTGTCGGTGGTGTAGCGGATCGTCGCGCCGGGCGTGGTCGTCGTCAGCGTCAATTGAAACGGCGCGCTGAAGAAGCCGTGCTGCACGCTGAACGTCAAATCCGGCAGCCAGGTGCTCGTCGTGTTGTAACCGCCCGGCGACGGCTGGTTAAAAAAATGCAGCCCCGCCTGAGTAATCTGAATCTGCGCAAGCTCCGGCATCACGAACAACGTTTGGTCGGTCGACGACGCCATCAACGTCTGGATGGCCAGTACGTTGCCGGTCGCCATCAACTGGCCGGTCGTGGCCGAATTCAGAAACGACGACAGATCGACGTCCTCGAACGTCGTCGCTTGCACCGGGCTGTTGCGCAATTCCAACGCGTGCGAATTCCAAGCAGGCGATGCCGGCGCGTTGCTGCTCGCCACTTCGACGCCGTTCAAATAGGCGACGTAGCCCGAAGCGTATTGCATCCGCAGCGTCAGCGAAGTCAACGACGCCAGATCGGCGGCGTTGAACGTGATCCGCGAATAGAGCGACGTGGCGCCGGCCGTCTGAATGGCCGCTTGCACGGCCGACTTGACGTTGGTTTGAATCGCGGCCGCGATCGGCGAAGCCGAAGTCCCCCCGGTGCCCGCGAACGGCACGCTGGTGACGGCCAGGCCGCCGTTGGCCGTGTCGCCGATGAGGTGGAAATTGGAATTGAACGTCGTCACGCCACTGGCGGAAGTCGCCGCGGCGAACAGCTCGAACTCGGCGCCGCCGCCGTTCTGGTAGTAGGTCACGCTGATCGTGTGCGTGCCCGCGGTGAGCATCGTCGTTCCGAACGTGTCGGTGGCGCCTTGAAGCTTGTCGCTGGCCAGCGTGGTGCCGCTGACGGTGGTCGTGTTCGCGCCGTCAGAAAAGCTTGCGCCGCCGACGGTCATCGAAAAGCCGTCGTCGGAATTGGCGCCGAACGTGTAGTAGCCCGTCGTCGGAACCGTTATCGTGCCGGTGGCGGTCAACACGTAGTCGCTCAACCCCTGACCCACGGTCATGCCGGGGAAAGCGCTGTCGCTGCCGAAGTGCCCGCCGCCGCCTGTGTCGAGGAAATTCACGACGCTGCTGGTTTTGCTGGTGACGGAGGATTGCTCCGAGGGCGTGCTGATTACCGCATTGGCCTGAGCCAAATTGGCGACGCTGCCGGTGTTCGCCCGGTAAAGCGTCGTGGCGAAGCCGTTGGCGACGGAGTATCCCAATCCGGTCGGACCCGAGGCCCAGGACGAATCGTTGTAGCCCGGCAGCATCCAATTCGCATCCTGCGAGCTGTTGGTCGGCGCGAAGTATTTGGCCGTGGCCCCGACCGGGATGATGTCGGTCTCGTTGACGATCTCGCCGACGCCGTAGGAGATGTCGGAAGTTTCCGCCGGAAAAGGGAGATACGAGGAGATGATATTGTTGTTATTGTCGAGCAATTCGAGGTTCTTGCCCGACTTGCTGAGATTGAAACTCGTGTGCAATTCCTGCGTCGGATCGGTCGCAGAGGTCGAGTCACAGAAAATGACGCGCGATTCGTCCGGCCCGAGATTCATCGTCGGGAAGGCCCAAGTCGTCGGCGGATTGTTGAAATACTCGAGCTTCCAACCGGCCAGGCTCACGGTCTGCGTGCTGCTGGTGTTGGTGATCTCGAGCCAGTCGGCGGCGATGCCTGCGCTGTCCAGAATTCCATTCTTGTTGGAGGCCTCGATTTCGCTGATGATGATCGGCGAGTTCGCCAACAACCGTCGTGGCTCGAGCCATTCCATTCCTAGGCGATGCGATTCCCAAAGATTCGCCGTCCCGCGGCTTTCCGCACGCCCAACCGACAATCGCCGACGCTTCCCGCTTCCATTCCGCCTGTTTCGCGCCATATTGCTCCTCTATTCGCAGTCAGATCACGGTCAGTTATGCACTCATCCCTTGGGTGAAACAGTGTGCGCAGGCCGCGCACCGACTCCCGACAATTCACCGGAAAAACCCCCGACGCCCCCGGAAAGAATAAACGGTACAACTAGTCTAATCGAATCTTCACAAAACTCCACTAAAAAATCCGACCGAAATCATTGCGGCGTCACGGTATGCGGGAATCGCCCGGCGTTCGGCTTCATTGACACCCGCAATGAGAGGGGCTATCCGCCGGGCACGCAGCAAACTCAGAAAGCGGCCATCCGAACCGCCGCAAAAACACCATCCGCTGGCGTTCAAAAATCAGCGTTTCGATTCGGCCGGAAGAAAATCAAGCAAAGAATCGCCGCGACCCATGCCGGCCCGACCGCGGATCAATAGCTATTGGAGTCGATCGAGTACCCATCGTTCGACAGATTGAGCTTGTCCCACACGCTCAGGTTGTTCGAGCCGGTTCCCGAGCAGTCGATCAAATCGGCGATGAAATGCACGCTGCCATCGCAGAAGCACATGTTCACTCCGCCTGGGTGCAAGCTACGGGCCGTCTGTTGCCAGTTCGGCCAATTGCCGTCGGAGCACGCCATGTTCATCGCGACCAGATTGGATGTGCCACCCACCGCGTTTTCGATATCTGTACAAACGGTAACATCGTCGGCCCGCACCTGCGTGCAGTTCGGGCCGTTGTCATCGCCGATGTAGCCATGCGCCCACAGCGCGCTTGGGCAAGCACCACTCATGGCCCACACGCCGCGGGCATCGAAGGGCGTGACGCCGGCCCGAATTTCGCCGAGCAGAATTGTATTGCTCGCCCCATCCTTGATATCGTCAAGTCGCTCCGAAATATTGGCGCCCATGACGCCGCATATCGCCGGAGCTCTCCAGTTGGCCGGATTGGCGCCGTCCTCGGCCGAGCCGCTGTAGTCCATGAAGCCCATGCCGGCGTTGGCCGCATAATTCCCGCGCGCCCAGCCGTCGCCCATTTGATTGGTACCCGCGATGCTGGATCCGACAAACGGCGCGCGATTAAACGAGTCGGAAGGGCAGAGCATGAAATTGAGGAGAGTGCCTCGAGCAATCGTATTGTCCTGAGCATTCCCGCCCGGCCCCGTGGCGGCCGGCGTAGACGCCGGCGTGCCGCCGATCGGCTGAACGATATTGCCAGTGGCGTTGGTGACGAACGTCTGGCGAAGGTTCGCGTTGTCCATCTGCGGCAGAATCAAAATGACCCAGTTTTCCCAACGATTTGGTGTATTGCCCGCCTGAAGATTGACCTGTGAGGTGTCGAGTGCGCCGTTGTTCCGCCAGACCGAGCTCGGCGGAAAAATGCCAAACGCCGTGTGATAGGCCGCAAGAGCTAGGCCCAACTGCTTGCAATTGTTTTTGCACTGAACGCTATGGGCCGATTCGCGGGCTGAATTCACGGCCGGCAAGAGCAGCGAAATGAGGATGCCGATGATCGTGATGACGACCAGCAGCTCGACCAACGTAAACCCGCGCGATCGGCGACTGACACGCTCGCACGCAATTGGCGACGCAATCATGGCGAACCCTTCGACAAGCGATGCCCGACTCAGTTCCTCCATTGGACCGTGGACGGGGCCAACTGTCAAATTGCTCGGGGTTGCTACGGCTTTTTGGCAATGGGCGAAGAGCACTTTCATTCCAGGACGTTGCTTGAACACACACGCGGTCGGCCTCATAATGGTCCGACGAAAAGTCGCATGAAGGACCAGAATGACCAACCACGTGAGAGCCATTCATTGGACGGCGGCGTGGCTTGCGTGCCTGACCGTTTCGTTGAGCGGTGCATCGCGGGCCGCGGACACAAATCCGTATGCGGAGCACGCTCGCGAAGTGACGGAACACATTCAAAAGACCTTTTTTGACGCCCACAGCGGCGTCTATTTCAAATCCTTGACGCTGCGGAAGCCCGATTACGTGTGGCTACAGAGCGTGATGTTCGCGAACCTCGTCGCGGCGGCGCGGTCCGATCCAGCCACCTATGGCCCACCGCTGAAGAAATACTTCGCCGCGCTCGACGGCTACTGGGATCCGAAAGTCAGAATCCCCGGCTACGAAGCCGCGCCGACGCACGGCAACGGTGACGACAAGTATTACGACGACAACGCCTGGCTGGTGATCACGTTTCTTGAAGCCTACGAAACGAACCGCGATCCGCGCTATCTGGCGCGGGCAGACGAGACGCTCAAATTCGTGCTCAGCGGTTGGGACGATCAGGGCGGCGGCGGAATCTGGTGGCATCAGCGCCACAAGGACGGCACCAAGAACGCCTGCTCTAACGGGCCGGCGGCCCTGGGTTGCTTGCGGCTCGCTAAGTTCCGCGAGAAGGAAGCCGCCACGAAGCTGATCGACCAGGCCAGCAAGATTGTCGAATGGTCAGCGAGCAACCTGCAGGCGGATGACGGATTGTTCGACGACCGCATGGTCGTCGCCACCGGCGAAGTCAAGCGCGGCAAACTGACCTACAACTCCGCGCTGATGCTCCGCGCCCTGCTCGGCCTGTACCGGGCCACCGGAAAACAGGAGTATCTGGAACGAGCCCAGCGGATCGCGAAAGCGGCCGACTGGTTTTTGGACAGCCGCACGGGCGTCTATCGTGATCCGGTGCGATACGCTCATTTCATGGTCGAGGCCGATCTGGATTTGTATCGCACCACGCACGAGGAATGGCTGCTGAAACGGGCGAAAACAAACGTGGATGCCTTTTATGAAAAATGGCAGACAAAACCGCCCGACGACATGATCTCGAACGCCGCCATCGCGCGCGTGCTATGGCTGATGGCCGAGATGCAGACCGACGTGGGGCGAGCATTTTAGCCATTGCGCACGAAAACCAATTGATTGACAAAGACGAAGTGCGTGATTAGTCTGCGGAAGATGGCGAATCGGGCGCATCTTGCCCTTCGTGCATTTGAATTGCGGGCCGAATCATACTCAACGGAGTCTGCCGGTGCGAAATACGTTGATGTTTACCGTGGCCTTCTTGACCTTGGCGTCAGCGGCGACGGCAACAACCATCGTTGCGACCGACAATCAAGTCGGTCCGACGTCTCCAAATAACGACGCCGCGGTTTCGTGGACTCCCACCTACGATCCCATCAACACGGCGAACGACGTGCTTCTCAATCAATCGCCGTCGGCCCAGTCAGGCAATTTTACGCTTGAGTCGTCGAGCGGCGTGCCAATTCTCACCGATGGCTTATTTGGCGCAATAAACGGATTGGGCAACGACGCGACGCATTTTAATTGGGCAACCGTCGGCAATAACGCCGGCTCCGGCAGTTCTCTTACGTATGCTTTCGCGCCGACGCAACTCACTCGCCTCGTGACCTACGGCGGCTGGAATGATAACGGCCGAGACCAACAGGACTACGCCGTCTCCTATTCGACGGACGGCGGAGCGACGTTCTTGCCGCTCGGCTCGGTCGATTTCAATCCTTCGGTTGCGAATAACACGCCGTCGGCCGACCGCGTTACGTTTACCGACGATTCCGGCTTGCTCGCCGGCGGAGCCCTCATCGACGAGCTCCAATTCAATTTCGCTCAAGGCGACGTCGAAAACGGCTATGTTGGGTTGGCGGAAATCGCCGCCTATTCGCCCGTTGCAGTGCCCGAGCCGGCTTCGGTCATGCTACTCGGTCTCGGCGCCGTCGGTCTAATCGCCGCCACCCGCCGTCAGCGTGACGCTTAGCCGATCCCTGCAACTGCCCATCGGACCCAGTCCGCTGTTGGGGCCAACGGGAATCCCGGGGTGCGCGTGTCGCGGATTCGGCGCACGTCATTGGCGACGCCTTCGCCGCTCTCAGCCATGTCGATCCCGAACGGCGGAGCGTTTCGCAGCAGCTGCGTTTCCTTGATTTTCCTATTGATTCATCTGTTGAAAAGCTTGCCGTGATCGCCAGCGCACGCTATTACGGTTTTCGAGCATCTATTGCGGCCTCGGGTGCCTTCACTCCGCTGTAGGAATAATGAGTCACGGCATCCCAGGCAATTTCCTGAAGGCGCTTGTTCAAGTCGTCATCAATTTTTGGGTTTTTTGCCTTCCCATTCTTGAGGACCGATGGCAGCGGCAAGCCGACCGGACTGCGTGCGTAGATGGTGGCAAAATGCACGTAGGCGTTCAGGGCCTGCAAGATGGGGCCAGGGTGGCCGATAGGATCCCGGAAAAGTTGCGACTGCTTATCCACGCCCGGAAATTCGTTCTTGGCCACCTTAATGCGCAGGGCCTCATTTGCCTGATCGGTCGGAATAATCCAGATCACGGTATGCCCGACATCCTTGTTGATCTTGTCAGCTTGCTCTTCGTAAAGCCTGACGTTGGTCGCATTCAATTTCGGAATTTGCTCGACGGTGGTGTTGTCCCATTTATCCATACGGAAGCCACTGGCCATGCCACCGGAGTGCCATTTCTGACCGTCGATGTTAAATGCCGCCCAGTTGTTCTGCGCAAAAAGCGCATTTTGGGGTTCTTCTCCAGCCCGTACTTCACGAAGTTGGTGATGCCTTCGTCGGGCATCTCCATTGGGGACATGATAAAGTCATCCACCTTGCCGGTATCCAGGGCTTTCTTGGACTGATTCCGCCCGTCGGGCTGGTCCCAGTGCTGTTTGGTGGTCGAGAAGCCGATGCGTTCCAATCCAACCAGCACATGATCCTTGATGCCATAGGCCGCAACATCTTCTCCCAAAGGTGCCGGCGTATCCCACATCAGACTGTGCGAACAATAAAACAACCGCTCGCCCGGAGGCGCGTCCGCATGAGCCGTGACGAGCGAAGACGTCGGAGCCGCTCCGGCTTCAGCGGATGGAGCCGCCGGGGCGGCCGGCGAAGTCGCCGCGGCAATACCTAGCAAGCCGAAAGAAAGGAGTAACTGGTTGCAGAACCGCCTGTTGAACATGGCGTTTTCCTCAAGAGAAAGTGGAACAAAAGCTTTCGCGACCGGTAAAATAGCTTCCCGGAACTAACCCTCCTCCAAACGAGTCTCGCTCAATGAAGCCCGGCGCACCTCGCCGGCGGGCATCGTGCCCTCCTCCGCTTTGACGAGATCGGCGTCGTTTGTGAGTTCGAGGTCAACCGAGAATCGACCCACGGCCGGGTCCGTCGAGATTGCCATAAGCGATCGCTCCTTAACAGGCGTTCTCCTGATTAAATCCCGCCGTGGCGTCAAAAGCAAGTCGAGGCCACACTGCCTGACGAAGGTGCTCTGCGGCAGTTCCACGAGCCCGTCGCGCCGCCTTTCGCCTTGGCGCCGCCGCTCGGCGTCGTTGGCCAACTCGGCCGCACGCCGGCGTGCCCGCTTGGTGAGATCACCTTCGGCCACGGCCTGCATTCGCCAAATGATGCGTTTGACCAGCCACTCTTTGTGATGCGTGTTCGCCGTTTCGCCGACGCAGCTCATTTTCTGGTCGTGAGTTTTCTAGTCGCGCAAATGAACTGCGTCCCTGGCATGAGGCCATCGGTCGCAGCAATACTGATCGCCCAGCATCTCAAGAATTAGAGCAGACGGCGTAGCTCGTCAGGCGTCAATCCGACGTCGCGGAGGATTTTTCGCAGCAGCCCCGGCCCAATGTCAGCGCCCGCATGAACGGGCACTGTCGTGCGACGGCCGTCGGAATGCACGAATTGCAGATGGCTGCCTCGCGACTTGCGGGCCAGGCGGAACCCCAGTCGTTCCAAGACGCGAATCTACACGCGCGGTTTAACGACCAGCGGGCTCACACCGAGACCTCGACCGGCTGGATGCCGATGATCTGCGGCGAAGCAGGGATGCTTTTGCCCTCGGCCTTCAGTTCGCTAAGGCAAAGGGCGATCACGTCTTTGATGTTTTCCACAGCGGCTTCGTATGTTTTTCCTTGCGTGTAGCAGGCCCGCAGAGCCGGGCATTCGGCGACGTACATGCCCGACCCATCGCGCTCGACGATCACGTGAAAAACTTGCCGTCGTTTCGCCATTTCTGATGCCCCTACCTGACCCGGCTAGGGCCGGTAAAATAGAAAGCTCCCCGACAAGGACTCGAACCTTGGACAAGCGGATTAATCCGCCACGGCGGACTCTACCGACTGAGCAGTTCGTCTAACCACCGCCGGCCGACGCCCGATTTCAGCCAACGCTCCCGCCGCATTGCCTCCGAGCGCGACGGGAACTCTTCGATGTGGACAAGTTTCCAAGGTCCGGCGACCTTGGCTATGTACCGGCGGCCGAAACGATCGGGCGAATTGTGCCGCTCGACGCGCCGAGCGACGTCGTTCGTTTGACCGACGTAGCGGATACCGGTCGATTCACAAATCAGTACGTAGACGAAACATTTCAAGCTCCCCGAGGCGGTCTCAACTCGATTCAGGGTTCATCGAGCGGGGAACATTACAGGTCAACAGGTTACGTCGGGCGGCCGTCATCGCGATCATCCCTTGGAACGGTTCCAGCACACTGGAATCAAAGCCCAACCCGGCCCCGAAAGAACGGCGTGATCCGCTCAAACTCGCCCACTATTACCAATCTCTTCTCGACTCCGGCAGGTTCGAGAACCGTGCTGCTCTCGCCCGCTATCTCGGCGTCAGCCGGGCAAGAGTGACGCAGGTGCTGCAACGGCTTGGTCAAGTTCAGCGCTAATCATGTCCGCGAGTCTTCACGGCTACAAAGATCCCTCGTCCACCCTCCCGCCAGTGCCGGTCAAGAAGCTTGCGCTTAGCTGGTTTCTGATCGAGGGCGGCGAAAACGCCGTCGGGGATGCCGGGGAACCGAAGCGTGGCAGCGCATTCACTAAAAGCTCTTGAGAATGGCCTCCGCAGACGAGAGGAGCGGGACCTCCTTCGAAGCTCCGTAGACCCTTCGCAAGGAGAGCGCACCATCAATGACGATAAGTAGCTTGGTTGCCGCAACCGCTTGATCGATTGCGAAGGGCTTTAACAGGTCGATGAGATAGGCAAGCAGTTTGTCTTTTTGCTCAATCACGCGACGATGGAAGGGATGAGCAAGGTCGGGGTACTCCGCGGCTACCAGAAGGAAGGGACAGCCGGTGACTTCGGGCCAGTTCGCGAACCGGTCGAGTTTGATCAGAGCCTCATGAACATCTTGCGAAGGAGTAGGACTCGAGAGATAGTCCCAAAACGATTGAGCACTTCTGTCGAGGTAGGCGAGCACGAGCGCATCCTTGCTTTTGAAATGCCGATAGAAGGTCGCCTTTGCGACCTCGGAGATGGACATGATCTTCTCGGTGCCGGTCGCGCGGACCCCTTCTGTGTAGAAGAGGCGGTTTGCAACCTCCAGAATTCGCTCCCGCGGATCGGCTTTCTTTTGGTTTTTCATCGTATCCATCTTGACAGGGGTAGACACGTCTGTCTATGCTGCTTCGATACAAAGAGAGACACGTCTGTCTCTCGGTCCGACGTTAACGCACTGCGTGCCCAAAGCAGCCTTTTCACTCAGCCTGGAAACCCCAAAAAGACTATCGGCCGCTTCCGGAGAAGATACGAAAATCATGAGAAATACTGTGTCTCGTCGTCTAATCAAGGCATTATCGCTGTTCCTGGGCGTTCTGATGTTCATGTTCGGAATCCTCAAATTCTTCAAACCATTCCATGGATGGTTTGAGATCCAGATTCAAGAGAGTCATCTACCCCACGAAGCGATTCTCGCGGGCAAACTGGGGGAAATGTTCGTCGGTTGGTGTCGCTGAACTCCGTGAGCGACTATCCTCGCTCGACTCTGAGGAACGGGCGCTCCGCATCCTGCTGCGAGCGGCATTGGCTGCGGAGCGACATAGTCGATCGGCTCCCACGGCCGACGGGACGGAGGAGGTCCAGTGACATCCTCCAACGAATCGCCCCCACCCGTATCAGCCCATACGTTCGAGCCTCTTGCTGTCAGAGGCGAGGCTGCGGCCCGGCTCTGCGGAGTGTCACCAAGATTGTGGCGATGCTCGACGCCAGCGGGCGCGTGCCGCGCGGCCGGCGGTTAGGTCGCGCAAAAATATGGCCCGTAGCAGAATTATCCGCGTGGCTTTTGGCCGGCTGTCCGTCGCGTGATAAGTGGGAACAATCAAAACTCAAATGAAACTGTGGGGTGCGGTCCGAGACCAAGCGAGGCTTTGCACCTTCGCCAGTCGGGTTTGACTCCCGAGCGCTCCACAACAAAACGAAACGCCCGATGGCGAACCACCGGGCGCTGAATCGAGAGAGGCTTTGCACCTAACAGCAGGATACTCGGAATGGATTCGGAAAGCAACGTCCGGCTGCCCGGCATCTTGCCACACCACTTGGCCGAATTGCGCAAGCGGATTGAGCGACGACACGATTGCTGCGGCTGGCATCCAAAGCGAAACGAATTACAACTCGCTTGCTTCAACGCTGAATTGCGCAAGCTGCCGAAGAAAATGGCACCCGCCCTTTGCTTTCCCTACCGTGGGCCGGGCGGCAGCATCATCTGCAAGCGACTGAAATTCGACAATCCTCGCAAAGTCGGCGGCAAGTTGGTCAAGTATGAATCACCCCGAGGCCAGCCCAACGAAATCTATCTGCCGCCGGGAGTGGCTGAAGTGTTGACACGGGCTGATGCAGAGTTGCTTATCACTGAGGGAGAAAAAAAAGCGCTTAAGGCAACGCAAGAGGGTTTCCCGTGCATCGGGCTGGTCGGGGTCTACGGCTGGAAAGACGGCCGGAGCGAACGGCTATCGCTGCCGCTTGAGCGCGTTGTGTGGCAAGGCCGGCAAGTACGGATCGTATTCGATAGCGACGTATCAGAGAATCCGAACATCCGTGATGCGGAATCACGATTTGCCAAACACGTTAGCGACCGTGGGGCTAAGGTCCTCGTGGGTCGGTTGACGCCGGGGCCGGTCGCTGCGAACGGCAAGCCAGCCAAAATGGGGCTCGACGATTTTCTTGTCGCCCACGGTCCGGCAGCACTTCGCAAGCTACTGGACGGAGCGATCGAACCAGAGCCGGTCGGCGCTGCGGAGTTGAAGGCCAGTGCATCAACGCTTGACCCCAGCGACGAAGGCAAGGCGTATCTCGAATCAACCCGCCGTGACGACGTGTATGGGTTGTTGTATTGGCGCGGAACATGGTGGCGATGGAAACGTGGGGCGTATCGGGAATGCGAAGCGAGTTACGTGCGCGCGGCGCTGATTCGACGGCTAGACTCCGACTATCATCATCTCGCAATGGCAATCACTAGCAACGTGCTAGACCACGTGAAAGCGCACTGCTTTCTCCCAAGCGACCGAGAACCACCGACGTGGATTGAAAAACGGCCGACCGATTTGCGTGCCGACGAAATTCTTGCGACGCCGAGCAAGCTTGTTCACCTGCCGTCATTGGTGACAGGGCTTGATTGCACGGTTGACGCGACCCAGCGATTCTTCACTACCCTAGCGCTAGACTACGATTTCGATCCTTCATCCCCCGCGCCGACTGCGTGGTTCGCGTTTCTCAGGCAGTTATGGCCGGACGATGCCGAGAGCATTAGCACGTTGCAAGAGTGGTTCGGCTATCTGCTGACATGCGACACGCGTCTGCAAAAAATTCTCTTGCTCGTCGGCCCGAAACGAAGCGGCAAGGGAACCATTTCCCGCGTTTTGCGTGAACTGGTTGGCCCTGGAAATGTGGCCGGGCCGACGTTGGCGGGATTGGCGACAAATTTTGGCCTGTGGCCGCTGTTGGGAAAATCGGTTGCCATTGTCAACGACGCCCGTTTAGGGCACCGGAGCGACCAAGCGATTGTGGTCGAGCGATTGTTGTCAATTAGCGGCGAAGACGCCCTGACGATCGACAGAAAGAATTTGACCCCTGTTACCTGCAAACTTTCTACCCGGCTAATGCTTTTGACGAATGAACTGCCGCGATTGTCGGATGCCAGGCAATGCATTGGTACGCGTACCATCGCGTACCACGGCAGTTTGCTGGCCACCAGCATGGCTGGCCGATACCGATCAGAATTCGAGCGGACCCTGCGACGCGGCGGAGCCGATCGAACCGGCAGCAACGCCATTGTCGGAGCCTGTGACGCCCACGGCCGCCGACACTGCGCCAGCGACGGATTCGGCCCCGCGTTGTCGGCGATGCGGGTCGGCAACTTGGTGCGACGTTCCAATTCACGACGGGCAATCAGTCCGGCGTGATTGCGGCCGTTGCAGGCGGTTCATCGACTTCCCTGTTTGGTATGGCCGGCAAACTGTTGATCGGATCGGTACGCCGACCCCGGTGGCCAGCAGTCGAGAAAGTGTCTAGGTTTCCGTTGCGACGAACTCTAAAAGGAGAAACAAATGGCAGAAACACCGTGCCCCTTGGACAAAGCGAAATGGCCAAAACTAAAAGGCAAGTGTCACATGTGCGGCTGCGAAAGCGCCAGCGCCAATTGGATTGGCTTCGGAATTACTTTTGAAGTCTGTAGAAGATGCGCTGCGGAAAAGCTGCCTGAAATCATCGCGGACACAATCACGCTCTACCCAAACGTTGAAGAAATGGCGGAAGACGTGTTGGCCAAAGTGAAAGAAGCCTTTTGGCGGGGTCTATGCAAACGCCTATCAGCGGAGCGGCGGCGGCGTGATGTTTCCGCCGGCTCGGGCGTGTCCAGGCCGGACACCGAACAATCGCAGCAAGCCAATACTTGACAAAAAGCTAAGCATTGCCAATAATGCAAACATGGCAAAGAAAACAAAACGACTGACGTTGACCGAGCAAGTGAGGAGAGCGATTGCCGAGAGCGGTATGACGCGATACCGGATCGCTCAGGAAACCGGCATTGCCGAATCAACGCTGTGCAAGTTCATGGCCGGACAGCGGGGCTTCACGCTTGCATCGCTTGATAAGCTGGCCGATTATCTGGGGCTCGAAATTGTGGTCCGCGGCGCAACACGAAAGACGAAGTGAAATGATGCGAGTTTTCAAAGCAACGTACAAGGATCGGCATGGCCGGCAGCGTGAATCGAGCAAGTGGTATGTCGAATTTACCGACCACCTAGAAATCGTCCGCAGACTGCCGGGATTCACGGATCGCAAGCAAACTGAAGAGTTGGGCCGCAAGGTTGAGCGGTTAGTTTGCGGGGTATCCAACCGCGAAGCGCCCGACTTGATGTTGGCCCGATGGTTGGAAACTTTGCCGGCGAAAATGCGCGACGTGTTGGCGCGCTGGGGATTGATTGACGCCAAGGCGACAGCGGCGGGCAAGCCGCTGTCTGACCATCTAAGCGACTTCCGCATTGCGCTGCTGGCCAAGGGCAACACCGCGAAACATGCCGAGCAAACCTACAGCCGGCTAAAGTTGTTGTTCGATGGCTGCTGCTTCAAACATTGGTCGGATGTGAAGGCGGCCAGCGTCGAATCGCACTTGGCTACGATGCGCGAGAGTAGCGACGATCAGGATGCGCGCGGCAAGCAGACGACGAATTATTATCTGGGTGCGGCGAAGCAATTCTGCCGATGGATGGTTCGCAATGGCCGAGCAACGCAAAACCCGTTGGAACACCTACGCAAATTGAACGCGGCGAGTGACAATCGCCGAGAGCGACGGGCGTTGTCGGCCGATGAATTGCGATTGCTGCTTGCGGCGACGACGACAGGACCGGAACGATTTGGAATGAGTGGCGCGGAGCGTGCGCTGGTTTACTGGCTCGCCGTCGAAACTGGATTGCGAGCGGCTGAATTGCGATCCCTCACGCGGCTGAGTTTCCGATTCGCGGCAAAGTTGGCGACCGTGACCGTCGAAGCTGGCAGTAGCAAACGACGGCGGCGCGATGAACTGCCGTTGCGAACCGAATTGGCGGCGGCGCTGCAAACGCACTTGGCCGCGAAGTTGCCGACCGCGCTGGCGTTCCATCTTCCGCCGAGTTATGACACCGCCGCTATGCTGCGGGAAGACTTGGCGTTGGCCCGGCAATCATGGTTCAAGGCTGCCAAAACGCCAGACGAGCGGGAAAAGCTGGAACGATCGACATTCCTGGCCGACATTGATGAAAGCGGCCGCGTGGTCGATTTCCACGCCCTGCGGCATTCGTTCATAACGGCCCTGGCACGCTCTGGCGTGCATCCCAAGGTTGCCCAACAGTTGGCCCGCCATTCGACGATCACGCTCACGATGGACCGCTACAGCCACGTGGAGGCGGACGAAATGAGCGTGGCAGTCGCAAACCTACCAGACCTGTCGGCCGCCTCGCGTGAATCACAACAGGCGACGGGAACCGACGGCCCGGCGGTGGTCGATCCGTGCTTGGCGGATTGCTTGGCGTTTTCGGACGCCGATCCACGCCCTTCGCTGCCGTTGACTGCCGAGCAAGCCGACGCGGAGAATTCGGCTGACATCGCCGAAACAGCCCGAGAAAACGCGGCGGACCCCGCGATTCTCAGCGCTGTTCTTCAAGCTCCCCGACAAGGACTCGAACCTTGGACAAGCGGATTAACAGTCGCGTGTCTGTCGGGCGAACGTCAAGCTTGAACGTCTTTCCAGGTAAGTGGTTTGGGAAATTTTAGGCAAACCTCAGGATGCCACGAATGCTCTACATTTTACAGGATTTTCAACGGTTTACAATGGATTGTGTACCGGGTACACAATGATTTTTTCCGCCGCGCCGTCTCCGCATTTTCAATCAGTGGATGGACGGTCCCATTCGGCTCGACTACACTCTGTCCCATACGTCTCGCTGTTGAGTTGTCGGCAGGTCACTGCCCCGTCTTACCGAGGTGCTCCGGCGAGGCGTTTTTTTATTTGCCGCGAATCGACCCCGCCGTTTCCGCCTTCATCGCGTCGGCTCCGCCGATCGCTGACCGTATCTGTCGCAATCCTTGGTCGAGCCAAACCGCCCACGCCCGCCGACGAAAGTCGCCGGGCTGCCCACCGATGCAACGGAATTGGAAAAGTCCCCTTGCGTAAAAAAGCGTCGGCACCCGCTTTTTTGCCGCAGGGGGGACGAAAGTCCGAAAAGCAAAGGGGGAGCCGCGGTCAAGGACGGCGGCGCGGAGCGGCACCCGGTCTGCACAAGCGAGGCACGAGCGCGGAAGACTGGGGAGGAGGGCGCGCCGTCGCCCGCAGGGTTTATCCTTGACGGCGCCGGGGGACGCTTCCCCAAAAGCAGAAAATGTCTTCAGCGCCGCAGGCGTCCATTGGAGGCCGGTAGGCCGACGCGCCAGCGGGCGGGAAGGGGAGCGGTAGCTCGTTCGCGTCAGCAACCGCAGCGAAGCGGAGCCTGGGAGCACGCGGTCGGCAAGCCGAGGCGCCCTGCGATGACGCCTGTCACGGTCAGTCTGTCCAGTTCCAGATTTCGCGGGCTTGACGGTTTAACGGCCAGGGATTCCGGTAAAATGCGGGCGTATCCAATGGCTAACAAATCACCCAAAACGTTGAGCGGAAAAGATGAAAGTGCATTTTGAAGAAGAGATGGTTTGCGCGATTTTTCAGCACAGCCGCGATCTGAGCGCACAAACAAGGCAAGTATATTGATGTGAAATTGGAGCCGGAACGGATCGGCGAGTTGCCGGAGGCGAAAGAATGGCCTGCCCTTGGAGCATTCCTGGTTGACCTCAACAAAACGAATTTGTTCCGGACGACCGGCTGTAATTCGAATTACAATCAGGTGGAAGGTGGGCACGCGGCACCATTTGTGGATGTAGCCTTAGATGACCCCCGATTGCGGCCGTCTGAGGAGGCGTGTGCGCAGATGCGGGAGAAGCTTCTGTCGCTTGATGGCAGCCCGGTGGCCGAGAGTCTCACCGTTGAGCTGGTTCAAAGCGAAGCCACCATGCCCGATGGAGAAATCGTGCCGTCAACGCGAATCTGGTTTCTTGGTGAGAAACAGCAAGCGGAGGCAGCGTTTCCCTTGATCGTAGCCGCGTTGGGAAGCGAAACAGTTCCGGCGTACCTTGCGCATGGCTTCGGTGCGGGAGCCCAATTGGGTAACGCGGACGGCCCGTTCGCGCCCACAGTGGTGCAGGTCAACGTGGATGCGGTGGGCGAGAAGGAGGACGGAACCTATGTCTGCCAGTCTAGCGACGGCTACAAATCCTGGCAGATTTCATTTGAACAAGTTGATATCCGCGTTGACCTGGGCGAAAGCGGTTCACCGCCCCAATGGAATGTATATCTGCGGTTCGACGACGACTCGGCGCACTATCAGGGCGAGACGATGGAGCTGCCGCTCTATCGAGGCGAGGTAAAAGTAAAAAAGGTCGCGGGAGGGGCCAAATGGCCCGATGAGTTAAGCTTTGTTGTTTTTTGACGAGAAGGGGCGAGCCGCTGGCCGTCCGCATGTCAGGGCGATGCCAGCGGTGGCCGCCACAGGGGGTTCTCCGCCAAATCGAGGGGGAAGACAGCGTTAGAACTTTCGTGGCCAGTGGGCATGGGGTGGGAATCCGACTTCGGGGGGCGGAGGGACGGCGGTAAGCCTAACCCCGATTGATGCTTGCGATCACCGGGCTTCCCTGTTCATATCGGAAATCAGTTGATTTTCGTCGGTTTTGGCATATAAATGGGGAATGAGCAGTCTCCAGGAGTTCATCGATTCGCAGCTTGGTCAAGGACGGGCGTACTTTTCCAAATCCCTGGCTTTGGCCGAAGTGCGGCAAACGCCGCAGGCTTTCCAGGCGGCGGTGGCGAGGCTGGCGAAGAAGGGAAGGTTCGCTTCCCCACGGAGGGGATTCTATTTGATTCTCAGGGCTGAAGATCGGCTGCTGGGTGCGCCCGATCCCGCTCGATGGATAGACCCTTTGATGAAGCACTTGGGGCTGGACTATCGCGTTTCCTTGCTGCGTGCCGCCGCTTTCCACGGGTCGGCTCACCAAGCGGCGATGGTCTTTCAGGTCATTACACCGCGACAGCTTAAGGGAATTGAAATCGGGCGCCAGCGAGTCGAGTTTCTGTACCAGACCCCTGCCGCCTTTGCCGAGTCGAACCGTCCTGAATGGCTGGCACAACTAAAGACGGAGGCCGGCTTCGCTAAGGTCGCGGGCGTGGAATTGACGCTGCTGGACATTTGCCGGTATTTCCATCGGGCGGCGGGAATCAACGGAGCCGCGCAGGCTGTCCATGACCTGGGGAAGAGAGCCGATCCCCGCATCCTCGCCAAGGCGGCCAGCGCCTACGAGAATTCCGCGGTCAGACGCCTTGGGTATCTTTTGGAGCGGTTCGGCCATAGCCGTCAGGCCAATGTACTGCGAGCCTTTGTTGAAAAGGCGAAATCCTTCAAGGATCTCGACCCGGCGGCCAAACCGCTCGTTGCCGAATTGCGTGCAACGGCAGGAGAAGAGTCCGGAGTGGAAGCTCATCATCAACGTGCCAGTGGAGATTGACCTTTGATTCCCATCGCCTACTTGCGGGAGTGGAGCGCCCATGCGCCTTGGCCTGATCTCAGGCAGGTCGAGCAGGATCTGATTATCTGCCGTGCGCTTTGCGACCTCTTCAGCAGTGAGCAATTGCAAGGTAAGATCGCTTTTCGCGGCGGCACGGCCATTCATAAGCTGCTCTTCAAAAAACCGCTCAGGTACTCCGAGGATATTGATCTCGTCCAGACGCAGGCTGAACCGATCGGAACGACGGTTGACGGAATAGGCCGCGCCCTCTCATGGCTTGGAAAATTCAGTTGGAAGAAGGCCGCTCACTCGATGCACCTGGAATTCAGGTTCACTCCGGAGGTTGAGGGCGGTAGCAAGCTCAAGCTCAAAGTCGAGATCAACACGCGCGAGCATGAGAATCTCCACGGCCTTAAGACCTACCCATTCGAGGTCAGCAGTGGTTGGCATCAGGCCAAAGCACAGATCGTCTCGTTCGAGGCGGAGGAAATCTTTGGCACAAAGCTGCGAGCGCTGCTTCAGCGGCACAAGAACCGCGACCTGTTCGACCTTAACCAAGGTTTGCTCCAACTCGGCCTCGACTGCGATCGGGTGATCGGCTGCTTCCAGCATTATCTCGCTCTGGAGGGACATCCAATCAGCCGGGCGGACGCGGAGCAGCGGATGCTCAAGAAGCTCAATCAAAGCCTTACGGAGGATATTGCGCCCCTGCTCCCTGCGGGCGTGAGTTTCACCGACGATGATGCGATCGCTGCTTTCGGTGGAGTGTGGGGAGAATTGGTCAAGCGCATTCCAGGCGATCCCTGGAAGTCGTCCAAGACGGTGATCGAAGCGATTCGCAAGGCGACGATTCCGGCCCTGCTGAACGGCGTTGAAGAGTGAATTGCCACGTAGGTGTGCTGTGATCCACGAGAAAATTAGCGCCTACTTCGGGGAAGTCGTTGGCGACCCTGACCACCGCTATCGGTCGTGGGAGCATTGCTACCGTTTCTTCCGAGAAGTAAAGCCTTCGGGGATAGCGGCCCAGCGACACCATGCAGCCCTACAGCTTGGGTTCTATCTCGCAAGTTGGGGCATGTATCGCGGGTCAACATTCCTGCTTCAGCATGCTTACACCGTCCACTTGGGCGTTGTCGATTGCCTTGCCGCCCCGCGTTTTGCACCGCTTTGGGAGCGCGAGTTTGGGAGTGAAGCAACCGACGTCGAACTCGTGCCGGTCATCCTGGACGCGGCAGAGGAGATAAGCAAAGCATACAGTCAGTTCGGCGAGCCGACAGAAACCCTGGTGACGAAAGTCATTCTCGGCACGTTCGGATGCCTTCCAGCTTGCGATCAATATTTCATTGCTGGGTTCAGGGGTGCTGGGCTCGGGTACTCATACCTGAACGCAAAATTCGTCAAGAAGCTCCTGGCTTTTTGCTGCGAACATCTGAAGGAACTTCGTCGCGAGCAGGCTATCATAAAAGCCCACAGCGGAGCGCACTATCCGCTGATGAAGCTTGTGGACATGTATTTTTGGCAACTCGGCTACGAAGCCGGAGAGTAATTCGCTTCTGCGAGCATAGCGTCATCCAGCGGAGATAGACGGTAAAACTGAGCCGCGATCGTGCGGGCGAGGACCAAATGGGGGATTGGAGCAATGTTTGACCCAATTTTCAGCGATGCGGAATTCGAAGAAACAGTGCTGAATGCGAGCGTGCCGGTTCTGGTCGGATTCGTCGCAAACTGGTGCGCTTCGAGCCTCAAGCTCGACCCTGTGCTGGACGAGATAGCAGCCGAACGCGCAGGCAAGATCAGGTTAGTCAAGGTGGATATCGATCAGAATCCTTTCATCCTGATGAGATATGGCGTGCGTGCCAGCCCCACGCTCATTCTCTTTAAGGATGGTCGCCCGCTTTCCACCAAGATCGGTGCGCTGCCCAAAACCAAGCTCCTCGATTGGCTTGACTCGATTGGCGCATGCACTGGCAGCGGGTAGCCGTTGTCTGTTCAAGAATCATCGCCGCGGCATGGGGCGGGCTGCCGGTAGCGATTCACACGGCGATTATGGCCCTGATTGCATCGCATACCTGCGGCACGGCTATTGAAGACTCTCCTTGCGGTTCGTTCAATCGTCGTCCTCATCGTCAGTATTGTCATCCGCTTCAGGAAATACGTCCGCCTCGTCCAACGTCAGCAATACGACTAGCGTACCCAGGCTGCGAACCGGGATGTATTCCTCCGTGACGCGAACACTGGCAAATTCGTCTTTGTCGTAGACGTTGAACCAGTCCCGGACTTGTCCCTCGTTTTCTGACTGGACCGCGACGCCGATCTGGAACTCCGCCCACTGCTCCTGGGCGTTGCGAGGGAGCTTACCCTTAGCTGGGTAGATCCCAGCATCAATGAGCGATTCGGAAGGAAACATCCACGCGACTGCCCCCTCTCTGATCCCGGCAAGAGCGCAGGGAAAATGCGACAGTTGAACGGACCGAATCGCTGTGCTCACGAGCGAAGCCTGAAACCGGTCGGCGATGCTGCTGAGCCGCGGCACTGACAGCTCGCCCACATTGATGGCCGGCTTGACGAGGTGAGTCGGGAGCAAGAGGCTTGCTGCGAAAGCATCGGCTTCGCGTTCGATTCTGATTTTGCTGCGAAACTCGTTGATCGAAGCGTGCGACCGTCCGCCATGCGTCAGGTAGGCATGGTGCTGCTCGATGAAGTAGTGGCCGAGTTCGTGGGCGATCGAGAATCGCGTGCGCGGATGGTGCATTCCTGGCTGATACCCGGCGTCGTACTTTGTGTTGTACATCAGCACGAAGCAACGCCTGTCGGAAACATAGCGGAGCTTGCCGTCGAATCGGTCGGCGAAGTCGCGTCCACCAGCGCGGAGGAGTGGATACTCTTGCTTGGCGACTTGCAAGGGGTCGATTGGATACGACAAACCCAGTTGACGAACGATAGCATCAGCCTGTTTGCCTGCTTTCTGCTGAGCCCATTGCTCAGTCCTCCATGCCGTCGCAGTCATTTTCTGGTTCGACATCTTCCAGCAACTCCTCTAGTAGCTCATCTTCCAGCCCATCGGTTTGCGGGTTTTGGTCGCCTTCATTGCGGCAGAGAGCAGCATCGTGATCGATCTGTGCATAATCGCAATCCGGTGACCAATCGACCTGCTTGGATTCCTCGGGTTCCGGAAGCTCGCCGCGTGTGACCGCCTCGACGATCGAATCGATTTCCGCGTCGGAGGGCTTCCGGTAAGGGACCTTCTTCAATGCTTCTTCAGCTTCCTTCGGGGTCAAAGGGCAAAGACCCTTGAGCCGGCGAAGCTTCTTGGCGTGTTCCTGCCAGAATTGTTCTGCTTCGTTCATCTTTTGCCTCGCAGTCTCTCACGGTTTTCAGCGAGCTGCGCCATCTCCTTGCGGATGTTCTCGTGTGCCTTGTGCCGGGACACGTAAATCGAGTCCTTCGTGGTGTTGAGCCTTTCGGCGAGGCTGCCCGCATCCGCGATGCCACCGGCCAACAAGTCGGCCTCGATGATGGCCTTCTGATGGCCCTTCAGCTTGTGCTCGATGATGTGGCCCAGATCTTTCAGTCGCTTTGTTACTTCCTTGGTCAGCGGCTCATCGGGTTCGGGATCGCACTGCTCGGGGACGTCTTCCTCGCCTAGCAGCGGGTGCTTCCTGCGGTGCCGCTTTTCCCGCCGGAAGATGTCCAGCACGGCTCTCTGCGCGATGGTGTAGAACCACGCTCCGAGCGTGCCCTTAATCTTGTCATACGTGCCAGCCGCGTTCCAAAGCGTGAAAATGGCCCGATTTACGGCTTCGTCAATGTCGGCCGGCTGCACAGTGGTGCCGTAAGTCCCTGTCAGCAAATCTCTTACGGGCTCCAGATGCCTCTTCAGCACCTCGCGCAGCGCCTCCTGGTCGCCGCACATCATGCGGATCGCGAGGTCTTCATCGTCATCAGCGTTCTCATCACTCATGCCTTTGCCGCCCTCTGAATCGCCGGCGTCGCTCTCCAAAAAGGATACGAAACCACCTTAACTGATCGGGCCATAAAAAAAAATCGCCGGTGCCAGGTAAGGCCCCTTCGTATCGTCCTCAGAGCAGGAACCGCGTTGGTTCCTGGGAATGATTGCCCATCGGGCAGCGATTTCTTTTGGAGGCACTCCTATGGCCCAGGAACATGAACACGAGGCAGGGCGTCAGCATCACGAGGTTCGGATTCACATCGACGGGGAGCGATACGAGTCGCCTAACCCGACAACGGGCGACGCCCTGTATCGGCTGGGGCGCGTTCAGCCGGGCCTCGAACTTTATCGCGAAGTGAGCGGCGACAGGGAGGATCCGCCGATCCCCAACGGCCCGGAACCGGTCCATCTCAAGGAAGACGAGCATTTCCACAGCGGCCCGCCCCGTCTCATCACGATTTATGTGAACACCGATGAGCACCAGGTTGAGCCGGGGAAGCTGACCTTTCAGCAGGTCGTCAAGCTTGCCTACCCGGACAAGGCAGGGGACCCCAACATCTTGTTTAAGGTCAGCTATCGACTCGGGCGTGGCCACAGCGAGCTGAAGACCCTGGCGGAAGGTGGCGACGTCGAAGCAAAGGAAGGGATGATCTTCAATGTCTCATACGAAAATCGCTCTTAATCCCCATTTGCGGAAACTACGCGATGAGGGCTACGACCTCGAATTGCGGGCGAACCACCTGCTAGTTCACGCCATGCCCTACGTCACACCCGCCAAGGAGGTCGGTTACGGCGTGCTGGCGATGCCCCTGAACATGGTCGGTGACGAGGTTGGACCGCCGCCCGACCACACGGCCAAGTTCTTGGGCGAGTGCCCGTGCGCGGCCGACGGCAAGCCACTGATCATTGTCACGGGAAGCGGCCAGGAGGATTGGGGCTCGGGGGCCGTCACCTTCCATCAGATGTCTGGGAAGCCGGCTGAGCCAGACAAAAATTACTATGACAAGTTGATTCGATATGAGCACTCGCTGGGCGACCCAGCGCGCGTGATCAAGCCTGATGCGACCGCGCGGTCTTTGGCAGTGAAGGAGATGAAGGCCGACGAGTCCGTGTTTCACTACGCCGACAACGGGGTTGCACGCGCCGGACTCACGGAGATCACGCGACGACTCGAACTCGAAAAGGTTGCGATCATCGGACTCGGCGGCACCGGGTCCTACATTCTCGACCTTGTCGCGAAGACGCCGGTAAAGGAGATCCACCTCTTCGACGCCGACGCGCTTCTCAACCACAATGCGTTCCGGGCACCCGGCGCGCCGACGCTCGATGAGCTTCGGCGCCTCCGCTAAAAGTTGTCTACTTCGCTGGGATCTACGGGCGAATGCACCGCGGTATTCGGCCGCACCCGGAGTTCATTAGTGAGAAGAACCTCGGGCTTTTGGACGGAGTCCGTTTTGCCTTCCTCTGCTTCGAGGACGCCCCGACAAAGGTCAAGCTCATCGAATACCTTGAGGCGCGCGACGTGCCTTTCATCGACGTCGGCCTACAGGTGCTCAAGAAGGAGCGCGGCTTGACCGGCTCGCTTCGCGTCACGACGAGCACGCCGCAGAAGCGTGACCATTTCCGTCGTCAGGTTCCCTTGAACGAGAGCGAAGTACCCAACGAATACGACGAGAACATCCAGATCGCCGACCTCAATGCCTTGAATGCAACGCTTGCAGTCATTCGCTGGAAGCGGCTGATGGGTTATTACGTCGACCAACAGGGCGAGCACCAGTCGCGCTACACCATCGACGGAAACGTCATCGGCAACGAGGAGTTTTAGTGGCCAAGCTGCATCGAGTCACTCACCGTTTCGTGGAGCGCGTCCCGTCGCCGCTTGAGGATGGGGTCGTATATGTCTCTATTGAGTTTGGGACGGTCATTCACAAGTGTTGCTGTGGGTGCGGCGATAAAGTGGTCACGCCGCTGACGCCGGTAGATTGGGTGGTCACCTATGACGGTCAGTCTATCTCCCTTCACCCGTCAATCGGGAGGTGGAGTGCGCCGTGCCGGTCGCACTACTGGATTCGGAATAATCGCGTGATTTGGTCGGCCGAATGGTCAAAAGACAAAGTAAACGCTCTCACACGGCACGAAGCAGCACTTCGTGATGACTACTTCCGGTCGAGCGAAGACCGCCCGCGCCGAGAGGGAGGTGGCAAACCAGACCAGGAGCCCGAGCGACGCCGGTGGCGAGACCGGTTCAAACGAATCTTGTTTTGGCGGCGGTAGCCGATTGCTGCACGGCCGGGAGTTTGTGAAAGGCTGACGGCCGAAGTGCCGAATGCCGCGATCATGCCACTTCTACCCATGCCAGCAGCCCCGCCGAGAACGATAAGCCGTCGGTCTTCGCTCCGGCATGGGACAGCTCGCGACGGATCATTTCGGGGATATTCGACTGCCACGCGGGCTTTGGTGACACAACGCAGCACGCCGATGGATGATTGCTCATGGGGCTCTCCTTTAGGAGTCTTCATGTTTGATCCTTCGGCGTTAAGGGATCCGTGAAGCCTAGTCGTGGGCTTTGACATCGAATCGCCTTCTAGTTTTAGGGACATATGGCATGTGGAACGAATTGACGAATTGTGCCAATCCTGGAGGCCGCAGTAACGCCCGTTAGAATCGCCTTTCTCATTTCTTGTATCGAAAACCGACTTCGCTTGCCACACTCGCGCCCGACTCGGTAGGTCGTCGATAAAATTGAGCAGGAAGACTGGTCAATCGCACTTGGCGACAGGTCATTCTTCGGCTGCTTGGTTTTGGGCCTGCTCGAAAATCCAAGTGTGCGCGAGATCCGCGACCTTGGCCACGAGCGGCAGGTCGTCGCGACCGAAACTATCGCTTTGCCGCCATTCGTTTCCGTCGCGATAGATCCGCAGGATCGTGACGCTGTGACGGATTCCGAATTGCGTTTCATTTTGCCAGACGGCCGCCTTGATTCGGCCAAGCCGCAGTTCATGGACGGGGCGAGCCTTTTCGACCGATGACTTCGTGGATGCACTCATGGCAAACTCCTTTGAAGAAAGAGAAAAACAGGACAAAAATAAACGACACCTCCTTCGCCTCTTCAAGTATTCAATGTGTCGATTGCTCCGTCTACTGTCGCAATGCGTAGGCAATATCCAGGTGTTGCCCAGGTGAAAGCAGACTAATTTCTGTGAGTCTCCGACGGAGTCGAGGAACAACGCTGAGGGCGTTCAATCATCGGCCGGAGAGGAACTTATTCAGAGTTGCTGTCGCAAATCGCGCGTGCGGTAGCGGGCGGCAGCCTTTATTCGAACTAATCGCAGTCGGGCTGCTTTGAAGGCGTCGTTCAAGAACGAATCTCGTCGCTGACGCCGAGGCTGGTCATGCGACCGGTCATCCAACTCGATTGCGACCACGACCTCCGTGGAACGCGGGTCGCACAGCACGAAATCAAGATGATGCCGGGCGATCAAATGCCCGAAGCCCTCGTCCCATGCGGAAGCTGAGCAATGCAGCACATCAGCAACACGGACCTTGAGGGCGATCAGGTATTCGTTTCCGACCGCCATTTGTAATGCGCGGAAGAAGGCCAGCTCACCTCGACTGAGCAGCGGCCCTCGGGCCTGATAGGGCAGTGGCGAATTCTTTGCGTGAATTCTGGGTGATAGTCTGCGTGAATTACGTGAGCCCACTGTTCGGTTATGGGGGGATTGGCCAGCTTTGTTTCGCCGTGAAAATGCCCGCTCCTTTCTCGGCGGGCTGAGGCATTCAAAACCTTTCCTCACAACACTCCCTGCCCGTCTGCTGTGAACTGGACCTCTTCGTCGTCGAAGTCGAACGAAAGACCGCATTCATCGCAGTTGGTCACATTCCAAGGATCAGTGCGATCGTCTCCGACGGCGTCGTCAGGAATCTCGACGATCCCGCCGCACCTTGGGCATTGCACGTAGTACACAATCAAGTCTCCTTGCGGCCAAGCCGCGCATAAGTCAGGCATGTGGAATCCAAAAAAGAGAGAGCTCCGGTGGTGCGCGGATACCAAAAACCCTCTCTCGAAATCGGACCTAGTAATGAGCCGCCTCATCGTTCGGTTGACTGTCGTCGTGGCCCTGGCCTTCTTCAAAGATCCAGGTATGGGCCAAGTCGGCGACTTTGGCCACGAGCGGCAAATCGTCACGGCCGAAACTGGTGGACGTCTGCCAGTGCCCTTCCTCGTCCGTGTACAGACGCTGAATGGTCACGTTGTGGCGGACGCCGTTTTTCTCCGTCGTCGTTGGCCCAAATCGCGGCCTTGACCCGCCCCAGCCGAATTTCATGCACGGGCCGCGTTTTGTCAGAACTTCCGTTACGCTTGGTTGCAGTTGCCATGGTTATGGCTCCTTTCCAAAAAGAACAAACGAATGAACAGAAACTACTCCACACGCTGCCCCACCTTCACTATTGAGCCAGAGCCAGCAGGGCCCCGGCCTTGGCATCGGCGTCGATTCGATCCCCGGCATTGGGAATCTCGCCCGCCAAGCCGCGTCAGAGCATCGACCACATGCGAAGATCGTGAACCGACCTTGCTGCTGGGCGATTTCCAACGCCTGCTTGGCGGCGTTGCGGCCGATGCCGTTTTTCGCCAACGTGTTGAGCACCTCCTCAGCGTCGTCGCCGAGTTTGGTGTGCATCGCCTTGGCGATGACCTTCATGAAACCGTCCTTTCGCTCGTCCCGCTTGGCGACGAGACCTTCCACGATTCGCCGCATCTCCGACAGCGCCGCATGGACGCTGGAAGTATGCTTGCGCGTGAACTCGACGACTTCGGTCGCATCCCAAACGATGTGGTTCTGGCAGACTGCCTGAAACCAAAACGTCTCGATGCCAATCGATCGCTTGCCGACCTCGGAATTCCAAATGAAGAATCCGGGCGCAAACGCTTCGCCTTCGATTTCGGTCCAGCCGTTGGGGTCGATCAAGAAGCAGAACAAATCTTGTTCTCCGGCGTACAAGCCGGTCGCTCCGTTGAAGCCCTTCTGCGGCGGCTGAAAATCGACCGCGAATTCTTGCAGCATGGCGACCAAATCCGCGTCGTGAACCCGCGTGTAGCTGGTTCCATGAATCGAACGCAGGATGTCGCCGTGCCGATAGAGTTGCATCGGCTTGTTGGTCCGCGGCAATGTTTCCTCAAAGACGCGTGCGGCGGTGTCTGGCGACAGACGATTGACCGTTTCCTTGGACACGCCCGCCAATTTGGCAAGCTGGCCGAAACTCCAATCGTTCATCAGACAGGCGCCATCCGAACCGAGCTTCAAGCTCAGCCGGCCATCGCCGCTGTCTTGCGGAACCAGATCCGATGGGAGGCCGCCACAAATCGACCGACGCCTGCTGTTGCTGGCGGCAGTGATTCGACAAGGCGGACAGGGACTCAAAGCACTCATCCGGGCTGCGGCGAAACAGTTCCCGCGAAGCGCGGGTCAGATTTTGCCTTTCCATGATGAAAAGCTCCTTTCTCAAGTGGCTGTGGGTCAAGTCGACGGACCAACACGGTCCATCCAAAAACAAATCAGAAACCTTAGTGCGCACCACCGGTCTCTCGCGCAGGCAGCATTCTGGGACTGCGTCCGCGAGAACCGGAAGATTGTGCTACTACCCCAATCAGAATGTGAAAGAACGACGTGCAAACAGAGTTATGCACGCTTTCGTGATCGTGTGACATTTAAGCGGCGGTCACACGCACGTTCGTCACGCCTTTGTCACCACGGCAGCGATCGGTGTCTTAGAAGATCGCCCCGTCATCACCACAACCTGGGCAACTGCGGCGTCTTTGCTGCAATCGGAATTGCTCCCAAAGCTCGTGTTGTTCCGCCTGGTCGGGTTCGACCGGCGGCAACGATGCATCAGTCAAATCGTTCAATTCGACTGATGGCTCGTGGCTGCGTTCGCGGCTCGGGATCACGTTCCATTGGACTCCTCTCGACAACATCTTGAGCCGATGATGCCATCGAACGGATCCTTACTCAAATTTATTTTGGCGCAACCGAATGGCTGATCTGGCTTGCGATTCTGGCCGCATGGGATCCCGGCAGCGAGTGAATCGTCGCGACGCGAGCGGAACTATTGGCCGTGCCCGTTCTGATCGAGCCATTGCTGGACGGCTAAGTCGATAATCTCTTGCTGCGTGTCGGGTTTCGCAAACCGCAAGCGTTGTTCGAGATGTGCCCGCCGTAACGCCGCGGCCGTGCGATGCTGAAGACGCGTCGTAATCGGCACCCAAAGCTGGGAAATAATCGATTCGGTACTCGGGGTTGGCCCAATCGCGATTTGCTTCGCGTTTGTGCGATTTGGAGTCTTCGCTGGCTTTTGAATCGGAATGCTTTCCGCGTTGACGCTTTCCATTAAGACAGCATCAGCCACAGGCGATTGCAGAGGCTCCGCGACGACCGAGGCTGGCTGGGAAGTCGAATTGCCGTGAATGAAGGCGAGCTTCTCCGGCGAAAATGTCAGGGCTTCTTCAAGCGATCGTCTCTCAGCCATGATTTGCCAAGCTCCTGTCGGGACGAATGCCGCGGGATATGGCGAGCAATTCGGTGAATAGTGCATTCATCTCGGTTGCTGCGTGTACTGCCTTGCGGCCCATCCTGCCCACCACTTTTCCTTGTTGGGCGGCATCGCGATAGGCTTGAAGATCGCGGACCGCCTGGGTGGCGACCTGCAATCCCAAGTCCGGTGCGGCGGTTCGCAACTCGCGACTGATGTTGTCGCGGGTTCGCATCTTGTTCAGCACCAACCGACCTTCGGGCTTTCCGCCGTTGATCCCTTGCGCGTAGCGTAAAATCGCCGTCGCTTGTGTGACCGAACGGAGGTCCAGAATCGAAGGGCTGATCGGGAACACCGCCAGATCGGCCAAAATCAACAACGTGCGGCTAACGTCGTCCAGTCCGCCCGGACCGTCGGCGACAACGAAATCGTAAGCCGGCACGAGTTCCTGCGAAATATGCAGGCACCCTTCCGGCGAGTCGGCCGTTTCGACCGTGACTTTTGGTTCGGCCTCGGTGATCCATTGCGAACTCGACCGCTGCTTGTCCGCATCCAACAAAGCGACCGAATGCCCCTGGTCAAATAGCCACACTGCCAAATGCACCGCCAACGTGCTTTTTCCCACTCCACCCTTTTGATTTGCCGTCACGATCATCATGAGGCGACCGTAGCACGCCAGCCAGCAAGCTGACAAGCAAGTATTTGTGCTGACTGACATACCAGACGGAAAGCCAGTTTGCTTGCCCCGCAGACGGCCAGCCGACAAGCTGGCTGACCAGTCGGCAGGCCAGAAAAAAGTGGATTGCCAACCACAGTCGCGGTGCGTTAGCCTCCCCAAGACAGAGCGATTTTTTTTGGAATCGGCTTCGGGATGCCCAGCATCAAACATGACTGGCACACCGGGAATCGAGACAGGATTTTGACGTTCAGGTCCGCATTTTCTTCCCGAGAATTGGCACTGCCGGGATATGAGGCAGACTGTACCGGGCTAGCGGGCAGGAAACTGCCGGGTTTTGAGGCAGTTCTGCACCGGGATTCGGGGCAGGAAAATGCGGTCAAGTACCGGGCTGTGAGGCAGGGTTTATTGCGCTTTCGTCTGAGAAAACAGCCGGTTAGAAGGAGATAACTTATGATCTATAACCTAAGAATCAACCAACAACAGGGCAGCCACGTGTGGTGTTGTCTGAGCTTCGCTAGGAACGATTGTGGAATTACTTGACGTTCCTGGGACGCTTAAGCCGTTGTGGGATTGCGATCCGACTGACGGGCGAGATGAATGCAATTTTGCGGAATTTCCTTTGGCAACCCTAGCCAGTCGGGCGGCACCAGGGCAAAAGACGCTGTCGTTCGAGGATGAGATTTGGGACCAAGGATGTCGGCAACGAGTCGTTCGCAAATTGACGATTTCCGGCTCGGATCAGTTCGGTCTGCCAACCGCAGCGGACAATGACGTGCTCCTGGCCCTGTTTCACCTCACGAAATGTCGCAACAATTTTCAATCGCCCAAGGTGCATTTCACTCGCTATGAACTGGTGAAGTTCCTGCGTTGGGACGAAGGGGGCAAATCATATCGCCGCCTGGAACGCTCGCTGAACGTGCTGGCCAGCGTCACGCTCTTTTATAATCGGGCGTGGTGGGACCGGGCCGGGAAGTCGTGGCGGAATCGGACGTTTCATATTTTGGAGTCGGTCGATCTCCGTGGGCGCGATGCCGCAGGCGCCAATGAGCAACCGCTGTCGTCGTTCACTTGGAACGGAACGATCTACGACAGTTTCACGGCCAATTACATCAAGAAACTAAATCTGGAGATTTACTTTCAACTACGCGGGGCAGCCGCTCGTCAAGCCTATCGTTTTCTCGATAAGAAGTTCTACCACAAGCGCAACCTTGCATTCGATCTCCGCAATTTCGTCTGCGAACATCTGGGCTTCAGTCGCAGCTACGACACCGCACAAATCAAACGAAAACTTCAGCCAGCAATTGAGGAATTGGAGCAGATTGGATTTTTGCAGCCATGCCCTTGGGAGATCCGTCTATCCAAGCGTGGACCAGGTGCGTGGACTATTGTGCTGGAGAAAAAGCACGGTCCGCGGAGTGATGCCGTAGCAGCCCCGCCCAAACAGATCGTGAATGAGCTGGTTTCTCGCGGCGTCTCGCCGGATATGGCCACCGAATTAGGCGAACAGCACGAAGTCGGACAAATTGAGCAGCAACTTATTGCTTTCGACCGCTTGCCGCAAAATCGACGCGAGCGAATTGCCAATCCAGCGGGTTACCTGGTGCAGGCCATTCGCCGTTCGTTCACCACGACAAATGTCGCCGACACACGTTCAGGGAGCCAGGCTCTAAGTCCGGCAAAAACGGCGGTCGAGATTCCCGATCCGCAACGACTCGCTCGACAGTCAAAATGGGCAACACTTTCGGACTCCGAAAAAGCTGACCTAGAGGCAACCGCATTCAGCAACGCCGACGAATTTACTCTGGCTGGCTGGCAACGGGCACGCGAAGCCAGTTCGGAACCCGTCGAAGCCGGCTATCGCCAAGCAATAATTGATCGACATCTCGACCGAATTCTCGCTGAGGAACGGACTCCATCTTCTGCGGGAAAGTGACTCGCTAGTCCCACAACCATGCCAAAAACGGCACCGCTGACCAACCACGAAATTCGGAGGTGAGCCGTCGGACCATCAATTGACCTCGCTTTGCGTGTTCGCCTAAAATGAAGCGGCGAGGTGAGTCTAGAGAAGTAAGAACGGTTCGGGATCTTCTTGGGGATTTCATTTCATACGACACGGAGCGCGCGATGACCGTCAAACCTTTTGGCACTGGCCCCGGCGTGTTTGGCTGCGCTGGAAGTGAGCTTCGCGTTGTTATGGCCTTTCAGCTCGGGATGTATTGGATGTTTGAGTACGAGAGCGACGCCGAAGCTGAGGCCGCAATGAACACGTTGCGCGAAGCATTGGATCGGGACAATCCGGTTTCACAGCAGTTGCGGGAAGAATACAGTGGCCCTAATATGCGAGCCTTTCTCGTCGAGTTTTTACCGCGGGATGGACAAGTTGCGTTTAATCGAATGGCCGCGGTAATCGTTGATGTTCATCACGGTGTACAGGAAGTATCTCCTGACGGAGAATGTTTCCCCCTTAACCCCGAAGATGTGGTGAGCAGCACTCAACTCAAAGAAGTCGAGCCCTGCATTTTCGAGGCGACGCCCAAAGGAACGCTAGCGATGAACATACTTGGACTGCCGGCAGACTCTCGCTGGGGAGGCATGGTCACGGTGCGAGATCAACTTGGCCCAGCAGGTTGGACCGAAGCCCCACCAGACCGTACGTGGCATGAATGAACTGATTTCCAAATCATCTTCTCCGATTGCATCGTGACGGCCTCAGCCGCCATAGAAAGCGAAAATGGCGGCAGCCGTTTCTTGATCGCCGATTATGTGGCACAATCCCGCTTGGCAGCGGGCGCGCATGCCAGTTTTGAGACAGTCGCCGCCGGGAATCGACAGGCAATTGTAGATCGTGATCTCGATCGACAAATCATTGCGAGAAGGAATGCGTCGCCCGAAGCGTCGCATAATCAGTTCCGAAGAATGCCCATCAGCAGGAACAACAAAACAAATTGGGCAATGACGTTGGCGGCTCGCGGAACTCGCCGGGTCCGTTTGACTATCCTTCGCAATTCTCGCCGAACTTCCGCATGGGTCAGCAGGTGTGAGAACTTACTCATGGCCGCACGCTAACGCAGTTTGATTCACAAGTCAAACACAGGTTGATTCTCGTCCCATGTCGTGGTATTTACGTCTGGGAGGCACTGTATTGGGTGGCGGTCGGAGATTTTTCGCTAGAACGCAATTTTGGGCTCGTCATCGCGTTCCTGCTGCCCGGCTTTGTTTGTCTTGCTGGAGCCAGTCGCTTTTCGCCGACCATCGCCGGCTGGATGTCCCTGGCGCCCACCTCTGACCCAACCGTGGTTGGATTTCTGTACGTGCTGCTCGCATCCATCGGAGCGGGCATGGTCGCGAGCGCCGTGCGTTGGACCGTCATAGACACTCTCCACCATCGAACAGGTCTGCCGCCGCCGCATCTCGACTTCTCGCGACTGCAAGCGAATCTGGACGCCTTTCAGATGGCGGTCGAGCATAACTACCGGCATTTTCAATTCTACGCGAACATGATCGTCGCTTCGATGTTCTTCTCGATCTGCGATCAAATCGTAAACGGCCGCTGGCCGAACGGATTGCTCGTGGCGACGGCCGACTCTGGAAGGAGTTCTGTTCGTTACCTCCCGCGACTGCCTCCGCCGCTACTACCGCCGAACGGAGCAACTCCTTCGTTGCGGGGAAAAACGTCGCATCATCGCCTCGGACGAGCCATAAGTGCGTCAAAGTCACTGATGAATTGGACGAACGGGACTTTCAACCGCCTTGCAGAACTGTCTGAGTTGGACTACGTCGATCCGAAGGTCTCCCCGTTCGACCTTGCTGACGAAGGACTGAGTTTCCTTCAGTCGCTTCGCGAGGTCGATTTGAGTCAGATTGGCGGCCTGTCGCTTTTCCCGCAGCAATTTGCAGAGAATTCGGTATTCGGATGTGAAAACGGATTTTTCCATAAAGAGTCTTGCTCTGGGGATAGCTTAGATGGTAGATTCCGAAATAGAATAGTCAAAATTAGATTATTCTGGCGGTGTCTCCACTTCCCTCCCTTCCTTTCAGGAGCCTCAATCATGGCCAACGGTAGTCATCCTCCCGTCGCGAAGACCAAGCCGGCACAAGCCCCTGTGGCCTCGCAGAAAAGCCCGCGCAAGACGACCAAGTCGTAGTGCGGCACCCATTAACAATCAGTTTGCAGCGTTCGGCCCGGCTTTGTCCGGGCCGATTTCGTTTGGCTCGCACTGTTGCCGTGCCTCGTCTCGAGATCCACCCTTCTGCAAACGTCATTTGATTTCCGCTCCTCAAACTGCGTTATGCTCGCCCGCAGTAGGGCGTCGGATGCCCTGCGATCGTCTTATGACGCAAACGCTTTGTCGTTGTGCTTTCGAATGAGGAGCCCGCCCGGTAAACCTGACCACCAATCAGGCTAAGGGGACGCGACTAACCATCCGTCACGGGTTCTTGCTGTAGAGCTGGGTTGCATCGAGAGGTGCTCGCCCAGTTCGACGGAGGCTCCATTGAGTAATCCGGCTGCATTTGTATTGCAGTCGAGTAATCCAATGCGTTCTATCCGATTTCTATTGGGACCATGCTGGTCTCAAGCGTGGGCGATGCGGAAATACTTGCGACACGCGTGTCGCAAGCCGTCATGCTCAAAGTTGGTGCGTGTTCTCGTTTTCATTTTGGAAAACGGGTTCACAAATCCACCCAGGGGATTCGGCGCTCGCAAGAGGCCGCTTAACCTGAGCCGACGTGGGGAGCCAGTCCGTTCGCGAGAACGGCTGCCGGACCGTGACAGGTCCGGGTACCGAGCGAAAAACTCGGACGCGAATAGCTCAACCATGAAAGGCCCGTGAGGGCTTGTCGGTAAGTTGATTGGGAGTCGATGCCGAGAAGTGGATCGTGCGGCCGATAGGCGGCGCAGTTCCGATGAACGATCCTGACGGATGGGTAACCGGGAGTTTCTACGTTTTGCCCGGAGAAATGGAAAGCCACCGCTTTCCGAAACTATGCCGTCGCGGAAGCGCGGACATAACGTCAGTCGATTCGCGGGCTAACCCCCGCTAGTCACGAGACCCAATCAGCAAAGAGTATGGCTAACGCAGGAGTCTCTATGGAGGCCGGCTTGGTCGCCGGTGCCAGGTGCTGTCAACCTGGTGTTTCAAATTCCGTAGAGCGGGAGTGTGGTCTGATTAGAAAGCCGCGGGCGACTCAGGCGGAAGCCTTGGTTCGCCGCGGGCGGTGTCTCTGGCAAGGCAGTCAGAGCCCGTGCTGTTGTCAACGGGTGGTGCCGGTCAACTGAAGCCGACGAAAGGATCGACAGCAGTGTTTCATTCGGAAGTTAGGTGTTGGCGGCGGCTGGTTCCCTGGTGGACCAGCCGCCGGCTGGCGCCGTCTTCCTTGGTTGGAAGCAAAAGCGGTCAGACGAGACTTACGTGGGAACGTAAGCCTCCTCTGTCAGCGATTCGGCGGTGGACACTGGTCGTGTACTCTGTACCCGACTACGGTCACCGCCTGGTTTTTCAAGCGGTACGCCAATGGAATTGGCGGCAGTGAACTAGAAATGTAGTTCCGCTGCCGCCATCGGGCGGAAGAATTCGCGAAGAGGTTTGCTAGGAAGGTTCGGTTTTTCGCGAGGTTCATTAGGTCCAAGGCAGGGACCGAAGGGATTTTCGGCTGGGGGCTTGGCCATGATGCAAGCCCCATTTTTGATTCGGGGAGAGAAGTGAGGAAGTATCGGTGTGAGGCGAAATCGGTGATTGGGTTTGTGCAGCAGTTGGCCAGCAACTACCTGCCCCACGGCTATTGGTTCTACGTGACCGGCGTGATCCCCGAAGGCAAAGATCCGCGCGATGTGGACCTCAAGCTCATCGCCAAGTACGGCATCGACCTTTCGCGGCAGGCCCGGTGCCGGCGCAAACAGGCCGGGCGGGCAAACCTGCATTACCTCCGCCACGAGCGGTTCTTCATAATCCTAGCCACGCACGGCCAACACGCATTTTTCGCCGCCGAAGGGGATCGCATTCGCGATGCCCGCAAGACGCCGATTCAGTTTGCCGGCTACTCGTTGTCCGTGACTCGCGGACAGTTCCTCGAAAAGGCAAACGGCGAGGAGTACGCCAGACCCGACACTAAGCTCCGAGTCCGCGTCCAAATCAGCCGTGACACCTACCGCAACCTTAAGGGCTATTTCCTTGACCTCGCCCCCCGTCGCTCAACCGAAGCCGTCTCAGCCCAACTCTTCAACGTACCCTTCGAGCCATACGCCCCGGTCCGAAAGCAACTGCTGAACCTATTGCGTCTAATTAACAAAGTGCGAAATGCAGCCGGAGCCGAACGCGTTCCTCAAGAACATCTGCGATTCCGCCGGCAGATCGTCAAGCCCTTTGACACGAACGGCGAAGTACGTACGGCCGGGCAATCAGATCCGCGATTATAACACCCCCGCTCGACTTATGACGGCTTGCCTTGATCACAGACAACGAGGCGCCAGCGAATTGCACCTTGCGAAGTCGAATGTTGATGGTGGTTCTGGGGCGGAAGCGGATGGCTGACGACAGAGGTCACCTCATGTCCACAGCTCTCGCAGCGATAGATGCCAGAGTAAGGGGTGCTCGTGCCTGCACTATGCACCTGGTCAAATGCCTGGTGATCTGATTTCGCCAAGAACTGGCCGTGTTTGTAAAGTGCCATAATTCCTCCATAAATACAGGGGGTCGAAACAACTATTTCGGCAGGTCAGTGGCTTTACCCTTTGCGCATGCGGTCAAGTCTGGAATCGGCGAGACCAAATCTTAGTTGCGATAGAATCTGGCTGACACATTGGACAACTGGGATCGCGTTCTAACATCGAAGCTGCATTGGTCCGTGCGGCTGGCGTCCAGAACTGGAAAACGGCGCGGTTGCAATTGTTGGACAATGGAACGCTTTCGTTCGACAATGATTTGACCGCTGTGGACGCGAGCATCGTGCCCGCCATTACTGAAACGAACCCTACCGCGAAGTCTCGCTGAGTTTCCTGCGAGTTCCTAAATTGGGACAATACCTGTTCCCCGGCCATACCGCATTTTCCGGACGCTGCCCATTGGCGAACCTCATCGACGCTGACGCCGACCGCGATCGCCTTTTGACTGATCTCTAAATCCGACATTTGCTGGATCTTATCGCGAATCTGATCGTCAGAGATTTGAGCCTTCAACGGATTGAAGCAGCGCAAGCAAGCGCCGATGCCCGGTGGCCCACATCGAAGCGACTCTGCCCGCAACTCGTGGGTCGAAGCAGATAGAATTCTGGAAGGATACCGATTTTGAATCGCGGCTCGGGATGGATTGGAATCGACGGCCGAAAGGACGAACATGGGAAACGGGTCAAGGTCTTCAATTGCCTTGTCGTGGGCCTCGCATTCCCAGCTTGCGTCGGTCACGATTCTCGCCGCTTCACGGGCTTTGGCGCTGGCGACGGATTTGCGACCAAACAACGAGTATCGGTTCAAGTTTGTAGATTCAAGCCCACAAGCATCGTTATCGGCCAAGGTTATCCGGCCGGTGACGTTGTCGCACGCCCAAAGTGCGTGCAACGCGGCGCTGCCTACAGCCCCAACGCCGGCCAAGGCAAAATCGACGTTGATTGAAACGCTCGCGGGGCCGTCACGATCTAACGCGGTCGATGTTCGATGGTTCCACATCGAATAGAAGGCGGATGACGGCGCGTCGTAACTCTCGGGCCGCATGCGCGCCGCTTTGAACACCTCGCCCGCGGCAAGGCAAGCCGCGACGTAGGGACCAAAAGGTAGGGTCGATCCCGAAACATCTGTTTTTCTGATCGGCGATGTCGAAAAGCCGCCACTCCAGCCCTCCCCGAAGACGTAAAGATCGGCAGACGGATGTTCGCATCGGCCGACAACAATGTGTCGTCCTACCGACCAATCCAGTTCCACGGGAACAATGCCGATCTCGCCAGCGCCATTCAACAGCGCCGTCCGCAAATCATCGGAACGCGGCACCAAGGGAACAATCCGACCGGTCAACGGGACTGAGTCTGGACAGATAAGACCGATTTTCTCGACGACGCCCTCTTGGCGCACGAGGAGATTCAACAGCATCCAAGCCGTGTGTTGAATTGCCGGCTCGGAAGCTTGGTCTGGGGCAATGATCACCGTGACGGCGACGTGTTTAGTGTCGCCAAAAGGCAAGAATCGACCACCAAGGTCGCTTTCGTGCCTGTTTGAGATTTGTTCCGGCATGCTTTTCCTCTTGGAGTCGAAAATCGAGAATCGACGGAACTAGGCGAACGTGAGCGTCAAGCTCCTGCCGGCTCAATTGCTGCCAACCTGTGGGCGCACGAAGATGTATGCCGGCATCCGCAAGAGCAGGCACTTGCCGCGCATGATGAGGCAGTACGATCGACATGGCTCCGGGCAACTGCGAATAGGCCCGCTCGTCATCCCAATGGGAATGACCTACCCAGGACTCCGGATGTGTGTGGACCTGCGCCAATCGCACCATTCCAAGTTGACGAAAGTGCTTTCCCGCTTGACTCATGGAGTCAGGAGAAACCTCGAATCGTCCTGCAAGGAGCTTGGCGTTCGGAAACACCACCGCCACTGCGACTCCGTCGCCACCCACGCGGAAGCCGTCGAAGTAGCACACTTGTTCAACAGTACGGAGTTCACGCGCAAATTCGGCGAGCATTCTCGACCAAAGGTATTCAGGGATCGTGATCACGCTTTCGGCCTCCGGTAATGGGCCGGTCCGAGGATTGCGGCAAGTCTGTTGATGGTGGCCGCCACGGTGTCCTTACCTTGTTGCCAGATCTCAGTTGCCTTTGGCGCGTGATCCGTCATGTAGAATTGCGCGACCATCGAACAACAAATGAGTTGGCGCTTGGACTTGTCTTTATAGTCGTAGGCGCCATGCAAGCCGAACCAGCCCGGTAGCTGATCTAGGACGGGAAACCACCGAGAGTTGTCGGGGGCGTCGGACCAATCGGCCGGGCTCACGAAAGTAGCCGTCGGTGGAGCGGCATCGTAGTATTCGGCCCCAAGCTTGACGAAATACCAGTCGCGCCAGCCATCGGACTTGATGCCCGGCAGCGCAATGACCGTTTGCATTTCGTCAAGTTCAATTCGTCCCCATCCCTTGCTCGTTGGACGGCCGGTCAACCAGAAATCGTCCAAATGTTGTCGAAAGGTGGCGGCGGCAATTTGTGGGTCGGATCGTGTCGGGTGATTTACTGGCACTGGGCTCCTCCGGTTCCGCTGACGAACAGCCAAACGAGACAGGTGCAATGCCCTGCATCCAGGTATTGGCCCATTGTCAGGTTCGCGAACTGAAAGACATCCTCGCCACTGCCTTCGCAACGGAGACGATCGTCGTTCTGTCGCTGGACGTTCAAATTCTCGTAGGTCAATTTGATCAGCGTTTCGATTTTGACATGCTTGTTGGTTATCAATTCGAACGACGCGCCGTTGTCTTCATTGTGAACAGTGACAATGAGCCGGCGCTCCGTGTGAAAATGCTCAACCTCGTCGCCAGTCAGATCGACGAGTTCACCGGTTTGCAGCTCCCGAGGTTCGCCACCGCGGGGCTCAAACCAAATCGAGTAGTCGGGACCGACTTCGGCGAGCCGGCGCAAGTTTGCTTCCGAGATTTTCGGCGCCCCCCAGTCTTCACGCTCACCGTTGAGCATGAAACGGAACGATCGATCGCTGCGAAAGGTTAGGAAACGCTCGACCCCAGGTTTGCGGAGATCGACGATTTCCTCCAAGCCAATCTCTTCCAGCAGATTGTGCTGGCCAAGTTGGTATAATAGATAGTCTTCGACGGGCCGGCGGTCCGCTCGCTCAAGCAGTTGGTGCCCGCTCCAGGTCGGCTCGGGCAGGGCGTAATCCTGGCCGTCAATGGCCACTCGAAACGATTGATTAGGGGTTGCACCACTCATGGTTCTTCCTGCCTTTCTTCCTGAGAGACAATGATCGTTGAACTGAACCGCCGTCTCGGTGTCAGGCGTCCCTGTTCCGACGGCATCCTGATTGTACCCTGTTTCGTAAACAGTGAACACCCGGCGCGGGAAAAGAGGCCAGAATGCCGAGACGGCATCGGCCAAGAAACTGCTGTAAGTTATTCCGATTAGGCAACTTACGAATAGGCCCGCTGCAATTTTACGGTGGCGAATTCGTCGTTGGACACTTAGTTCGTCTACTGAAGTCGGAATGTTTAGAAGAGCGTCGCTTCCCGGGCTCGGAGCAGAAACTTCATCATTTCGAGCCTGATGCGCATCGCTTCGGCCGAGACCTCGAATTTCTTGGCTAACGGGCGAATCGCGTGCTCAAGCAATATTTCATCGCTCTCACCGTCGGAATTTTGCAGAGTACGCAGCGTATCCAAATAAATCGGCTCCATATCCCCGTGCCATTCGTGCCACGCGCGCTTAACCATTTCCCGCGGCATCAAGAGGCACGACGCGAAGCGGTTCGCTTGATACTCGATTGGCTCCGTGTCACTCGAACGACAAATGTACTCCGGGCGCTCGGTGCCATCCGGCAGCAGCGTCAGTTGGTTGGCCTTCCGCTGGAAGAGGTGGCGGTGCAAACGCCAGTGGCCGGCCTCGTGCGCCAACGTGAAGCGGTAACGACCCAGCATTGAGGGATTATCTTCGGGAACTAGGCTCACGTCGATATCCACTTGCTGCCTATTGACCCATAGGGTGCCGAAAACATCGTTGACACCGAATTCTCTTTTCAGATCCTTGTAGAAAACACTGAGCCGCAGATAATCGGCAACAATGTCGTCGACGGGTATCGGAGGTGTGGTTACATGGCGGAACTTGTTGCCAAATTCGGAAAGCAATAGGACCGTCTCGTCCTCAAACTCCTCATCCTTCATGAAGCGGAGCTTCGGGCCGGGTTTTACAAGACGTTTGGTCATTTTCTCCCTCCTTTATTTCTTTCCTTCTTTCCTCATGCGCTCGGCGTCCTCTCTCAGTCGCCGAATTTGATCGATGGTCAGTCCCCGCATGGCACGCAGCATTTCTGGAAATTCAGTCGGGCGCTCTTGAATTATCGTTGGCAAATCCTCCGGCACTCGGCCAGCGAGGGCAATCCACTCGTCTGCATTCGCTCCCAAAGCGTCCGCCATTCGTTTGACGCGATCGGCGGTCGGCGGTGCCGCGTTGCCTTGCTCGACCTGCGACAGATAGGTCGGACTCACTTCCACCAAAGCAGCAAATTTTCTGAGGCTATATTTTCCCTCACGAGCTTCGCGGAGAACCTGGCCGAACGGTTTCTCGTGTTTCTTACTCATTTTATAGCGCCTCCCTTGAACGCACGGTCAAGGATCGCAGGAACAAGGGCGTTGAGTTGCGTAGTCTGCTTCTGGAGCGGTCTTAGCTCGTTCATTCGCCTGTAGACTGCTCGAACCGCTGCTTGTGCTTTGCGTGTTGGAAGGGGAAACGTGTATTTTAGGAAGTCATTCGGATTGAGCCGCTTGCGCCGAACGTTTGTACCGGTGCTGGCCCCGCTGAGTGATGGCCAAACGGCCGGCGATCGGAAGTAAACGTCTAACACTTCAGGAAACACTCGATCCTCATTGATGGTGAAGACCGGAAACTCCGGTGAAACAAACAGTCCATCGCACTCTTCCGGTATGACTGCCAGCGCACCTTCCCAAGCCATTAACTTTGGATAGATAAACTCGCATTTGCGAATTTGCGTCAATTGTGTGTACGCGAATTCCGTCCCTGTTCGGCGCTGGCCTCGAAATACTCCACGACCGAAGCAATAGACCCCAGCGAAATCGTAGGTGTCTGTAGCGATTACGGGAACATGCGGCTTCCGCCAAGTCACCAACTCGCCCATCGGAGTTGGTATCGGCGGTCCCCAGCGTTCGTCTCTAAGAATGGCACGGCAAAGCTGGTCGCACCCTTCGACGGCAATCTTTCGCAACAATTGCGCCTCCGCGATCCTGGTAGAGAGGCGTTTGACTTTGTCAACGATCCGCCTTTGCTCCTCCAGCGGCGGCAATGGTACCGTCATTGCCAAAAGCAATGCTTCTTTCAGCCGGTTTCGACTTGTAGGTGTAGCACCCGTGCTCAGGCCGAATGCGCGATTCCACGATTCCTCACGACTGAAGTAGTACCACAGAAACTCGGGAATCAATCGCTCGCGATTGACCTCAAAGCAAGGAAACTCGTTTGACACGAAGCAACCGTCATTCTCCTCTGACGCGACTGCAAACGATCCTTTCCACGCGAAAAGTCGGTTATAGACGAAGTCGCCGGCTTGAACGCGATACAACCGTGAGGCCTTGATTTGATCACCAGTCTTTACCGCCTTTGTGTAAAGGCCCTTGGCATACCATCGCGCACCCAAGAGCGAGTATTCTTTATCGGGTTCAAGTCGCTCTTCGCGAGAGGTCTCCTTTAGTAGTTGCGACAGGGAAACAAGCGGCCAGTTGTGGGCAGTGATCATACTGCTGCCTCCATGAGTTCGGCCTTGATCTCTTCCATGATCTCCATTATCCGCCGCTCCTTGACTAGGATGTCCTCGGCCAACTTCTCCGGCGGAAGATGCTCAAGAGCTTCGGCGCTGTTTGGATTCTTAACGTCAAGATTGCACGAGATCAATGAACCAGCCTGGTCGTACCTTAGCAAATCGTCAATCTGCACTCGCCAAGCGTGGTCAGTCTCTCTACGCCGCTTCATTTTGCACCACTTAATGCACTCGGCAAATTCCTCGAATTGCAGCGGCTTTGTTTTGGTGTAGTTCTTTCTTGCTTCGGGCAGCGGCAATTCGTAGTACCAGATCGTCTTGGTGCAACCCGTTCGGTCGAAAAATAGCAGGTTAGTAGGGATGTTGGTGTAAGGAGCAAAGACGCCATTCGGCAAACGCACAATCGTGTGCAGATTGAATTCCTTGAGCAACTCCTCTTTGACGCGGGCGCACACGCCGTCGCCGGAGAGTGTACCGTTGGGTACAACTACGCCAGCCCGACCGCCGCGTTCCGCCCCCGTACCGAGTTTGCGCAATTTCCGCATGATTAGCTGCAAGAACAGCAGGGCCGTTTCAGACGTTTGTTTGTCGGCGGGAAAGTTTCCGCGAATACCCACCTCCTCTTCACCGCCAAAAGGCGGATTAGTGAGGATCACATCAACGCGATCCCTTTCACCTAATTCCGTGATCTTGACGGCAAGGCTGTTACCGTATTCGATGGCCGGAGCGTCGAGGCCGTGGAGCAGTAGATTCATCTGCGCCAGCATATAGGGGAGCGGCTTGGCCTCGCCACCACGAATGCTACGTTCTTGAAGCACCTTGCGGTCCTGGACTGTCTTGCACTGCTTTTCCAAGTGAGTAAATGATTCCGCCAAAAAGCCGGCCGTGCCGCACGCGGGGTCAAGCATGACTTCGCCTAGCTGTGGGTCGGTCACGGCCACCATGAACTGGATCACCGGACGTGGTGTATAAAACTCACCCGAGTCACCCGCGGCATCGCGCATTTCGCGGAGCATCGACTCGTAGAGACGGGCTAGCGTATGGATTTCCTCGGACGCATCGAAATGGATGCCATCGACAAGGTTAATAACGTCGCGCATTAAGTAACCGGAAATCATGCGATTGATCACGCCATCGAAAACAGTGGCGATCACATCTCGTCGGCGGTCGCCGTTGGTTGATCGTAGACCGCGCAGATATGACAAGAGACCAAGTCCGCGCTTGCCGTCCGGACGGGTTGCCTCGTCTTGATTTACGAACGCAATCAGTTCGTCGCCTGTGACGCCCTGCTTGTTCGTCGCCCAATCGCGCCACCGGTACGGACCTTCGATGGCTGGCTTGTACTTCTTCCCGCCGATGCCGGCGCGCGCCTCTTCGAGTTTCTCGCGATCGTCGAGAAACTTGAGGAACATGATCCAGGTAAGCAAGGGGAGGCGATCCAAGTCGCCATTGAGGCCCTTGTCCTTTCGCATGATGTCGCGAGCTGACTTGATGAGACTTCCCAATTGCTGCGCCGTGGTTTTGGGTTGTTCAGCCTTCTTGGGCTTTACGTCAGCCGTCGTGGCTTGCTTCTTGGCCATTATTTCAGTTCGCCTTGCTATTCCAGTAGTTCCAAAGTTGGTCATCTGCTCGTCCGGTTGACTTCTTCGGGCGCCGCCCGTCCCAAATCATTTCGGCGAGATCCTTAACTTTGCTCGCATCCTTGGGATCCCAACCCAGGCGGATTAGTTGCTGGCGAATCGTCTCCGGCGTAACCGCAGCACCCTTGTGATGTAGAGTCTCAAGGGTTTTAATGGCCCATTCGCGGTCGCTGGTATGAGTGATTCCCGTATTCAGATTCACGTGACTCGTCAAGGATTGGAGTGCAACAAGCGCGGCGCCCGATGTCGGCTCGGCGATTCCAAGTGTTGCTGCGGCTGCTTGTCCGAGCTCAGTTGCCCTCCACGTTTGGGACCAACTGGCAAATTCGTCGCCCTCCCACGGGATGTAAAGAACCGACGACGAGCCTGCAATCGAATCCACCGCATCTAGTAGTTCCTGGCCTCCGTAAATGACAAGAATTGGTCCGTTGAACGTGTGCGGGCGATTGCCCTTGAGCGTGACTAATTGCAAGGTTACCCCTTCCACCGTCACCCGTTCGTTTCTCCGCAACGCTGCGAAAAGTGCCGACAAGCTGCTCCAAGCAATGTTGTCGAGATTTGCCTTCGTTGAAACGGCAACGATGCCTGAGTTGCCGCCCTTCTTGGCGTCTGAAATGAGCCACTGGATGCCCGCAATGATTGCGTTGTCCTTTGGACCTGACGACCGAATGAAGTAAGAGCTGCCTTTGCGATTCATACGTTTCACCTAAGCCGCCGAATAAAGCAAAGTTTGCAGTTCGATCACCGCCTTACGCAGTTGCTCGACGCCGCCAAACCGCGAGGCGATTTCAATCACGTTGCCATGGTCGCTAATCGGCGGCACTTCCAGCACATCCGGAATAAGAAATTGGGCGGTGCCGTGCTCGGTATACTTGTCGAGTAGTTCGTCCAGAATCTGTCGCGCGTCAGGTCCGAACTGCTCGAAGAAGTCTCTTTTCTCGGTGCGTAGTCGCTGGGCTCGTTCGCGGCGGGTGCGGAGCGGAGCATTGAAAGCCAAGTGGCAAATCAAGTCGAGCGGGTCGGCGTCGGGCTGGTTGGCGGTTTCGGCCAGGTTGTCGAAATCGATCCCCCGTTCCTCTAGTCGTTCAATGATCTCCCGACGCTTATCCGGATCGGCCCATTCGCCTCGCAGCTCCGCGGCGTTGCGATAGAGATTGCGCACCTTGTCGGCGGTGTAGTCGGTGAACTGCACGACCTGCAACTGATTGCCGTCGGGGTCGAGTTCGTATACGAGGTGGGCGGCAATCTCAACCTGGCCGCCGTCGAAGTAAAACTTGCGGCGTGGGCCGTCGGGATCGTCGGGCGGAAGAGGGTCGCCTCCGTCGTCAGGCGGCTCCGGCTCCGACGGTTCATCTGTTTCGCCGCCAGTGTGTTCGCCTTCATCGTCGATTTCCTCCGTCGTGTTGACGATCGGTTCACCATCGAATTCGGGATCAGCAAACTGCCGCGTGGCCGACCCCGTGTAGTCCAGGATGCTGAAGAACAGTTTTCCGTAGTCGTCGCGGACACGTGTGCCGCGGCCGATAATCTGCTTGAACTCAGTCATCGAGTTGATGATTCGAACCAGAACGATATTCTGCACTGTGGGCGCGTCGACGCCCGTCGTGAGTAACTGCGACGTCGTCAGGATGACTGGCGTGCGGCGCTCCAGGTCTTGGAAATTGCTCAGATGTCCGCGTCCTACATCGCCCTCGTCGGACGTGACCCGGCAAACGTAATCGGGATATTCGCGGACGAGATCGGCGTTAAGGTTGTTGAGTGCTCGCCGCATTTCGTCAGCGTGTTCCTGATCGACGCAGAACACGATCGTCTTCGCGAATCGGTCCGTGCGCTTCAGAAACTCAGTGAGATGTCGGGCGACGGCTTCCGTTCGCGCCTTTAGCGAGACGATCCGCTCGAATTCGTTTGTGTGATATTCCTCATCGGGAATTTGGCGCCCGTAGCGATCCAGATCGCCTTGGCTCGGCCGCCAGCCCGCCGCGTCCCAGGTTGTCACCACGCGGTGGACGCGGTATGGCGCCAGGAAACCGTCGTCGATCCCCTGCCGCAGGCTATACGTGTAAATTGGGTCGCCAAAGTAGTTGTACGTGTCGGCGTTGTCTTCGCGGCGAGGCGTGGCGGTCATGCCGATCTGGATCGCCGGCTCATAGTAATTGAGGATCTCCCGCCAATTGCTGTCGTCGCGGGCGCTGCCGCGATGACATTCATCGACGATGATCAAGTCGAAGAAGTCGGTGGCATACTCGCGATAAAGCCCTGGTCGATTCGCATCACGGGCAATCGACTGGTAAGTGGAGAAGTACATTTCTCGACTTTTGACCGCGTTGCCACCCGCAATCTTCCAACGGGCGTCGCCGAATGGCGCGAAGTCCTTAGCCATCGGGTCATCAATCAAGATATTGCGATCAGCAAGATACAGGATCCGTGGCCGGCGGTGCTCGCCCGTGCGATTCCAGCGTGAGGACCAAAGTTTCCAGCAAATCTGGAAGGCGACGACCGTCTTGCCGGTGCCGGTAGCCATCGTCAGCAAGATTCGTGGGTCGCCTTTCGCGACGGCCTGCACCGCGCGATTAATAGCGATTTCCTGGTAGTAGCGGGGCGACTTACCGCTGAGATGATAAGCCGGCGTCAACAATTGCTCGGCGGCGATGGCACTGAGCGACTGATTGCCGGTGAGACGTGTCCAAAGTTCGTCGGGGGTCGGGAAGGCGTCGATTTCGCGTTCCAGCCCAGTCGTGTAATCGAACTCGACGATGCCGTGCCCATTGGTGGCGAAGGCAAACTTCAATCCCAGAATTTCCGCATAGCCCTTGGCCTGTTGAAGTCCCTCGCCTGGCGTTGCGTAGGTCGGCTTGGCCTCGACAACGCCAATTGGAAAATCGGCCCGGTAGCGGAGAATATAGTCAGCTCGCTTGCCAGGTCGCCGTCTTCCGCGCCGGCCAGTGACGATGATTCGTCCATCGGTGAAGGTGACTTGTTCGTTGATTCGGTGCGGATCGTTCTCCCAGCCGGAGGCTTGGAGTTGGGGAACAACGTATCGGCGACAGGTGTCGGCTTCGTTGGGCATGGAAGAGAGAAACCGCCTGAACCCGTAAACTAAACAGTGAACAGCCGTTATCCTAGTCTATGGGAACCTCTTCGGAAAGGCGATGCCCTTCAGCGAAAAGCATGTTTTTTCGCCTTTCAAGGGGTCTTTCATCGAAACCGCTTCAATTTGATAGCAGGATAATGCGACGTGTGCCGGCCTTTCCAGCATAACACCCTGGGAAGGACGAAAACTGATGAAACGTCATGGCCACACGGCAATCCCCTACCCTCAGCGAATGAATTCGTCGCGGTCGAGTCCAGCGAACGAAGCATCGCCAGTTCAGACGCGTTTCGATTTCGACCAAATGACCGCACCCCGGACGGCGGCCAATGCAACGGCTGGCGATAATCCTGAGTCACGTTTCGCGATCCGTTTTGCAGCACTCTTGGAAGCGGATCCCACGGCCGCATTTAACAATGTGGCGGTCTCGACACTGGCGAGAGAGATCTTCGGTAGCTCAGCGGGATACGCCCGCGATGCCTACGATGCGGCCGAGGCTGGCTTCAACATCTACGTGAATCGGATCGGCCTCGATTTTCGCGACGTGCCCGCCGCGATCGACAAACTTTTGGCCGGGCAGAAGCGACTGCCGCTTCAAACGCGACGCGACCAAGCTCAGATTGATTTTCAGCAATTCAGCACGCCGCACGCTGAAGGATTAGTGGTCGTCAAAGCTGCGGCGATGTGCTCTGGAATGACGGTATTAGAACCGAGCGCCGGAACGGGCAACATTGCGGCGCTCGCGCGACTGACAGGCGCCCAAGTCGATACGAATGAAATTGATCCTCGCCGGAGAAATCTTTTATCGCTCCAAGGATTCGAGCCCACGGCGTTCGATGCGGAACGTCTCGACAATCTGCTCCCAGCCGACAAAACCTATCACGCCATCGTGATGAACCCGCCGTTTTCGGCAACCGGCGGTCGGGTTAACGGACACCGGACTGCGTTCGGCGCCCGCCACATTGAACAAGCCCTGCTACGACTAAAACCGGGCGGCCGGCTCGTGGCCATCGTGGGGCGTGGAATGGCAATGGAACGGCCTGCCTTTCGGGATTGGTGGGAAGCCATTGGGCAAAAGTATCAGGTGCGGGCGAACGTCGGCATCGACGGCAGCCAATATTCCAGGTTCGGCACGACGTTCGACAACCAGATCATCGTGATTGACCGTGAACCGCCGCAAGCGAAGGATTCGGCAATCATCACCGGCAATGGTCTCTCCTTCCACGCGGCGTTTGAGTTACTCAAGAATTTGTCAGAGGAGGATGTTTATGGGCGAGTTTGCGAACATGATCCGGAAGCAAGCGACAGCGGCACTGCGAGGTATGTATCAGTGGGAAATCACGGTGGGAATGGATCCGCTCGTGGAGTTGATCGGATTCCTCCTGGAGGACGGAGCCGGGGGCGTTTTGTCGCCAACGGACATTCCGATCACGACGGACCAATGGCTGACCTGGAACCAGTTGGTGATGGACCAGCCAGAAGATTTGGTTCAGACGACAATCAGCGTACTGGAACGGGAGCGAATGGACCTGCCGGCGGAAACGGAAGCGATGCGGAACTGGGCGGCTTGTTTGCTGCTGAACACGCTCGACCAGATGGAAATGCTGTAGGTCAACTCGATACGTCCGCCACTCCGCAGGTGGTGGACATCGAAGAAGGCACGGTTTTCGCCGCGTATCGGGTGCAGAAGGCCATTGTGCGTGGCGCCCACCCGCATCCGGCGAACGTGGTTGAGAGCACCGCGATGGCATGTGTCGAGCCACCGGATGTCACGTACCGCCACCATCTACCATCCGACGTTATCGCCGAAGGCTGGGTCTCCAACCTCCAAATAGAAGATGTGATCTACGCTGGCCAAGCGACGAGCGTCATTCTGCCTGACGGTTCGCGCAAGGGGCATTGGAACGGCGACGGCACAGGAATCGGCAAAGGCCGTGAAATCTATGCTTTCATCTACAACGAATTGCAGCAAGGGCGACGGCGGCATGTGCATATCTCGGCCTCGAACCAACTCTGTGACGATGCGAAACGTGATCGCGACGCGGTGGGTCTGCCGCTGGAAATCATTCATCAGGCGCAATACAAGCCGAAAGAGGCGATCCCCGGCACTGCGGGCGTGTTCTTTACGACGTACACGATGCTGAGCATCGATTTCGCGGGCGAGCGTCAGCGGTTTAAGCAACTGATCGACTGGTTGGGTCCGGATTTCGACGGGGTCATTGCATTTGACGAGGCGCATTTGATGAAAAACGCAGCCGCAACGCCGCATGGAGGCAAGGCGACAGTGGATCACGGCACGCTGCGCGGCAACATGGGGATCACGCTCGAACGACTGTTTCCCCAAGCTCGCGTTCGTTATTTCAGTGCGACCGGGGCGACCGAAGCTCGTCACATGGCGCCCTACGAACGGCTCGGCTTGTGGGGCGCCGGGCGCCGTTCGCAGATTTTCCGGCGTTTCTCGTAGCGATGGAACGGGGCGGCGTGGCCGCGATGGAGATGCTCTGCCGCGACTTAAAGAGCGTCGGCACGTACCTTTCGCGTACCATCAGCTACGGCCCGACACGAGGATCGGATGGCAGCATCATCCCCAACAGCGCCGTCGAATACGAACCCCTGCTGCACCGACTGACGGATATTGAGCGACAGCAATATGACGACATTGCCGACCTATGGTCGGAGCTGCTGGTGGCGTTTGAGTCAGCGGAGCAAACAGCCGGTCAAGGGCGGACCGCCAACCGCTACGCCCAATTCTACTCGGCCCAGCAACGCTTCTTTCTGCAACTGATGATGGCTTACACGCTGCCGGATGTGATTCCAGCCATCGAACAGGATCTCGCCCAAGGGCGCTCGGTGGTGCTGAGTCTCTTCAATACGGGCGAGGCCCAGGCGGATCGCAAAGTCCGCGACGCCCGCGCCGAGGGAGTGGAATTGTCGGAACTCGACGCCACCCCGCGTGAAATGATCGTGCAACTTATCGAAAAGCAATTTCCTTTGTTCCAGTACCGCGAAGAGACCGATACCGTCACCGGCAACGTGGTCCGCGTGCGCATCGAGGATGCCGCTGGCAATCCAGAAATCAATCGAGAAAACCAACGGCGGCAACACGAGTTGCTCGACAAGGTCGCCGACCTCGACTTTCCGCAGAATCCGCTCGACAAGCTCCTTTCGCACTTTGGCGTTGGGAACGTGGCGGAAATCAGCGGCCGTTCTCACCGTTTCGAGAACAATAAGTACGTGCGGCGCAAGCTGAACGGCGTTCCTCCCCGCGAACTCAATGCCTACGAGACGCGCCAATTCCAACAAGGAATGAAACGCCTGGCGGTTATTTCCGGAGCCGGCTCCACGGGCATCAGCGTCCATGCGGACGTGAACGCGAAAAACCAAGACCGTCGGGCATTCTACGCATTTCAATTATCCTGGTCAGCGGACCAACAGATGCAAGCCTTTGGCCGCGTCCACCGCTCGAATCAGAGCTCGGCCCCGGTCATACGTCTTGTGCTACTCGACTTGGCCGGTCAGAAGCGGCTCGTGAATGCGGTTTCCAAACGGTTGGCCGCACTCGGTGCTTTGACCAAAGGCGAGCGGCATTCACTGTCCAGCGATCTGTTTCGTCCCGAAGATGTGACCGACGAGTTTGGCAAGGCCGCCTTGGCTCGCTTGTACCGTCAGATCTACTCGGGTCAGTTCAATGATCTGGAAATCGGCTTCCGTACCCTGGACCGAATGGGCGTGCTCAATAGAGAGAAGACCGCCGTCCGCGAGAGCTATGCCAGCAACGTCGAGCAGTTCCTGAATCGCATCATGGTGTTGCACGTCGAAATGCAGAATAAGATTTTTGAACTCTTCCACGAGCGTTACGTGGAAGCCGTCGAGGCCGCTAAACGGCAAAGCGCCTTTGATTTTGGCGTCGAGGAAATTCGAGCCCGCAATCTGCGGCGAATCTCCGAACCGGAAACGCTCTTTGTGGACCCGGCGTCGGGCGCCAGGACCATGCTGCATGACTTGGAAGGCGAAGTCGATGTTGTGCGACATGATTTCGAGTCCGCCGCCATGTCGGCAAAGTTCGGTTTCTTCCGCAATCGGCAAAGCCATCGCATTTATGCCGTGTCGGAGCACTGGGATGCTCAACAAACCGAAGTCTACTTGACGGCCGTCAAAGGGTCGCGGCGAGCGCTAGAGCGGCACGAATTGGATCGAAAGTATGAATTCGTCGATCGTGATGATGCTCGCGTGTGGTGGGACGCTGAATACGCCAACACGCCGGCCACGGAGCCGCAACGATTCTATATTCTGAGCGGTGCGATTTTCCCGATTTACGACAAAGTCATGGGTTCATCGGGAATTCAAAGCGTTAAGATCGCACGGGCCGTGCTGGCGAACGGTCAGGCGCTCGTCGGACTCAACCTGAGTCCCACCGATGTGCCGAATGTCAAGCAACGTCTGGGCATTGGGACGCCCTTGGGCGAAGCTTCCGCCGAAGAAGTCCTAGATCTGCTGATCGGCGGCTCGATTATCGAACTCGACAATGGTTGGCGATTGAACACGGCTCGCATTGCGGGCGATAACGTGTTGGAGCTGGTCCTGAACGGCGTCCCGGCCAATCGCGAGGAGTTGCTCCGCTACGGACTCTCGGAAGAAATCATCCAGTTCAAACGCCGCTGGTTCGTCATCAAGGACGATGCACGAGACATGCTCCCTCTCCTGCTGGCCCACCGCAAGCCTGTTAAGGACTTAACGGTGACGGACGACTCCGCCGAAAAATGAGGTCGGGAGCGTGTGCTGACCGAACCTCATCGTGAACCGACGATTTCAAAACAGTCCTTGCTGCGTTGCGGCCGGCACTTCGTAGAGTCGCTTCTTGGCCGCTTCGGTATGCTCCGCCTGATCGGCCAAACACAGTTCTTGCAGCCGGTAGGCTTGCTCGTCCGTCAATTCACGGAGTAGAAATTCCTCTCCGCTTTGCCAAGCCAACAGGTACGGCGCGCCGATTCCCGCCTCACAACAGCAGCCCTCGCCGATGATGTGGGCCGGACGGATGTCCAAAACACTGCTCCACATGTCGGCGTCCACGGAGATTATTTTGCCGACCGGAATTTCAAAGTCGTCGCGATCTGTCCACTCGTCGGACCAGCGTTCGCGAAGTCCTTGGGAGTATAGCCGCTCACAGGCACGTAACCTGCCGGATGCCGTCAAAAGCGAGTCAGCGGCAATTTCGCCAGTGGTCGACCGCGGCGTTGACTCCTCCTCTCCCGGCGCTGGACGGTCCAACGGCGGAGCAGCCACCGATTCAGCAACCGCGCTATTCCGCGCCTGCCATTCCACTTCACAGCGGAGGTCGTCCACTGCCGAGACCAAGACCTGAATCTGTTCCGACAGCGAACCAACCGCCTCCAACACATCATCGAACGTAGGACGCGCTCGCCGCGAGGTCATAACACACCTCCTGGGCGCCGGCGCCGCACACGAATCACTCCGAATCGCAATCGAGTCCATAGCAGCCTTCCTTTCCGAGTAGCTCAAAAAAACCATGATGCACACGCCACCGATCTCAAAGGTCTGCCGCGCACGGAAAACCGGGAGATGGTAAGCAAGGACGAACTACCCGAATGGAACGCTGTCAGAGAACTGGCCACTGGCTTTCACATAGCAAGGCCACGCGGCGACCATAGCATGCATCGCCTTCTTAAGGAAAACCGCCCAGGGGAACTCCGTTTCCGGAGAACTCGCTTTCTATTTGCTTGCCTTCGTCGGCCTGTCATCGTCGGGGCTCACCCCCGTGGCCGAAGGCGAAAGCCCCCGACGATGATGGGCCGAGGAAGGCATCAGGAGAGCACTACCGTCCCCTCTTCCCTCGCCGCCAAACGCCCGCCTTTGTTGGTCCGATTCGGAAGGGGCCTCGTCCGCTCGTGAAATCGGCATTTTTTCGGTTGGCTACGACGAATGGCCGAAGACCTTCTAGCCCTACTTCGTGGCGCAAACGCTTCAGAATTTGTCGCCGTTGCGGGAACCGCCGGGGCCAAACACAAAGCGGCTTTTTCGCTCTTTCCGGTCCCGGTCAGGGTCGGAAGCGTCTCCGCGATTCGCAATTCCTAGAGCAACACTCGGCTATGTCGGAAATCCGTTTGCGTTCTCAGCTTGCCGGCGACCTCCACGTCGGTAAACCCGATCCGTGCGTCGGTCATATTTTCGGCCGTGGAAGTTGCTATAATCCGAAGTCGCTTTCACACAAGGCTTTATGGCTTCTTCAGTCTCGTGGCACGGTAAGTGCTTTAGCGGTGCTCGGAAATAAAACACAAGTCACCTGGAAGTTCGAGGAACCTCGCCATGCAAATGGAAAACGAAAGCGACGACGACTTCCTCGTTCACATGTTTCCCGGTGACTCGAAATGGGTGAAGGACTTCCGCGGGCAGATCTGGCGTTTGAATAACTACTGCCGCCGCTACAAGGGCGCCATCGGCTGCATTTTGCTGACAGGTGAAACCGGAGTCGGCAAGAACTACACCGGCCGCGCCATTTCGGCCCATTCGCAATGGCTCACTCTCACGGACGACGAAAGACGCGATACGTTTTACGACAAGCAGGGGCGGATCACGCTGCCGCAAGCAGCGATCGTGGACCGATTGCTTTACAAGGAGCACTTGACCCGCCGTGGTGGAGCAATCCAACGAGTCCCGAGAATGGCCACGGTGCTGGGGCCGCAGCTCGTCGATGAACTTGCCGCCAGTGAACTCTTCGGACATTGCAAGAACTCCTTCACCGGAGCGCAAGAAGATCATCCGGGCGTGTTTGGCGACTCTGCGGTTGACGATGTTCTGCTCGACGAAATTGGCGATCTCTCTTCCCGAGTTCAAGCCAAGCTATTGCAGTTCATCGAGACGCGCACATTTCGACCCGTCGGCGGACTTGCGGCGAATGAAAAGACGTCGGAGCACCGACTGTTACTAGCTACCAATCGATCGCTCGACCTCCTGGTCTCATCCGGCGATTTTCGCGAGGACCTGTACTGGCGCATTCAAGGATATCGAATTCATATTCCGCCCTTGCGAGAGCGGCGCGACACGATGTCCGAATTGGTTTATGCGATGCTCGCTTCGGTCAATCAGATGCACCGGGGAGACGAACAGATTCGGCCTTCCCTGAACCCGAACGAAGATCAATACAGCCTCCTACCGCGAAAAGATTGGCCGACGCCTCATCCGCACAGTTCAACCTGGGTCACCCAACTCACGAATGATGATTTGCAGTGGTGCCAAGAGTACGATTGGCCCGGTAATGTGCGGGAATTACGGCAGAGACTGGAGCTATATGTGTTTTACAACGGGCAGCGCCGGCTTAGAGACGTAATGCCGCCGCAACGTCCGTTCGATTCGCCCGCCGTTCCGAGCATGAGCGCGGCCAGCGTCGATTCCATCATCGGCGCTGCGGTCCAGCGACATCTTGACGAGATGTTGCAGGGCGCACGGCGGCGGCTGGTCAGCCAAAAGCTTTGCTCACGTACTTTCAGCGAATTGTCAAGAATGCCGTTTATCAATTCAAAAACGACCGGCGACTCACCAAGGAGCAACTGTCGGTCCTTTTTCCGGACGTGCGCGATGCCGAGACAACGCTCGGCAGGTGGCGGCCGGGTGATGACGATGGAGCCGATGATTGACTGACCGAAAGTGGCGGAACGCGTCTCAGTGTGTTGATTCGTTCCGGACAATGACCCTTTGATTCAAGGAGAACAAACAATGCCCGACACATCGTTCGCAGAATGGTTCTGCCTCAAGGATGGCCGCGCCAATTTTCAAATTCGTCCCGACCGTGATCATCAATTCATGTTCGGCAATAAACAATGGCGCGACCAAATTCACCGCGAGCTTCAACGCGCGCTCCTACTCCACACGCCGGTCCGCATCGTCTGGTGGGGCGATTACGGAATCGGAAAGACTCAACGGCTGCGATACATGGAGCATTTGATCAACACGGAGTTCGCGGATCGGACACCCTCGTTCTATCCGGTGGTGGTGACGACGCGCGACCTCCAGGACAAGTCGGGGTTTGAACAACTCCACTACGAGTTGGTGAGTCGCCTGCGGTTTGACGAGATGCGGAAGGCGACGCTGTCTTACGCCAAGAAGCTGTGGACGCGGATGCCCGGCCCGATTCCGTTTGAGCAACTCACGACATCGGAAGACGTCTTGAATTCGTTTAAGGTTCTGGGTGGCGACAACGATCGCTTCGCCGAAACGGCCTGGCGATTCTTGGCCGGTCAAGACGTGGGCAACGGGATGGTGGTGGCCAACGTGCATAAAGGGTTACTGGACAGCTCGATCGAATTTGCCGACGTGCTGAAGATTTTCGCAACGATCATTGAGGTCGAGCTCGGCAAGCAATTGTTCTACATGGTCGATCAGGTGGAAGCGCTGTCGAAAATCACGAACAAGAATGCTGAGGCCCGTTGGGTGGAGACGCTTCGGGCAGTGCTGGACGTGCCGAATCTCAGCTTAGTTCTCGCCCTTGGCGCCTCGCGGTTGGACGGCATTCCAGCCATCGTCTACGCCGCGGAAATCGTTCGCCGCTTCACGGTGGACAAATACATCCAGATGCCAGCGTATTTGACGACCGATGCGGAGGCGTTCGTGCTCGATCTCTTGAAGAGCCTTGTCGATCCCGAAAGGCTGGCGGCATTAGAGAAACAGGAGAAGCTGACCGAGACCGTGCCTGGCTATGAACCGCAATTCTATCCATTCACGGAGAATTCGTTTCTGAAGTTCTGCCGGTACTTTGGGGAGCAGCCCAAGATCGGCAAGCCGGCGGAGATCATTCCGAAGCTCGACTACCTCGCCGCCGAGGCTTTCATTCAAGACAAACGGCTCATCGACGAGGATTTCCTCGTCCAACAAGGAATCAACGCCTAGCAACAGGAGTTCTCCCCCATGCCCATGCCCAAGAATTACATCGTCGAACCTCAATTGCCGAATGGGCAGATTTCCGTCGGCACCGAAGGGGGCCAAACGGAAGTCTTCATCGGCAGGGTCGCTGAATTCGGTGCTGCGCGCTCAGTTTATTTTGATGCGACCAAGGAATTCGTGTCCTTGATCATCGGCAAACGGGGAAGCGGCAAGAGCTTCTGTCTGGGATCGCTGCTGGAAGGTCTCTGCACGACCCAACCCGTCAATTCGATTTCGCGGATTGCCACCAAGCGAGGTGTATTGCTCTTAGATCCGATGGGCAATTTTTGGACGTCCCTGTTTCCGGTGCGTGGCGACGGGCAGCCGCGGGTTCGCGAGCAGTGGAAGTTGTTCGAGGGCTGGAATCTTACGCCCGATGACGTCAATGTCGTCGTCTGGATTCCCGCAGGATTCAAACGGCCGACCGACCATCCGTCGATTTGCGAATTCCATGTGGATGTCGCCGACTTGGACGCCGCAGACTGGGCGGACATCCTGGGAACGAACTTAATGCGCGAGCCTCGGGGGATTTTGTTGGGTGAGACGATTGACGCAATTCGCGACGAGGGCTGGACCGATCCGCAGGGCAGAAAGCGACCGCCCAAACCCCGCTACACACTGCAAGACATTACGGATTATCTCGACATGGTCCGTGCCGATGCGGCTGCCGGCACCAACACCGATCACGCGGTGCAAACGTGTCGCGCGCTTGTGCGCGATTTCCGTGGCTTCTCGCGATTCCCGCTGTTTGCCGGCGGAGCAACGCCGTTGACCGATATTATCCGCGAAGGGCAGATGTCGGTTCTAATGCTGCCGACACGCATCGGGCACGACCTGCGCAGAGTTCTCACGCGTCTCTTGATTCGAAGGATTTTGCGCGAACGTGAAGAGGCGTCGCAGATTCGCAATCGTCTGGACCTCCAGGCACAGTTGCCTGAAGAGGAACGCGCCGCGCTCGAAAGCCGACTTCAATCGCTGATTCCGCGGACGGTGCTGGCGATTGACGAGGCGCAAGAGCTTGTCGGAGACGAGGGGCATGAGGCGAAGCGCGCCGTCGAGGACTTTTGTTTGTTGGGGAGGAACTACGGCCTTTCGATGGTGCTGGCGACCCAACGACCCAGCGTCGGCGCTATCAGCGCCAAAGTACGGGCTCAGGTTGACACGACCATCATTCATCGTCTGATGACACAGGAGGATATCGATACGACGCGGCGCGATATGCAGTCGGTCTGGCCGGAATCGGTAAAACTCCGCGACCGCGCCCTCGATTACTCGAGCCTGATCCGCTCGCTCGACATTGGCCAAGCCGTTGTTTGTAGCTCTCACATTCGGCTGGAACGGGACAATGTTCCGGGCCGCACGTTTATCATGAACATTCGTCCCCGAATTCGCGTGCATGGGGGCGAAACACGATGAAACTCATTACGCACCTTGACCCTTCGCAGCTCCGGCTGGGCTACTTGAGCTGTCTGGCGCTGGTGGCCGGCCGACAGTTAGACACGCGGCAGGGGCTGGTGGATCGCCTATCGCGCTTCGTGTTTCAGCGGATTGACGCTCACGATTCTCGGTGGGCACGATTCATGGAAAACGTCGAGCCGGGGGAACTAGAGCGGATTACGCCTCCCCTGGATGAAAAAACGATCCAACTCCACGAAGTGTTTCGCCTAAGCGTACCGGACGTGGCATCCTATCCGTTGCATGTGCTCTGGCTTGCGCAGCGGCAACTGCCGTCCCATGTCGGCGTGCTGACCGAGAAGACGACGGAGCGGATTCTCGATATGGCACGTTCATTTGAGATTCTCACGACAGGATACGCGCTTTCCGAAAAAGGAGTGTTTCTACAGAACTACGTGCGGCATGTTGCTCCCGGTGTCGAGGATGGATCGCCGGATTCCAATCCGTTCGACGTTCGCATGCGCCGTCCGTTGCAGCTTTTCTATCTGTACGCATTGTTGACCGTCGATATCCTGACGCCGTTTCTGATTCACGAGTTTGCGATGTCTCCTCGGGGTGACCTATCGAACGCGCCGAAACTGATCGGAAAGGCCGCTGAGAATCTCGTCAGAGCCGTCGAAGGCGTGATGGACATTACGAACATCGAATCAATCCGCGAATCGCGAACATTTTTTGAGCGAGTGACGACTAAAGGCGTTGCCCGCAATCAGGCGCAACCAAGATATCATCATCTTTTCGAGATTCAACTCTTGGACCGCACCGAAGTTGACAACGAAGGTCGCCGATCGAACCCATATCTTGCAAATGAAGCCTGTCGGCAGGCGGACGCAATCCTGGCGCCGCTGCGGGAACAACCCGGCGAGCAACAAGACCTTCTCGACACGCACTTCTTTCGGTGGGCGGCCGCCATTTACGGCCAGCCCTGTCACCCCTGTCAAGACGACCGGCGGCGATTGTTGTACTTCGCGCGCGGCTTTGAATATCTGCAACGCGAAATCGGTTTCACGCCTGGTCGAACCATTGCGCTCGCCGGCTGCTTGCTCGCCTGGGAAGACGGGTGGCTGGTCGAAATTGCGGAAATGTTCGATCTTTTGCAACGAATGGCGGCTGGCCCCTGGCGACCGTACCTTGAATATTCCGGCGGTTCAAGGCTGGATCAGGAATTCCTGATTAAGATTAAGCCCGGTCTCGTTTCCATATTGGAGCGGGAACTTCAATAAGACAATTGTGACAACACCTTGGGAGGCGTTCTAAGACGTGAATTCAAATATGTCCGACTCAAAAGCTAAAAAGTCGAAGACAACGAAGAAGCCCAGCACACCGCTGCCGGGGCCACAGTTGGATTCCCTGCCCGTTCAATCGATTCCGGATTTCGAGCCGGCCGAATTGAAAAGGCAGGCGGAAGCAGTAGCGCAAGACTGCAAGGTGGCGATTCGCGCGCTGCAAGAAATTCTCTCCGCCTGTGAGATCATCGGCGGCGAAAACACTCTGCAAGTATTGGCTACGAATGACAAGACCGCGTCGCTCGGAAAAACGCTCAACGAACTCCAAACGGAATTCGCGAAATATGGAACCGGTCTAAGTCGCTTGCACGATTTCTACGAATCATGGCGCAGCGGTGAGAAGCGGTCTCGACGGGCACGGTTCGAGGCGCTCGTGCGAGCGATGCAATGGAAGCTCGTTGGCAATTGGCCGGAGCCGGTCGTCAATGGCATCGTCTTCGTCAACGTCGATGAATCAAAGGATCAAGCAACCGTGAATGGACGGGCAATCGCTCGCCCGATCACATCCGAACGATTGATTGCAGCGGCTTATACCGAACTCAGCGAACTTACGACGCACCTCACGCCCCCACCGGAGTTTGCTGCGTCACTTTGGAAAGCCTATCGTGCGCGAGGCGTTCAGCCGCCCGATGGAATCGGGGTTCTCGATCTCCTGGCGGAGCTGACCTGGCAGCGTCAGGGGAAATCATTCCAGCGAGATCCCCGTACCGAGTCCTTTCGCGGCTACCCGGTGTCGCAATTCCGGGCCGATCTGACCCACTACCTCGAATCCCAGTCTCCGCCGGTGTCGGAGGCCGGTAAGACATTTGTACTGGATGTCGTTGGCGGTTCTTTCGCTCAAGATGGCGTCTTCATGTACTTTCCGCAGACAGATCGTCTCGCGACCTGTGGACGATTGTCGTTTCGTCCCGCCGATCGAGGAGGCGAATCATGAGCGAACTTCCGAACCGATTGCTGGCTCGAAAAATCGTCCGTCAACTCAGTTCCGGAACCACGCCGCTGGAGGGCGTCCGCTACTTGAACGTAGGACGGGAACGCTATTTTGACGAGATTGCGCGCTTGCTCGACGACCTTGGCGACGCCGAAGGCGCCGACGTTCATTTTCTGAATGCTGACTATGGACATGGCAAGACGCATTTCATCGGCATGATCAACTCCCTGGCCCTCGATCGCAACTGGGTCACCAGTTATGTGAAGCTCTCAAAAGCAGAGGGCGTTCAGCTACACAAGTTCGAGCAAGTGTATTCTGCGATTTTGAGGAACTGCATTTGCCAAGGGCTGCTGGAAGCCCACGAACAGACCTACGATCCGGGAGAAGCAAACGGCTGGCCGTGGATTCTCGACGACTGGGTTCGTCGGCATGTGAACACTGAATCTAAATCAGGCGTCGACCCGAACTCGCTCGGTGCCCGCGAACGCACCGCGAGTGCGTTGGACGTGCTGCTGAGACGTTCCAATGTGTCCGGCGATTTTGCCGCGGCAGTCCGCTTGTACGTGAACGCCGCATTTGAGCGATCAAGTGACAAAGACAAACGGCTCCGAGATTCCGTGCTCCGGTGGTTTGCCTGCGAAAAAGTTCCCGAGCTTAGAGAGCACGGCGTGCTGGCACCCATTTCCGGGATCAACGCCAAGCAAGTGCTCCGCAGCGTCATTTCACTGTTGCGGTCGTTCGGATACGGCGGAATGGCCGTATTTATCGACGAAGCGGAGGCCATTCAGGACTATTCAAAGCAGCAACGTCGGGTGGCTTATCAAAATCTTCGTGAGCTGCTGGACAACGTCGATGGCCGCGCGAGCGGACTTTCGCTGAATCATGCGGTTTGCTACGTCGCAGCGACCCCAGTCATGTTTTCAGGAGAAAAAGGATTTCGAGAGTATCCGGCTCTGCAAGACCGCATTGAGGAAGTCAAGTTGTCCCTGCCCGAATTCGCCGCACTGATCGATTACCGTGCGGTCGTTGTGGACCTGTCGGCAACGCGGCTCACGGGTGAGCACCGCCTGATGTTGGCGCATAAGATCCGGGATATTCACGCCGTTGCACTCGGCTGGGATCCGCGTCCCGGTGTGACCGACGATTGGCTGAGGGGATTGGTCAACGCCTACGAACGGCGGCTGGGAGAACAAGGTGGCCTGCGCCCGCTGTGCCGAGCCGTGGTAAAGGCATTGGAAGCTTGCGCAGCAGCACGCGGAAGCATTTGCGGCCCTCGAACCCGCTCAGTTGGTGTCTCTGGCGTTCCAAGAAGAAAAGTAAGCGACGCGATCCGTAGTTCACCCCGGTCAAACGTGCGGTGGCGGTATTATGAGCTTGGACAACGACATTACTGCTTATTTGCAGCTCCACGCTGACGCAAAAGCGAAGGATATCGCCGCCGGTTTGCGCGTAGATAAGGGGGACGTGAATCGCGCTCTCTACAAGGGGCGCGGAATCACGTTTCAGGTAGACGACAATTTCAAGTGGTCCCTTTTGAATGGCGCAATGTCTTCACCGTCGCAAATGCCAGACTTAGAGCCGGCGATTTCCAATGGAGTCACGGTCTCGCGCGAAAACATCCTGCGGGCGCGACTTACCGTTGCCCGACTTAAGCGCGGCGTTCCCCCATCAGAAGGCATCGACGTGCTCGCGGTGGGCATGGAACGTCTGGATCGACGGCTGAGCACATTGCTCGGAGACAAGTCGTCCGCACGCTGGTTCGCCGTGACCGGCGAATACGGGGAAGGCAAGTCGTTTTTTCGTGCTTTTGCCTGCCAGCGAGCCCTTTCCGCGGGGTACGCGGTCGCGTCATTGGATGTCAATAAAGACGAGGGGGCATTGCATCAGCCCCAGCGGCACCTATCCGTACTGCTTCGTTCCTTGCAATCCCCGCTCGGCCCACTACGCACTCAGCAAGGAATCACTGATACGTTTCGGCAATGGATTTCCACGACCCCTGCTCACGAGGTCGCAGAGGTTTTGAAGGCACTAAAGAAAGTGGAGCCCTGGTCGCCCGCTGGAAACGATCCGATGCACTTTCGCTTTCTAGTCGATTCGGCATTGGGAACACGGGACGCGCTGTGCAAGAAGGTTCGGAAGACGACCATGGGGCCAGAGAATCGTCAGAGACATTGGTCGATTCCCTTGGATTTACCTACAAGAGGGCGCCGCTCACCGGGGTCATCTACCGCCGGGCTCTGGGCAGTTCGGATTGGAAAATGTTTGGGCCGTCAAACGCATGGGACATCGTAATGTCGCTTTGCAAGTCGTATGCGACGAGCGGTGGCTCCGACTCTGAATCCACAGCTCCCCGTTCATTTGGGGCGGTGATGTCGTACCTGACGGGCGAGGATTTGACTTCTAGGAGCACCTACGCGCGGTTTCATGCGCAGTATCGTTTTCAGCTTGTTGTGGAATGGCTCCGATTGATCGGGCATAAGGGACTTTTTCTGTTTGTTGATGAGCTCGACAACGTGGTTCGCCAAATTCACAGCAAGGGCCACGCGGGCTGTTTTCGGAGCCTTGCATGGTATTGTGCGTCCGAGTCTATATTGCCCGTTCGAGTCGTTTTCGCAACCACTCCGGAAGTAATGCGTCTCCTCGACGATGGGTGCCGCGACACCTATATGGAAACACTGAACAGCCAGTATTCAGTTCGCCGCGAGGAATTCGACGTGTATTGTAGTTGGAACAATCAGGCGGATATCCACGCAAAACGCGGCTGGGATCACTGCGTCGCATTGACGCTCCAACAACGGATCGAGTTGTTTAACAGGATTAAAGTGTTGCACGACTTTGCTTGGGGACCGGCCGGAATGCCTTCGACGGTCTCGTTGGAACGCTTAGCCGCGATGCCAAATTTCGATACGACAAGGCGGTGGGTGCGGGCATCGGTAAAGTTGCTCGACCTCGTAAAACAGAACGGCGCCTGAAATCGCTCGACGACGGTGCTGGTGGAAATGGCCTGAGTACAATCGGGCAAGATCGTGGACCATCCGTGTTCGCGCACGGTCCATGCCCAATAATTTTGACAATCTCCCGAAATGGGAACTGATCATACGGCGGTATTCCATGCGATTCATCCACGCGGCAGATATTCATCTCGATAGTCCATTACGCGGACTGGAGTCCTATCCCGGCGCGCCGGTCGAGCGACTTCGAATTGCTACGCGCCAGGCGTTTGATCGCGTCATTGATGTTTGCCTGGAGGAGAGTGTCGATTTCTTGGTCATTGCCGGCGACCTGTTCGATACCGACGTGAAAGATTTCAATTCCGCACTCGCCGCCGCTGCGCAGTTACGACGACTAGATCAAGCTCACATTCCGGTTTACCTGATTCTCGGGAATCACGATTCTCGCGAGGAGATGACTCGACATGTGCCCTGGCCCGCCAACGTGACCGTTTTCGACCACAAGCGGCCTCAAACCGTGCGGCATCCAACACTGCCTGTGGTTTTGCACGGAATGAGCTACCCGAAGCGAGAAGTGACGGAGAACCTCGTTCCCGCTTATCCGTCCAAGGTCGCGGGGTGTTTCAACATTGGCTTGCTCCACACGAATGCGGGCGGTAATTCGCAACATGCGGCTTATGCACCATGCTCGGTCGAGGAACTCGTGGCGAAGGGCTACGGATACTGGGCCTTGGGCCACGTCCACGACTTTACCGTTTTGCACGAGCGGCCGCACGTCGTTTACTCGGGGAACACGCAAGGGCGACACGCGCGTGAGATCGGGGCGAAAGGCTGCGTGCTGGTCACAGTCGGTGCCGGTAGTGACGGTGGCGAGGTACAGGAAACAGAATATCGTGAAACCGATTTGGTCCGCTGGTTCTCGGAGACAATCGGACTCGAAGCCGACGATGACGAGGACGGGCTGCTCGAAGCGACTCGAAGTCGTTTACGCGAAGTCTTGTCTTCTGCGGACGGACGTCTCGCGGCAGTGCGCCTCGAATTTACCGGTCGCTGTGCGGTGCATGGGCAATTAGCAAGGGACGCTTCGCGGCAGCAGCTCGTGGCGAACGTGCGATCGATTGCGTCCGACTTTGGCGACGACATCTGGATCGAGAAGATTAGGTTTCATACTCAATCGCCGCTCGACCTTGTCGCCCTGCGTGAACGGCAGGATCTGATCGGCCAATTATTGCGAGACGTCGGCGCGCTCGTCGCGGATCCCCAGTCTTTAGGGGCGCTTCCGGAAACGAAAGACCTTGCTGTGAAAGTTGCTACGGAACTGTCGCACGACGGCGACGGCGAAGACGCCGTTGGTTTCGACGACGCCGCGCGGCATGTCGCGTGGCTCCGCGATGCCGAAGCCCTCCTACTCAGCCACCTCATTCAAGAAGGCGGGGCAACGACATGAAGTTAAAGCAACTGCACATCAATCGCTTCGGCCATTTTAACGAGTGCGATCTCGGATTTGCGGGCGATGGTTTACAGGTGATTTGCGGGCCGAACGAAGCCGGCAAGACAACTCTGTTGGAGTTTCTGCGCGGATTGTTGTTCGATTTCCCTGCGCGAACTCCCTACGATTTTGGTGGACAAGGGGAGATGGCAGGTGTTGCCACCCTCGAACTGCGGGACGGTCGGGCTGTCGAACTGCGACGCCGCAAGGGAAACAAAGATAAGGTCGCGATCAAGCTCAATGGTCAGCCGACCGACCTCGACGATTCTGGCTGGTTGCGGCTGCTGGACCATGCGGATCGAGGTTTGTTTGAATCGGTTTTCGCGTTCGGGCTCGATCGGCTCAGCCAGGGCGAAGTGTGTTTGAAGCATGAGAGTCTGCAATCGGCGTTGTTCGGCGGCAGCCTCGGTGGAACGACCAGTCCCGACAAGGTCGTCACTGAATTGGGTCGTCAGGCGGATGAGTTATTCAAGAAGGGAGGCTCGAAGCCCGCCATCAATGCGCTCTTGTCCGAACTCAAGCGTCTAACAAAGGAGATTAAGGATCGCTCGTTGCGACCTGCGAAGTACCACGAAGCCGAAGCGGCGGTGACGGCCGCCGCTGAGCGGGCCAGGGCCTTTCATGAGCGGGTTGATCAGTTGCGGCGCGAGCACTCCAAGGTGGAAAAGCAGGTTCGCGCGTGGCCGAAATGGTGGGATTTGCAGCAGCGTATCACTGAGCGAGCCAAAGTAAGCATTCCCGACAATGTTCCCGCGGACGCTCGGCAGCAATACCTCGCGGTTGCAAAGGAACTGAAGTCCCTCGTCAGCGATCAAGCGAAGCGAACGGAGGAAATCAAGCAGGCAGAAAAAAGCCTCGACTTACTGAAACTCAACCCGGTCGCGTTGATGCATCGGGCGGAGATTAAATCGTGCTTTGAATTGCGCCAATCGTTCATTGAGGCTAAGGATCAGCTTCCGGAACGTCAAAGGCAACGTGAGGCGGTGCGGCTCCAAATTGATCGGGAATTGGCCGAATTGCGGCCTGGCTGGAGTCACGAGGACTTGCGGGCATTCTCTGTTGACATGGCGACACGTGTCGAGATTGACCGCCTGAGCAAAGATGGCCGCGAGCGGGCTACCACATGCACGACGCTCAAAACAAAACGTGACGGAGACGCCGCGACTATTGAACAGACACGAAGAGAACTGGCCGAGATTGGTCCGCCGCGTGACGTCACTGCCCTTGCGATCGTGCTTGCGGATGAAGCCGATTTCGTAGCGACTCGAAAACAGTTAGAAAATTCTGCCGGGGAACTGGCAAAGCTGGACCGCAAACTCGCAACGCAATCCCGCAAGCTTACGCCGCCCCTTTCTGCGGCGACACCCGCAGTTCACGAATTGTCCGTCCCGCGCGCTGAAACCATCGCCGATTTCGAGACCCGCTTCGCGGAAATTCGAGAGCCACTGCGGACCACGCTCGGTTTGATCGAGGACGACGAGGAGGAGGAGCGGCAGATCGAAAAAGCGCTGGCCACCGCGATGTCGAGTCATATCGTACCCAGCCTTGAGGAACGCGATGACGCTCGCGCACGACGCGATGTCGGCTGGAGCCTGATTCGCCAACAATATATTTCATCCCAACCAGTAGACACGGCAATCGCCGCCTGGCTGGAGGTCGACGCGGATACCGTATTGCCAGATGGCTATGAAAAAGCCGTACGGACTGCCGACGACATTGCCGATCGAATCTACGACAACGCGAAAGAAGTCGCTGATCGCGAGGGGTTGCGCCGTCAGCTTGCGGCACTTGCGACGCGACTCACGCAAAAACGACAACGGCGAGCGGAACTTGAAAGGCAGCAGGCGGAATTGCAGGTGAAATGGGCCGGTATCTGGCAAACGTGCGGTTTTGAACCGCTCGCACCGGATGCAATGCTTGGTTGGCTCAGTGATCACGAGGCGGTTTGCGCATCGGTCAGCCATCGCGATGAACTGATTGACCTTCAAGCTCAGTTGCGCAAGCGAATTACATCGTTCGAGGACCGTCTGCGGTCCGCATCCGACCGAGCCGACGGCGATGTCTCGGACCTTGTTACCGCCGTCCGACAGGCGGTCGACGATGCCAAGGCTCAACAGCGTAGAACGGTTGAATTGCAGAAGGAGGTACGCCGGTTGGAACAGCAAGTCGCCAAGTACGATGGTGATCTGCAAAGTCTCACAACGCGTGAGACGGCAGCGAGCGCCAATTGGCTCGCAGTCTTGCGCCGTCTTAATCTCCCAGTCGATTGGGACATAGAATTGGCGCGTGAAGCAATCGACAAACTAAAGACGACAAGAGTCCGCCTCGATGGACTTCCCAATGAAGAAGCCCGTATCACTGCCATGCAGGCTCGCATCAAGGAATTTGATGCTCGCGTCCATTCGGTGTGTGAAATTCTCGATCCTGACCACGTCAATGACCCGGCTGAAGTCGTCATCAAGAAACTGGAAGGGCTGGCCGAGTCTGCCGCAGAGGCGCATCGGAAGCACGAGGAATTGTCTCACAAGCTGGCTGCAACTCGAATTGAATTGGAGTCGCTGAATCAGCGGTACAAACAACACGACGCTGAACGAGCCCGCCTATTTACGTTGACCAATACGAACGCGGAAGCCGAGTACCTCGAAGTCGTCTCGCAAGCTGAAAAGGCGGTCCGACTGGACGGCGAGATCGAACAGCTTACGCGCGACGTAGATCTGATTCGCGCCGGAGAGAGCCGCGACGAGTTCGAGCAATCGTTGGCAACGGGCGACTTGATCGTGTTGCAAGGACAAGAACGGGATCTTAAGGAGGAGTTGAAGAAGGCCGACTCAGCACGCACCACGGCTGACGGCGAGGAAGCACTTTCCCGTGAAGCACTGAACCAACTCGATGGTTCTGGCGAAGTGGCGATTCTAACGGAGGAACTGTCGCGTAAACGATCGCAGTTGGCGGCAGAGGTTGATCGATATATGCCGCTGATTTACGCGCGGCATTTACTTAACGCCGCGGTCAGCCGTTTTGAGAAAGAAAATCAGCCCGAGATGATCGCGCTGGTATCGCGATTACTCAGTCAAATGACGGGCGGGAAGTACGTCGAATTTGACCGATCCGGCGGCGGCAAGCAGGACATCCTCGTTCGACGGTTCGACGGTGTCGAGAAAACATCCGAGCAATTGAGCACGGGCACGCGCGAACAACTGTATTTGGCGATTCGCTTGGCATACGTCCTGCAATACTGTCAACAGAACGAACCGCTACCGATCATCGTCGATGACGTGCTGGTGAACTTTGATGACCAAAGAGCCAGACAGACCCTGATTGCCCTGGCGGACATTTCGCAATCGGTTCAAGTTTTGTTTTTCACCTGTCATAGCCATTTGCTCGAAATCGCCCGCGAAGTCGTTCCGGGGCTGATTCCCATCAACCTGCCCGATACACCGTAAAGTGAGATTCGTCCTTGGCACGCAGGTCCGGCGGAACCTGTTCAAAACAGCTATTTCGCAGTTGCCGGCCGTTTCTGTCCGATTTTCAGCGGCAGTTGCTGACCGCTGGTTGAAATCCTCTCGGACCTTTGGGAGCATGGAAGGCTGTCATTGACCCTGGCCAACCGACTTGGGCGAGTTCATATCATGGAAAACTCGGGTTTGACTGTTCGCGACTTGCGTCGTCAGTGGAAGCCGCACAAGGAGCGCTTGGGGCAGATTCGGAGCGATCACCCGACGGCGATCCGTTTTCACCGGGCGTGCAGTTGGCTGAGCGAGGCGGAACGAGCGGATGGTGCGGCGCAGTTGGACTTGGTTTTGATGCAGCAATGGATCGCCTTCAATGCCCTGTATGGGCAGTGGGACGCTCAATCGCGTGAGCCGGTCCCCGACCGTACTTGTTGGCAGGTATTTCTATCCCGCATCTTGGACCTCGACCGTGTTGGCTATATGGTCTCCGTGCTTCAGGACCACAAGCCTCTCGTGGTTTCCATTCTGGAAGACGCTTACCTGAGTCGCTATTTTTGGCAGGATCCCAATATCGCCAGTGCCGGTCGGGCACGAAGTGGACGGAATCGGGCCTTGAGTTGGTACGTCGAAGGGCTGTGGGGCAAAATCGTTGAGCAACTCATCGAACGAATTTATCTGCTGCGATGTCAACTGATCCACGGTGCAGCCTCCTGCGGCAGCCAGCTCAACCGCACAGCCGTTCAACATTGTACGACGATGATGCGCTGGCTACTCCCAGCGATCCTGCAAGTCTGGATCGCTCATGGGGCCGACGAGGACTGGGGCATCATGTGCTATCCGCCACTCGTCGCCGGCGCAGCACGGAACGGAGCGGCAAGTTCCAATGGGCGTGGAGGACTGCGGTGGTAATTGCGGGGTTCCCGTTGTGGGCCAGATTTTCAAACATAATTAACTCCTCGATGTTCTCGGTTATCGCGAAAGGTGGTCATTTTGCGAAACGCAAATGCTGTCGATGAGGCTCGTCCGCTGGCCGCAACACTGCCGCAGAGCGGTGCTGCGTCGTTGGCTGAGGACGCAGCCGACCCGGCGGCTTCTTCCGCCGAACCAGCCTTGTCCGTCTGCGTGGCGTGTTGTTCGACGACGGCGATGCCGCATGATGCCGTCCGAGCCGTGGCCAACGCGATAAACGCCGTCGCCGATGTGCACATAGTTCTGTTATCCGAAACCGGGGCGGAACGAACGCATGATTTCGAAATCATCAAAATGCCAAGCGGTACGAAGCTGTCGAAGATCCGACGCTTGGTCGAGCTGATCGACGCCGACCTCTTCTGCATCTGCGACCCCGACTTCACGGTCGAGGAAAAAGCGTGCCGTGTCATCCTTAAACAAGCGGTTGCGGATGTACGCGCCGGTAAGGAAGTAGTCGCGTTCGGGATCGTGGAGGGGAAGGACGACGGCACACTGCTGTCGCAGGTGGTGGCGGTGGACAAATGGCTGTCTCATCGCGTCCTTCGACGGTTTCTTTGGGCTGCGGGAATCGGGATTACCCTTCCGGGGCAATTCCTCACCCTCTCCCCCGGTCTGCTCCGCAGCATCGACCCCGGATTGGACTCGTACCTTGACGACCTCTGCCTCGGCTGGCTTGCCCGGCGGCGGGGCGTCCGAGTTCACCGTGTGGCCATGGTTGTCGGCGAAGAAGATTCCCGCAGTCGCTGGGCGAGCCTCCTGACCCAGCGAGTGCGGTGGAATGCGAGGGATTGCCTCTCTGTTCGGCCACTTCGCATCCTCCCCGTCTGCTGTCGGTCTGCTCGGCGTTCACTATCTCGCCTACCACGGGCTGCCCATCTTGGTGATGGCAGCGGTTATCTCGTTGACGGTCGTAAGTCCTCTTGCCGGGTTGTGTGTCTTCTTCGGTCTGGCGACCTGCTCGTCGAATTCCTCGCGAGTCAAGAGATCCTCGGTGACATTATGCCGCTTGAGCACGGCATCGGTCTCGTACCTGGAAATGCCTAAGCTCTCGGCGAGCTTGCCATGCGAGAGCTGGCCTTGCCGATAGAGTTCGACCAGGGCCGCTTCCTTGGCGACGGCATTCAGGTCGCCTAACTCGCGCCGGAGTTGCTGTTCGACGTTGGCCGGCAATTGGAAAGATACGGTGGTCATGTTCTTCGATCTCCTACCCGTTATTCTAGCACAGACCGCGGGCCGAACCCAAGTCGAGCGTAAATCGCGGCAGTGTGTCCGTCTGAAATCTAGAATTTCGTCAGTTTCGCGCCCGTTTCTGGGTCTTCGATCCATTTGACGAATTTTTCCAGCGAAACCGAGCGGTATTTCTTCGCATTTGGCCCGAACCATTGAAGCGTCGATTCCTTCAGCCTAAGCGTTCCGATATGGTCTCCATCGCGATCGTGATAGTCCAATTCCAGATGGCTTCGTAGCGAGATCGTTGATTTGTAGTCTGGCATTGCTTGGATTCCCCTAGAGAGACAAGGTGTGGCCGCAAAGCGATACTTTATCCACGCCTAAATGCTCAAGCAAGCAAAAGGGGCACATAGAGGATGGCATAAAGGGGGCAGTCCGCTGAAAGATTGCGGCCCGGCAAACTGAGTTTGTCGCGGCAAATTGCTTTCTAGCAAACCGATCGGTCGGTCCGCCGTCGAACAGACGGCCATGAGCGATCGGAGGCATTCGAGCCGGGGTACTTCGATCACGGAGCAGGCTGATTCTCAGATTGTAGGTCCACGATCGCGGTCGCCACATTGCTCAAGCAATGGAATCCGTCGTTGGCGTTTCGTCCATCGGATCTGATCAACTGAACCAGCAGAGCCAACGATTTACACGGGACGACAGGATTATTTTTGGATTGCAGCGGAGCGAACGAAAAAGGCAGTTCGCCGCCAGAGACAAGTGGATAGTCCACATAGGAAAACGCTGTGATCGGACGCTTCAATTCTGGATGAAAGTACCGTGCCCGAAACGCACACGGCCCGATCGGAGTTGTGACGAGCGGGTCAATCAGGCAGGTGCATCTTCCGACGAGCGGACGATCGGGGGCATAACCAGTCGCATTGTCGATTTCTAAATTGGTAAGCGACGCTAGCACAGGCGCCGACAGTTCTCGACCATCGGGCGCCTGTTCAAGGAGGCGATAGAGAGCGCCCGGCACGAGACCGAAACTACTTTGCTGGCGGGAAGAAAGTTCGACGACTGCAAGTTCGCGGCCTGTCCAACGGGCAAAGTAACCCTTCTTGGAGACGGTCAATTCGGGCGTAACCAGGAGCGTTGCCTCGACGCCTTTGGCCGCTGCCTGATCAAAATGCTCCAACACCGAGGCTCGGGCCTGCGGCTGCCGAAGATTAGTGCTCGCCCAGAGTTTTGCAAGTTGCAAGGACATGCTCGGCACCCTGGTAAGAATGTTCTGGGAACCACGAATCGCCATTCTAACCGCTGCATCAGTGGCGCCAATCGTGGCGGACTTCCCCCTCCACAGGCCCGATCATTCGTTCGACTTCCGCGTCATGTCGGCGCACGGCTTCTGAAATCTTCGCGACAATTTCCGGCGTATACAGCGTGCCCGGCATGTGCAGTATTCCTAGACTGCGATACCTGGATGCGACGCTTTGGCCGGGCATTCCGCAGCGAGCATATAATACACGCGTAATGGACCGAATTCCCACTGAGGTTGAAAGGCGCAAACTCGAATTCCGTCTAGCATTAACCACGAAAACGAGGGCTCGGTCGAACCAGGAGTGAAGTTTGCGCAAACGAATAACTGCCATTCAATGTCGAGGCTCCCAAACTTTTGATTCCGCTGTTTGCAGCGACGTTTGAGTCGCTCGGAGAAGAAAACTCGGACACGCCGTCCCTGCTTTCGTTCGCCCGGTGCGTATTCGTGAAAGCGATGAATTTCGAGGCAGTTCTGAACCATCAAAGCCGCACCGGCACGAGTTTCATTGAATAGCGTCAAATAGAGTTGCAGCCGACCGTCATCGTCAGGCAGGCGATGAATGCACGGACTCCAGAAATGAGACAGCAGTATCGTCGGAAAAGTCTCGGTCGGCCAGAGATTGGCTTCTAAGACTTCGACGATTCCGGATGCAAAGTCCAATCCGTATTCGTCATCGAACGGCTGTCGCTGACACAAATCGTAGAGCCGTTTCGAGAAATAGATCCGGTGGGACGAATTCATTTCTTGGGCTCGGTGCGTCAGGTTCACGAAGTCAATCAGCGGTTTGATGTCTCGGCTCATACGCGGCTCCTCGTCGATGGAGAATTGTCGATCGCACGGTTAGGCGTGGTCGCTAGTGCTTTTTTCAAATGCGTGGCATTCCACTTGGGTGGAGTCCGTCTGTTTTCAGATCAGCTTTGGATCGCAGTCGACCGACTCTTCCCTCTTCCGAACAACACGTCGGTTAAATCGGAATTCCAAAGTACGGAAAGGATTTACACTGTTGTGCAACCCTCGGGCGACGCATCTTGCAGCGACTGTTTGGCAAGCAGGTGCTGCAATACCGGGAGCGGCAATCGACGCAACAGAGTGCGCAATTTCGTCTCCCCGAAAGTGCCCAGTTCCTCGCCCGTGAATGGTTTACGGGCATATTGCGTGTCACGTTCGGCGACGATTTCCAAGCGAACCTGGTCCCATTGTTCTTCAAAGTTTCCGAGAATCTCGCGATGTTGGATGACGACTTCGAGCAGCTCGGTCAGAGCGTCGCTAAATCCGCGGCTGCCGTCGTGGCCGAAGATGTGGCTGTGCTCGTGCAAAAAGATGGACAAGGCCCTGGCAAACCCCTCATCAAAGACGCTTTCCGCGAGGAACACCTCCCGCGATCGATAGCCGCGGAGTTGTTTCAGTTCGCCCAATACCACTTCGGTCTTGGCGACGGTATAGGTCGTCTTTCCCCGATCAAAGACCGCCATGATTTCCGGTGCCAGTCCCCGTACGACCTTGGTCAGTACGGCAATGGCTCTGGTTTCCGCTGAGGTCGTGGCCCGCTGGGCTTGCGTCCGAGCTTCTTGACGAGCCTTGGCTTCAATCTCGTTCAAGTGCAGCTCGGCCGTCGGCACGCCAAATTGGGAAAAGTAGTTCGGAAGTTCTCGGCGCCCTTGCTTACGCCAGCAACTCTCCACAGATTCATAGCGCAGTTGCAGCGTCGCGTCCTTGGCGTGCGAACGAGCAAAGAATTGGTCGGCGAAGACGGCGTGGGCCGTCTCCGGCTCCCAGCCGGAATAGTGGGAAGCGCGGGCCACTTCCGCCAGCAGGGGATGCCCCTCTCCATTTTCCCAACAAGCGCGGGCAGCCTCCACAACGATCTCTTGCCGAGACCGCCACTTAAAAAAAGACTTTGCCCACACCGAGTAGAAGATCTTCCGTACGTCTTCGCCGAAAGCTTTGCGGTCCCGGTCGCTCGCAACCTTTTTCTCGATGGCGGCGTATTCCTTATTCAAGACCAGGACGAGCGGCAGATTGGGGATCTCTCCGCGTTTCAGATTTCGGTAAAAGATGTGGCCGTCGGCGGTCGTTGATCGGTACACAATGAAGTCTTGACCCAGACGGGCGGCCTCGGGTCCGATCAGCGGGTTGCCCGGATGGAAGAAATGGTTCATTCCCTGTTCCATCGCGCGAGACAACTTAGGCGAGGCTCCCTGAATGATCAGCACGTTGCCGGGATAGGGAGTGGGAGCCGAGAAGAAATCGTAAACCAAGGGATAGAGTTTCGTTCCCTGGACCGGTTCGTCGTCGATGCGGATGCGAACGACTTGAGAATCCGAAGCTGCCGCCATGACGGTGCCATGCTGGCGTAGAACGCACGTCGCGGCCGCCTTGAAGCCTTCGCCGTATTTGCCCACATCGTTGGCCCCTTTCTCGGATCCGAGAAAATACAGGCGTTCCAGATTGAAGGACTTGGGCGACGACACGCGAATGGCATCCCGGTTGGTTTCTACCTTCACCCTGGAGACTTGGTGTCGGTTGTCGTCGAAGAAATTTTGCATTAAATCGCGCGCGACCAACTCGTGGTCCCAATTGACTCCCCAGGCCGTGGTGACCGAACTGGTGACGGTCTTGGTATGCACAAGACCGTGAAACCCCAACGCCGCCAGGTGTGTTTGACTCTGTTCCCAGCCCATGATCGAAACTCCTTGCAACGAAGTTAGAATAGAATTTGACGGAATCAGCCGCATTCGCTCCCCAAAACTGCGACCGTTTGACCTTGTTCCCGTATAACTCACCGCGAGAATCCGGCGGTTCCTCCCGGCCCTCGAGATCTCATGCGGGCTGTTCGCTGTGGATGGCGTCGGCGGGCGGATTTGTTGGCTCTCCTTGGTTCGTGGAGTTCTTGACGCGAGATTCGTGCTCGGTGCGGAATTCAGTCGAGAAGGTGATCCCGACCCAGCGAAACACGTAATCGACAACCGACGTAGCGTTACCAATCTCAGCGTTGGGGGTCCAACCCGAAGGCTCGAACCGCATATGCTCGAACTTTCGCGCCAGAGTCTCGGCAGGAACACCGTACTGGAGCGCGAGGCTGGTAAGGACGCCGATGGTATCCATGAGGCCAGACATAGTGCTTCCTTGCTTGGCCATCTTGATGAACAGTTCGCCGGGACGCCCATCTTCGTAAAGGCCGACCGTGAAGTAGCCCTCGTGGCCACTGATGTTGAACTTATGCGTGATCGAGTTGCGCGTATCGGGAAGTCGGTCTGCGCACCGGCGACACCGGCAATTGAGAATTTGCGGCCGGCTGACTCTCAATGTCTGTTTGCGGACGACCCTCGTCACAGGTTCGGTTTACTCGTTTCTTCTGTGACGGGTCACGGCGGCGCGAAGTGGCTTTGTTCACGATGTGGCTCCTTTCCACCAGGGCGGTGTGAGTCTTTCATTGGAAGTGCTAGAAGTTCGGCAGCGCGGGCACCGAGTTGCGGGGGTTTCCGCAAACCATTTCGCATCACAGAGGCTGCACACGAAGTAGAACGGAATGGGGGCGTTCGCTCTCGCGAGCATGGCGAAATGAGGCGGCGGAACGGTCTTGTGCGGACGATTGGATTGGGCGTCGTTTTTGGAATCCTGACTCACGACTGGCCTCCCTTCGCCGGTCGCCGGTTACTGACGGCATCGACGAGTATGATGATTGTCTCTCGAACATGCGGCGGCAAAGTCGGCCAGCGATCCGCGATAAAGCGAAGCGAGACTGAGGCACCGTCACGGTCCAGCGAGGTCACGGAGTCGTTGCAGACGCCGCAACCGCGGTCATTGACCGGCTGTGTCATACGGGCCTCCTTGCCGATTCCACTGCGCGGAATGCCCGCAGAGTGATTGAGATCCGGCGGCCGCGATAGCGGGTGCTTTTGGGAACGCAGTGCTTCCAGACTCGATTCGTCGACCAGGGGATCACAATCACGCCACCGGTCGTGGCCGTGAAATCGTGCTTACAATTTGACATCGTCTCTCCGGCGCTGTCGTTCCTGGCCCGCAACATCCGGAAAAGTCGCTCTTCGCCAAAGGAAACCGTCACGATGGACGTGCCCACGACCAATTGTCGCTGGTCGTCGTGATGCGGGCCGATGTAATGGCCGAGAGCGCCGTCGTACCAATTGACGAGAATGCCGTTCAGGCGGTCGTCGACCGCAACCCGCCCCCATTCCAAAAGAGGCTTGAGGATCGCTGGCACGTCGAGAGCGGTGGCGACTTGCCCTGAGAACCGGTAGTCATTTCCAAAGGCACGATGCCACCGCGGAATCGGCGTCTGTCGCCCGTGAATGAGAATCCGGTTGTGTTCGCTGGGGTGCATCTGCCAAAGGGTTTCAAATTCTTTGTCGTTCAGCAGCAAATGATCGGGAACCTTGCCGATGGAGACGGAGTTTCCGTCGCCCAGATCTTGACGGGTGAACGGCGGTTGGTCATTGGTCGCCTGGCGGATCATTGGATTCTCATGCACGGTCATGTGGTCGCACGCTTGGCTGTCGTTCCGGTAAGGCATGATTAGGCAATCGCTGAATCATTTGTGTCTGGAAAACCAGTGGTCAAATACTGCGCATCACTTTCGGCTAACTGCATGATTTCCAGAAGCGTCATCCGGTACAGTCGGCCCTGTCGGGATGGCGGGGAGATGGATGTGCGCGGCGGCATCTCGTCGAACGTCCGCCCTTCCAGCAACCGACCGGCCTTGGATTTCTGGACGCCGCCCCACTGTTTGAAAAAGAACGGCACGTTCGCAGCCCGGCACTGCTTCAGAATCCGAACGACCCACTCTTCCTGCATGGGCCGCGCCCCGTGACCGCTTTCGCCCCCGACGATCACCCAATGAATGCCCGTCAGGTCGATGTCTCCCAAATCTTCCAACAGCGGTTCAATCGATAGAAACCGGACCGCGGCCGGCGTTTGTCGGAGGGCGTCGATCCGTGGCAACCCGTACTTGCGATCCTCTACGCTGACGCCCCACCAGATGTGGCGCAAGTCGGCGACGTTTGCAAACTGCGTTTGCAGGAGTTCCCGCATTCGGTCCGCTCGTTTGGTCAGAACCTGGTAGGTATGCCAGTCGGCTACTTGCATCACCCGCACGACCTTCCGAACGTACTCGTCTGGAACGCCGTCCTGGAACAGGTCACTCATCGAATTGACGAAGATCGTCTTGGAGGTCGGCCAGGTCAGCGGGTCGGTCAATTTGTTCGGAACCAACCGCAAGTCGAAGCCCTGTTCGTAGGGGTGCCCCGGCACACCGCGAAAGCGCTCGGCAAACGTCGCGGCGTAGCAGTGTTTGCAGCCTGGGCTGATCTTGATGCAGCCGCGGACGGGATTCCAGGTCGCGTCGGTCCATTCGATTTCCGACTTGGCGCTCATGCTTACCTCCAGGATGATTTGAATTCACCGTCACGTTGACGAACTGATTTTGAAATCGGTCAAGCCGACCATCGCGTGAATTATTCTTCCGGCAGCCCCGCCTCAATTGTTCTCGGACCGGTGCGAGCAAGATCCACGATTCCTAATCCACGATCGCAGTAGCGATACGAAACCGCCTCAGCCACGAAACGGCGATGGCAGCCGCGATAGGTGTTACACGCGCACAAAATGCAAACTCGCGAGCCCGGCTTCTCAATCAGCTCGGCGAGGCTTTTGACACCGCGGTTCACCGGCCAGCCTTCGAGGCCCGAGGCCAGATGTTCGCGGAACATTTGCATCTGGGGGTCTTTCCTTTGCGGATTGCCCAGTTCGACCAGCCAGCGGTAGGCGATGCCTGCCTGTTCCAGATGTTGCGGCAGTCCGCCCGCCCGCGATTGCAGATGCCAATCCTTCGGTCCGTGGGCATGCCCTGCGATCAATTTGAAAGAGAAGGGCGAATGTCGAATATCGACGAGGGTCGTCACGCTGCGCTTCGTGCAATGCCGCGATCAGCGCGGGCAATCTGGTCGCGACTGGCCAAGTTCCGTATCCGGCCGTGAAGAGAGTTGGCATTATCATTCCTCACTTGAAGGCACTTGGAATCTGGAAAGGGACGTCGTCATTCGACTTAAAGGGCTGCTCGCCCTGCGTTCCCTATCCCTGCCCTCTCCTAATACGCCACGAGCCCGCGGAAATTTGCAAACAAATCTGGCGACTCCGCAGAACTATTTCAGACGGCCGTCAGGCGCCGCGGAGAAACCATCCGCCGACTGCAACCGGCACGAGCGGAATCCTGCCGACCGGCAGATGGTCACCGGCAATCGAGACCCCGCCAGCGCATCTCAACTGGCCCGCCTATGGCTGCTTGATTCGTTCGTGCCTACGAGATTTGAATGAGGCCGACATGGGGCGCCGCCGGCAGTCTTGCGTTGCCGGTCTGTCGCGGTCCGCCGCTAGCCCGCTGGGTGCGACCAGAGGCACCGGAGCCTTGGGGCCAACAAAAACTTCCTGGCGCAGCCAGTCCCCAACTTCGGCCGTTGGCCCCGGCGAGGAATCGGGGCAGTGCCGCCGGGAGCCGGGCCCCAGCGGGATTGGTTCGTGAATCCCGACCTACCGCTGGGCCGATAGAATCGCCCCTCCCCGTTTGCCGAACCCGGTCGCGGCAAACATCAGGCAGCGTTTTTGGCAAACATGCAAACCGTGGTTTACTCGAAGTAAACGCTCGAATCAGGCTGCTTTGCAAACGGGCTGCAAACGACTGTTTACCGTCGTTTTATCCGAGTCTTTTGCAGTTTTCCGGTTCGCGGTGTTCACACCTGGGGTGTTTCAGGTGTGTTCCAAAGTAAATCATTTTTTGTCCATTCGAGCAACTTTTTCATAATGGGCCATATAAGGCCATCCGGCACACTTTGGACAGGGAGAAAGTTGAACAACAGCGTTTTAGAACGGGCAGATTCTTAGGGTCTCGTGCGTAGCGAGGACGTTGCTCTACACTGGGCGAGGCAAGGTGACGGTGTGCTTCTAGGCTGTAATCTTGGTGTGGAGCGGTAAGCCGCCGCGAATTCAACCCCACACCGTTTTCAGTTGCTCGCCCCTCGGCGGTTAATTGGCAGCTTCGATTCACGCTTCCGACTCCTTTCGCTGCTTCCCCGGCCGGCGACCCTGGAGAAACTGTCGCACCAGTAACAGCTCATTGAAGATGTGGGTTTCTTGCTCCTCTGGCGTGCGGGCCAGAAAGTCGCGCATTTCGTGGTCCCAGAGATATTCCAAGATGGTCGCGACCGCCTCCGCCACCTGTTCCGGCAATCGGCGTCGCTGATGAGCGTCGATTTTCATCCGTCCAGCCACTGCTTAATCCTCGTCGGGTAACATGATGGTAATGACCGGCTCCGCGTTGTCGCCGGGGCCACAGTGGGACTTCAGCCGATGCGGCTTAGCAGGCTTGCCGTCCTTGGCGACGAGCACGTCGAAGTACAAGACCTGCTCGTCCTTGGCGGACCGAATACTGAACCTTAGTACATTGAGTATATCCCAGAGCCTGCCGGTCTCATCCTGGCAATCGTCCTTCTCGGTTACTTCCACGCATTGGCACCAAACCGCCCTGGTGAGTGCGACCGGAAAGCGGAAGCCAGCCTCGCGGGCCAACTCCGAAACATCGACCAAGACGCCGTCGTCAATGGCTTGGGCTCTCGTATAGCTAAAAATGATGTCATTCATTTGTCGTTCTCCTCATTAAATCTCAGTTTGCAATCGCTTGCCTCCGGGGCATCGGGATACGCAAGGTCGGCCAAATTGACCGCGAGAAAATCAACCAACGCCTGTGTCTCGGCGGACGCGGCGAGACCATCTAGTCCGCGGTCCCAGTTGAATACGATTTGGTCATCGTCAAGCCGGACGATGCCGAGCTTGGATATTCGGCTGGTGCCTAATTCGTAGCTCGCACGTGTGGCGTGTTCACGAAAGACCAACGCGTGAAATCGGTGTCCGGCGACCGTCCCACACACCCACGTGCCCCCGGCAGTCTTTCGAGGGATGGTCTCGGTGATTTGCAAGTCATCGCCGACGCCAGATTGTTGAAGGCGATTTCTACTCGGACTTGCTGCCGTCACCGCTGCTCGTCCTCCTGAGCGTCTTCCAAGAGATTGTCGGCGACTTCGTACCAGTCAACCTGGTCGAGGGCCGATTGCAGCAAGTCCGTATACAGGGTGGCGTCGGCCAGGGGCGAACCGCCTTCGACCTCTTCGCGTAACCGCTGGGACAGGGCGATGGATGCGGTTTCCCGAGGCGTCGAGCGGCCGGCCGACGCGGGCGCCGCCTTCGCACATTCCCACTCTTCCTGCGTGGCGTCACGCCAATACTGGTAACTCCCGTGGTCATTTCCCAGCCACAACGAGACCGCCCATGTTTCGTAGTTCGTAAATCCATTATACGTCTTGTCCGTGTTCATACCCGCCTGTTCGCCAAAGGGGCGACCGCGGCGGCGGGTTCTGGCAATGCTCAAAATGCCTCCGCCGTCGCCGGGTCGCCTCGTTTCTCTTCACTCCTCTCCGTCCGGTTCTGACTGACTGCTCATCCAGTCGAGAGTCCGGCGAATGGCCTCTTGCAACAATACGAGGTCGCCTGCACTGAAACTTGTGCTGTATTTCGCCTCGTTCGTTGCCGAATCGACCCACCTTCTGGAAGGGGTCGCCGTAAACCAATGTCGCCCATCCGTCTCGTTTTCGTTTTGCCAAACCGCCAAGCGGATGCCCTTCAGCCGGACCTCAAAAGCCGCCTTGTTTTTTTCCTTTTCCATGTCACTCTCCATGAATTTCGTTCACGTCCAGCCAGTGCCGAAAAGCACCTTCCGCACTTACAGTGCCTCAGGTGTGCATGAGTTTCGGCTCTTTTCGATTGACCACTACGTCAACGATTGGCCTGACGAAGTGAGGCGGCAGAAAGAGAAAGCCCGCAACCACAAAGGACGGTTCGGGGCGTTTGGCCCGTCGAATTGACGAAAGGGCACGACTGAATTCAGTGTCGATTACTGGACTCGGCGAAGGTGGACGAGGTATCAACTGCGACAAAACTAAGTTGATATCGGCTGGTCCGCAGTGTTCATCCGCGGTACCCAATTCTCCGATGTCCGGTTGAGACGCTCTTCGCGGTCGACGGTCGGCGACAAACAACTGAATAAGCTCGGGTGTCTCGCGAAATCGGTTGTGCGGATCGGGGAAGCCTCCAACGCATTGTTTCTTGAGAGTAGCAGTTGCCTTCCGCGTCGCGAGGTGTCGCGCTTGCGGCGAGGTGGCATCGCCTCGCACACGGGTCGTGCGAGGCGATGAACGACCGTTCCACAAGACGCGCCAGAGCTTCAGCCGCGGAAGAGTTACCTTCACCCTGCCACAGCAGGTTCTCGGCCCTCAAGCCCGGCAAGTGGATTCATCGATGAGGCAGGGAACGGACCGGTTGAGGTGTTGTTCTCCCATCGGCCGTGCCCAACACTTTCAGCGGGGCATCGACGATGAGTGTCCGCTTGCCCAGCGGCTCATGAGGCACGTTTAGTTTGAAGCGGGCATCTCGACCCACCGATTCGTTCCGAGATTCGGATGGCCAACGAAGCCGAGGGTTCGCCCGTAAACTCTTCGCAGTCTGCCTATTCTACCATTTTGAAACTGGGGCAAGATTTTTCGTGGTCGGCGCAAAAATTACCTAGGCCAGTGTCGTATTTAAGATCGTGATCTAGCCCCGGCTTAGAGTCCGCGGCCACGACCCCAATCAGGCGCCGAGTTATGCAAACATTCTTGATACTTCCAACGCCGTCAGACCCGTGCGAATCGGAATACGTCGAGTCGGTGGAGGCCACACTGTCGGAGAAGCGGTCCGGAGTTCGCCGGATTCTTGAGCCTGAATCAAATAACTTCCCGCAGCCACTAGGCACCGCCCGTGTCCTGCAAGTTGTGCTTAATTGGTTGCCGGACGAAAGTCGGCCGGTTCAAGCGGCGATAAAGCGAGTTCTGCTGTGGGCAGGGTTTCACGAACCTGATCTCACCTTTCTATTGATTGAATCGTTTTTGGCCTCGGGGGAGGTTGGGCAAGAGACAAAGTCGATGATCGTAGACTGGCTGAACGAGACCGCGCTCCACATAAAGTTTCGACTTTTGATCTCCGGACAGGAACCTGTACGCACGCTCGCCATGCAACTGAGCGCCCTTGAAGGTGAGAAAACAGGATTCGACGTTGTATGGCGACTTTGCCGCGACAAGTCCGGCATTGACCCTTCGATAGCCGCAGCGTTTGCGCTTAAAGACTGTCCACGTTTACCATCCGCCGCGATTGACTTATTATCCGCTCTTCTTACAGAGCCTTCCCTCAGCAAAGATTGCTATGTTCTGGCGCACATCTGCTATGCGCTAAGAGCTCATTTTGCACCGTGGCACGGTTTTTTGACACATGCCGCGAACTTTTGTCTCGCCTATTCTCCTAAAGCCACTTGCGTTGAATTGCCTGATCTCGGGGATTCGTTCCCACGCACTGACTCCGTACCGCCCATCATTGTTCGACTACTCAGAGTTTTAGCCGAGTGGGGGTTTGTATCGAGCGCCGCTCATAAGTGCGACATTGTCGCCGCATTGCTTGAATCCCCAATTGATTTGCACACGGTGTTATACTTGGTAGATCCAGATATAATATTCGCAAAGTCTCCACAGCAACAGCACAGCGTAGCTGCAGAATTGCAAACCCATTCCGATCTTGACACCGATGACATTCTAAATTTCATCGTCAACTGTTGGCCACCTTACGAACCTCTAGCAAGCCGTGCTGCTCTCCATCTGATGCGGCGTGCTCGGAACCGCACAGAACAAAAACGAACTGCGGTTCGCGTTTGTGGACTTTCCTTGTTTTCCACTTTCGTGCTGCCCGAATTGCCCCGTGAGATAATCGCGCATTTAAGCAGACTGGATGGTAAAAAGACGTTCGTAATGTGGGATCCCTACCACTTTGTCTCTAGTGTCAGAGAAACTGCCCGTCGCATTTCGCGAGACAGCGAGCCGCATCCTGAGGAATACGCGGCACTATTTAGCAATCGGGGATTCGCGGAAGCGGTTGCTCCTCACTTGCTTTCTAGGTTAGGTAGGTCGATAGGGAACCGGGCAGCTCTGTTGAGCGCGTTGGCCATTGTGGATCCACAGGCCGACTTAGGACGCGCAAGGTTGAAGTATCGCGCAGTACCCCTACTTCCGGCGCCTCGCTCCAACCGTAGACTAATTATTGAGGCCGTCACGACGGATCCAAGCTTCAAGGCCTATTGTGAGGGAATCATTGCGAAGAAGCTCTCAAGTCGTGAGTGGATCGAAGAGGAGGCAGATGACATATTCAATACCTTCGTTGTCAAATGGAGCGAATGGCTTTCGCGAGCCAAAGACAAAACATTCGACATCTTCCAGCACAAGGGCTGGTGGAGGTGGGTTATTCAAAGATTTCTTTGGCTGACAATTAAGGATCAAGCCAAACGTCGAAAACGTCGGAATCGCACGACACACATCGAGCAACAAGACTTCACGGACTCTAAATCGATCTCGGCCGATGAACGTAATCGGCAGCGTGATGCAATTGATGCGCTACTGAATAAGCTGGACATACAATCGAGGCACATCTTGATTGCCCATTACCGTGATCAGTGGACGGTCAAAGAACTCGCATCCTTCCACAAGCTTTCCGTGTACCAGGTATATCGAAGGCTGGCAAAGGCCCGTGACGTGCTCGAACCTGCATGGCGGCAATTGAACGCTCATCGGTTCCGGTCGTAGTCGTCAACGATCGTCCTTTGTATTGCGGTCCACCAAGGGCGAAAGCGAACCGCCAAGTCGGCCACCTCTCGGATTTCTTCCGGAGTGCCATTGCCGTAGACGACGCGGTGAATGAGTTCCTGGTTGAGCGGCGGTGACCGATCGTCCGGCTCCCAGTTCGGCGTCGGGACGCGAATCGCTGCCCAAAACTGGTCCTCTGGCTGAATGGGGGGCGTTCCGTCTGGAGTCCCTTCTATGTGCCTATCCGCAACCATAGCCGGACCGTAGCACGCCCTGCATGGCGATGCAACAAGGCATCGTAATCGCTTGGGATTTACTTCGGAATGCGCGCAAATCTGCAATCGGCACCGGCGTTTTAATAGCAAAGGCCGGCTTCACATGTGACAAGGCGGCTAGGTTCCACTAACAAGTCATTCGCAAGGAGTTACCAATTATGGCGATGAAGCAGTGGTTAGCCGGTCAAGGACGCGGTTCACCGTCCGCCGTTGAAACGGCGTTGGCGGAGAACCCCGAGCCGCGTTCGCAATGCGTTCTTGTTCTGGACAATTCGTCGTCCATGGGCGGCGACAAAATTGCCCAAGTCAATCAGGGTCTGATCGATTTCCTTCAGATTCTTCGTGCCGACGAGATGGCGAGCGATCGCGTTGAAATCGCCATCGTGACGTTCGGGGGATCCGTGAAGGTAGCGCAGGAATTCGTATTGGCAAAAGACTTTACGCCGCCACAACTGATGGCGGGCGGAGACACACCGTTGTTTGCGGCGGTTTGCGAAGCAGGCCGACTGATTCGTGAGCGGCGGCAATTGTACAAGAAATTTGAGTTGGATTCGTTTCGTCCGTTCGTGGTGGTCATCACCGATGGCTATCCCAACGCCAACGACTCGATCGAGGCGGCCCAACAGATGGTCCGTGAATTCGAGTCGGCGACAGACCCGGCTGATCAAGCGTCGTTTTTCTTCTTTGGCGTTGAAGGGGCGGATATGAAAACCCTAAATGCAATCTCGAAACGTCCGGCGATGAAGATTAGGGGAGCCCAATTTCGGCAGGTCTTTCCCTGGGTCGGGCTGAGCGTGCGGCAGATTTCAATTTCTAACGTGGGCGATAACGTGGAACTGCCGCAGATTACGAAGTTCCTCAAACTGGATCTCAACTCATGAACGTGTTCGGCGGTGGAAATCGAACGCCGCTGAATCTCTCCTCGCTCGCCGCCCATCGCGGCGGCGAGGGGGAGATTCGGCTCATTCCCTCGCGGCCGGGTTTCGCGGCAAAAATCTTTGCCCGACCCGACAGCGATCGGGAAAGCAAGCTAACAGCGATGTTAACGCGTCTGCCGTCCTCCACGACGGCGTATGCGTTTGCAGCGCCCGTAGAACTCCTCTATTCCCACCCGCGAGGTGGTGAATGCATCGGGTACGTGATGACCTATTTTGCCAACCTTACTCCGCTGTTCAGCGTCTTCCGTAAATTGCGGTCTGGGCAATTGTCGCTCGACGATGGTTTGCGAGTCGCCGTCAATATTGCTCAAGCGTTTGCAGCCTGTCACAGCGCCGAGATCATGATCGGCGATTGCAACGACGCGAACATTCTGGTTGCAAACAACAATCAAGTGATCCTGGTTGATGTCAACTCCTTCCAAATTCATACGCCGGCGCGAACGCATCGCTGTTGCGTCGGCCGAGCGGAGTACACGCCGCCCGAACTTCAGGGCGTAAAGTTTGCAACGGTCGATCGCCGGCCGTCGAGCGACGCCTTTGGACTGGCCATTCTGGTGTTCGGGCTTCTCATGCGCGGGCATCATTCGTTTGCATCCGGATATCGTGGGGCGGGAAACGTGCCACCGCTGGGTAAGCGAATCCAGCGGGGCTTGTTTCCACACGTGTCTGGCGGCCTACCGGATTTCCCACCCAAGGCTTCCGTGCCGCCGTTTTCCGCATTGCCGATGCAGTTGCAGTTTCTGTTTCGTCAATGTTTTGAAGCGGGCCATCGAGATCCATCACTGCGACCGACAGCCCAGGAATGGTGCGACGCTTTGGGTCGAATTACCCCTACGGAATTGAAGGCGTTAGACACGCAATCGGCAAACGGTGGTCACGCAAGCCGATCCCCAATCTCGGATTGGCTCTCGCTCCTTCGTCGCCTCCTGGCTGGCGTCTCACGTCATCCACGGCTCGCCACTTTGGTGGTCGGATTGCCGTTGCTCTCTGCGGGCCTCTATGCGGGTATTTCCGTCGATAGTGGGCAGGCTCGTTCAACACGAAGCTCCGTTCAGGTCCAGGGCGCGGCGGGCGAGCCGACACCCCGATTGTGGTGCGACTTACGTGAAACCAAAGTGCGGTAAACCCTTTTTTGGAGGAATGTCATGCGAAAACTGGTGTTGATCTTGGCTTTGTCCCTCGGTGCCGTCGTGGTCTGGATCGCAAAAGCCTGGTCCGGCGATAAGCCGCTGGGCGACGAAATATCTTCCTTGCGCGAATCGCGGCAAGTCGAAAAGGACATCGTTGAGCGCGAAGCCAAAGTGGCCGAGCAGCAAAAGCAACTGCTTGCGGCGCTAGAGGGCGCGGTCGAGAACTATGACCCGAAACAATTTGAAACCATCGACTCGGTTGTACAAAACATGCGGCCGGCAGTTCGGCAACTCCACACTGTTGCAACGCAACTCATCAATCATCAAGACGGTTACGCGGCGGACTTGCTCTCGCTCCGCGAGGCCGTTGATAGGGCGCCTGATGTTTATCGCAATGCCAGCAAGGTCTTCAAAGATTATGCGGAACACGAGGCATTCGCGGAAATCAAGGACGATTACAAAAACCTCTCGGAGATCTGGCGGCTGATGGCGGAGGAGATCGAGCGTCGCGGTGAGGCCGTCAAGGCGGAAGAAAAGCAACTGGCTGACTTCAAAAAATATCTTGAGCACACGAATCGATTTTTAGAGCGTCTCGATCAGCATCTTGCCTCCCTGCCGCAAACAACTAGCGACGCGGAAAGGGCGCTGCATGTCGCGCACATGCGCCGGTATGTCGAAGGATTTGAAAGCCTGCGGAAGTCCTTGCACGCGTTTCATGACAAATTGGCTGCGGTTCCGGCCGCCAATGCGGGAGGCAACCATGCGGGCCAAACGGTGGATGCGACGAAATTGGCCGTCGTGCCGGCAACTAGCTCGGTGCCCGCAGCGCCTCCCTCGCAGACTCCGCCTCCCGCTGTAGTACAAGTAACGCCGGTTCAACCGGTCCCAGTGACCAATGCATCGCCGGCAACAGCGGGTGCAACTGTCGGCCGTTAGACGCAAGACCCGTTCGTAGACTAGAGGTTCTCCGGCATGACAAAACAGTCCAAAACCATCGCGTTTCGTCTGCACGAAGCGCTGGAAAAACGACTATCCGATCAGGCGGTCGAACGGCATTTGTCGGTGGGTGAGTATGTCCGACAGATCGTAATCAGCCATTTGACGACGGTCCAGCCGAATGAGGCGGATTCGGCTGGGATTGGAGGCGCCGTTGCGAAACTCGAAGAAAAACTTCGTCTTGTCGCAATTGAGCTTCTCATCAATGCCGGACAGGCTGAGCCGGACGAGGCGTTGGCTTGGGCGAGTACCCATTTTGCGTCATCGAACGGAACGGAAGGAGCGCAGTGCCATGATCAGCGGCCACCGCGTGGATAACAGCAACCGAGCCTACTACGACGATCCCTATTTTTTTGAGAATCCGCACGCGCCCGGGGTTTGGCTTGGATCCGGATGCGCGTGGCTTGGGCTCGGCGGCAATGTTGACAAGGTGCCTTACCAAAATCTACTCGACGGGTTTTCCCCGGAAGGGGTCGCTTTAATTCGCAACGCCGGTCCATCAGACGGCTGGTACGGCATGGACTGGACTGGCAGTGCGCCTAAGTCGGTTTCGATTGCCCTTTCGCCCATTTTGCGCACTCGTCCGCAAGCCGCTTGTGACCTGTTGGTTGATGCGGCGCGGCCCGTCGTCAAGGCGATGGAGGACTGGGTACTCGGAGTGCGATTTGGAAATCAAGGGGGCGACCGAGAGGCGGCACAAACCATCGTCGCCGCCTTCCCGCAGTTCGAAAGCCGGTCGAACAACATTCAAGCTCACATTCATCTGATTTTCACACGTCCGGCGTTCACCGCCGATGGGCGTTCCGGCGCTCTAAATCAACACGATTTCTTTGAACCGCAAGCCAAACTCGCGATGGGTGCGCTGTTCAGGGCGGAACTGAGTCATCTTTGCGAGGAGCGATTTGGAATGCAAATCGTCCGCGATCGATTTGCATTTGCCGCGGACCACGTACCAGAAAAAGCCGTCGAGGGAATGTCCGAACGGCGACAGGTTATCGAAGAGCACCTCGACAAGACCGGTTTCACCAGCGCCAAAGCTTCTGCGATTGCGACGCTCGCCACTCGCGAACCGAAAGAACACGTGCCGCTCCCTGTATTGGTCGAGCAGTGGCATTCCGAGCTTGCGGAGATGGGCTTCGGTCCCAAAGAAATCCGCAATTGTTTAGGCCAAGCGCCGCCGCTCCGGGAATCGCTTGAAGTTCGCCAGGCCGAAGCGCTCGGCATTGCCCTGGAGCGACTGACCGAACAAAAAAGCACCTTCAGTGATCTCGACCTGATTCGCTACGTCGCCGAGGAGGCGCAGGGAAGAAATATTTCCGCGAAACAAGTCCTCACGACGGTATCCCAAGCGATGGAACACTCTCCCGAAGTCGTTCGCATGGGCTACCACGAGAATCGTCCGCTGTTTGCGACTCGTGCCGTACTTGAGGTGGAGAGACAACTGATTGCGCAGGCAGTGCAATCGCAAGATGATCGATCGCACGTCGTGCCCGCGAAGGCTGTCACATCTGGCTTAGCCAAGCACAAGCATTTGTCGTCGGAACAACGGGACGGCGTTCGTTATCTCACCGAACTGCCCGGCGCTGTTCAATGCCTTACGGGTCCACCGGGCGCGGGCAAGACGGCGCTATTACGGGCAACTCGCACGATTTGGGAGGGCCGAGGATACACGGTATTGGGCGCCACGCTAAGCGGAAAGGCTGCTGTTGGGCTGACCCAGGAAGCGGGAATTTCTTCAGAAACGATTCAATCGACGCTCATCGCATTTCGTGAAGACAACCGGCGCCGACATTTGGGTCTCGGAAAAGATCTCGGCGTTGGCAGAAAGCACATTTTTGTGGTCGATGAAGCTGGGACCGTCGGAACCAAACAGTTGGCCGAGTTTCAAAACGAAGTGCTGTCGCGGGGTGGAAAAGTCGTCATGATCGGCGACACACGCCAACTGCAATCGGTGGCCTACGGCGGCGGATTCGACGGTCTCGTGCGACGTTTGGGACATTGTGAACTGAATGAGATCCGCCGTCAAAAAGACGAATGGGCGCGGCAGGCGATTAAAGATATCCGCAACGGAAACACAACTCGCGGTTTGGCAGCGTTTGCGGAGCGAGATCTCGTCAAGGTCGCGCCAGATCGGAATCGTGCGTTGCACGCAATGGTCTCCGATTGGAAACAACTTGGTGCAATCGCTCCAGAACAGCATGTGATGTTGACGACAACTCGCGACGAAAGTGCGCGGGCAAATGCAATGGCGCAGCAAGAACGGCGTGAGCAAGGTCAGCTCTCGCAAGCGCGCATCAATCATCGCGGCGTCGAATACCACGTCGGCGATCGCGTGATCTTCTTGAAGAATAATCGTCCGCTCAACGTCCGGAACGGTCAATTGGGGACTGTCGTCGGAATGCATACCGAACAGGACGTCCTTGCCGCGAAGATTGACAATGGCCCGAAAGTTCTCATTCCGCTGAAGGCGTATCCCCATATAGGACTTGGATACAGTCTCACTACGTACAAGGCACAAGGGGCCACGTTTCAGTCCGTGTACTGCCTTATTAGCGAGACGCCGAATCGCGAACTCGCAGTCGTGCAAGCGTCACGTCATCGTGAGGAGTGCAAGTTCTTTGTGGATGAACTCACCGCCGGGCCGAAGCTGAAGGATCTCGCGAAATCCATGGAACGGAGCCAGAAAAAGCTATTGGCGATGGATTCCACGCAGCCCGACCGGCCCTATGTCGTCCTGCGTCCTGAATTTCAACGATGAATCACTCGAAAACATTTCGGATGCCGCACTGTGTCCGATCTGGAAAAGACTGCCTGAGATTTTGGCGTCCTCCCACTGCGGTCGAGAGTTACCGATGAAAACGCTTCAACGTAAATTGACAATCTTTGGAATTGCCGCCGCTCTCGTTTTGGCCGCAAGCTCGGCGGCTTGGCTCGTTGTCCGGCGAGTCGGATGGCAACCGCGGTGGTGTTCGCTCATGGCGATTTCGGCTGCCTGGTTGATCGTGAGCGCGGGTTGGAAGAAGTGGAAATCAATGCGGAAACGTAAGGGCACTTCCGAAATGTTGGCCGGTTCGGAAGTTGTCCGGTACTTCGTGATGCAGGTCGCTAGCTCACTAGCGGCCGTGATCGGAGCGGTTGTTGGGTATTGGTTGTTCGGGTCGTGGACCAATTCTGCATTCATGCCGGATTGGCTGGACGAGTTATTTCGTCAGAGCGCTACCAGTGGACTGTTTGCAAAAATCCCGCCCGATTGTCCGGGCTGGGGCGGCGTCGCCCGCTACGTCTTCGCTTTTTACTGCGGCCGGTGGGCCGAAAGACTTTTTCAGACCGTGATTGATCGCGACGATCCGGAGGTCACATTCCGGCGAGGGCGACGGCTGAAAACACTAAAGGAAGCCCAAGCTCAAGCACGCAAATCCGTGGCCGCGGGACAGCCTACGTTCTTCTTGGGCGGAGTCGAGCTTCCCGATGACGGGGCCGCTCCGCACACTTGCATCGTCGGCTGTACGGGGTCGGGCAAGACCATAACAAGCTCCCTGATTTTACAGCACGCGGTGAGTACGATTGGGCTGGGCCATGACCATCGCGCCGTGGTCTTTGATCCAAAGCAAGACGTGGTTCCCCGCCTACACGGCATGAACTTGCGCGCTCGGCTCTACGTCATGAACCCGCTCGACGCCCGTGGAGTTTCCTGGGCCGTGGCCCGAGACTGCTTGACCGTGGCGACCGCCCGACAAATCGCCATCAACATTGTGACCGAGGATGAAGGGCCCAACCGATTTTTCTCCGATGCATCACGCGAGTTGATGATTGGTGTGCAGCTGTCGCTCATGCAGCATTGCCCTCTTCGCTGGACGTTTCGCGATTTGTTATTGATCTTGCGAAATCAAGACTACTTACGCCAGACGCTGGAGCGTAGTGCCAATACGCGCGACCTCTGTGAGTATTTTAAGGAGGAGCGGACGTTCCAGAACATCCGGTCCTGCATGGCGTCTAAGCTCGGCCGCTTTGAACCCATCGCCGCCTGCTGGGACCGGGCGAGTGAGTCCATTGCGCTCAGCGACTGGGTGCGCGGCGAATCCGTGTTGGTGCTCGGTTACGATCCCAGCATTCGGCATGTGATGGAAACCGTCAACAAGATGCTCTTTCAGCGAGTCACGGAGCTTCTGCTGGCGTTGCCGGATTCGACCACGCGTCGATCCTGGGTATTCAACGATGAGGCCACCCAGACCGGAAACTTAGCTGAACCACTGTCCGGACTGGCGACGTTCGGCCGGAGTAGCGGTTGCCGGCTAGTGCTTGGATTTCAGGATATCGAAGGTCTCCGGAAAGTGTTTGGGAAGGAGCAAGCGCACGAAATTACCGGGATGTGCAGCAACAAGGCTCTGCTCCGCATGGATTCACCGGAGACGGCCCAGTGGGCTCAGTCCGTGGTCGGCTCGTTTGAGGCATTGGAGCGGCGTCGTTCGAGCATCCCAGGCGACAAATCCAAAGACGCAACGTCGAGCGAGCAACTTCAGAAGCGTGACGCAGTATTGGCGTCGGAATTTCTGAGCTTGCCCCCAACGAATCGAACCAACGGTTTGACCGGCTATTACCTCAGTCCATTTACCGGGGTCTTTCGTTCAACGCTGTCGGCGGCCGAGATCGACCGCCGGCTGGTGCCGCCCAATAAGCAGATCGCGCCTTTCGTCCCCCGCCCTCCCGAACATCAATTATTGCGGCCGTTCGATGCAGGCGATCTGCGTCGCCTCGGCCTGCGGCCTTCCGCATAAGAATTTGAGCCTCGCACTGGCCAATCCATGTTCAACCGCCGTCGTACCGCAAAATAGGAGCCGGATATGAACCCACTCAGTATCGACTTTCGCTCGGAGCGCTATCCACGCTGGCTCAAACTCTACAACGCCCGATTTGTGGATTGGATTCTCAGGCCCGTGGCGTTTGGATTGTTGGTCGTGAGTGAGCTCCTTCTGCTTGACTTGCCGCCAATCGTATTATCCGTGTTGCTCGCCCTGTCGATCTTTGTTGTCGCATGGAATCACTGCCGCTGGCGGCTGAGGATTGCCAAATTTTGGGTCGATTTTCACATGGCGGTGTTCACGCACGGCGAATCGCTGCCGGAAGGGAGCGACCGCCGGGATTGGTACGGCGACGTTCAGCATTGGTTAGAACGCTGTAGCCTTGCCGGGCCAGAGGTGAATCGACTGGCCTGGAGGCGCGAGCGACTTGCGGAAATTCGCCCGGACCTACGTGGCCGTCGAACGTCGGGCGGCCGGGCGGCCCCATCCGTTCTCTTCGCGATCCAGCGATGATCGAGCCGGTGAGTTGTCTCCCTTGGGGATTGAAGTCTACGACCGACTGGAAGAGCTGCCGCTCTTTGGCGAGATGCTCTTTCTCGGGCTGTATTTCGGCCAGATGCTTTTCCTTCGCTGCTGGCAAGGCTTAATGGTCGCGATCTGGCCGTTGTTCCTGATCGTGTTGTCGGCAGAATTGCAACCGAATTTGACACACGATTTCAATGACCAACTGGTTGCCTCCCAACAAACGGCCGCCGCTCAGCTCGATCCGCACTCTTCGGGGAAACTGAAAACAGAATCTGGAAAGGGATTGGCCCCATAAAGTTGACTGCATCATGATCAATTCCAAACCATCACGACGATCGGCGCCGCATGGATTGCCGGCCAGCAGCGGTGAAACGCTGCTCTCGGACGGTGACGTTCCCCTCGCGATCCTCCGGAAAGCGCGATTCCGCTCGGGTGCTTTCTCCACTGCACGATCGCCACTTGGCCGACGCCGAATCGGATCCGAACTCGGTTCAAATCGAAACGGCTGCGATTGCAGCAATGGCCATCAAGATTTCCGCGTTGGAAGCGGCCGTTCGTCAGTTGGTGAATGTGCTGGCAAAGCGACCGCGATCCGCGGCTCGACAGAATTATTACACGACGCAACAGTTCGCCGTCGCGACGCACGGCCGGCTCAAGCCCGATACGGTCCAGCAGTATTGTCGCGAAGGTCGGCTGATTGCGACCAAGACGATCTCCGGCCGCGGCGGAGAGCGCGAATGGCGACTGTCCCACGCGGAATTGCAACGATACGAGGCCGAGGGTCTTGTGCCACTTAAACCGAAAGTCCGGAGAGATCCGCCGTGCCGGGTGCGTTGAATCCGCCGGCGGCTTGAGCTGCGTATTGAAATTCGGAGCAACGATCATGAAACGGATGACGAACGGCCATATCGTGAGGACTCTGCCGCAAGAGCGGCAACACGTCATTTCGGAATTGCAGGACGATCTCCTGACTGGAGACAACGTCAATGACCGAGTTCCCGCCAAACCGCGCGCAACCAAAGCCGTGGGGCGTCAGAATGCTCCGCTGGCTGTCGATACGCTGGCCATTGCGGAATTGATTCACGATCATTTCTCGGCCCTCAATGCGCGATTGGAGGCGGTCGAAAACCTGCTCAAGGAAGCAGCGATTCGTTCGGCAGAAAGCGGCGTTGCCAAAGAGTATTACACGACTAAGGAAGCCGCAGTGATTCTCAAGCGCCGACTGTACACGGTCCGGGAATGGTGCCGACTGGCCCGCGTCCGCGCGAGAAGACTCACTGCGGCCGCGGCTTGGACGACGAAAGGCGGATATCGCACGAAGAATTGCTGCGGATTCAAAACGAGGGATTGCTGCCAGTGGAGCGGTTCGTGGCGATTCCTCCGCCGTAACGCCTGGCCTAATCCGGGGCGCGAGTGGCCCGTTTGTCAGATGGTCGAACGTGCCTATGCCGTCATGCACCCGGCATCAGTTTGAGAATCGCGGCACTGGCCCAGCTACTGGAACGCTTTGCCAGCCCGGACACGTCCTACCTTGAAGTCGAGCACGGGCGGGAGCGATAGGCGGAACGTCCGAAAGAACGCGAATCGGAGCACAGCACAAATTTTGTCTCGCTGAGAAGGTGTCCGAATGTTGACGGTCAAACAGTCAGCAGCGATGGCCGGCGTTTCCGCGGGACTCGTCTACGCCTGGATCGAACAGCGGATGCTTCCGCATTTTCGCTTTGGTCGTGCTGGCCGTCGCGGCGCGATTCGGATTGCCGAGGCCGACTTGCGGCTGTTCCTCGATTCGATGAAGCAAGAAGCGAGGCCGCAAGAAACTCCTGCGGCCCCGCCTCGCACCAAGTCAAAAACGGCCTTCCGGCACTTGCGGCTAGGCTGAACCTCGGTTGAGTTGCTCCCGCAAATGATCCTCACGCTCGCCGATATGCGAATACACGCGGGCGAGCATCGTGGCGTCCGCGTGGCCCATGAGGGCTGCGACCGTGAGGTGGTCGAGGCCTGCTTCCAGCTTCCGCGTGGCAAAGCCGTGGCGGAGCGAATAGCAGGCGTACCGCACGCCAAGGTGCGTTTTCAACCGGGTAAAGCGGCAGGCCATCGAAAAGCACGTCCACTTTCGTCCCCTGGAATTCAGGAATAGAGGCCCCGTCGCATGAACCGAAAGTTTGGCCTTAACGATCTCTTCCGCCCGAGGTGTCAAGTAAATGATTCGCCATCGCCTTTTGCCTTTGGCCTCCGCCGGCGGAAAAATGACGCGGTGTTTTTCCAAATCGACGTGCCGGGCCTCGATGTTTTTCGCCTCCTGCGGACGGCAGCCGGTTTCCCACGCGAATTCGAGAAGTTCGCGGAACGGATCGGCGGCGGCGTAGTGGTCGCGAATTGCCTGCCATTCCTTCTCGCTGATGACTTGTTCGCGGCGAGTGGGCTGCGGCTTTTCGATGTTGCGAATCGGCGACTCGTGGATGTAGCCAAGTTTGGTTGCCCAATTGAATGGCCGCTGGATGGCGATGATGGCGCCGCGGCGGTAGTTCGCTCCCCACTTCGGACGCTTATCCGTCCACTCGATGACGTGGAACGGCTTCAGCGAAGCGGCCGGCAGATTTTCCGGTTCGTCCAGAGAATCGACGAAGCTTTGGATGTGGCCGAGATACCACTCGTAGGTCCGGCCGGCCCGGTGCTGCTTGCACCAATCGAGAAATTTATCGAAGACCTCGGCCACGGAAAGGCCGGTTGCGAGCTTCGCAACGTGGCGCTCGGTAGGCGGCTGCGACATCAGCCGATGGAATTCGCGTTCGGCGGCGACCTTGTCGGGACCGAGATTAACCCGTTCCCCGCGAATCGTAACGAACCACGCTTCCCGATCTTCCCGCCACCACGGTTTTGGCGTGCGAGCCATGATGAAACCCTCCAGCATAAGCCATGTGAAATGCCACGGCATGCCTTCGGGTTTGCCCGCCTCTGTCCGGCTGCAACCGGACAGGGGCTATTTATTCCGTACCATCATTCTGTACCCGGCGTTCGGATTTTCAAGCGCCACGCTCGAAAAGCCACAGTTTTCTCGAAGAAAATTAAGCTCCCCGACAAGGACTCGAACCTTGGACAAGCGGATTAACAGTCCGCTGCTCTACCAACTGAGCTATCGGGGAATATGCTGCAAATAATCGCTTCCAACGCCAAAATCAACGGCGAGTCGATACGCCAACCCATTTTAACCAAGAATCATCGGCGATAACACCCCCGAGAATGCAGCTTGATTTTCCGCGTTTTTGCCATTTTTCAATGCCAATTCGCCGTACACGGGGACGACTGCAGCTCGCACGAAGAAACACCCAGAATCAGTCGCTTGGCCACGACTCGAAGGCAAGTCCCCTACATTTCTTCTGGCCGGGTCGCCCTGCGGCTGCCGGGCCATTCAAGCCGACCGTCCGCTGGCATGTCGGGCAAGGGCCCATCTTAGGATCGCATAGCGATTGTGGCAATCCGTCCGGCGGACCGCTTGCGAGATGCGGAAGGCGAAGTTCGTGCCGCGCGTCTTGTAGATGCCGTCGTCGATGCGGAGTTTGCTCTGCTGCGTTTCGGTCATCGTTGACGGATCGCATCCTCGACCGACGTCACGACGGCGAGTGTGCGGATGGGTTGGCCGCTGTGCGAGTTCGCACATGCGTTGCGATCAGTTCCGACCGAAACGCTCGCGCGATTCCTTTCCGCGAATGGAGCCAAGTACGATGTTCTCTTGAACTTGTGGCTTCAACCGAGCATTCCTTGGTTTCTTGGCACTCGCTTTGCGATCCCGACAATCGAGGCCTGACAGGAAGTGCTTACGGCCCCTCGCAAAAATGGGCTGGGAGGAGGAGACAGTCCCCTGAGGTGCTGCCGGTTTGACGGACAGCGGAACTCCTTAAACTGGAAAGCCAGAAAGGAGTCCCGTTATGCGCAGGAAGCCATCGAAGCCAGTGTCGTTGCCGGTCAGATCGAAGCGGCGAGTTTTTACCGAAGAGTTCAAGCGAGAGGCCGTGCAGATGTTGCTGGACGGCCACAAGGCCGGCTCGGTAGCGGAGCGGCTGGGCCTGCCTGGCCCCAATCTGCTATATCGCTGGAAACGCGAGCAGTTGGAGCAGAGCGGGCCGGTGGGCACGTCGCTGGAGGCCCGCGTCCGGGAATTGGAGAGCGAGTTGCATCGTGTCGAGCGAGAGCGTGACATTTTAAAAAAAGCGCTGGCTATTTTCGGCCGGCACGAATAGCGGAGGTCTATGCTGCCGTGGAAGCGATCGCTCAGTCCAACGTGTCGTCCTTGGCGACGACTTGCGAGGTGCTCGACGTGAGCCGCTCGGCCTATTACGCCTGGCGGAACGGAGAGCCTTCGGCCCGAGCGCGGCGCGATGAGGAATTGATTCCCTGGGTGCGGGCGGTGTTTTGGAAACATCGCCGGCGCTGACGGAGCGCGACGCGTCGCCGACGAACTGGCCGATCTCGGTCAGCTTTGCGGGCCGCGGCGTGTGGCCAAACTCCTGAAATCGCAGGGTTTGCGAGCCATCCAACCGAAATCGTTTGTTCCCAAAACCACCGACAGCCGTCATGGCCTGGGCTACAGCCCGAACTTGCTGCTGGAATCTCCGGAGCCGACGGGGATCAACCAGCTGTGGGTCGGCGACATCACTTATGTTCCACTGCGCGGCGGAGTGTTCAGTTACTTGGCGATGTTGATGGATCGTTATTCGCGCTCGATCGTAGGCTGCGCACTGGACGAAAACATGACCGAGGAGTTGGTGCTGCCGGCTCTGCGGATGGCCATTCGCCGTCGCCAACCACCGGCCATGTTGATCCACCACACGGATCGCGGCGGCCAATATGCCGGGGCACGCTACCGCGCCCTGCTCCGTCGAGGCGCCTTTCGTCAAAGCATGAGCCGCGCCGCCAACTGCTACGACAACGCCTTCATGGAATCGTGCTTCGGCACAATCAAGACCGAACTCGAAATGACCGAATATGAAAACCATCGGTCCGCCTTGCTGACGATTGGCGAGTACATCGACTACTACCAAACCGAACGCAAACACTCAGCCCTCGGCTACCTCACCCCCGAACAGTTCGAGTACCTCAACACCGCCCCAGTTTAAGGAGTTCCGCTGTCCGTCAAACCGGCAGCACCTCACCCGGCGGTTTTTGTGAGGGGGCTCTTTGAGAGGATGGTCGACCAATGAAAGCCGTTGTTGGAATTGACGGATCGGAAAATAGTTTCGACGCGATTGTGCAAGCTTCCCAAATGCTCGATCCCGAACGCGACTGTCTGACGCTCTATTGTGCCCTGCCTCATGTCCACGTCGGGATCCCGGCGTCTTACGACGTTGCCGAGCGAGGGCGGGCGAAGCTGACCGAGTCGATTCTCGCACGCGCCGCACTTCATGCACCCGAGGCTTGGAAGGGTCGGCTCCAGAGAATCGTCGGCGCCGACGATCCGTCGAAAGGAATCCTCAATACGGCCAAGGAACTGTCGGCCGACCTGATCGTCGTCGGCACGCACGGAGTGGGCGGGCTGGGACGATTGCTGCTTGGCAGCGTGTCTCGCAAAGTTGTTCACGGCGCGGCAGTTCCGGTGATGGTCGCTCGAAAGCGGTCGCACGCGAAAGAACACACTGCCCTGCATGTCTTGCTGGCTTGTGAAAGCCTTGCGGCTGGACGGCAACTGTTGACCGTGCTGAACCGCTTCGCGTGGCCCAGCGGCACTGTGGTGGAAGTGGTGCATGTGGTGCGAAGCATTTTTGGCGGTGCGATCCCCAAATGGCTCGATGCCGAAGCGCGCAGCCCCGACGTCGAAGAGACGGTGCGACACTGGGTGCGGGATCATGACAATCGACTGGCAACCGCCCGGACGGAGATGCAAACTCTCTGCCGCGAGCTTACGCCCCGATTCGAGACGCCGCCGCCGACCGTCGTCGAAGGCGCGGCCGAGATGGAAATACTCAAGGTTGCTCAACGACAAACGAGCGATCTTGTGGTGATCGGAGCAAAGACCTCGACGCCGCTCGGCCGCCTGATCGGCGGCAGCACCTGCGAATCGGTGCTGAATCACGCTGCTTGTTCTGTGCTTGTGGTTCCTCACGCGTAGAAAGAGTTTCAAAACCGCCGACGGCTGTCCCCATTTTTCGTAGTCTTTCGAAAAAATGCGGACTGTCCCCTCGCTTCGCGGTTTTGAAAATGGTTTCAGATTCGCTATCAAAATCGAATCAGGAGTAATGCAGTGTCGGTCAACCTCACCACCCGTTATTTGGGCCTCACATTGCGGAATCCGCTCGTCGTGGCGCCCTGCCCTCTCACCAACGACATTCAGATGCTTCAGCGGTTGGAAGGAGCGGGCGCCGCTGCCGTGGAATTAGTCTCGTTGTTCGAAGAACAAATTCGCGACGAATTGGAACCGGTTTGGTTGAGCCGAAACGCTCGCGGGCCAAGTGAAGCCGTGCTTGGAATGCGAAGTTACAACGGCGGGCTGGACAGTTATCTCCGGCATATCGAGCTTGCGAGAGGGATGGTGAAAATACCCATCATCGCCAGCGTCAACGCCGTGAAACGCGGCGATTGGATCCGCGCCGTGCGACTCATCGAATCCGCGGGGGCCGACGCGCTCGAGCTCAACATCTATTTCGTGCCCACCGATCCGGAAACCAACGCCGCGCAGGTCGAGGAGCAATACATCGACCTTATCTCGGCTATCCGCTCCGAAGTGAAACTCCCGTTGGCGGTCAAGCTCAGTCCCTTTTTCACTTCGCTGCCGAATATGGCCCGGAGAATCATCGCGGCGGGCGCCGATGGATTGGTGATGTTCAACCGATTCATCCAGCCGGATATCAATGTGGAATCGTGGGCGATCTTGCCGCATTTGGATCTGAGCACTCGATCCGAGCTGCGCCTGCCGCTGCGGTGGATCGCCATTCTGCGAGACCAGTGCGACGTATCGCTTGCGGCCACGACCGGAATTCATTTCACGGAAGACGTGATCAAGATGCTGCTAGCGGGAGCCGACGTTACCATGCTCGCCTCGGCCTTGCTGCGTTTTGGTCCCACTCGGCTGACCGCAATTCTGGAGGAACTGACCAACTGGCTTGAATCCAGGGGTTTCCAAACGGTCGGCAAGTTCCGCGGGATGCTCAGCCAACGTCATGTTGCCGATTCGAGCATTTTCGAACGGGCGAACTACACGCGGGCAATCACGTCGTTCATTTGAAAAATGGGCCGATCCCGAGGAGAGAATGAGCGATGCGCCGCCACCAAGTCGCTTGAAAAGTCGCCGTCAATGAACTTATCGCTACGCCACTGCGTAGCATTCTTCGGCAAACCACGGAAAATAATTGGTTTTCCGCTGGATCAAGAGTCGAGATCGGACGGTCCGGCTGCGACATCTGTGTGTGCTACTGCCAGAAATTGAACTGGATTTTGGATTGAATTGGGTTGACAATCGCAATTATCGGTGGCAGGCAGCATTTGGAATCTTTTTCACCCCGCTCCATTGCAGTGGTAATTCATGTGGGGCCTGAAAACCGCCACGGATTCATCCGTCGGCTTCGGCGACGCGCCGCTACAACTGCCGCAAAGCGGCTTTCGCTTGCCGGTCGATCATGAGTCGATTGTGCGGCGAGGGCGGCGGCTCGCGTATTTGACGATCGTTTGCACCATGATCGAAGCAGCGGTGGCTCTCTTGGCGGGAGCCAGAGCGGATAGCACGGCGCTGCTCGGCTTCGGTGTGGATTCGTTGATTGAGGTATTCTCCGCATGTGTCGTGCTTTGGCGGCTACGGATTGGAGAGCGCAGAGCGCGCCGGGAGCAGATGGCATTACGCTTGATCGGCGCAAGTCTGCTGCTATTGGCCGGCTATGTTGCGATCGCGGCCGTCAAGACCTTGGTGGCTGCGGAAGCACCGAAGGTCAGTTACATTGGCTTGGGCATGGCGCTGGGCTCGCTGGCGGTAATGCAATGGCTCGCCCGGGCCAAGCGCCGCGTGGCGGCGGAATTGCAAAGCGGCGCCATGCATGCCGATTCGCTCCAATCGCAGATTTGCTCTTATCTTGCCGGAATACTCCTTGCCGGATTAGGCGTGCATGCGCTGTTCGGCTGGTGGTGGGCCGATCCGGTCACTGCATTGGTGATGACGCCATTCATCGTCCGCGAGGGGATTGACGCATGGCGCGGAAACACGTGCGCATGCTGCCATATTCATCCTGGCCACTAATACTGTCTCCACAAGGGCTGCTACGACTCCAGCGACGGCAATTGGCCTCGCGTCAGCGATTTGCCAGCGAACACGAGACCAAAAACCAGACAGAGCATTCCGACGATGCACGCTCCGCTCGACACGTTTCCCAGTTCCAGGCTGAGCAAGATACCGCCCACGGTGCCGCCGACGCCGATGGCCCACGACAGGAATATCACCCGTCCCAGCCGGCGACTCAGCAGCAGCGCCGTCGCGCCAGGGATGACCAACATTGCCGAAACCAACACGAATCCTGCTAACCGCATCGACAGCACGACGGTCAGAGAAAGAATCGCCAGTAGCATGTAATGGATCAGGCCAGTGCGGACCCCAAACACGCGGCTGGCCTGCTCATCGAAGCAATAAAACAGAATTTCCTTGAAGCACCCCGCCATCACAAGCAATATCGCGCCCGCCACGCCGAGAGCCAGATGCATGTCGGCCCGGCTGACCGCATACAGGGAACCGAACAGCAGGTCTTCCACTCGCGGCGGCGCTTGGGGTGGGCCAAGCCATTTGATGTACCACGGCTCGGCTTGAACGATGCGCCTTAAGTCGCTCATGAAAATCCCCAAAGCCATGGCGGCGGCCAGGGCGATGCCGATGGCACTGTCGGACGCAATGCGCCGGCGGGTCAGCATGCCAATGCCAACGGCCATCGCCATGCAGAATAGCAACACTACCAAGTCCTGCCGCAGGCCGACCAGGCCGAGAAATACGGCGATGCCAACTCCTCCAAAGCCGGCATGACTCAGGCCCTCGCCGATGAACGCCATGCGCTTTAGCACCACCAGAACCGACAACAGCGAACAAAGTGTTCCAACGATGATGCCCGTGAATAAAGCGTTGCGGGCGAATTCGAACTCCACCAGCCAATGGAAAGCCTGCATGGGACGTTCTCGCCGCCAGAGCCGATTGTTCCGCGTTTCACAGCTCGCGTTCTACGGCTTCTCGGATTGGCCTTCCACCAAGGTTTTGACGTCGGACCGCATCATCGCTTGATAACTGTCGAAGCCGGGGCGATTCGGCCCTCCCAAGGGGTCAAGCGAAAGCACCTTGACGCCGGTTTGCTCATGAATCGCTTGCATCGCCCGCTCGGGGAACAGCGGTTCTGCATAAATCACCTTCAAGTGGTACTTCTTAATCGCCTCGATCGTCGCGACCAGATCCCGGGGCGTGACTTCGCCGCCGGGAGCCAGCTCGATGTCGGTTAGATGCGCCACGACTTGCAGGCCATATCGCGCCGCGAGGGGATCGTAGGCGTTGTGGTAGGAGATCATTCGCTTTTCCGGCACTGCGGATAGCTCGCGCCGAAAATCGTTGTCCATCGCCCTCAAGTCCGCGAGCAAGGCGTCGCCGCGGTGATCAATTTCCTCCCGATGCTCGGGATAGTCTCTGGCCAAAATCGGAATCAAGGCTTTGACGAACCTGGCCGTTAAGACGGGGTCCATCCAAAGATGCTGATTCGGTTCTCCTGCTGCTGGCTGGGCGGCCGGATTTTGCTTAGCGGGAGCGGATGATTCGCCGGAGCCAACCAGATCGGCCATCCGCTCGATCTTCAAACCAGGGCGTCCCATGTTCTTGGCGGCCTTTTCAGCCCAACCGTCGAGATTCAGGCCGACCACGATGAGCATGTCTGCCCGGCTCAGGAGCACCATCTGTGAGGCCAGGGGTTCGAAGTCATGCGGGCTGGCGCCCGGAGGCATGAGCAAATCGACTTTGGCCCAGTCGCCAATTAGTTGGACGACCAGGCTCTGGATCGGAAAAATGCTCGCGATGATGATTGGCCGCTCGCCCTGGCCGCTCGCCGTTTGTCGAGATTTCGCATCCGCCGGCGACGGTGTGGACGAAGCGCGGTTGCAGGCCGAACATGCACCGATCGCGACGATCAGCAGGATCATCGGCCAGCGTTCAAGGTAAAATCTCATATGAAGTTCCGGGCAACGACGATGCTCTCGCCGACTCTGCAAGACCCGACACGCGGCAGGGCCGAGCAGCAATGAGCGCCAAGTTCGTCCAGAATAGCCCTTCGGCCGTTAGCGTGCAATCCACTTGCATTTGCAATGGAATGCCGTCAAATGTTTTTTTGAACATGGAGCGAAGCCTTTCGTTGCTCTCCGGCGCTTTGCAAAACCGCACATCCAGCGTTTATTCGTCGCCTTCTCGCATGATTTCGCCGGCATCGGACCAGGCTCCGAAAGGATCATCCCAGGCATCCCACACGGCAGGGCCGGCCGCCAGTTCCTCGTTGGAGAGCAAGCAATCGTTAAGCTGCTGAGTCATGCGCTCGTGATCCAAATGCTGGCCGATCAGCACCAGCTCGATTCGCCGGTCGCCCCATGGCTCGATCCAAACCTCCTCGTTCTCCGCACGGAACTCCGGATCATCCGGCCAATCCTCGGGCGACGTCGCCGCGGCCCACATTCCGGCGGGGTGCAACGAATACACGCGTCCGGCCTGCGACCATTCGCTGGCGACATCATTTCGCGTTGCCAGCCACACGACGCCTTTCGACCGAACGACGCCGTCCAGGCCGTCGCCTTCGACCATCTGCATGAGACGCGCGGCGTGGAACGGGCGGTGCGCGGTGAAGACGAAACTGCCGAAGCCATACTCGTCGGTTTCCGATATCTCTTCCCCGCGATCGACGGCCAGCCAATTCCGATGCTCCGCCGCCCATGGCTCGCTGAATCGCTCGGTATTCAACACTTCATTCAGCGGCAACTTCCCCTTGCTGGCGCGAGCGATGCTGGCAGTCGGATTCAATAGATGCAAGAGCGTCTCCAGTTCGCCGACTTGCTGCTCGTCAACGAGGTCGCATTTCGTGATGACCAGCACGTTGGCAAACTCGATCTGGTCGGTCAGCAACTGAACGACGTCGCGATAATCGTCTTGGTTCAAGGCGATTCCACGCGATTGAAGATCGTCGATCGAGTCAAAGTCGGCGCGGAAGTTGACGGCATCCACCACCGTGACAAGCGTATCAAGGTGCGCGCACATCGCCGAGGTTGTTGCCCTCTTCGTCGGCAAAGGTAAATGTCTCGGCGACCGGCAGCGGCTCCGAAATGCCGGTTGACTCGATCAACAGATAATCGAATTTGCGTTGCCGCGCAAGCCGCCCGACCTCCCGGAGCAAGTCTTCGCGAAGCGTGCAACAGATGCAGCCGTTGCTGAACTCGACAAGTTGCTCGTCGACGCGGCTGAGCCTGGCGGCGCCGTGCTTGACCAGCCGCGCGTCAACGTTGATCTCCGACATGTCGTTGACGATGACCGCCACCCGCAGGCTTTGTCGATTCGCGAGCACCTCGTTCAGCAGCGTCGTTTTTCCGGCGCCCAAGAAGCCAGACAATACGGTTACAGGCAATCGTTGCATCGCGCTATCCCTTTTTGATATAGGCCTGTCCATGGTCCCCTCAAGCTCAATACGGCAAGTATATTGCAAATGCAATCGAACTGCAATAAGCTGGCGGCTATCGCGTATCCAGCATGCACGGAGCCAAGCCAAATCGACGGTTCGGGAGCGACGATTGAAATAATTCGACGTTCCGTTATCTTTGAAATGCTTGCGTCAACTCCTACCTCCGCTATCCGTCTGGTATATTGAAGCAAGGCAATCGCACCCTTGCTGAAGAGGCAGCCCCATTGTGAAAAAGCACGGTAAGCAAATCGACTCGGCCACCTTGCGCAGCAAGATTCGCCAAGCGGGGCTGCGAAGCACGCACGCCCGAGTTGCCATTCTCGAGCAGTTGCAGGCCGCTGGCGGTCCGCTGAGCCATGCCCAGGTTGCTGATAACTTGGAATCGCGCGGCTTCGATCGCACGACGATTTACCGCAGCTTGATCGAGCTCGCCGACGCCGGGCTACTGTCGCGATTGGAGCTAGGCGACCACGTGTGGAGATATGAAATGCGCGGGGAGGAGGATTCCGCCGATCGCGATCACCTGCATTTCGTCTGCGTGGATTGCGGAAATATCGAGTGTCTCACCGGCACGACGGTCGATGCCGCGCTCGCGCCAGCCATCAAGCGCATCGCTGCCGGTACAATCAGCGACGTTCTACTCAAAGGCCATTGCCGGAAATGCGAGTAGGCGCGATCACTGGCCGTCGGAATCAAGAGTCGGCAGGAGAATTTCGCACGGGCAATCTCTGCCGCAATCCCTTGATTCGCGCGGGCGCCACTTTCCGATCGAGGGCTCCTCTTATTCTTATTCCTGCGTTGGATTGACTAATAATAGGAGCGGTATCAAGCTACCCGGCTAGGACTCGAACCTAGAATGAGGGAGCCAAAATCCCTAGTGTTACCATTACACTACCGGGTAATCACCCCGGCGAGTTTAACAGCTTTCCGCCGGGGCGCGTAGGTGGTCATTTCGCGAGCCATCATTCCGCGACGATTTGGCCGCTGGCCCAATGCCGCCGCGACAGCCGATAAAGCACGTGGCGGCGGAGACGGTCGCCCGGCGGAAGAATCGGATGGTCGAAATCGTCGGCCGGGTTGTTCGTCATGCCGAGCCGCTCCATCACTCGGCGGGAGCGGATGTTTTCCGGCACCGTGAACGACACGATTTCATTTAACCCAAGCTGCTCGAATCCGAAACGGGCTGATGCCTGCGCCGCTTCGGTAGCGAACCCCTTGCCCCAATGTTCGAACGCCAGCCGCCAACCGATTTCGATGCAGGGAGTGAAATGCGCCTCGAATCGAGGAACGTTCAAACCGACATAGCCGATGAACGACGCGCCGCCCGAAATCTCGACCGCCCACAGGCCAAAACCACGCAATTCGCAGTTCGTGCGAATGCGGGCCGCCAGTTCGTCGCTCGCGGCGGCGGAGAGCAGCTCAGGAAAAAACTCCATCACGCGCGGATCGGCATTGAGGGCGGCAAATGCCGGCAGATCGTCGTCTCGCCACGGGCGGAGCAGCAGCCGCGGAGTCGTCAGTGTGGGCATCGTGGGCATCCGGACATTCTATTACGACGAGGATTTCATAACCACGAACGACTCGAACGAAACAAACAGGAATAAACTACGACAGCGGCAGCACGTCGCTCAACGAGTTCGTTTTTGCTATCTTCTTCGTCACTTTCGCGTATTTCGTGTTTTTCGTGGTTACAATTCTTCGTTGTCCGTGGTTCGATAAGATTGAAAATGTCGCTGCCAATCGTTCATCGCGATGAATCGATCATCGTGCTCGACAAACCGTCGGGCCTGTTGGCCGTGCCGGGGCTCGGGCCTGAGAACCAAGACAATCTGGCCGGCCGCGTGCAACAAGAGTATCCGGAGGCGTTGGTCGTTCACCGCTTGGACCGCGACACGTCGGGCCTGATCGTTTTCGCCCGCGATCCGGAATCGCAGCGCTGTTTGAACCGGCAGTTTCACGATCGGTTGGTCGAAAAGACGTATTTCGCCGTCGTGCGCGGCTGCATCGAACGCGACGCGGGCCAGATCGATTTGCCGATGCGAAAGGACTTTGAGCATCCGCCGCGGCATCGAATCGATTTGGCGCATGGCCGGGCGGCGATCACACAGTGGCGAGTGTGCCAGCGGCAATCGGACCGGACGCGCGTCGAATTGACGCCGCTTACGGGCCGATCGCACCAATTGCGGCTCCACATGCAGCAGCTTGGCCACCCGATCCTCGGCGACAAGCTGTACGCCGACGAAAAGGCGTTGGCGCTGGCCGATCGTTTGCTGCTCCATGCGACCCGGCTGAGCTTCGAGCATCCGTCGACCGCGGCGCGGATGAGTTTTACGGCGGAATGCCCGTTTTGAAGTAGGCTTGAGGCTTGAGGCTACAGGCTTGAGGTACGAAGAACGAAGAACCAAGATACGCGGAGCGACGTGTCCTGCCTGCGTCCTCAAGCCTCAAGCCTCAAGCCTCAAGCCTCAAGCCTGATATCCTCGCATGAGCCTATTCGTTTATACCTGCGAACCAGGCTGGGAAGATCGGTTGATCGACGAATTGCGTCGCGTCTTTCCGCAATCGCGGCACACGCGATTGCCGGCCAATGGTTGGGTGGCCAGTGAATTGCTTGACGAAACGATCGGCACGCCGAGCATTGCGCTTTGTTCGCAATGCCTTCCACGCGCCGAGGCGCTCGAGGCGGAATCGATCTCCGCGTGGGGACAAGCCATCGGCCAACGATTGATCGCGGGACTGGAGGGTCATGCGGGACCGTGGCGAATGCATTTGTTCGGCATCCACAACGGCGACGGTTCGGTGAGCCGGCGACGGTGTCAGTTGATCGGCGAGAATGTTAATGCGCTGCTGCGAAAAAAGCAGCGACGGCTGCTGCGAACCCAATCGGCGGCCGACGATTCTTGGATGCGGGACGAAGCACTCGTGCAGGTCGGATTGACGACTCCCTCGAACGGTTATTTTTCACTCTGCGATTATTCCTTGCGATTTCAATTGCGACGGCTGATTGCGCCGTTCCCCGGCGGGATCGCGGAAATTCCAGCCGATCGCGAGGTGCCATCGTGCGCCTTCGCAAAACTGGTGGAAGCCGAAATCCGCTTCGGCGAGCGCATCACTGCCGGCCAGACATGCGTCGATCTTGGCAGCAGCCCTGGAAGTTGGGCGTATGTGGCGCTGCGGCGCAGAGCGCGAGTCGTGGCGATAGACCGCAGTCCGCTGCGCGCCGACCTGATGGCCAATCCAGCGTTGACATTTCTTCGCGGCGATGCCTTCAAATATCAGCCGCCCCAGACCGTCGATTGGCTGCTGTGCGACGTGATCGCGGTTCCTCAGCGGATCATCGAATTGCTGCAAACTTGGATCGCCGGCCGCTGGTGCCGGAGGTTTTGCGTCACGATCAAATTCCGAGGCAACTCGGAATACCCGCTGTTGGAGCCGCTAAAGAATTGGTTCGACGCGGCTGGCGTTGAATTTATCCTGCGCCGACTGACCAACAACAAAAATGAAGTGACTGCAATCGGCGCGGCGAGGACGAATTGAAACCGCAAGCTGAATTCTGGCGAATCCAGCTACTGCTACCGCGCGGGGACGAATCCGTAGCTGAATTCGCCAGAATTCAGAACGAGCGCACGACGAATGCCTGTGGAAAAATCGAGGATATTTCTTGCGCCGTCCAAAGCAAAAAAAGAAAGCGGCCGAGTGAACTGATTGCTCACTCGGCCGCGCTTTCAACTTCGAAAAAAGCCTTTCGGCTGAACTCTCGGCTTAAGCAAACAACTCCTTGATGACCCGACCGCTGTTGGCGATCTTCATCGGGCGGCCGTTGTTGCTGGTAAACGTCGTATCGAGCGAAATGCCCAGGGCCTTGATGACGCTGGCCATCAAGTCTTGCGAGGTGTAGGCTTCGGTCTCGACCATCGTGCCGTCGGAGTTGGTCTTGCCGACCGCGATGCCGCGCTTGAAGCCACCGCCACCGACGACCACGCTCCAGCTACGAGCCCAGTGATCGCGGCCCGCATTGCCGTTGATGCGCGGCGTGCGACCGAATTCGCCCATCCACATGATGACCGTGTCGTCCAGCAAACCGCGCTCGGCGAGATCGCTGACCAACGCGCTCATGGCCTTGTCGAGCTCGGGCAGCTTTTGGTTCTTCAGGCTGGTGAAGTTGTTGGCGTGGGTATCCCAGCCACCCAAATCGACTTCGACGAACGGAACGCCCGCTTCGACCAATCGCCGGGCCATCAAGCAGCCCTTGCCGAAGCCGGTGTTGCCGTAACGTTCCTGTCACCTCGGTCTTTTCCGAACCGACCTTGAAGGCTTCCATCTGCTTGCTGGTCATCAGCTTGACGGTCTTGTCGAGGATCTTGGCGTGATCGCTGGCGGCGGTCGACCACCGGCGTTCCCTTGCGACCCTCGGAAGCGATCTGACCGACGAAATCGGTTTCGATCGTGCCCAGCATGGCCAATCGCTGCATGGAGCGATTTTGGTCCATCCCCATGTTCAGGTCGCGAACATCGCCATTGGAATTGACGACGAACGGAGCCCAGGTCATGCCCAAGAAGCCAGGACCTTCGCTGCCGCCGCCGACGGACACGAACGGCGGAATCTTCAAGTTCCGGCACCTTCGGGGCCAATTCGTGGGCGACGACCGAGCCGTAGCTCGGGATACTCGATATTCGGGATTGGGCACATAGCCGGTGTGCATGTAGTAGCGGCCGCGATTGTGATCGGCCTCTTTCGTGCTCATCGAGCGGACGATGCGACATGTGCTTCATTTCCTTGGCCATCAACGGCATGTGCTCGCAGATTTGCACACCGTCGGCCGAGGTCGCGATCGGCTTGAACTCGCCACCGGTCGGAGCGCCTGGCTTGAGATCCCAGATGTCGATCGTGGCTGGTCCGCCGCCCATCCACAGCATGATGGCCGACTTGTGCCGCTTCTTCATGTCGCTCGAATTGGCGAGACAGCGTGTTCGTGAACGACATCGCCGGCACGGCCATGGCCGAAGCGCCGGCCAAGTGCGTCATGAAATGCCGGCGCGTCATACCCGCGGGAACTTGAAACAGACTCATGGCGTTCTCCCGGCTAGTTTGCCGTCCTCCTGTTTACCGACCACGGAACAACCTGATGCCGCAGCCGAACGGTTGAATTGACCCAAGTACGAAGTTTGAACTAAATCGACGATTTCTACCGAAATTATTCCCACCGCAACTTAATGGTTGATGATGAATTCATTGCTATTCAGCACGGCCCACCACACGTCCTGCAAGGCAGCGACCGTGCTTCCACGACGGGCTGCGAGCAACGCATTCGCCAAATCAAGCTCCGTCTTGTTCGGCTTGCGAGACAATCCGGCAAGATACAAATAATTGATCTTTTCCGAGGGGGACATGCGCGAATTGTTGGCCACGAGATCCAATACGCTTCCCTTCTCCGCGGCAGTCGCTCCCTTCATCAGCGTCGCCGTTGAACATCATCAGCGTTTGCGGGATGGTGCCGTTAAACGTGGTCGTCTCGCCGCCGTCGTCGGTGCCGAAATTGATCACGAACTGCTTGAGCCATTCTTGCTTGGCCTTTTCTTGCTCGTCGCTGTTCCCGCGAGTCTTGTCGGCGGAGGTGGCGGTGAGCAACGATTCGTACAACTCTTCGGCCGACATCTGGCGGAGATAGAAGTGGCTGAATTGCGGCTTCTCGCCCAACATCGGATCGTCGGTCTTGTTGCCCGGCATGATCCGCGCTCGACAAGCTATACGGTTCGCTCAACACGATCCAACGCATCAATTGCTTCAAATCGTAGCCGTCGCTGGCATATTGATGCACCGAGAAATCGGCCGCCAGGCGATCGAGCAACTCGGGATTGGTCGGCGGATTGTGCGGGCCCATGTCGTCGACCGGCTTCGTGAACCCATAGCCCATGAAGTGGCCCCACATCCGGTTGACGATCGCCTTGCTGAGATAGGGCGAGGCAACGATCATTTTCGCCAGCTCGTCGCGGCGATTCACGTCTTTGATGAATCCGCTGCGGCTGATCTCCTGGCCATCGACGAACACCGGATAGGCAACCTGCATGATGCCATTGCGCTGCTCGTAATAAAGCTCGGCGGAATGGGGATCACTTCCCTCGCCGCGGAAATTCACGTCCACCAGCTTGGCATCCTCAACCTTCTTCTTCTTGGCCATCGTCTTGATGACCTTGGTTTGACGGAAGAAGGCGTTCATTTCCCAGAATTGATTCTGCTTCCAATCGTTGAACGGATGATTGTGGCATTGGGTGCATTGCACCGACAGCCCCAAGAAAATCTGCGCCGTCTTGGCCGTCGCCTGAATGCCGTTGTCTTCCATCTTGCCGCTGAGGAAGTTCACGGCACCGTTGGAATCATCTTCTCCCGGCTTGATGTCGCCCGTGGCTGTGAGCAACTCCTTCACCATCGTGTGATACGGCTTGTTTTTCTCGAACGAACGGCGCAGATACTGAGCCATGCTCTCGCGATCGACCGGGATCTTGTCGTCGGCCTTCGCGCCCGTTGAACGGCCGATCAGAATCGTCGTCCAGATATTGCTCCAATGACGGGCATATTCCTCCACGTATTCCGGACCGAGCAACCGATCAACCAGATTCACTTTACGGTTGGCCGAATGATCGGCGAGATATTTCTCGAGTTCGTCGACTCGCGGGATACGACCAATCACATCCAGAAACACCCGGCGGCACCACTGACCATCGGTGGCCATGGGCGACGGCATAAGATGATGGTCGGTCCAACTCTTGCGAGCCAATTCATTGATCGCTTCGACTTGCGGAATGCCGTAAGAATTTCCGGCCCCCTTGGTCGCCTTCGGAGCCGACTCGACTCCCTTTGTGCTGATCTCGGGAGCCGTGCTCGTTGTTTCGGCCAATTCGCCGCTGCTGGCTTTTGAAGTCGAAACCGGCTGGGCGGCAGTCGCATACAGGGAAAACGCGACAATGCCGGCCATCCCCGCGCCGCCACCGATCCACTTGAGCAACGAGATATTCAACAACGAAACTGTCCCCACATCCTGTCCGCTCGTTCGTCGCGATTTCATCGCATTCTTCTCCATGCCGATATTGAGGGGCGTTTGAAAGTGCGTCGTCCCGGCTGGGAATTCTCAAGAAAGCAGGGGCGACACCAATAACCCCCATCCTACCGCGCTAGACTTTGGTGTCAATTAAACCCCGACACCGTGCCAAAGTGTCGGTCACAAAACCATTCCGCCCCAAACAACTCAAGGCCCAAATCGTATCTCCGACGCAAATCAGCCAACGCCCTCAACACCTCTGCGCGAGACCGAGCCCCTGCAAGGTCTCACATCCATGATGTGTTCGCCGCGATGCGCCAGATTTATTCCCAGTCGGCGGTTGGATTTTTCTGCAAATACTTTAGAAAATCGGATTTACCGGGCCAAATAAGCCAATCCGTAAAGCATCGAAAACCGTATCAAATCAATACATGTGTGCAATTTCGATACACCTAAACAAAACAGACGAATTGGAGGCCATCATCTTTAGGCCTCCAACTCGTCTGCATAGCCAAACCGGTTTGTCGCAGAAGCTCCTTGGCATTCCACTAACATCAGCACGCCAGCGTTCAACCCAAGTCTTCTCCCGACAAACCATTCCGCTCGAAAATCGCGGCGTTTCCGGAGCCGCCATTATCCCTCGTCTCTTCCGCCTCCTCTACTCGCCGGCCCCGACCACAAAGAATTGCCTCTCCTTTGTTGCGGCCCCGCAAGCTCGTCTCAGAAAAAGACCCGTTAGGGATGGGCGATGGGATAGCAAACGATGTGCCAGTGGAGGAAGGTGATGGTGAGCGTGGCGGGCGAGCAGAAAGATGAGAATCCGTTCCCGCGAAAAGAATCAAGCGATTTCGCGGAATTGGATCTGGTACAACCGGCGGTAGAACTCGCAACGCGCGGTCAGTTCGGCATGAGTGCCGACGTCGATGCACTGGCCGGCCTGCATGACCATGATGCGGTCGGCAAGGTCGAGCGTCGCCAGACGGTGGGTAATAATGATGGCAGTTCGGCCGCGGGTGAATTGCTCCAGCGCCTTGTGAATGAGCTGTTCGCTTTCCAAATCGATCTGGCTGGTGGCCTCATCGAGAATCAAAATCGCCGGGTCGCGGAGAATCGCCCGCGCCAAGGCGATTCTCTGCCGCTCGCCTCCAGAAAGCCGGTTGCCGAGCTGGCCGACGATTGTTTCATAGCCATGCTCCAATCGATTTTCGATGAATCGATGCGCATGAGCTTGCTTGGCGGCTTCGATCACTTGCTGCCGCGTGGCGTCGGGCTGACCGTAGCGGATGTTGTTGAACACCGTGTCGTTGAACAAGACCGGTTCCTGCGTGACGATGCCGATTTGCCGGCGCAGGTCGAGCAGCCGCACGTCGCACAGATTCACTCCGTCGAGGCGAATCGTGCCACTCGTGGGATCAAAAAAGCGGGGGACCAGGTTCGCCAGCGTCGTTTTGCCGCAACCGTTCGGTCCGACGATCGCCAGCGTCTCGCCAAAAGGAATCTTCAGGCTGACGCCGTCCAAAACCGTTTGGCCGGCCTTGTAGGAAAAACGAATGTCGTCGAACGTCAATTCGCGCCGATGCCGCGGCAACAGAGCTGGCTTGACCGGATTGCGAACCGTCGGCTCGCGGTCGAGCAATTCGTAGACGCGGTCGGCGGCAGCTGCGCCGCGTTGCAGCCGGTTGAACACCTCCGAAAGCTTCCGAATCGGATCGCTGGCCCCGATCATCGCGCCATAAAACACAAGCAGCCAAGCCAGATCCAACGGTTGATCGCAAATCTTGATTCCGAACAGCCGGGTCTGCTGATTCAACACCAGGTAGGCGCCGCTGAGAATTCCCAGGCAGATCATGCCGACGCCCATCGCTTCGATCAGCGGATGGCCCATGGCGTCGTAGCGCGAAATCTTCATCGCCTTGCGGTAAATCTGCTTGCTGTTTTCGTGCAACCGGCGGCGTTCGTAGCGTTCCATCGTGAAAGCCTTCACGATCTTGATGCCGCCGAATGTTTCTTGGAGGATCGTATAGAGCTGCGACATTTCCTCCATCGCTTTGCGGTTGGCCCGTTTGAGAGCCTTTGACAGCCGGCTAATGAAATACGCGGCCAGTGGGGCGACGAGCATTGAAATCAACAATAACCGCCAGCAAATCCAAGCGGCCAAGATGAGGCACGAAATCATTTTGAGCGGTTCGACGATTGCCCGGCCAAGCAACGCCTGCACGCCGCCACCGACGCTGTCCAAGTCGTACGTGAACCGGCTCATCAATTCGCTGCTGCTATTCTGACCGAATCCGGCCAAATCCATCCGCAGCGTGCGGCGATAGAATCGCTTGCGCAAATCGAGCGTGGTCATGAACGTCAGCCGATCGACCGAGATCGAGTTGAACACCATGCAGACGTTCTTGAACAACGTCGCGACCATCACGCCGGCCACGATCAAAATCAGCGTCTTGAACGGGTCGTCGGGCAGATATCGATCGATATAGGGCTTGAGCCGTTGCCGGCCTTCGAGCGTTTTCTGCTCGACATCGCGGTTTGTGCGGAGTGCATTGAGCGCGAGTTGAATTTCCTTGCGCTGATCCGCCGGAGCCGCGGCCAACTCCGCTTGCTTGCGATCGATCTGAGTGCCGAAATCGGCGATGTGTTGCGTCGATTCGGCGATCGATTCATTCACCCACTTTTGCATCGATTCGCCCCGGAAGATCACTTGGATCACCGGGTACATGACGCCGATATTCGCTCCCCACACGACGGCAACGAGCAACGCACTGGCGACGGCGCCGGCCAGCGTCCAGCGATAGCGGAGAACCGACCGCAGTGCTCGGGAAAAATTGTGCATCAATGGGCCATCCGTGGCGCAATCCGATTCGCAGTTGCAAAGAACCGGCGGCCGCTGTCAATCTGCGGTAGCCGGGCAACGCGGCTCTTGTACCAAATCACCCTTATCGGGCCAAGAGCGGACCAAATCCCGTAGGTCAGCCTTTCCAGGCTGACGGCGAGAGAGGGAATGGCAGTCGGAAAGCTGACGGCGAACACGGTCTGTCAGGCTGGAAAGCCTGACCTACGATTCCGAATCGGCGTTCGACGCGCCGCACAAACCAAACGACAAAGTGACATTGCGATTCGCCAACCACTTTTCGATTCCGGTAGGATTACCATTATCCGATTTGCACCAAATCCGTTAGGATAGTGCTTGCGTCGTTCGATTGCTGGCCGAATGGCACCTGATTTTTAGCCCGCTAAGTCCAATAGAAACGAAGGAAGCAATTATGGGAAACAAAGACATGCGCAAGGAAAAGAAGAAGCCGAAGCAGCCAAAGGAGAAGCCAAAGGCATCGGGATCCGGCAACTCGGGCGGAATGCGTCCGTCGAAGTGACCGATCGACCAACCGGTGAAAGAGGGGCGGTCCGCGAAGCGGCCGGCGATGTGTCGTCGACTTTTTTCTCGGATTTCGACTCGCTGCTGCCAGGATATAGATGTCGCGCGTCAGCCGTTGATTCCGGCTGCTGGGTCCCCTTTACGCGCCACAAGTCTTTTCCGATAATGCCGATGCGCTCGCTTGATGCGGCCGGCGGGCTACAATTACGTAGATGAGTTGCCGGCGAGCCGTCGATTGCCGGCTCAGTCGCAAGGCGATGCTCCAGAAAGGGATATGAGCGTATGGCACGAGGAGAAGTCACCCGATCCAAGGGTCGTCAGGGCGGCAACGGCGCCTCGTCTCGCGCCAATGGTTCCCGCGAAGAAGAATCGACGCCGGTAGAAGCCGACGATGGCGCGATGGATGCCGCTGAAGTCGGAGAGGGCGACGCCACGTCAGCCAACGGCGTTGTTGAGGACGGCGTTTCCGAGGACGATAGCAATTCAGGCGCCGACTCGTCCGAAGCGACTGCGGAGGATTCTGACACGACTGACGAGACCGCAAGCGCCGCGGCAACCGGCAACGAAGACGAGGATCCCGGCGAAACCGAGGAGTGGCTCGAGTCGCTACGATATGTCTTGGAAAGCAAGGGTCCCGCGCGCGTCAGCTATCTGCTTTCGGTGTTGGAGGAAAAGGCCCATCGCGCGGGCGTCGAATTGCCGTTCTCCGCCACGACGCCCTATATCAACAGCATCCCCGCCGACCAGCAGCCTATTTATCCCGGCAACCGTGAAATCGAGCGCCGCATCAAGAGCATCATCCGCTGGAACGCGATGGCGATGGTGGTCCGAGCGAACAAGGAACACGCCCGGCATCGGCGGACACATCTCCACGTTTGCGTCCGCCGCGACGCTCTACGAAGTCGCCTTCAACCATTTCTTCCACGGCAAGGGCGACAACTACTCCGGCGATCAGATTTACTTTCAGGGCCACGCGCTCGCCCGGCATTTATTCCCGAGCCTTCATGGAAGGCCGGCTCGACCGAAGCGCAGTTGAACAATTTTCGCCAGCGAGCTGGCGCCCGGCGGCGGCCTATGTTCGTATCCGCATCCCTGGTTGATGCCCCATTTCTGGGAGTATCCGACGGTGTCGATGGGGCTCGGTCCGATCATGGCCATCTACCAGGCCCGGTTCAACAAGTATCTGCAAGACCGCGGCATCAAAGACACGAGCAATTCGCATGTCTGGTGCTTCATCGGCGACGGCGAAACCGACGAACCGGAAACGCTCGGCGCCATTACGCTCGCTTCGCGCGAGAATCTCGACAACCTGATCTTCGTCATCAATTGCAATCTCCAGCGGCTCGACGGCCCGGTGCGCGGCAACGGCAAGATCATCCAGGAATTGGAAGGCATTTTCCGCGGCGCCGGTTGGAATGTGCTCAAAGTGCTGTGGGGCGACGATTGGGACGAACTTCTCGAGCAGCGACAAAACCGGCTTGCTCGCCAAGCGGATGGGCGAGGTCATCGACGGCGAGTATCAAAAATACAACGTCATGCCCGGCTCCTACATCCGCCAACATTTCTTCGGCAAGTATCCCGAGTTGCTCGAATTGGTCAGCCATCTCTCGGACGAAAAACTCAAGAAGCTGCGCCGCGGCGGGCACGATCCCGAGAAGGTCTACGCAGCCTACAAAGCGGCCGTCGAATGCAAAGGCCGCCCGACCTGCATCCTGGCGAAAACGATCAAGGGTTACGGCCTCGGCGAAATCGGCGAAGGCCGCAACGCGACGCATCAGCAGAAGAAGCTGAACGAAGAAGAGCTGCGCGAATTCCGCTCGCGATTCGGCATTCCGATCTCCGACGAGGAAGTGGCGAAGGCGCCCTTCTATCGCCCCGCCGACGACACGCCGGAAATGAAGTATCTGCACGAGCGCCGCCGAGCGTTGGGCGGCTACGTGCCGGGCCGGCCAATGCTGCCGCTGACGCTGAAGACGCCGAAACTCGAAGATTATCGGGCGTTCATCGAAAAAAGCGTCGGCCGTGAAGTGTCGACCACTACCGGCGTCGTGACGCTGATGAGCAGCTTGCTCAAGGACAAAAAAGTCGGCAAATACATCGTACCGATCGTGCCCGACGAATCGCGCACGTTCGGCATGGACCCGCTCTTCAAGCAATGCGGCATCTACAATCACGTCGGCCAACTCTACGAGCCGGTCGATTCCGATCAGGTGCTGTATTACCGCGAGGCGACCGACGGCCAGATTCTTGAAGAAGGAATTACCGAGGCCGGTTCGATGGCTTCGTTCATCGCCGCCGGCACGTCGTATTGCACGCACGGCGTGGCGATGATTCCGATGTTCATCTACTACTCGATGTTTGGCTTCCAGCGGATCGGCGATTTGATTTGGGCCGCGCTGGATTGCCGGGCGCAGCGGTTTCATGTTCGGCGGCACAGCAGGCCGCACGACGCTCGCCGGCGAAGGGCTCCAGCATCAGGATGGCAACAGCCACCTGTTCGCGATCGCCTATCCGAATGTGCGCAGCTACGATCCGGCCTTCGTCTATGAATCGACCGTCATCATTCTCGACGGCATGAAGAAGATGTACGAGCTCGGCGAAGACGCGATCTACTACGTCACCATCGGCAACGAAAACTACGAAATGCCGGCGATGCCCAAAAACATCGCCGAGGCGACCGTCGACGAGGGAATCATCCGCGGCATCTACAAGCTTTCGACGCTGGAAGCCGGCGGCAAATCACCGCACGTGCAACTCTTCGGCAGCGGAGCCATCTTGCGCGAAGTGCAACGGGCTCAGAAACTGTTGGCCGAGAAATTCAATGTCTCCAGCACCGTGTGGAGCGTCACCAGTTACAAGGAACTGCGCCGCGATTCGCTCGCCGCTCGCCGCTGGAACATGCTCCATCCGACGGAAAAGCCTCGCACCAGCTTCTTTGAGCAAGCGATCGCCGGAGTGAAGGGGCCGTTTATCGCCGCATCGGACTATGTTCGTAGCGTGCCGGAGCAATTGGACCCCTGGGTGCCGGGCGGCCTTTACACTTTGGGCACCGATGGTTTCGGCCGCAGCGACAGCCGCGGACCGTTGCGGCGGTTCTTCGAGGTCGATGCCGAGTCGGTCGCCTTGGCCACGTTGGTGCGGCTGGCCGACGATAAGCAATTCGATCGCGCCAAGCTTCCGGCCGCGATCAAAACATTGGGCATTGATCCGGAAAAGGTCGATCCGACAACTGTGTAGGTCCGCGGCCGCCGGGTTTGTTGGAGTTCACGCTTTAGCGTGCCGCGGGCGGCTAAAGCCTGAACTCCAACAAGCACCAGCGGCTCATCGTGTCATTCCCTCGAAATCAATCACGCACAATATGGCCACCGAATTCAAACTTCCCGATCTGGGCGAAAACATCCACTCCGGCGACATTGTCAGCTTGCTGGTCAAGGAAGGCGACGCGATCAGTCCGCAGCAGGACGTCGTCGAAATCGAAACCGACAAAGCCGTGATCCCGGTCCCCTGCTCGATCGGCGGCAAGGTGTCGAAGATCCACGTCAAGCCAGGCCAAACCGTCAATATCGGCGAAGTGTTGCTGACGTTGGAAGAAGCGGCCAAAGGCGCCGCTGGAAGTGCGAAATCGTCGCCCGCCAAGCCGGCTGCAAAGTCGGCCGCCAAACCCGAGCCCGCAAAACAGGCCGCCGCCAAAACGCCGGCGACTCAAGCCGCCCCCGCGAAACCGTCGCCGGCCAAAGCAGCGCACGGCCGCCGTGGCCGCCAAACCAAAACCGGCCGCTTCGGCGCCGGCCCCACAATCGGGCAACGGTCGCCACAGTGCTCATGTCGCCAGTGCTCATGTCGCCAGTGCTCATGTCGCCAGTGCTCATGTCGCCAGTGCTCATGTCGCCAGTGCTCATCTCGCCGAGCCAATCGAAGCACCGTCCGATGGCGAGGAAGCGCCGGCGACGGAATCTCCGGCCGCTCCCGCTGGGCCCGCCGTGCGCCGATTGGCCCGCGAATTGGGCGTCGATCTCGCGCGAGTGAAAGGCACCGGTCCCGACGGACGAATCACGCATGAAGACGTTATCGGCGCCGTGCGACACGCCACCGGCGCCGCCACTGGCCCGATTCGAACCGGCGCAAAGGATCGCGACGCTTGGGGCCCGATTCGTCGCGAGCCGATGCAGCAAGATGCGGAAGACGATCGCGGCCAACATGGTCCGCTCGGCCTCTACCATCCCGCATCTGACGAACTTCGACGACGCCGACATCACCGAGTTGGAGCGGATTCGCAAAGGCAGCGTCGCCGACTACGCCGGCTCGAACGTCAAGCTCACGTCGCTGGTGTTCGTGATGAAAGCCGTCGCGCTTTCGCTGAAGCAGCATCCGACGTTGAACGCTTCGCTCGACATGGAAACGGGCCAGATCGTCTACAAGGACTATGTCAATCTGGGAATAGCCGTCGACACGTCTCGCGGCCTCGTGGTGCCCGTGCTGCGCGACGTCGATCGCATGACCATATCACACATCGCCCAAGCGCTAACGCTGGTGGCCGAGAAGGCCAAGGCCACGCAATACTCGCTCGACGACCTGCGCGGCGGCTCGTTCACGATCAGCAACTTGGGTGCGATCGGCGGCACGTATTCGACGCCGATCATCAACTATCCCGAAGTGGCGATTCTATTGGTCGGCCGTTCGCGCAAACTGCCGGTGGTCGTCCAAGACAAGATCGAGCCACGTCTGATGATGCCGCTAAGCCTGTCCTACGATCACCGATTGGTCGACGGCGCCGCCGCCGCCCGATTTTTGAACGAAGTGATTGGCTATCTTCAATCACCGGGGCGGCTGCTCTTCGGCGCCGTAGGCGGCCTCTAATATCGCGGATAGGTTTTCGCTAGGTCGGTGTGAAACCGCCAACAATGCGAATGCCTCCTCGCGTAGAATTGCTACTTGGCAGCACCATAGAGGGGGTAGAATCTGACGAACGATTTCACGTTCCCACTGTCCAGAGGCGCAAAATGGCTAACATCGGTGAACGCATCACTGGTAAGGCGTTTGATGTGCTGGAACGCAACACCCGAGGGAGTCCGCTATTCCGACCTCGTCCGACGCGTGCTGGAACTGGACGGCACCTTCAAACCGAGCACAGTCCCGTCTGGAACCTCGACGAGCGGTTTCCCGATCGCGTTTACAAGCCGTCGCGCGGCCTTTACCGGCTGACCAAATTCCGCGAAGCAGATACCGACCAACTCAAAGATGAACTCATCCCGAAGCAGCCCAAGAAATACAAAGAGGAGGATTTCTACGAATCATTCGCTGACTGGTTGGTGAACGAAATGGAAGAATGCACAAAGGCGATTCCTCTTGGCGGCAATCGCTTCCGCGACAAGTGGGGAACCCCAGACGTAATCGGCAAACGCGAATCAAAGCGAAGCGACATCATCCAAGCGCCCGTGGAAATTGTTTCCGCGGAGGTCAAACCTGATGTTTACCAACTCGTCACGGCGTTCGGGCAGGCTTGTGCCTACTGCCTTTTCAGCCATAAGGTCTATCTTGTCGTCTCGAATAAGGCGCCAGATGATGAAGTCGCGCGTCTAGACGCCTTGTGCCAAGTGTTCGGACTTGGGTTCGTCTTGTTTGATTCCGACAATCCGAAGGATCCACGGTTCACGATTCGCGCGCGGCCGCGATACCAACAACCAGACCTGTTTTACGCCAATCGTTACATGAGACTAATCGAGGTCGAGATGTTCTCGTAAGACCGTCATGTTTGATGCTCGTTATGCCGCTCGGCGCTGTCGGCATGGCCCGAGTGGTATCGCTCTCCAAGAATCGCATAAACCTCTGTCAGCCCCGAGCTACGGGCAGCCTGACTTACTTCCCGCGTCTCGACAACCTTCACCTGGACCTCGACTTCTTGCCCCTCCGGCAAATCGACTTTTTCTGTTGGCCGAAGCACCCCATGCTCGAAGACTGCACGAATGGTCATGGTTCATGTTCCCTCCGTTGCGCGACGATTCAGTTGGAGTTCAGGCTTCAGCCTGCTGGGGAGCGCCTGAAGGCTGGACTCCAACGTTGGTTGCGACATTGCCGCGCAGCGTATTCTACCATAAGCTTGCCGCGGGAACCTATTCACGCGAGAATGCCGGGGCAAGATTTCTTCTTTGCTCAAAGGTTCCTCGTCCATGAAAACGATTGCCTGGCGGCTCTTCGTGTCGTTGCTTCTCCTCGCAAGTTGTTCCGAGATTGCTCGGGGACAACTTGCTGATGCCAAGACTGATAACGATGCGACCGCCCACGTCGTCAAACGAAAAATTGTCCTCATCGCCGGACCGAAGAGCCACGGCCCGGTCGGTAATGGCATGCACGACTACGGCTGGTCGGTCTGTCTGCTGCGCATGATGCTGGAGCATTCCAACATCAAGGATCAAATCGCGGTCGAGCACTATCTCGACGGTTGGCCAAAGGATTCGACCGCGCTCGACGACGCCGCCACTCTCATGATCGTCTCCGATGGCCGCGACGGCGATAAGTTTCAAGAAGCTCTGCATTTGGCCGACGACGCGCGGGTTCGCTATGTCGATGGTCTGATGAAGAAAGGCTGCGGGCTGATCACGTTTCACTTCTCCACGTTTGCGCCGGAAAAATATGCCGACAAAGTGCTCGACTGGAGCGGCGGCTATTTCAAATGGGAAACAAACGGCAAGCGGGATTGGTATTCCGCGATCAAGACGCAAGAGTCGGAAGTGCAGCTCGCCTCGTCCGATCATCCGGTCGCCCGCGGCGTCAAGCCGTTCAAAATGCGCGAGGAGTTTTACTACAACATCAAGTTCCGCGCGAACGACGATTCGACCAAGCCAATCTGGATCGTTCCGGATTTGAAGGGGCGCGAGCCCGATGGCAACGTCGTCGCCTGGGTCCATGAACGAACGGGTGGTGGTCGCGCCTTCGCCACGACTTGCGGCCATTTCTACGACAACTGGGAAAGGCCCGAATTCCGCACGCTCCTCCTCAACGCGATCGCCTGGACGGCAAAAGCCGAAGTGCCAGCCGCGGGCGTTCAGGCCCGATATTATTCGCACGACGAAATTTGCGCGGCGCTCGGCCCGAAGCAAACGCCGGCCGATCCGTCGGAATCGATTCCGGCAAAGTAGGTTTTGTTCTATTCTTTTGTCTTTTCAACGTATAATTGGGCGGTCTCTCTTATCTGCTAGCATGGAAATCGCTGAGCCGAATCGCGCCGTCGGCGCGTGAAATGCTCGTCTAGGTCGAATTTCGCGGTTCGGATAGAATGGCGAACAAGCGGTGGATCAAATTGTTTTCCAACCGTCGGGCTATCGCGACGGTGCCCAGTTCCAAGGAGGAGGAAGTCATGCTTGGCAAACGAGTCGGTGTTGCATTTACGGCGGCCGTGGCCGTCGCGTTGATCGGTTTGGCAAGTTGGATGTTGCCAGCCTCGCCGGGCCATGCCCAAGACGCTCCGCCGTTGCCGTTGCCCGACCAAGGCCCGGCCAATCCGCAAGGCGGCGACGCGCGCGGTCATGAAGTTCTTACCAACGGGCCGGTTCACGAAGCCTACGCGGAACCGACCGCGCTGAATCCGGCGCCGCCGATGGTGATTCCGACTCAGCCTCCCGCGCCAGTTGAAGAAATGCCGCCGGATGTGAAGCCCGACGGACAAAACGTGGTGTGGATTCCCGGCTATTGGGCATGGGACGATGGCCGAAGAGATTTTATCTGGGTGAGCGGAATTTGGCGCGACACGCCGCCGAATCATGCTTGGGTCGCCGGCTATTGGACCCCGGCCGGCGGCGGCGGATTCCAATGGACGCCGGGAATCTGGGCGCCGTCGAACGTCGAGCAAGTGAACTACGTCCCACAACCGCCCCAGTCGCTTGAGAACGGCCCGAACACTCCGGCTCCGACGGCCAATGATTTCTGGGTGCCCGGAACTTATGAATACGTCGATGCCCGATACGTCTGGCGAGCCGGCTATTGGACGGCCGCTCAGCCCGACTGGATTTGGATCGCGGCCCATTATGTTTGGAACGCCGAGCGGGTATTTGTTCATCCCGGGCCATTGGGATTATGAACTGTCGCACCGCGGTGTGTTGTTCGCTCCGGTCGCGTTCGACGGCACGTATTGGGCCGGCCGGCCGATTGTCTATGGTCCGCGGGTCGTCATCGATCCGGGCGTGTTGACGGTCAACTTTTTCGTTCGCCCGAATTACTACCACTACTACTTCGGCGATTGCTACGGTCCGGCCTATGTCGGCTGGGGATTTCATCCCTGGTTTGGCGTCGGCATCGGCTACGATCCGCTGTTTACGTACTATCGTTGGTACAACGTTCGCCGCGATCCGGAATGGGATCATCGCGCCCACGAGCGGTACGTCTATATGGACCATCATCCGGAGGCGCGGCCGCCGCGAACTTACGCCATGTCGATTCGCGCAGGCGCGCGGGCGGAGTGCATATCGGAATTTCGCTGAACGAATATGCCCGTCGACCGGGTCCGACGCATTTCCAAACTGTTTCGATGGCGCAACGACAAGAGTTTGCCCATGAAGCCGTGCGGTCGAACGAAGTTGCACGTCAGCGGGCGATCGCCGAAAGTCATGGTGGTCACCGGCCCGGTGAAGGCGCGCGATCGCTCGACATGCATGCCTTGTCGCAACATAGCGGCGGTCATTTGCCGGGCGCTGGACCAGAACATTCGAGCGGCGCGGTTGCCGGTCGAGAGCGGGAGTTAGAGCACACCAATCATGGCGCGGGCAACACAGCCCACACCGGCCCAACGACCGGACCGAATGCCTCGACATTTCATCCCAATAGCACCACCGGCCCAGCAACCGGACCTGGAAGCACGCCGTTTCATTCCGGCCCGCCTGTCGGTCCAACCACTGGGGCAACACCGAAGCCAAGCACGATTCCAGGTCCGCCCGCTCACACCGGGGCATTGCCGGGCGCACTCCGCCTCCGCCGCCCGATTCCAAGAAGAAGGGCGATGAGCGTGGCAGCGGCGGTGGTCGGTTTCTGATTCAGCCGAATGACGACCAGGCGAATTCCACGGGGAAATCGCCCGCCGACGCAACTGCCACAAGTAATTCGCCGGGCTCGAGCACTTTCGGCGGATTCGCCCCTCGCAACCCGGCGAATCCCTTGGACACGGCTGCCGATCAGAACGGCAACAGCGCCCTGCAACCGAGCAACGGCAAGGATCCGATCAGGCCGCTGATCGTTTCACCGGAATTGTCGCCGCAGTTGTCGCAATTCGGATCCAATGCCGGCTCGTTCGCTCGTGGTCCGGCGGTCAACGGCATCTCGCCGTTGTTCGCGGATCCGACGTCGCGCGACGTCACAAAGGATCCCATCCGCCCGTTGATCGTCCTGCCGCCGACGTCGCTGCCGCTGGGGAATTCGCGTTCGGGCCTGCCGAGCTCGCCGGGCAATCCGGCGGGCGCGGTCTCGCAGCAGAAAGATCCGATTCGGCCGATTCGTTTGCCAAATGGCTCTTGAAGGTACAACGGCTCGTGGTCTGTTTGGATTCATTCGACAGGCGTCCGACGCGACGAGAGCACCGCTGCGATGCTTTCATTCACCATACAGCCCGCGACAAGCCACTAGGGAAAATCAGCCACGTCGAATTCAGCAATCGCCGCGCGATGGGTTAACAACCGCGTCGCCCGATGTTATTCTTCATGGGAGACGTCGGCCTGATCCTAGAGACATCGTATGAGCGAACTGCGAGAGACGATTGGCACGCCGAATTCCGCGGGATCTCCCAACAAAGCAACGCCGCCCGGCGACGGGCGCAGGCTTCGCTCAGCGATCGCGTGCGATCGTTGCGGCTGGTCAAGCCTGGCAATTCTGCGGCTAAGCCGCGGAGCGCTTGGCTGCCTTGGGGTTTGACCGCGATTGCCCTGGCGACCGCCGCGGCCTTCGGCTGGCGTGCCTATCGACTCGCGCCGACGGGATCGAATCCGGCCGCCGAGCAATCTGCCGATGCCGAATCCAGCGATTCGGGCAAAACCAGCGGCGGTGTCTCGTCGGCGACGGGGCCCTCCGATCGAGCGGCATCTAACCTATCGGCGCCTGCTTCCACCGCTGCCGCGGGCGATGTCGTGCTCGACTCCAAGGGATACCTGATCGCCGCGCATCTGATCCAGCTCAGTCCGCAAGTGGGCGGCGAAATCGTTTGGCTCGATCCGAATTTCAAGGAAGGCGCCGTCTACAAAAAAGGTGATCGACTCGCGGAAATCGATCCGGTCCTCTTCGCCGCTCAACTCGACAGCGCCAACGCGGCCTTGCGCGTCGCCCAAACGAACCTGACCCAGGTGGAAACCGGCTCGACGCTGCAAGACATCGAAGCCGCCAAAGACATGCTGCAAAATATGGCCGCCAAGCTCGAATTGTCGAAGATCGACGATCACTATTTCACTGCCGCCGGCATCGCCGTCACCCAGCACGACAAAGACAGGGCCGCGGCGCAGGTGAGAGTCGATAAGTCGGCTTATGAAAGTCAAAAAGCCACGGTCCTCAAACTCGAAACCTCGCTGGAAGAGCAACGGCTAGTGGCCAAGGCCCAAGTCCTCTCGGCGCAAGCCGCCGTGCAGCAAGCCGTCAAGCAATTGAAAAACTGCACGATCGTCGCTCCGACAACCGGAATCATCCTCAGCAAAAAGGCCGAGCTCGGTGGCTACGTCAACCCCTTGGCGTTCGGCGCCGCCGGCTACCTTTGCGAGATGGCCGATCTGCACGATCTCGAAGTCGAGCTCGACATTCAGGAACGCGACATCAGCCGCGTCACGGCCGGCCAGCGCTGTCGCATCATGCCCGAGGCAGGGCAGCACGACGACGCCTTTCTGAAGACGCATCCCAACGGTTACGACGGCGTCGTTTCGCGGCGGATGCCGGTGGCCAATCGCGCCAAAGGGGCCGTCACGGTGCGCGTGAAAGTCGAAATCCCCGAGCAAGAACCGAGCGGCGAATTTCTGCTCCCCGACATGGGCGTGCTGGTCTCGTTCCTCAAATAGCGGGTCGAAAAGGGAACTGGCTCCGAGCTTCAATCAGGTTTGGGCCAAGTTGTTCGGCTCGCGGCTCGATGCCTGTCCCCTTTTTCATCATCGCAGTCAGAGATTCCCAAGATGGATTCGGAACCGATCGTCCGCGTTGCCAACGTCCACAAATTCTTTCGCCGCGGCAGCGAACAGATCGACGTGCTGATCGATTTGAGCCTCGACGTGCCCGAGGGCGAATTCCTCGCCCTGATGGGCCCCAGCGGTTCCGGCAAGACAACGCTGTTGAATCTCATCGCCGGGCTGGATCGGCCCAGCCAGGGGACGATCTGAGTCGGCAACGATACGATCAGCCAACATGAGCGAGGCGCAGCCTCGCCAACTGGCGCACGCGGAATGTCGGCTTCGTCTTTCAGTTTTACAATCTGCTGCCGGTGCTGACGGCCTACGAAAACGTCGAATTGCCGCTGCTGCTCGTGCCGATGTCGAAAGCCGAGCGCCGAAAGCAAGTGACCAATGGCGCTCGATCTCGTTGGCCTCGCGAACCGCATGCGCCATCGGCCTGGACAGCTTTCCGGTGGGCAGCAACAGCGCGTCGGCATCGCCCGGGCCATCGTCACCGATCCGACACTGATCGTCGCCGACGAACCGACCGGCGACCTCGATTCGAAATCGGCGCATGAAATCCTTGACCTGATGATCGAACTGAAAAACAGCTTGACCAAAACGATCCTGATGGTCACGCACGACCCCAAGGCGGCCGCTCGAGCCGAACGGATTCTGCATCTGGAAAAAGGGCAACTCGTCAGCGAAACAATTCCCGACGACGTTGCGCCCGCCAGCCTGCCGCTGCACGCCCATTCTCATTCGTCCGTGGGGCGCGCGCCATGAATGGCTTGGACCAGGCTGTGCTGCATTTCCTCGACGATTGGCGCAACCCCGTCGGCGTCGCGGCGACAGCCGTCTTGCTGTTCGTGGCATTGCTCTACTGGGAGCAATCGCGATTCATCGTGCGCAGCTTGCGGCGCAACCTGCTTCGCAGCACGTTGACGGGACTGGCGACTTTCGTGCTGGTCCTCGTTATCACGCTCGTTTGGAGCGTTCTGGCGTTTCTCGACAATCAGACCGAAACGAAGAGCCACAACTTCAAGGCATTGATTACCGAAAAGTATCAGAGCCCCAGTCAGATGCCCTATGTGTATGCGGAAACACTGTCGGAGGGCGCGCCGAGCAAGAAAGGCGACTATCGGGTCGATCCCAACAAAGACGCCATGGCCTGGTCGTTCTACGTCGGCACGCTTGAGCCAGGCAAGCAAACCCGCGAGAGCATTCTGTTTTTCTTCGCGATGGATCCGCGCAAAGTCTTGTCGGTCGACGCGCATGGCAAATGGACTTCGATGATGGACGACATCGACGAAGTGCCTGAGGCCGACAAGCGCACCCTGTTGACCGCCCTCAAGGATATGGAGCAAAACCCCTATAAAGTCGTCATGGGCAAGGGTCGGATGGCGGCGATCAATAAGAAGATCGGCGAACGAATCAAAGTCACCAGCTTGAACTATCAGGGGCTCGACCTGGAAATGGAAATCTGCGGCGAATTGCCCGGCGCACGTTATGAACAAAACGCGGTGATGAACTACGACTACCTCGACGGGGCCATTCGAGCCTACAACAAAGGAAAATCGAAAGACCAGCAGCATCCGATGACCGATAAATCGCTGGCGCTCGTCTTCCTGCGCGTGCCGAACGTTCCGTCTTACGATCGGGTTGCGGCGCAAATCGGCTCTTCGCCGGAATTTCGCACTCCGGCGGTGAAGTGCGAAACGCTTTCATCCGGCATCGCCTCGTATTTGGAATCCTATAAGGATCTGTTGTTCGGCATGCGCTGGCTATTGGTGCCGGCTCTGTTGATAACGATTTCGCTCGTGATCGCCAATGCCATTAGCATTAGCGTCCGCGAGCGGCGCGTGGAAATGGCGGTGCTCAAAGTGTTGGGATTCTCTCCCAATCAGATCCTTTTGTTGGTGCTTTCCGAAGCGCTGTTGATCGGCTGCCTGAGCGGCGTGACAAGCGCCGCCGCGACCTGGTTCTTGGTGAACGAACTGCTGGGCGGCATCGCGTTGCCCATCGGATTCTTCAACCGATTTGTCATCGACGGCGCTGCGCCTTGGTGGGGATTGGCAATCGGCGCCGGCACGGCATTGATCGGCAGCTTGTTGCCGGCATGGTCGGCCAGGTCGGTCAAAGTGTCCGAAGTGTTTTCCAAAGTGGCGTAGGTGTGCCATGAAACACATATTGCTCATCCTGTTCGCGGTTGCCGGCGGGGCGCTGGGATTGGCGATTGCGGTCGTCGTCGCGTTGGTGCTGTTGACCAGCTTGTTTCTCTTCGCGCTGATGATCTTGCAAGCGGTCGGCATTGCGCCGCGAGTTCCCCTTGGATATAGTTTTCGCAACCTGATGGTCCGCTGGCGCACGACGCTCCTGACCACGCTGGCTTTCACTTTGGTCGTCGCGCTGATGACCGTCATGCTCGCATTCGTCAACGGCATGTATGCGCTCAGCAAGGGCAGCTCCGTCGCAGGGAACGTGATGGTCTTGTCCGACGGCGCATTCGACGAAGCCTTTAGCGACCTCGGCTATGGCGATATCGACTTGCTCGCCAATCGCGACTACGTGCGGAAAATGAGCGTCTCGACCGGCAACGGGCAAGAAAACGTGCCAATGATCAGTTGGGAACTCTATCAAGTCGTCAATCAACCGCTGCCGCATCCGGTCGCGGGGGGCCGGAGCCGCCGCATGGTGCAGTTGCGCGGCGTGGAAGACCCCGCGCTGGCCGGAATGATTCACCAACTGAGTTTGCAAGAGGGGAGCCGGTGGTTCGACATGGGCGCGGGCGTGCAATCCGTTCCAGGTGGCGGCAACGAGCAATATGTTCAAGCGGTGCTCGGCGAAGGCATCGCGCGTGAAATGGGCCACGATGTCGGCAAGGCAACGCTCACGCTCGGCGACACATTCACGTTGGGCCCACGGCAATGGGTGGTCGTTGGAATCATGAACTCCGCCGGCAAGACATTCGACTCCGAAGTCTGGGCCAAGCGCAAGGTGACCGGCGAAATGCTGCGCAAAGATACACGCAGCACGGCCGTGTTTCGCGTCGCGGAAGGGCTCGATCCCGAGCAAGTCGCCAAGAAAATGATCGCCGAGTTCAAAAGCCCGGCCATCCTTGCGCAGACCGAGGCCGCCTACTTCGAATCGCTGAATCAAACCAACAAGCAGTTTCTGATGATGATCGTCGTCGTGGCCGTGTTGATGGCCGTCGGCGGGATTTTCGGCGTGATGAACACGATGTTCGCCGCCGTCGCGCAGCGCACGCGCGAAATCGGCATGTTGCGAATCCTCGGCTTCGCCCGCTGGCAAGTGCTCGTGGCTTTTTTTCTCGAAGCAATCCTGCTGGCGATCCTGGGCGGGATGCTGGGCTGCGCGGTCGGCTGGTGGTGCAACGGCCTGTCGGCCTCAAGCCAGATGATGGGCAAGAGCGTGATGTTGAAACTCGTTGTGGATGCGCGAATTCTCGGCGCGGGAATGGCTTTCTCGATCATCATGGGCTGCCTGGGCGGCTTGCTCCCCGCGCTGTCGGCCATCCGCCTCAAAATGCTCGACTCGCTGCGGTAGACGAACCACGCAAAAAGCTAAGTCGCCGCATCGCCACACAAGCCTGACGCGCGAGCGAAGGAATTCCGCTGGGGGACGCCTCCTGACACTTCCTTCGCTCGCGCTTCAGGCTGGTTTGCGATGCGTTCTTCAACCGCGCAGGAACAAGCGGGCGACCATCCCCACCGCGTCCATCCACAGCGAAGTGGACCACGGACCAAGGTGCGCCGACGACAAACTGGCGGCGATTTCCGCCTTCGATAGACCCGCGGCCTGTAATCGAGCCGCCTGAATCGCTTCCTGCTCATGGGCGGCGCGCGCCGCGGCAAGCCCGCCGTTGTGAACCCAATCGAGCAAACGAGAAAAGCTTGTCGGCATCGAACCACACGCCGTGCCGCTTGCAAATATCAATGATCACTCGACTCTGATGCTGATAATTCTGCCGCAACATCAATCCACTGCAAACAGGGCAAGGGAGATAGCCGTGCGGAGCGCTCGCGGTTGCAGGCGCCGGCGATGCGTGCCCGCCGAAATCCGTCTTCAACCATTCATTGGCCGTCGGGCTAGTCTGGCAAGCATGTTCGATCAATTGCTGGAAAATGGCGTTTTCGACCCATAATCCGGCGCAAACGTGGCACTCCATCAATCCAAACCCGCCGATCGTTCGGTTGAACAGCCGCCGGTCGCCGCGACAAGCCGGGCAGACCAACGGCGTATCGACGACATTCAACGGCTCAGCCGCCAACGGTTTGCCGCAGTGATCGCAAAACCGGGCATGATCGCTCACCCGCGCGAAGCAACTCGGGCAAATCGTATCGAGGTCTTGTTCGTGGAGCGTGAAATCGGCGTTGCAAAATTCGCACCGTCGGCTCCCTTCGCGCCGCGTGCGCCGCAAGATTCGCAGCGAACCACCGCGGAAGCATGCCCTTCCGGCTGATTGACCGTCAACACCTCGCCGCACCGACAACGAAACCGGCTGCCGACAGCGCGCACGGTCGCATCGTATTGCCGCTGACATTTCGAGCACGCCACCAATAGACGCATGGGAGCACCTAAAGATTCACTTCACCGTCAACATCCGCTCCAGCGCGATCAGCGCCCAGCGGCTGGTTTCATCATCGACGCGGATGACGTTCACCGGCGTGCCGGCGGCTAGGTTTTCCAGGCTCCAGCAGAGATGCGCCAAGTCGATGCGATACATCGTGGCGCACATGCACACGACCGGCGAAAGAAAGTGAATCTCCTGCTCCGGATGGGCGTGCTTCAGGCGATTCACCAGATGCAGTTCCGTGCCGATCGCCCAGCGTGTGCCGGGCGGAGCGGCATCGACTTCGCGGATGATGCGGCTCGTCGAACCGCGCAGGTCGGCTTTATCGACGACTTCCATCGAGCATTCCGGATGCACAAGCACTTTGATTCCCGCGTAGCGAGCGCGAAACTGATTGACGTGCTCCGGGCGAAACATCGCATGAACGCTGCAATGCCCCTGCCAGAGCAATACGCGGCTGTTGATGAGCTGCGCGGCCGAGTTGCCGCCGAGCTCGCCAGCGTGCGGATTCCACACCGCCATTTCCTCTAGCGGAATGTTCATCGCTCGGGCCGTATTGCGGCCCAGATGTTGATCGGGAAAGAAGAGCACTCGGCGAGTTCGCTCGAAGGCCCACTTCAGTACCGCCGCCGCGTTGCTCGACGTGCAAACAATGCCGCCGTGCTTGCCGCAGAATGCCTTGAGCGAGGCGGCTGAGTTGATGTACGTCACCGGCGTGACTTCGGCCGTTTCCATCACCTCGCCCAATGCTTCCCAGCAGTTTTCGACTTGCTCGATCGCGGCCATGTCGGCCATCGAGCAGCCGGCGGCCAGATCGGGCAACACGACGGTCACGCGCTCGCCGCCTCGTTCGGCAAGCCGCTCCGGCCGGTTCGCCAGCACGTCGGCCGTTTCGGCCATGAAATGCACGCCGCAGAACACAATCGCCCGGCAATCGGTGCTATTGGCCGCGAGCTGGCTAAGTTGATAGCTATCCCCTTGCAGGTCCGATAGCGCGATCACTTCGTCTTGCTGATAATGGTGGCCGAGAATCAGCAAACGCGAGCCCATTTGGGCTCGAATGGCCGCGATTCGGGCATGAAGCTCCTCGTTGGAGAGCGACTTGTAGGGCTTCAATTCAAAGCTCGCCGCATCGGTTTGAAGCATTCCCGGCATCGCATCACTCTCCGCGAAATTGATTCAGCTAGCATCACAAACCGCTGGCGACTGTCCCCATTTTGCGTAGTCCGCGGAGCAAAACGGGGACTGTCCCCTTCTGCCCGGCGGTCTGGTCTAAAACCGCCGAAACCGATTTCGGCCTTGGCACTTACGCACATTCAAATTATAGGTAGTGCTGGCGGCCGTGCCAAACGGCGAAAAGCTCGCCCGGAACATTGCCGGGCGGCCGTGCCGGCGGCCGATACTAAATGACACTGCACGATCTTGGGATTGGCTGTAGGGAACGGCCTCCGTGCCGTTCCGTGCAGGTCGCGCTCCCGGAACGGCACGGAGGCCGTTCCCTACAGACGTAACCATCGCCGGGTTTTGAACAAGGCTCGTTTCCATGCCGAATCCTCCGCCCGAAGCCGTCTCGCCAGCCCCTTCGGGGCTGCCATTGCACGATGCTGCCGCGCCGGATCGGCAGGAACCGGCGCCAGCCGTAGCGTCAAAAAAGCACTCGGCCGCCGAATTGCCGGGCTACACGCTTAGCTTGCTGCATATCGAAGTGCCGATCAGCGTCACTCTGGCGACGAAACGGCAGCCGATCGATCAAATCATGGAATTGGGCGCCGGTTCGATCATTCACTTCGAGAAATCGTGCGAAGAGATGCTCGATCTTTATGTGGGCGAACATCCGGTGGCCAAGGGCGAAGCGGTCAAGGTCGGAGAAAAATTCGGATTGCGCATCACCTCCGTCATCATGCCGGAGGAACGCTTCAAGCCGGTCGGCAGGAAATAGTCAGCCCGCCCGTCGCCCCCGGCTTCGCTCTCTGCCGCGATTCCCGGCTGCGCAAAGTTCACCGTCCGCGCCGACTTCCCCGCCCGCGCAGCCCACACCAAGTGCCTTTTGCGCAAGGATTTGGGTTTTCTTTGGATTTCGGCGTGCAAAATCGTTGCCAAGAGGCAAACCGGCAAGTTAAATTAGAGTTTGCCCCTTTAGGATTGCAACGTGATAACGTCGGGCATGGCGGGGAGCGGGTGCGGGGAATGATTGCCCGACAAGACGACGAGAGGTGCCAGCTAATGCCAAAATCCACGAGTTGACGGACATCACTTCAGCCAGTCTTTGAACCGTTCGATTTACTCGAAGACACGCCGATCGTGCCACCGGCGCCGACGAATGGCTACCATGCGAAAGCATTGACGAACGACCCCAACTCTTGCAACGGCCATCATTGCGATGCGCACGACGCATCGGTCAACGGCACTTCTGCCGATGATCATTCCGCCCCGGATGATCTCGGAATCGACGATCGCGAAACGATGTTCGACGAAGGGATGTTCGGCGGCGCGACGTTCGGCGGATTGCACATCGACCCCGATTTGGCGGACTTGGCCGCGGCCAAGGCCGCATTCGCCGCGGATCCGATTTCCGAATCGCCCGCGCCGAATTTGACGTCAAGCGATGTTGCAAGCCAGAGCGGCATCTCGAACATCGGCGACACTGCAACCCGCGGCGATGCTGGAAGCAACAGTGAACTTGCGAACGAGACCGAAACGCCAAGCCAGAGCGAAATTGCCAGCCAAAATGGCCATTCAAGTCTCAATGGCCATGCCGGTATACTCGGCGATGCGAATTTGAACGGTCATGCGGAAGCCAATGGCGCCATGATCGCCGTGCCTGCGGATTCCGCGGTCGAATCGCCCGCATCGCCACCCATTTCCGAAGTTCCTCCGATCGTCGGCGACGAAGCCGTGCAATCTCCCACGGAACCGTCGATGGAGGCTCCGTCGGAAGACGTCTCTGCACCATTGTCCGCAACGCGCGAGCCGCACCCCGCATCGGGTTCGCTCTTCGTGCCCTATCTTGTCACCGAGATTCGCGAGCTGCGCAATCGGCGCCCTCGCCGCAGTTGGTGGCGGCGAATCTTTGGTTAGAATCGCGGCAAGCCTCTTGAATATCGGCTGCTTGCGATCGCTGTATTTGCCGAGCGCTCGCAAATCATCGCGCCGTTGAACTTGCTCGCCAGCCGCGGCGTTTCTACACTTTGGGCACTGCCGCGGGCTTCAAACTGCTTAACCGATCATGTTTCAACTCGCCCAACCCTTTGCCCCGCTCCCCTTGCCGCTGTTGATCACCGGCGTTTCCGGCGTCGTCGGCTACAATGCGCTGCCGTATTTTCGCGCAAGGTATCCTGGCGAAGTGCTGGGCGTTCGGCAGCGCGACAACTGGCGGCTCGTCGGGCCCGATATTCTGACTTGCGATGCCGAAGATAGTCGCGGAATGACCGAGCTATTCGATCGCTACCGCTTCGCGTCGGTCTTGGATTGCGCGGGCAACTGCGATTTGAAATCTTGCCAACTCGATCCTGCGATGGCTTGGCGGATCAATGTCGATGGGGTTCGCACGTTGCTCGACGTCGGCGGCGGGCGCGGCGTGCGGCTGGTTCACCTGTCGGTCGATTTGGTTTTTTCCGGAAGCGGCTCGGGCGGCCATGTCGAAGACGATCCGACCGACCCGATCAGCGTCTATGGCGAGACGATGGTCCGGGCCGAAGAACTGATTCTCGCTGCCGATCCGGCGGCCGCCATCTTGCGAATCTCGTTGCCGATGGGAACCAGCTTCAATGGTCATGCCGGGGCCATCGATTGGATTCAATCGCGGTTTCGCAAATCAAAGCCGGCGACGCTCTACTACGACGAGATTCGCACGCCGCATTACACCGATTGCCTGAACGAGCTTTGCGACACCGTGCTCGCCTCCGATCTTTGTGGCATTTACCACGCCGGCGGCCCACGGCGGCTGAGCCTCTATCAAATCGCGCAGGTGATCAATCGAGTCGGCGGCTACGATCCCGATTTGCTCATCGGCTGTCCGAGAAAAGCGGCGGGGCCGATACCACCACGTGCAGGCAATGTGGCGATGGATTCCGGCAAGCTCGCGGCCGCGCTCGGTTGCGAGCCGCTCGATCCATGGCCGCTGGAAGAGCGTTGGGTTCCGACCGATTCCGACTGGCATCGCCGACGGCCGGCCGGAGAATCCGGCTCGGTGGAACTGCTGGAAGAGGTGCTATGCCGCAATCCTCGCCGGCGGAATTCTTGACTTTCGGCCGGCGCGACGTAGTTTTCAAATACCGCTGGGCGAATTCCCTAAGGGCCCATCGGCAAATCAATTGGTTCGCGGCGCAATATTCCGCGATCGTCCCGTGTGGCGTTTTGTCAACAACTTGCTGCACGGAACCGATGCCGCGACGGCAGTGGAATACGCCGTGATGCTGGCGCTCATCATGCTCACGATCTTCGCCTCGGTGGTCACCTTCGGAAACGCCACCAGCGGAACCTGGAACAACGTCCAGGTTAGCATCCAGAACGCGAGTAGCTAACGGCGAGAGGCTGGGGCGACTGGGTGTGGGTTATTTTTCGGCTGGGTCTGACCGGAACATGCGTTGCGGGCGACGCCGAAAAATGTGCCTGACCCCCTTGGGCCGTGCCGCTTGCGAGACCGCTGGCTCATCCGCCGCGTTTCAGCCGATCGTAATACAGCAAGCCCGCCAGCGTTTTTGCGTCGCGGATCTTCTGTTCGTCGATCATCGCCAACGCTTCCTCCCAGCCGACGATCACGGTCTGAATCTGCTCCCCCCTTTCCAAGGCGGAATCGCCCGGCTGCAATCCGGTCGCCAAAAACAGATGCATCCGTTCGCTGAGAATGCCGGGCGAAACCCAAAACTCCGTCAACCGGCGGAAATTCTCAGCCCGAAATCCGGTTTCCTCGGCCAACTCGCGTCGGGCCGTCTCGAGCGGGTCCTCGCCCGGATCGATCGTGCCGGCTGGTAGCTCCAGTAGTTCCTCATCGACCGCGATCCGATAGTTGCGGATCAACACGACGCGGTCGGGCTCCAACAAACCGATGATGACAACGGCGCCCGGATGAACGACCGTTTCTCGCTGGTGAATCGTCCCATCGGCCAGCTTCTGAGAATGCCGCACGACGCGAAATCGGCGCGTTTCCAAAAGCAATTCAGGTTCCGGCCGCATGGAAAGCCCTCCGTTCGTTGGCACGCTTTGCCGTAGGTCAGCCTTTCCAGGCTGACGGCGACTTGGCAATCTGTCAGGCTGGAAAAGCCTTGACCTACTGGAAATCGTACCACCCGGCCTACGATTTGCTACCGCTTGGTCCAGTTGGTAAGATATTCTCAGGCGGTTTTTCGTCCAAGTCGGGATTAGCCGTTTTCCTTCGCATCCTAGCGCAATATTCCTCGGGCCGCACGGATTGCTTCCATGCGCGATGCTTCTAGCTGGTCTTTGAGCCTTGGCCGCTGGTTCGGCGTGCCTGTTCGTTTGCACGCCAGTTGCCTGGCGTTCGCGCTAACGATCATGTACATCGCATGTCGCGCGTTCCCAGACCAGGAAATGGTCGGTTATGGGCTGCTCGCCATCGTCATGTGGCTCCTGAGCCTGTTGATCCACCAGGCTGGGCACTTGGTTGCCGCGGCACGTCTAGGGGGCATCTGCGAACGGGTGGTCATCTTTCCGCTCGGCGATCTCACGCCGGTGAGCGTTCCGCAGGATCCGCGTCGCGAGTTGACGGCCGCGATCATGGGCCCCGTTTTCAACGCGATCGTGCTATTGATCGTCACGCCGGCCTTGCTCATTTCCGGCTCCGATGTGCGCGATTTGTTGTTTTCACCCCTGGTGCCGCAGAATCTGGTCGTCGGCGGGGTCGGACTGGTTGCTCTGAAAATGGCCTTTTGGTGCAACTGGCTGCTGATTCTGGTCAACCTGCTGCCGGCGCTGCCGATGGACGCCGGGCGAGCGGTCTGCGCGGGCTTGCGGCCGACGATGGGCGAGAGAGACGCCATCGTGATGGTCGCGCGTGTCGGTGCGCTCGTGTGCATTCCGGCGCTTTGGATTTGGGGCGCTTTGGATGCAAAAACCGGCATGTTGATCCCGCCCTGGTTTCCTCTGTCGTTGTTGTCGGTCTACCTGTTCCTCATGGCGCGAAACGAACTTCTGCGCATGGACGACGACGAACGCGACGGCGATCTACTTGGCTACGACTTTTCGCAGGGCTACACGAGTCTGGAACGCCCGGGCGAAATTGCCCGCCGCGAGCCGGGCCCGCTGCGCCGCTGGCTCAAACAGCGCCGCGAGCAAAAGCAACGGCGCATTCGCCAAATCGAAGAGGAAGAAGAACGCCGCGTCGATGAAGTCCTCGCGCGCGTCAAAGACGTCGGCCTCGACGCGCTTTCCGCCGAAGAACGAGCCCTGCTGGCAGCGCGTCAGCGCCCGCTATCGCGATAGGTTGAGCTAGGGCGAGGCGAGGGGTGTCGGGCGAGAAAACGTGCGGGCGCAAGTTTTCTTCGTTCCTTGTCCCCTACAGCCTCACTCCCTCTCCACCGATCTCAAACGGAATAATCTCTTCGCTGCACGCGCTGCCGCGGTGCTTGGCGATATACATTGCGCGGGCCAGGCGGTTTCCTTCGCGCACTCGGCCGAGATAGATCACCGTGTTCGCGTTCGACAGCACGTCGCCTTCGTCGAGCGGGCGGCCGATCAAGTCTTCGAGCATCGTTTCGCGCGTCGTCGAGAGGAGCAAGCAGCCGATCTGGCGGAAATCGTAGGCTTGGCGTTCGACTTCGGCTTGGTTGACGCGAAACCGTTCTCGCAACAAATCTCGGGCGACCCAATCGGATTCCTTGCGAAGAATCTGATGGTAGATGTATTCGAACAGCTCGAACTGGATCGATTCGGCCGGGCGATCGACCGGCTCCATGCCGTCGATGACGGCCCGACGCACGCCGCGGATGAAATTGCCGTAGAAGAAAAAAATGGCGGTCGCCAGGCGCTTCGTCAAATCGGCCTTCCAATCGAGCCATTGGTCGAAATCCAAGTCCTGCCGGGTGACGCGGCGGCCGGCTTGCTGAAAGACGTTCAGATAATCGCCCAATTCGCCGTCGATCCGCCAGACCTCTTCCGGCACGACCGATTCATCGGCCGCCATCGGGCGAAGCTGCCAGCCGTAGCGCGACGAAGCATAAGGGCCATGATTCTGCGAATCGCCGCGCGACGACATATCGAACACGATCCCGCGATGCCCCTCCTGCTGCTGTCCGGCCTGGAGAAACGCGAGTCCAAGTTGCGTCTTACCGATGCCGGTGGCGCCGGCCAGCACGGTGAGCGTGCCGGGCAACAATCCGCCGCCGAGGTGTTCGTCGAGAGCAGCGATTCCCGTGCTTTGTCGCGTCGTTGGGTTCATCGGTTCAGTATATCCGCACGACGGCGGCGGGTTTAGTCCCGCCGGTGTGGCACTGGCAAGCAACGTCTGCCAGTGCCGGAGCGCAAGTTGACGTCGATCCCACAGCAAGCGCCGACCGGTATGCGCCCGCTGACAAACGCATTCGGCCGATCGACCCGTGCGCCGCTCCCACTGGCCGACTTCGCTGGCCAGTGCCACAAGGCAAGAGACGCCTTCCAATTCTATTTTCCCCGGCCGCGGGTTATACTCTTCCGGTCGGTTGAAACGTATTTCCACACGCGTCGGCATCCGGTCGCCGTGTCAATTACCAGGAGCTACATAATGAGATTTTGGACACCGCTCGCCGTGTTGATGTTCGCCGCCTTTACGATGCTGGCTCCGGCCGCGCCGACGATCGCCGCCGAGCCGGTCACGTTTGCGATCAAATTCCCCGCCGGCGAAATCGATCATCAAACGAACAGCATCGAAATGGATCAAACCATTTCCAGCGCCCTCCTGCCGGCGCCGAAGAAGCAGTCGATGAAGATGTCGGCGAAAACGACGTTCAAGCCGATCAAAAGCGATTCCGCCGGAAGCGACGTCGAAGTGACCTACGACAGCGTGAAACTGTCGGGCTCGATGCTGCCGCAAGCCGCCTCCGACGAATTGGACAAGACGCTCGCGGCCTTCGTCGGCCAAAAGATCACGCTCCATTTCACTCCCGAGGGGAAGGTCGACAAAGTCGAAGGCGTCGATGCGATCGTGGCCAAAGTGCCCGCCGGCGGTGGCCAGGCAGCGGTCAAGCAGTTCCTCAGCGACGACCGCATCAAGGATCAATACAACGTGGCGATCGCGCAAATCTTGCCGACAAAGCCCGTCAATATCGGCGACTCGTGGGAGACCGAAATCTCGCACAAGATGTCGGCCGTCGAAGTGAAGATCAAAAGCCAGGTGAAGCTGGTCGGAATCGACGAGCGCGACGGGCATAAGATCGCCAAGCTCGAATTCACCGGCAAAGGCAAGCTCGAAGCCGCCATTGCCGCAGGCGCGCCGAAATTGAATTTCGATCAACTCGATCAAAGCGGAACCGCCGAATTCGACCTGACCCGCGGCTGGCTGACATCGCAAACTGTCGATCAACGCTCGAAGGGAGACGTGAAAATCACCGGCCCAGGAAATACGCCGATCGCTCTCAAGATCGAGCAATGGGTGAAGGGAACGACAACGTTGACGACGGCGAAGGCGGATGCGACGAAGGCGGAACCGACGAAGGCGGAAAAACCGCAGAGTTCCAAGTAACGGATCGCCGGAATCAATCGTGCAATGCTATTCAACGCGCGGAATCTGGTCGCTTGGTTTGCTTTGTTGGCTCTTGCCGCGGCGACGGTTTGGGCCGTCTCATTCAAGCCGGAACCGCCGGCGGATTTCACGTTCGCCAACGAAGCCGAGGTGAAATCGGTTGATCCCTCGATCATCACCGGCCAGCTCGAAGGCCGCATTGTCGATTGCTTGTTCGAGGGGCTGACGCGCTGGGATCCGAAAACGCTCGAGCCGAAGCCGGGCGTGGCCGAGAGTTGGGAAATCTCGCCCGACAAGAAATCCTACACGTTTCACTTGCGGCACGACGCCAAATGGTCCGACGGCACGCCCGTCACCGCGGCCGATTTTCTTTGGGCCCACCGCCGAGCCCTCGATCCGCAAACCGGCTGCGACTATTCGTATATCTATTGGACGATCAAAAACGCGCGGAAATACAACACGCTGCGCGTCGAAGCCGGCGATCCGGTCGAAATCGAGTTGAACGAGCAGCCGGAGGGCGCGGCGGAGTTTGCCCGCGGGAAAGTGCTGCGCGGCAAGCTCATCAGCGTCGATCCGCCGTTTCCGAAGGAAGAGACGACCGACGAAGACGATCGGCCGCATCGCAAATACATCGTCGAGATCGACGGCAAGCGGCGCACGTTCGAGCCGGGCGAAGGTAAGAATGGTTGCAAGTTCGTGCTGCTGGATTTTAGCGAAGTCGGGCTGAAAGCCATCGACCCCTACACGTATCAAATCACGTTGCAAGACCCGACGGCGTATTTCCTGCAAGTCACCGGGATGTTTCCGCTTTATCCGACGCAGCGAAAATGTGTCGAGAACTTCGGCTATCCCGGCTGGGTATCGCCGGAGCATATCGTCAGCAACGGCCCCTTCCGGCTTGCCGATCGCCGGATTCGCGAGCGGATGCGGATGCTCAAGAGCGACACGTATTGGGGCCGCGACGAAGTGCGGCTCAATTCGATCGACGCGCTGGTGATCGAATCGCGCACGACGGCTTTGAATCTCTATCTGACGGGCAAAGTCGATTGGATTCCGGCGCCGCCGCCGTCGATCGCCAAACTACTGCTCGACGCGAAGCGCGACGATTTCCATCCGATGCCCGAATTCACGATTTTCTTCTATCGGCTGAACGTGAAGCGGAAGCCGCTCGACAACATCAAGGTCCGGCAAGCGTTGAACCTGGCGTTGAACAAGCAAGCGATCGTCGATGATGTCACTCGCGCCGGCGAAGTGGCCGCCCGCAGTCTCGTTCCGCCGGTGATTCGAAACTATCCGCGCTATGCGAACTACGAGCCGGGCCAATGCGGTGAATACAATCCGAAAGAAGCGGCGCGGCTGCTGTCCGAGGCCGGTTATCCCGGCGGCCGCGACATGGAAAAAATTCCGCTGCTGACGAATTCCGACGAAGGTCGCCAGATGGTCGCCGAACTGATCCAGCGGCAATGGAAGGAATCGCTGGGCATCAACGTCGGCTTGGAATTTCAAGAGTGGCATGCCTATCTCAGTTCTTCGCGGTCAGGCAACTTTTCCATCGCCGCGGCCGGTTGGATCGGCGACTACGTCGATCCGATGACGTTTCTCGGCATGTTCGTCACCGGCGGGGCCGACAATCAAACCGGCTGGAGCAATGCCAAATACGACGAACTCATCGCCGACGCCGCGAAGGAGCGCCGACGATCAAAAGCGATTGCGAATGTTTCACGATGCCGAGCAGATTCTCATGGATGAATTGCCCGTCATACCGGTGTACGTGCTGGTGACGCGGAACATGGTGCGGCCCTATGTCCACGGTTTCTTCGAAAACGCGCTGGACACGCATCCGCTGGGCCGAGTGTGGGTTGATTTCGAAGCTGCGCGATCGCCTCTTGCACGCGGAGGGATTGCGTTGATCTGGTTCATCGCCAAGCGTCTGCTGTGGATGGTCATCACCATCTGGGTCGTGTTCACGGTGTCGTTTCTGCTGATGCACGCGGCGCCGGGTGGGCCGTTCGACAGCCAACGCAAGGTCTCGCCGGAAATCCTGGCGAACATCGAGCATCGCTATCATCTCGACGAGCCGCTCGTGCAGCAATACTTCGACGTGCTGTCGCAGGTTTGCCACGGCGACTTGGGATACTGCATCAAGCTCGGTGATTTTTCGGTGAATCAGGTCATCGCAGCGGGGTTGCCCCGCTCGGCGACGCTGGGAATTCTGGCCCTGACGTTTGCACTCACGCTCGGCTTTTCGGCGGGTGTCGTGTCGGCGGTGCGGCGCGGCGGCCTATTGGATTTTGGATTGATGTCGCTGGCCACGATCGGCATTGCGCTGCCGAGTTTCGTGATTGCCGGGATGGCGATCATCGTGTTCGTGTTCGTGTGGCCGATTCTGCCGGCGGCTGGGTTCGGTTCGCTGCCGCAGGCGATCTTGCCGTCGCTCTGCTTGGCGCTCCGTTCGCCGCGGAGATTGCCCGGCTGGTGCGGACCGGCATGTTGGATGTGCTGGGACAAGACTACATCCGCACCGCGTATGCCAAGGGCTTGCCGACGCGAACGGTCATCTTGCGCCATGCGATGAAAGGGGCCGTGCTGCCGCTGGTCTCGTATCTCGGGCCGACGATCGTCGATATCCTCACCGGTTCGACGATCATCGAGCAAATCTTCGCGATTCCCGGGCTGGGCTTCCATTTCGTGCAGTCCGCGCTGAATCTCGATTACCCGCTCGCGATGGGCGTGGTGTTGTTCTATACGGTGCTGTTGTGCGGGATCAATTTGGTCGTCGATATCGTGTACACCGTGCTCGATCCGCGCGTGAAAATGGAATGAGCGACATCGCATGACCGAATCGGCCAACCATCCTCTGACGCCGCACCGGCTCGACGATCCGGTCGAGGTGGAGCGCTACTGCGCGGCTGCTGGCCGAAGCGGAGCGGAATCGGGGCGTGTCGCCGGCCCGAGAGGCATGGCAGCGATTGCGGCGGAATCGCATCGCGCTGGCGGCGCTCGTGTTCTTGGGACTATTGGCGACGTGCCTGCGCTATTGACTCCATTTCTGCCACTTCAGTCGCCGATTCAAACCGCGACCGACCGCAGCTTCGAGCCGCCGACGATTTGGCCCGTTTTCATCACTACGCCGGAGATCTCGCCCGACGCTCAGTCCGGCGACGCCGCCACTCCGGCCGGCGAGACACCGCCGTGGATCACCAAAACGTTCGGCGAAGTCGGGCCGATCAATCGCTGGCTGATCGGAACTCGCGTGCGGCTGTTCGGCCGCTGGTCGGTCAACAGCCTTTGCGGCCGCGATGAATTGGGCCGCGATCTGTTCGCGCGGCTGTTTTGGGGCGCGCGGATTTCACTCATGGCCGGATTGGTCGCGGCGCTCGTATCGCTGATTGATCGGCGTGTCGTATGGCGCGATTTCCGGATATGTCGGCGGATGGGTCGATAATGTGATGATGCGGATCGTCGATGTGCTGTATTCGGTGCCGTTCATCTTCATCGTGATTTTTATCAATCACGATCCTTAGTGCCCATGAAACGTCAAGCTTTGGCTCGACACGCATGGCATCAATCGAATTACCGATGTTTTATGTCGTCATCGGGGCCGATCTATTGGCTGACGATGGCTCGCGTCGTGCGCGGGCAAGTGCTGTCGCTGAAGCACGAGCAATTCGTCGAAGCGGCGCGAACGATCGGCGCGGACCGAGCGCGGATCATTTTCCGCCATATCGTGCCGAATCTGCTGAGCGTCATGATCGTCTATCTGACGCTGACAATTCCCGCGAGTGATGCTGTTCGAGGCGTTCTTGTCGTTCCTGGGCCTCGGCGTGCAAGCGCCGGATGTATCGTGGGGGTTGCTCGCCAATCAAGGATTCCAGGTGATAACGCCGATCAAGATTTTTTGGTGGCTGTTCGTGTTTCCCGCGCTGGCGATGGGGATGACGCTGTTCGCGCTGAATTTCCTCGGCGACGGCTTGCGCGATGCGCTCGATCCGCGGTTGAAAAATAAGTAGGGCACGTCTGGCTGCATTAGTCGGCATCGCGGCTGGCCGGACGCTTGCGACTAGACGATTACGCCGAAGCAATGGCCTGACCCACCTGGCGTTGCCAAATGCCGCCCGCTCCTTGAAATCCACGATCTGCACGTCGAATTCCGCACCGACGCCGGCGTGCGTGCGCGCCGTCGATGGCGTGTCGTTCGCCGTCGAGCCGGGCGAAACGCTTGGCATCGTCGGCGAAAGCGGCTCGGGCAAGAGCGTCACCAGCCTGGCGATCATGGGCCTCGTGCCGCGGCCGCCGGGGCAGATCACCGGCGGGCAGGTGCTGTTTCGAGGGCGCGATCTGTTGGAACTCAACGCCGCGCGCAGCTTGCCGAAGATTCGCGGCAATCGGATCGCGATGATCTTTCAAGACCCGATGACGTCGCTCAATCCGTTTCTCACCGTCGCCGAGCAGCTTGACCGAAGTCACGCGGCTGCATCTCGGCTACACGCGGCGGCAGGCCCTCGATCACGCCGTCGAAATGCTCGAGCGGGTCGGCATTCCTGCGGCCGAGCGGCGGGTGTTCGAGTATCCGCACCAATTCTCCGGCGGGATGCGGCAGCGGGTGATGATCGCGATGGCCCTCTCGTGCAAGCCGCAATTGCTGATTGCCGACGAGCCGACGACGGCGCTCGACGTGACGATCCAGGCGCAGATCCTCGAGCTGATGGCCGAGTTGCAGACGGCAGCGAGGGAACGGCCGATCATTCTGATCACGCACGATCTGGGCGTCGTGGCCAACAGTTGCCGGCGTGTGCTCGTGATGTATGCCGGCCGGCTGGTCGAAGAAGCGCCGGTCGACGATTTGTTCGCCCGGCCGAAGCATCCCTACACGCTCGGCCTGCTGAAATCGATCCCGCGGATCGACGGCGCTCAAACGAACGCTGACGCCGATTCCGGGCCAGCCGCCCGATCTGGCGGCACTGCCGCCCGGCTGCTACTTTCCAGCCGCGCTGCCCGAATGCGATCGAACGCTGCCGACGGAATACCCGCCCTGGTTCGCCGGCGAGCGGAAGTGTCAGCTGTTTCAACGAGGTGAAGGCGATTCTGACGCCGGCGGCCGAAAGGCAGCCGCCGAGGGATAGTGTCGACACGACGCTGCGCCCTCGCTAACGCTTCGGGCCGGTATGAGCGACCTAACCCGAAGCTTAGCGAGGGCGACTGCGATACAGTTTGCCATCGATAGCTGAAGGTTTGCCGTGACCGACTCAGACACTCCGCTCTTGGAAGTCCGCGATCTGGCGGTGCATTTTCCGTTCGTGCGCGGTCACATGTTGCGTCGCGAGCATGGCGCGGTCCGCGCGGTGGACGGCGTGAGCTTCACGATTCGAGCCGGTGAAACGCTCGGTCTCGTCGGCGAATCGGGCTGCGGAAAATCGACGACTGGCGCGGGCGATCTCGAACCTCGTGCACGTCACGCCGGCGCAGGTGCTTTGGAAGGGCGAGCGGATCGACGGACTCGCACGATCGGCGCGAATGCGCCCGTTCCGCCGGCAGATACAAATGATCTTTCAAGACCCGTTCGCTTCGCTCAATCCGCGGATGACGGTCGGCCGGATCGTCGCCGAGCCGATGAAAATCTTCGGCTGCACGAGCCGAGCGCGGCGAAAGCTCGAAGTGATGCGGCTGCTCGACATGGTCGGGCTGAACCCGCGGATTCTTGAATCGCTATCCGCACGAATTCTCCGGCGGCCAGCGGCAGCGGATCGGCATCGCCCGGGCACTGGCCGTCGATCCGCAATTGATCGTGTGCGACGAGCCGGTGTCGGCATTGGATGTGTCGATTCAGGCGCAGGTGATCAATTTGCTGGTCGATTTGCAGAAGCGGCTGGGATTGTCGTATCTGTTCATCGCGCACGATCTGTCGGTCGTGCGGCACATTTCCAACCGGATCGGCGTGATGTACCTGGGCCGAATCGTCGAACTGTGCCGACGCGGCAACGCTCTACCGCAAGCCGCTGCATCCGTACACGCAGGCTCTGTTGTCGGCCGTGCCGATTCCCGATCCGGCGGCGCAGCGCAAGCGGCGGCGGATCGTGCTGACCGGCGAAGTGCCGTCGCCCGATCGAAAGTATCCCGGCTGCCGCTTCGTCGACCGCTGCCCGATCGCCGAACCGCGCTGCCACTATACGCCGCCGGAATTGGAAGGGGCCGAGCAGCAAGTCGCTTGCCTGGTGGCGAATGATCGGCGGAAGCGGGCGGGGACGGCGGCGGCGGGCAGCGCCCAAAGAATCTAACATTTTTCCGTCACCGCTCTTGGCAACCTGCGGAGAAATTGTAAACTGGCTGTTTGTACTGTTTGTTTGTTCACCACTCCCGATCGTGGCTCGGCCGCGTTAGGAGCGATTCATGGACAAATCCGAGCGGCCCAACGACGGCGACGTCATCCTATACCAAACCCCAGCGGGGGCGGTGCGGATCGAGGTGCTGTACGAATCCGAGACGTTCTGGCTGAATCAGAAGAAGATCGCCGAGCTGTTTGGGGTCGAATTGCCCACGATCAGCTACCACATGAAGGAGATTTATGCCTCCGGCGAATTGAGCCCGGACGCAACTGTTAGAAGAATTCTAAGAGTTCAAACTGAGGGAAAACGCCGAGTTTCCCGCGAAATCGAGTTTTACAACCTCGATGTCATTATTTCCGTCGGCTATCGCGTGAATAGCGCCGAAGCTACCCAATTTCGCATCTGGGCGACGCAGACGCTGCGGGAATTCGTCATCAAGGGCTTCGTGCTCGACGACGAGCGGCTCAAACTCAACAAGCGATTCGGAAAAGATTATTTCGACGAGCTTCTGGAACGAATCCGCGAGATTCGGGCTAGCGAGCGACGATTTTACTTGAAAATCACCGACATCTACGAGCAATGCAGCATCGACTACGACAAGGACGCCGAAGTCACCACGATGTTCTTCAAAATCGTGCAGAACAAGCTCCATTGGGCTGTGACCGGCAAGACGGCGGCCGAGATCATCGCCGAACGGGCTGACGCCGGAAAGCCCTCGATGGGATTGACCACTTGGAGGAATGCGCCCAAGGGAAAGATTCTGAGATCCGATGTGTCGATCGCCAAGAACTATTTGATCGAGCAGGAGATCAAGGAATTGGAGCGAATCGTCACGATGTATTTGGACTACGCGGAGAATCAGGCGGCCCGGCAAATCCCGATGCGGATGGCCGATTGGGTGTCACGCCTTGATGCGTTTCTGAAATTCAACGAATACGACGTGTTGACCAACGCCGGCACCGTTTCAGCCGACGTCGCCCGGCGGCTTGCCGAAGAGCAATATGCGACATTTCGCGTTCAACAAGACTGGCGATTTGAGAGCGATTTCGAGAAGGAAATCAAGCGCATTCAGGCGAAACCGGGGGCGGCAGCCGAGTAAGGCTTCGCCGGAATCCTACGCCGATGGTGGCTTGCCGGATTGGCGAAGCACTCCTCGCAGCACGAGCAAGAAAAATCCTAGGATAATCGCCGGGAATACGGTTGCGGCGAAGAAGATTGCCGGAAAATTGTCGCGCATCATCAACAGCATCGGCGGAAGCGTGCTGCGCGGAACTTCCCGCGCGACCGGTCCATGCGTGCCGTCTTGTTTCGCGGCGGCGGCTCGCCACTGTTGCCAGCTCGCGAGTTGCTCCGGCTGATCGAGCTGCGCGATCATCGTCTTGCGCATGTGCAGCACCCAGAGTGCGATGCCGGCCAGGATGGCGAGATAAACCGTCAGCAGCGCGAGATCGTAGGTCAGCTTCCAGGGTCGCATGGAATCATTTTCGCACACTTGGGCGGCTACTGCCACTGCCCCGAGTCGAACGAGCCGCAGCATTTGCGGGATCAACTGCCGGATCGCGCGGGAGCGGTGGCTCAGGCAGGCTTTTACTTCGGGGCCAAGCTCGCCGAACGTGCGATGATATTCGACGACTTCGAACAGCGGATCGTAGCCGAAGCCACCGCTGCCGGCCGCCGCGGTGAGAATTCGGCCGTGGCATTCGCCCGACGCTTCGCACCGTGCGGCCCCGCTCGGATCGGACAAAACGGCATGGCAAACATAATGGGCCGATCGACGGGCGAGCGGCGTGTCGCCGAGGCGTTCGAGCAGCAATTGATTGTTCGATTCGTCGCTGGCATTTGGGCCGGAGAATCGCGCGGAGTAGACGCCCGGCGCGCTGCCGAGAGCATCGACGACCAGTCCACTATCCTCTCCGAGCACCCAGCGGTTCAAATGCCGCGCCTGCTGGCAAGCCTTGAGCGCGGCGTTGGCGGCAAACGTTTCGCCTGTTTCCTCGATCTCGATCGATTCCGGCAGATCGACAAGGGCCTTTAGTTGAAAGCCCCAAGGCTCGAGCAGCATCGCCAGTTCGGCGCATTTCTTCCGATTTCGAGTGCCGAGGATCAGGGAGGGCATGAAGAAGGGGCGAGGGGTTAGGCGCGAGGGACGCGGGGACGAAGAACGAAGAGGGCAGTTTAACTGCCGTGGCGGCGCGAGGTCTATGGCCGCGCCGTAGAGAGACTTTCGCACGAGTCAAGCTTGTCGTCCGTCGATCGCTTGAGCGCGACTTAGCGCATCGTCGAGGCTTGGTAGACGCCGCTGATCGTGCGGCGGGGGACTTCGACGGCGACCGGCGAGATGTCGAAAATGATCGTTTTCATTTTGCCGCCGACCGACACCTTGATCGTTTTCGGCTGCACGCCCATCGACATCTGGCCGGCCAGACTGCTTTGATCGGCGCCGTATTTCTGGATGATCTGAAAGATTTGCGGATTGATTTCGATCTTGCCGTCGGCCCGCGGGGTGCCGACCGAGTCGAAATGCCCGACGGTGACGATGCTCGAGCCGCGATCGTGGAATTCGTAGGCCTCGACTTTGTTCGCGCAGGGCTTCGGTGATGGCGTGCGCCTTGGCGGCCGCTTCGACCAACGGCGACTCGTCGGTTTGTTGATCGTGCGCGCCGCTTCCTTCCAATTGCCGAATCTTCTGCTGATCGATCACCACCCGGCCGGTGAACGTGGCGATCTTGACGCTGTAGCGCCCGGGACAATTGAGCAGGCTATGCTCGACGCCCTTGTTCATTTCGAGGATGAATTTGTCGAACGCCCCGGCCGACGAAATATTCCCGCGGCAAAAGCGGGTTGGTCGTGATGAAGGCGTTGGCGAGCGGACCGGTCTTTTTCTTGTCGGTGCCGAATGTCTGTTGCCCCCAGCGGCGCAAATCCGCGAGCGGAGAATTGGCGGTCGGCGGGGCCTCCGGCTTGAGGCAGGCCGGATCGGCATGTTTGATGATCGCTAAATCCTTCTGGGCTTCCGGATCATCGACCGAGTGAAAATCGCCGACCAACACGGCCACTTCGTCAAACTTTTCCGCGTGCATGTATTCCATCTTCTTCGGAACGCCATAGCGATCGACGCCCCGGCCCGGCATTCCTTTTTCGTTGTAGTCGTACGTGCGGCCATGCGTATAGGAGCGCATCTTAAACTGCTTGCGCAGTTCAAGAACCAACTGCTGGGCCTGCGCCTCGGCTTTGTCGCCATGAAACGTCGTGACCATGATCATCCAAGGTCCGTCCGACTCGCTGACCGCGTAGCTCTTGGTCGGATCGGCGTCGATATGCTTGAACGAAATCAAATCCCACGGGGCCGCGGTGGCGGATCGAGGGGCTGCGGAAATCGCCAAGCTGCCGGCCAGAATGGTTAGGCAAAGTCCAGAGCGCAAGACGCTAGTGCGTGTGTTCATGCGAATTCGACCGCGAGTGCGGATGTGGGAAGAAAAGGATCGCCACGCGGCCCGGCCTTGTCAGCCGACCGTGTGCCAAGCGGGCAGGAGTGTAGCAATGCGGGCGGAATGGTTCCAGAGCAAACGAGGGGCGACGGACGGGGAGCAGGGGACGAAGAACCACGTGGCGTGTGCCGTGCCGAGGGCAATAAGTGCGCAAGTTGCCACACACCAGGAAACTAGGCGCAGTGAATTCAGGAATTTTCTTGCTTGCGGATGTCTCGATGTGATAACTTGGGAGTAGCAGGGAATCGGGCCAGTCTCTCGGAAGGAGAAACGCATGAAACGGCTAGCACTTGTCGCGTGTTTTCTGTTGCCGGCAGGAGTTCTCGTCGCCGCGCCGCATGGGTCGGGCGTTTCTCACGCTGGCCGAGCCGGCGGGATTTCCGCGCCGCGCGTGAATTCGAGAAGCCGCGCCAGTACGGGCAGCCGCGCGAATTCGGCGACCGTCCATCATCCGCCAGGCGCGAGCGCATCCGTGAGAAATGGCTCTTCGTCCAATAGCACTTCGACCGGCGGCGCCGCAAGCGGCAACTCAATGGCCGGCGGCTGCATGAACTCGCATACTACGGGAACCAGCGGCCTCAGAATGCTAACCCTGAGAACGTTGGGTTTCGGCGGAACCGCGTTCGTTGGCAGCGGATTGTATTTCGGCAATTCAGTCGGGTATGGCTACGGTAGCAATGGCTACAACTCCAGCGGATATTCTTCCAATGGCTCCAACAACGGAAACTTGAATCCGCTGAACATCCAAGCGGTTGCCGGAGGGAACAACGCATTGGCCAAGCTCAATCCGTTTCAATTAACACAACAGCAAGCGGCGGCGCCGAATGCACAGGACGCCGCCCCGCTAGAATTGCCGGCCCGAGATTGGACCAATGCAACGGGCGACGCGATCGTCAAAGGTCAATTCGTCGGCCTGCTCGACGGCAAAGTGGTCGTGCGGAAATCGAGCGGAGGAATTTCGCTGCTTGCCCTCGATCAGCTAAGCCCCGACGACCAACAATACGTCGCGAGCGTCGCCGGACATAAGGCAGCGCCAGCCGCCGCGGCGTCGGAGTGATGCCTCGGTTATTTCTGCTCGACCTTCCAAGCTTCGACATGCCCGGCGGTTGAAACCAGCAGCAGCGTTTCGTCGCCGAAGCGAGCGCCTGCCAGGCCGGTCAATGCTGAGCCGTAGTGAAAGCTGTCGATGGGCTTGCCGTCGAATGCCACGAGGTTGATCGAGCCATCGGGGCCGGCGATGAGCCATTGCCGGCCCGAGTTTGCTTGCGGGATCGTCGCCAGCGGTTCGATCGGCGTCGTGTAAATCGCCTGCGACATCGGATAGTGCCACAATTCCTCGCCACTCGGGCCAAGGCCGACGGCAAGTTGCTCGAGCCGCGTGTTGCGAGCGAGGCGCAAATCTGCGTCGGACGGTTGCTGACCCGTT
>CAVTYW010000020.1:0-10861 GCA_963738955.1 Pirellulales bacterium | reverse complement strand
TGCGCGAAGCGAAGCCGCCGAAACAATAACGCGGGCACTTTGCCAATCGATTTGTGTGCCACTGGCCAGCGCAGTCGGCCAGTGGAGGCGTGGTCGCGGAAAGCACTTTTGTTGGTAAGCTCGCAATCTATCCTGGCGTGGAACGGACAGCGATCAGTTTGGAGGATCGACGTCAACTTCGCCCGGCACTGGCCGACTGCGCTGGCCAGTGCCACACGGACGAACCACAGCGGCCGAGCTCATTCGCGCCGCGATCTTGGCGGCGCCGCTATCGCCACGGCCGCGGCGCGCCTATCTTGGATCGATTCGCGGCCGCATTTCCACGAAATCGGTCGTATCTCGGGAATTTCGCGACACCTGGGCGCGTCTTAGCGCCAAGTAGTTATTGGAACGCCTGACTCGCACGATTGAGATGGAGCCTTGCTCGATTCCCACGAACAACTCGCCGTCGCCAGCGGTTTGCGAGACGGCAGCCGAAGGTCATGGGCCATGCTGTACGACGCCTACAGCGCGGATGTCTGGCGGTACGTCGCGCGGCTGCTGGGCTCCGATCCGGCGGCCGTGGCGGATGTCGTTCAAGAGACGTTCATCGAGGCGGCTCGATCGGCCGTGAAGTTCGACGCCAGCCGCGGAACGCTCTGGACTTGGCTGACCGGCATCGCTCACCATCGAGTTGCCGCGCATTGGCGGCAGGCCCAGAAGATGGCGAGTTTGCGGAGCCTCGTCGAACGTCGCGCCGATGAAGTGAGGCACTGGCTCGATGCCACCGAGTCGGACGGCGAAGCGTCCCGACAGAACGATCCGGTGGAGTTGGCGGCATTGGTGCGGGCGACACTGGCCGAGCTACCGGCGGACTACGCGGCATTGTTGATGGCCAAGTATATGGACGACCGCGACCTCGCCGGATTGTCGGCGGAAAGCGGCGCGACGGTCGAGGCCGTGAAATCGAAATTGGCCCGAGCGCGACGGGAGTTTCGCGCCAAGTTCGATCGCCTGGCCAGAGAGCCGAGTGAGTCGATGATCGAATGACGCGCTCGCAATGCTGAGCAACAACAAAACCACGACAAGAACCGTTTGCATTTCACTTCCCATGACCGACGATCCCAACACCGATCGAGAAGAACAACGGCTGCGTGCCGTGCTGCGCGGCCTGGACGCCGATGCGCCCGCTCCGGATCGGTCGGTGCTCGATGCGCTGCGCGAGCAGACACTGAAGCTGTTCGACGAGGCCGTTGCAAATGATTCCGAAGATTCGCTGAAATCGCTCACGCCTTCCACGCACTTGAAGAAAACGAGAAATCCCATGATGACTCTCGCCATTCGCGGACTTGTCGCGGTCGCCGGCCTGGCTGCCGCTTTGGTCGTCGGTTTGAATGTGTCGAACCGCAATCATTCCGTGGCGGCGACGCCGTTTTCCGAGGTGCTGAAAAATCTTCGCGGTCAGCAAACGCTCGAACTCCGAGTGACGAAAGATGGCAAATCGGCGGACGTCTGGGTTCGCGCGCCCGGCTCCGTGCGTTGGCAAGATTCGCCCGAGAAATACAAGATCGCCGTCGGTTCGCGGCTGTGGAAAATCGATAGCGCTGCGAACACGGTGACGACCGGCGATTCGCCTTGGTTCATCGATCCGAAACGGCAAGTCGATTTGCTGGGATTGCTCGAAATCGGCGTGAGTGAATCGGCTCCGCTGTTGGCGGCGCGGCCGGTCGACAAGTCCGAGTACGACGGGCACGATTGCTACGTTTATCGCGTCGATCTCCGTGCGACCGATGGCCCGGTGCAAGTGTCCGCCTACGCCGATGCCGCGACGAAGCAGTTCGTCGGGATCGTCGCGAGGCCGGCCGGCGGAGCGGCCGATGGGCCGCCGCTGGCCGAGATGCGGCTGGTGGCGATGAATGCTCCAGTCGATGAAAGCAAATTCGTCGTGGCGAAATCGCTGTCCGACGACGGCCGAATCGGCAAAGTGAGCGATGCTCAAGGAATCGTGCTGGTGCGGCCGGCTCTTTCGCAGCGCTGGACGCCGGTCTGCCGCGAAATGACGTTGCGCCCCGGCGATTGGCTGCGAACCGACATTCGCGGCGCGAATGCCGTGAAAGCCCGATTGTCGTCCGACGTCGAGCTCACGTTGGGTCCCGGCACGCTCGTCGAATGCATTTCGCCGCAGCTTGCGCGGCTTCATGCCGGCGAAGTGCAAGTGAACCTGCCAAAACGAGATCGCGCGGAATTCGAATTGCTCGCTCCGCGCGCCGGCAGCCGGAAATTTGTCGGGGCCGGCAAGACGCTGCTGCTCGTCGATCGGAATGAAAAACTCGCCGACGTGAAGCAGCAGCCAAAGTGGCTCGCCGGTTTCGAGGGGACTTCGAACGATGAATCGCTCGGCTCGCTGATCGTCAATTTGCCCGACGGCGGCAATCAGCCGCTTGCGGTCGGCTATCACAAAGTGAACGTCGAAATTCGCGATCAGATCGCCCGCACGACGATCGAAGAGTCGTTCGTCAATCACACCGACAAGCAACTCGAAGGCGTGTTTTATTTTCCCCTGCCGCAAGGTGCCTCGATCAGCGATTTCGGCATGTGGATCGGCAACAATCTGGTCGAGGCCGACGTCGTCGAGAAGCAACGGGCCCGCGAGATTTACGAGACGATTCTCCGCGAAAAACGCGACCCGGGCCTGTTGGAATGGACCGGCGGCAATATCTTCAAGGCCCGCGTGTTTCCGATCGAGCCGCAAGCGGAGAAACGAGTGAAGATCGTCTACACGCAGGTGCTGCCGCTGCGCGCGAATCAGTATCGCTATACGTATGGCCTGCGCAGCGAATTGCTTCGGACCAAGCCGCTGCGGGAACTCAATCTGACGGTGACGGTCAATTCGACGTTGCCGCTCAAGAGCGTCACTTGCCCGACGCACTCCGCCCGCATTGCAGAGACGCGGCATTCGGCGCAAGTCGCATTCACGGCGCAAGAATACATTCCGACGCGCGATTTCGAAGTCGTTTGCGAAATCGATGGCCGGCAATCCGACGTGGTTGTGATTCCGCATCGCCGCGGCGACGACGGCTATTTCATGGTCCAATTGACGCCGCCGGCGCCGGAAGGAAACTGGCGGCGCGAGCTTGTGGCCGATGGCAAGCCGTTGGAAATCGTGCTGCTGTGCGACACGTCGGCGTCGATGGATAGCGAGAAGCGAAAGCAGCAAGCGGAGTTCGTCGGCACGATTTTGTCGTCGCTGGGCGAGAAGGATCGGTTTTCGCTTGCGGCCGCCGATGTCGGAACGGTCTGGGCGTCGAAAGAGCCGCTGGCTCCGACCGCCGAGAATATCGCCAAGGCTCGCGATTTTCTCGACCATCGGCTATCGCTCGGTTGGACGAATCTTGAGCAGGCGTTTGCGGACGTGGTGAAGCATTCGCCGGCCGGCGCGCAGGTGGTGTACATCGGCGACGGGATCGTCACCGCCGGAACGGCCGACCCGCAGGCGTTCGTCAAGCGGTTGAACCGGATGCTCACCGATGAGAAAAGTAGCGAGAAAGCCGGTGAAAAGGATGGCGATAAAACGGCGAGTTGCCTCTTTCATGCCGTCACGGTCGGCAATTCCTACGAACTGACGGTTCTCAATGCGATCGCCACGATTGGCGGCGGGTCGGTCCGCTCGATCGGTGGCGATCAGACGCCGCAAGTGGTCGCGCTGGAGTTGCTGAAAGAAATTTCCGAGCCGGGATTGCGCGATTTGAACGTCGAATTCCGCGGCGTCAAAGTCGCGGCCATGTATCCCGATCGGCTGCCGAATCTGGCGGCCGGAACGCAGCAAATTCTCGTCGGGCGGTATTTGCCCAGCGGCACCGATCAACAGGGCGAGATCGTCGTCACCGGTCATCGCGGCGATGAAACGGTTCGCTATGCGGCCAAGATCGATTTGAAGGATGCCGAGTCGGGCAATTCTTTCATTCCGCGACTGTGGGCCCGAATGCATCTCGATCACCTGCTCGCCCAGGGACAAAGCCAGGGAGTGCGCGATCAGGTCATCGCGCTGTCGGAAGAGTTTCACATCATGACGCCTTACACGTCGCTGTTGGTGTTGGAATCGGACGCCGACCGCGAGCGATTCGGCGTCAAGCGGCGTTTCACGATGCGCGACGGCGAGCAGTTCTTTGCCGAGGGAAAGAGCAACGCCAACTACGAACTTTCGCAGCAACAGATGAAACGGGCCAGCCTGTGGCGAGCTGGCCTGCGCCGGCAGGTGCTAGCGAATCTGGCGCGGCTGGGGCGCGATCCGCGAATGTTTCAACAAGCGAATCGAGGGCAGTGGCAATTTCATGGAATGCGCGGCGAAATTGGCGGGATGGGAGGCGGCTTTGGCGGCGGCGGCGCACAATACGATACGTGGAACAGCTCGTACGACGAGTCGAGATCTCTGGGCTTCAAAGAGCCGATGGAGCTGGAGTCTATCGACTCCGCGTCGAACGGTTTCCGGCCCAGCCGTAACGAGTCGCACCGAGTGGGCCGCCACGCAAGGCGTCAACGATCCTTATGGGGCGATCACGGCTGGCGACGATTCTAAAGTCGAATCCGACAAACGCGAGGAAGGCCTCGATGTTGGATTCGATGGTGCAAAAGACGCGCCGGTCGCGGGCAACGAACCGCTGCCGGGTGAATTGCTTGAAAACGACCGAGAATCGCCGCTTGGTCTTAACGGCTTTTTCGACGGTCGTGGAGTGAGCACTATCAACGGACCCGCAGGCGAAGGCTTTCTTCGCGATTGGAATGGCAACGGCGAATGGGAGATGCAGACTGGACGTGAGCCGACGTACACAATAGGCAAGCCCGTGATGTTCTGGCGGAATGGTGGACGATACAACGGCTACTATGGCAATCAGCCGAATTACACCGCCTGGGTCGAAACGCTGTTTCCCACCGTTCCGCCGCCGGCTCGTGAAGCCGCCAAGCCGCCGAAGCCGTCTGACACGTGGTCGCCCGAGGCGATCGCGCTGGCGAAGAGTTTGCTCAGGACCGAATCGCTCAAGAAACTCGACGGCGGCATCGACGTGCGCGAAGTGACCGAGACGTTCGATCCGCGCTGGAATCGGCGATCGTCGCATCATGCGAATCTGGCGCTCAATTCACCAAAGGCTTGGCTCACGCGCACGCTCAATCTCGACGCTCAAACGATCGTCAACTTCTGCGACGCAAAAGAGCGCGGCGCGTTTTCGCTGTCGCTGTTGCTGGGCCGAGTGCGGAAATCGATCGACCGCGATCTTTCCGCGCCGCCGCTCGATCTGAGCGACTGGTCGCTATCGCCCCTCGATGTGGCCTACCGCGCCTATCAAGCGCATGTCGTCAAGGCTGATGCTCCGAATCAAGTCGTGCTCGTTTTGCGAGTAAAGGGCTCCGACGCCGAGCAGCGATTCCTGATCGACACAAAGCGGCATGTGCTGCTGAAGATCGAAACGGTCAACAAGAAGGAAATGACTAGCACCGTCTCGTTCACCGATTTCGTCGAGATCGCCGGCAGTTGGTGGGCTCGCCGCGTGACGACCACGGATTCCAAGCAACGCAAGATCGGCGAAACATCGCTCGATATCAAATCGCTTGCCGCCGACAAATACAACGCGCGCATGGCCACTGAATTGACCGCGAAAGACCGTGTCCAATTCCTGCATCTGCCGCTGGTGAGATTCAAAGATGCCCAGCAGCACGTCGCCGACGGATCGGCGAGCTTTGACGACCGAATCGTGATGATGTTGCATGACGCGTATCTCCAGCAGTGGGACGCGATGCTTAGTCAACTCGACGCGATCGAAAAGGCGGCCGCCGGAAATCCAGGCGTTGCCAAGCCGGGCGTCCATTGGATTCGTCCGATGATTCTGCAAACCATCCGCCGCAACGACGAATCGCGGCAGCTTTGGCTCGGCGAAGCCCGCAAGCTCGTCGAAAACAAGCAGCAGGATGAATTGTTTCTCGCCGGCTTCTTGCTCGGGCAAGCCGCGTCGGTCACCAGCCCGGCCGAATATCTCGAATTCGTCGAGTTGCTCAAACCGGTTTACGACCGGCAGCCCGCGGAGTTGGACGCAACGACAAGCTGGCAGCAAATACTGGCGACCACGTATGATCGGCTCGGCCGAATCGAGGAAATGCTCGCCGTGAAGCAGAAGCTCGCCGCGAATGCACCTTGGGAAGTAAGCAAGCAGACCGACTATGCCCAGCGGCTGATGCAAGCCGGCCAGGCGGACGTCGCTTACGACTGGCTGCGAAAGCAACTCGACCGCAAGGTCGAGCGCGAAAATTCCGAAGATGAATCGCTCCGCACTGCGTATGCCAATCTCTATCGCGGCCAAGCGCGGTGGGAAGATTTGCTGCGGTTCACCAGCAAATGGATCGATCGCAAGCCGGAGTACGAATCGGCGTATCTCCAGCATTTGTCGGCGCTCGTCTACAACGATCGGCTCGACGACGCCAATGCGCTGGCCCTGCAATGGTTGAAGGAATCGCAAATCAAAGGCAAGCTGGCTCCCGATCAAGATGCGCGTCTCAGCGCGGCCATCAGTTTCGCCGAAGGAAATGCCTACGACATATCCTTCAATCGGATGGATGAACGCTGGTTCGAGCCGTTCGCTCAAGCGGCACGATTCTTTATCCACGATAAAGAACACGTCCAGATCGTCTCGCGATTGATGGACTATCGGTTCAGCGAAAGCGACTCCGCCGATCGACTGCGCGGCTATTTCCTCAAGCTGCTCGAAACCGAATCGGCCAAGCTTTCGCCCGAGCAAATCAATCTGCTCGTCAATTGGACGCTGTCGGGCGCATCGAATTGGCCGAGCCGCTCGATGGGCGCAAGCAACTCAACGCCGCCGAGATTCCGGACGGCGTGTGGCGAAAGATCGCCGATCAACTTCGCCCCCGCTGGAAGGCCATGGTCGATAAAAGCGACAGCGACGAAAAGCACTTGCTGAGCGAAGCGTTGCGAGTGATCTACACGACGCGATTCCACGACACGGAATTGCTTCCCTTCCTGCGCGAGCGGATCGCGTCGGCGACCGACAGCTATAAGCCATTGTACGTCAGCACATTATTCGACACGCTCCTCGGCTGGAAATGGTCGGACGCAATCGAAAGCGAAGCGTTTGCGACGTGGCATCATCTGGCCGACGCCGCCGAGCCGGGCACGACCGATCCGCTGGTGACCGAAGTGCCGGCACTCTATCGACTGGTCAACAGCATGATCGCCAATCGTCAAGCGGCGGCGAAGGAAACACTGCACGACGCCGGCAGCGTCGACAAACTCACTCGCACGGAATTGGCGGCAAAGATCGCCGAGTTCCGCAAAGCCGCTCGCGAAGGCGTCGCCGCTCGGCTAGCGTCCGAAGCCGCGAAAAAGCCCGGCTCGCTCGAGCCGTGGCTGCGAATCGAGCAGTCGTATCTCGACGTGCAACTCGATCGGAATCTCGACGACATCGCGGCGCGGTGTTGGAACATTCTGGGCGAAGCGCCGCCTAAACAAGATGCGGCTGCCGAGCCGGCGGAAGAACTGTCGCCGTTGCAATTGCAGCAGCGGGCGTTCGCGGCGCGTACTGCGCCAGCGGGCTTTTGTCACCGTGATGAATCTCGCGGCGCGGCGAGACGCCAAGCCGGCGGCCGTCGAGCGGCTGCTCAATTACATTCAAGCGGGAATCGGGCAAGGTGGCGACGCGGCCGCGAAGTGGCGAACCGCCGAGTTCCAATTGCTGGTCGCGCTCGATCGGCCCGACGATTTGGAACGTGAGCTGCGCGTATGGATTCGGGCCGACGTCGAGCACGGCCCCCTGGCGAACGGCGCTGGCGATGCTGTTGGCCGAGCGCGGCAAATTCGGCGAAGCGATTTCACTCTTCGAATCGGCCGAGAAAGACCATTTGCTCTCCGCCGCCGACTTTCGTTCGCTGGCCGAATGGTATTTGATGGCCGACCGTCGCGACGATTACGAGCGGTCGCGAGTCGAAGCCTACAAAATGACGCCCGAGCAACGTTTGTACAATATGTTGAACGTGGTTCGCAATCGTTGGGGTCAAACCGGCCAGTCCTTGCCGAGTGAGCTCGACGAAAACACGCTGTTTGTGTTCCGAGCGCTATTTGAAAAATCGGGCCGGCCGGAGAACTATCTCTGGCTGCTGCGCGAGCTTTATGCCGCGTGCCGGGATTTCCGCTTGTTGCAGATGCTGCCCGACGCCGTCGTCGGCCGTTCGCCGCAGCAGATTTATCCGTTCTTGCAAACGCTGCAAAGCCAGACGCTCGACGAAGTTCACAATGAAGCGACCGCGGATGAAATCCTCGCCCGGATCAAGAAACTACGAGACGGCAAGGCCACGGCGACCGATTTGCGGGCTCTCGATCTTCTGGAGGCGATCGTCGAGCACCGGGCTTCGGAAGTGCTCAATCAGCCAGGACCGCATGTCGCGGCTTGCTTCGGCGCATTACGGCGAGCGTTTGACCGGAAATGGAGCGACGGCGAGCCGCGATTGATGGCCAGCTTCTTGCGAACCATGAACACGCTCCGCGCTCCGAAACTGGCCGACGAGCAACTCCGCGAGCTGCGCCGCCTCGTGGCCATGACGAAGCCCGCCAGCCGCGATCATCTGCTCATCACCAACGAGCTTTGCACGCTGCTCTTTAATTCCTATGGCCGTCACGACGAAGCCATTCAGGAAATGGAAGCCGAAGTGCGCGGTTATGCCCAAGCGCACGGCGGCCAATGGCCTTATGAAGATGACCAGGTGCTAGACAGCTACGTGTCGCTGCTGGAGGGCACCCAGCACTATGCGCAGGGCGAAACTATTCTGCTCGCGTATCTGAAAAAGCCCGAGCAAGCGCAACAAAAGATTTGGCTGCAAGACCGGCTTCTGCGGCTTTACAACGGCGCGTTGGACGGCGGCGGCGAAGTGTCGCTCGGCAACGGAAATGAATTGCTTCTGAAGATCATCGCCGAGGCAATGCGGCGGATCGACGCCGCACCGGACGAAAATGTTCGCTTCACCGTCGTCAATGTTTTGGCGAATACGTTCGACATCGCGCATCGGAAAGGCCTGCGAGACACGGCCGAGCAATTGCGATTGTTCGCGTTCGAAAAGCTCCCGCCGATCTTGCGGCGGCAGCATAGCCAGTATCAAAACACGGCCCGCTCGCCGCTGCACGACATCGAACAGACGCTCGGCACAAAGGCGGCGCTGCGGTACGTCGTCGAGCGCATGGAGCAATATCCGCAATGGCTTGAAGCGAGTTGGAACAGCGGCTGGGCGACTTTCGCCGACGATTTGGGACGATTGCGAGAATTGGCCGCGAACTCGAAGGAGCGAATCGAGGATCTCGAGCCTCGCGTGCTAAAGCTCGTGATCCGAGAGCTGCGCCGCGATCTCACGACGATGGAACAGCGCAATCGGGCCATCTACTACATCCACAGCAATTACTATTGGGCGGCAAAGGCCGGCGATTTCGCCAATGCCGCCAACGACGTCTATCGAGAATACAAATCCTCCGGCCGCCGCGTCGTCTATATCGCCAACTACCTATGGAGCGGCCTGGAACTCCGCCCCCGCGCCATCGAGATTCTTCTCTCGGCGCATAAGGATGGTCTGCTCGATGAATCGGGCCAAATTCAATTGGTGGATGATCTGCAAGCGGTGAATCGGTACGGCGAATCGATCGCCATCCTCGAACCGCTCGTCAAAGACCATCCCGACGCCATGCAATATCGCGCACGGCTGATGATCGCCTATTTCCGTTCGCAGCGGCACGACCAGCTCATGGACCTCGTCAAGCAAACGGCCGACCACTTCCACAGGAGTGGCCTGTGGACCGAAGGAAACGTCGCAGAATTCGGCCGCGGCGGCACTCGACTGCAACTTGCTCGATCAGGCGGCTGGATACTATCAAGAGGCCATCTCGCTGCATCAACGCAGCAACCCCGGCAGCGGCGCCGGCGACGCCACGCTGTCGATGATGTATCAGCAGTTGGCCGACGCGCATTCTCGGCTAGGCAACACGAAAGAGGCCGTCGAAGCCGCCAGCGCCGCCGTCGTCTGCTGGGGCTCGCAGCAAGGCCAGCGGCAGGACGCGATCAATAAGCTGCACCAGGTGCTTGCGGCGGCAAAAGATTTGGATGCCTATGTGCGCAGCCTCGATGAGCAAGCCGCCAAGTCGGGGCAAGACAGCCCGATCTTGCGCAAGGCGATCGGCCAAATCTATCAAAGCCGCAATCAGTTCGCCAAAGCCATCCCACAATTCCAATTGACGACCCAACTCCAACCGACCGACATCGAAGCCCACCAGGCGCTATTGGCTTGCTACGACCAGACGGGCAGAAAAACCGAGGCGACGCTCGAGTTGCTGGCCATCATCGACGTCGACCGGCACAATCTGGCCCTCTATCAGCAACTCGCCGATCGCTTCCATGACAACGAAGCAGAAGCTGAGCGCGCAGCGACGTCGATCATCGAGGCTGGACCGCACGAGGCGGAAAACCAGGCCGCCATGGCCGAGTTGCGGCAAAAGCAAGGCCGCTGGTCCGAAGCCGTTTCGCACTGGGAACAAGCCGCCGAGCTCCGCCGCCTCGAACCGACGAATCTCGTCAAGCTGGCTCAAGCGGAGATTCAAGCGAAGCTATGGAACGAGGCCCGCCAATCGATCCGCAAGCTGCAAAAAACAGAGTGGCCATCGCGATTCAACACGATCGAGGCCGACATTCGGCGGTTGCAGGAGCAGTTGCCGAAGTAGCGGGCACAGGGGTCAGGGATCAGGGAACGCGCGAAAGCGGAGGCGGGCCGTCGTTTGGTTTTCTTCGTTCTTCGTCCCCTGACCCCTGGCCCCTGATCCCTCGCCCCCTAACTCCCAATCATG